>NZ_BAAAZN010000020.1:0-171259 GCF_039536925.1 Amycolatopsis ultiminotia | reverse complement strand
AGAAGAAGCTCAAGATCATGACCGGAGACCATAGAAACACCACACGACTCAAGGCAAAGCGCAAACACCCTGCTCCCGTACCCCGTCAAGGCTAATCGCCACACGAAAACTAAGCGGGGAGAATGTGCCGCAGCGAATGCAGGTCCAGTTCGCCGGGCAGCTCCGCTTCCTCGCGGGCAGCGGCGAACGCGTTGTTGAGATGGCGCACGGAAACTCGCCCGCACCGCTCGGTGATCCATAATGCGGGATGCCGCTGTGGCGTCAGCAACGGCCGCACGTCCTCGACCGATTCCCCGAGCAGGTCGACGATCCAATCCAGTTCCGGCACCGTCAGCACGGTGCGCCGCTTGGGTGGGTTGCCGCGCGATGCCTTGCCGTAGCGGACCTGCACCGACCCGAAACCGCCGTAGCCGGGTGCCCGCGGATTGCGGCGGAAGTCCGCCAGATCCAGCCGCGCGGTCTCTTGCCGTCGCAGGCCGAACGCGTAGACCGTCTTGAGGATCACGGCATCGCGCAGCGCCGCCAGAGCACCCTTGCGGCCCCGGGCCCGGATCTGTTCCACCCGGGCGTCGGCGGCGTCGAACAAGGCCTGTACCTCGTCATAGGTCAAGGCACGGCGGCCGGGCCGGCATTCGAGCTCGGCCAGGTGCGCCACGGTGTTCCACTCGTGGCAGATCTGCACGGGTGCCTCCCCGAACCGCCAGTTCGCACTCGCCCGCCCAGCCGTAGCGGGAGTCGGTGACGAACTCGCAGAACAGACGCAGCGTCACCTGATAGCCACGGACCGTGGAATGGGCCAGCGGTGCAGGCCCCGACACCAGCTCGCCGGTGAACGCCTCGATCTCCGCAGGATCCCACTGCCACGGGTACTGGCCGGTGAACTCGGCGAACCGCCGGACCCGCCGCACCCGCGGCGCGATGGTCTCCACCCGCAGGAACCGGCTCTGCTGCTGACATTCCCAGCCGTTCAGCATCGCCTCGAACACCGCGGTGGTCTCGTCCAGATGCCGCACCCCGGGCGGCAGCATCAGATGCGCGGCGCCGTCCAAACCAGCCTGTCGCACCACCCGAACCTCCGGTTGCAACAGATACAACATCGTTGTATCCACATCAGACGGTCCAGGTCAACGACACGCCACGACCGTCGCCGACATCACCAGAAAACTCCCTGAAGAGCACGAACGAGAAGTATCGCGTCCTGCTCAATGTTGCATCAAATGCAATAGAGCCTAATTGGCCGGCCGCCCGGCGCCGGCGTAGTCGTCGCCCGGTGTGCGGTACGGGTGGACCTGCACCGCCTGCCCGGTCTGTGGTGCGTCGATCATCTGCTGGTTGCCTATGTAGAGGCCGACGTGGTGGATCTTGGTCGAGGGCTCACCGTAGAAGATCAGGTCACCCAGATCGGGTTCACGCACCGGGGTGACGCTGTGGAATTGCGTGTCGGCCGTGCGCATGAGTTTCACGCCCGCACTGGCGTACGCCGCGGTGGTGAGGCCGGAGCAGTCGAACCCGGCGTCGCCGGTGCCGTTGCCGCCCCAGACGTACGGGAGACCGATCTGGTCGATCGCGAAGTCGACCGCGCTCAGCACTGCCGGGTTCGGTGCTTGGTCGCGTTGGCCGACGGTGCCGTAGACGTTCACCGTCGCCAACGTGCGGTGCACCGTGACCGTCGCCGGCTCGAGCGTGGCGACACCGTTCCACCAGTCGGTGGACAAATCGCGGCCACCCGCACAGAGCGCACGTCCGACGGCGAGTGAAGCGTCGTCGATGTTCTGAACATCGGGTTTGCCGTCGGACGTGCTGTGCTGCCACTTCGCCCACACCGCCGGCGCGAGCTGCATCGGTCCCGCCGCGTCCGGGGTCGACACCACGTGACGGTAGAAGTCGCGCACCTCGACCGTACCGAGCGGCTTCACGAGCGCCCCGTTGTCGCCAAGTCGGTCACCCTGTGCCCGTCCGTGATCGCTGGCGACCTTCCCGATTGCGGCGAGTGTGATCCACGAAAGGTGGCATTTCGGCTGTTCCTTGCCGAGCGTGACGGTCGCCTGTGCGTATCCCGTCATCGCCCGCAGGGGAATGTCGAGCCACTGACTGGTCCGCGAGGCCCACGCCTCGAACTCACTGGCCCGAGGAACCTCCGGCTGAACCGGCACCGACGACGCAGCCGGCCCCGACGTTCGCGAAGGCTCGCCCGCCGCCGAGGTCCGCGAAGACCCCGCCGCCACCGAGGACGAACCGACGCCTTCCCCACCCCCAGAAGCCAACCGCACCGCGACGACCAACGCCCCAACAGCGACAACCACCGCAGCCAACGCGACAAGAACCCGCCGCCGCCCACCCACGCCGCTCTTCACCCCACCAGCCGAGACCCGCCTTCCGCCACCCAGCGCTGACACGTCGGCCGGACCCTGGCCTTGGAGCAGTGACGCTTCGGTTGGTCGTTGGTCGCCGAGCGGCGGTGTTTCGGCTGGTGGTTGGTCGTTGGGTGGTGGGGTTGTGGTTGGTGTTGTGTCGTCGGGTGGTGACGTTTTGGCTGGTTTCTGGTCGTCAGGTGGTGGTGTTTCGGCTGGTGGTTGGTCGTCGAGTGGTGGGCTTCCGGCTGGTGTTGTGTCGCCGAGTGGTGACGTTTCAGCCGGTACCTGGTCGCCGAACGGTGGGGTTTCGGCCGGTGCACCGCCTCCGAGTGGTGCCGCCGCGAGCGGCGGCTCGTCATACGATGGTGACGAATCGACGTCGCCCCGGCGGTCTGTCGGGGTCAGGTCACCGTGGCCGTCGCCGGTGCCGCCCGCATCGTCCGCGGCCTGAACCTCGCCCCTGCTGCTCGCCGCACCGGGGACGGTGACCCCAAAAGCCGCGTCCTCCCGACCGGCACCATCCTGCGGCGGCTCGTCCGGACGTTCAGCCCTGGCCATCAGCGGCCGCCGGCCAGCCTCGACAGGACGAAGTCACGCAATTTGTCCACATCCGTGTCCACAGCCACGTCCACCGGTCGGCCCGCCGCTTCGACCGGCACCGCCCGACGGTCGACCAGCGTCATGCCCCGCGCCGGGCCCGCGCTGGTGTCGACGGTGACCGGGAAGGACTCGGTCCGCAGCAGGCCCGGGTGGATGGCCTCGGCGACGGCCACCGCGTCGTGCATCACGATGCCGTCGTAGCCGAGCACCTGCCGGTAGTGCGCCCGGTATTCCGACGTGAACGCTTCGAGCGTTCGTCCCAGCGACCCGGACGCGGCGACCTTCGCCAGCCACGCACCGTCAACGGCGCACTGGTGCGTGAGGTCGAGGGGGACCATCACGCACGGAACGTCGTCCTCGGCGAGCACACGCCGTGCTGCTTCCGGATCCGCCCAGATGTTGAACTCGGACACGGCCGTCGAGTTGCCCCGCGCGACGCCCCCGCCCATCAGCACGATGCGAGCGATCTTCGAGCGCACGCCGGGGTGCGCCGCGAGCAGTGCGGCAATGTTCGTGAGCGGCCCGATCGGCGCGATGGTCACCGGCTCGTCGGCCGCCTCGAGCAGCGAGACCAACAGGCTCACCGCGTCGCGTTCTTCGAGCGGGCGGGTGGCCTCCGGCAGCGAGCCGGCCTGGCCGGAAAGACCGTCGCTGCCGTGCACCCCGCTCGCCCGGCGTGCGGCTTGGTACACGAGCGGGCGTGATGCACCGGCGGCGACCGGTACGTCGGTCCGGTCGCACAGCTGCAGCAGCCGCCGGGCGTTGGCGGTGGTCGTGGCGAGAGGCACGTTTCCGAAGACCGTCGTCACACCCAGTAGCTCGACGTCTGTGGACACCGCCGCCAGCGCAATTGCGAACGCGTCGTCGACGCCCGGGTCGGTGTCGATGATCAGCTTGGTCCCCATCGTGCTCCCTTGCCTGTACCGGGCCGTCGGGCACAGGTTACGGTCAACGGCATGACGTCGATGTGGGGTGCGCCCGCGTTGTCGCGAGTGCGCGCCTGGCGGCGGGCTCGGCGAGACCCGCGCCAGGCCAGGTTCCTGACCGTCGATTCGTTGCGCTGGGCGCTACGCAACCGCGCGTACACGCCGTGGTACCTCGTGCGGTACTACCGGCTGCTGAAGTTCCGGCTCGCCAACCCGCACATCATCCTGCGCGGCATGCTGTTCCTGGGCAAGGACGTGGAGATCCACTGCCGCCCCGGCTACGGGCGGATGGAGATCGGCCGCTGGGTGCACGTCGGCGACGGCAACGCCATTCGCTGTCACGAGGGGTCCCTTCGCATCGGCGACAAGTCGGTGTTCGGGCGCCAGAACGTCATCAACTGCTATCTGGACATCGAGCTCGGCGCGGCCACCCTCATTGCCGACTGGGTGTACATCTGCGACTTCGACCACGTCACCGCCGACATCCATGTGCCGATCAAGGACCAGGGCATCGTCAAGTCCCCGGTCCGGATCGGGCCGGACACCTGGCTCGGCACGAAGGTCAGCGTGCTCAAGGGCACCCGGGTCGGCCGCGGCTGTGTGCTCGGTGCGCATGCGGTGGTCCGCGGTGACCTCCCGGACTACTCGATCGCGGTCGGTTCCCCCGCCCGGGTGGTGCGCGACCGCGAGGACGACTACGCCGCGGATGCGGCCCGCCGGGAAGCGGTGGCCGACATGGCGCGCAAGGCGAACAGGGCCCTGCAGAAGACCCTGGGCGAAGGCTGACCGTTCGTCACTCCTCGAACGTCATCTGCGGCGGCGGCCTGCGGAACCCGCGGGTCAGCACCGCGAGGTATCCGACGCCGATCACCAGCCACACCAGGCCCAGCACCAGGGCGATGCCGTCCAGGTGCACGAGCAGCCACAGGTCGACCGCGGCGCCGATGACCGGGAAGACGAGCCAGGTCAGCGGATTCCGTCGTGTTGTCCGCCGCTCGCGCAGCCATGTGGCGATCACGCAGACGTTGACCATGGTGAACGCAGTGAACGCGCCGAAGTTGATGAACGACGTCGACGTGGTCACATCCAGTGCGAGTGCGATCAGGCCCACGCATCCGGTGAGCTCGATCGCGAACGCCGGCGTGTGCAGTTTCGGTTGCAGCCGCCCGAAGATCCGCGGTAGCACGCCGTCGCGGCCCATCGCGAACATCAGCCGTGACGCGCTGGCCTGCGCGGCGATCCCCGAGGCGAACTGCGCCACCACCAGCCCGGCCAGGAAGAACGAGGCGAACAGGTTGCCCCCGATGCGGGTCGCGATCTCGAATGCGGCCGAGGATTCGTCGCTGAACTGACTACCGGGGTGCACCAGTTGGGTGAAATACGCGAGCACGATGAACACGCCGCCACCGATCAGCGCGGTCAGCAGGATCGCGCGCGGGATCGTGCGACGGGGTTCCACCGCCTCCTCGGTCAGCGTGGTGA
Source organism: Amycolatopsis ultiminotia (assembly GCF_039536925.1). Lineage (NCBI taxonomy): Bacteria > Bacillati > Actinomycetota > Actinomycetes > Pseudonocardiales > Pseudonocardiaceae > Amycolatopsis > Amycolatopsis ultiminotia. The sequence goes on along the minus strand of NZ_BAAAZN010000020.1, from coordinate 165,897 downwards.
CGGCGTCAAAACCGAGGAAAGAATAGGTGGCGAGCGCCGCGCCACCGGAAATCGTGCCGAACGTGCTGCCCTGGTGGAAGAACGGGTCGCCGCTGGCGAGCGAACCGCTGTCGGTGACGACCTGTTTGATCGACAGGATCACGAAGAACGCGATCACCAGGATCTGGAACGCCATGAGGACGAAGTTGGTCTTTTCGGCGATCTTGATGCCCAGCACGTTCAGTACCGTCGTGATGACGATGAACGCGATCAGCCACAGCCAGCTCGGCACACCGGGGAACTGCGCCGACAGGTACGCGCCACCGATCAGCCAGATCACCATCGGCAGGAAGAAGTAGTCGAGCAGCACCGCCCAGCCGACGAGGAAGCCGAGCCGTGAGTCGATTGCCTTGCGCACGTAGGTGTAGGCGGAACCGGCAACCGGATATGCACTGGCCATCTTACCGTAACTGGCGGCGGTGAAGAGCATCGCGATCAGCGCCACGAGATAGGCCGACGCCACCGAGCCGTCGGTGGTCGTCGCCACGACACCGAAAGTGCCGAGCACGATCAACGGCGCCATGTAAGCGAGTCCGAAGAGGACGACACCCGGCAGGCCAAGTCGCCGCTCCAGCGTTGCCGTCGACGCCGGTTGCGTGCTGTTCATCGGGCTCCTCCTGCTCGCGGCCGCCAACGGCCGGGTTCGATGCGGCCTTGGTACAGCGGAAGTTCCAGCGGTGAGTCACCCGGCGCGAAGTGGTCCCACACCCGGGTGACGCCGGCCGTGCCATCCCGTCGGACGCGCGCGACGTCGTCGAGGTCGATCGTGCGCGCGAGCACGCCCGGCTCTGCGCCCGGCACCTGTCCGAGAACCATGCCTTCGGGGTCGACCAGGATGCTCTCGCCCATCCCGACCGGACTGGCAGTGTTCACGCTTGCGACGAACACCTGGTTCGTGATCGCGTTGGCGCGGGCGAGCACCAATTCCTGCGCCCGGTCCGCGGTTGTCGTCTGCACGGGGTTGAGCACGAGTTCCGCGCCGAGCCAGGCCAGATGCCGCGCGACCTCGGGAAACCACGCGTCGTAACAGATGGAGAAGCCGAGCCGCCCGAATTCGGCCAGTTCGACGACGACGAAGCGGTCACCCGGCTCGTACGGCTCGTACGGCCGCCAGGGGAAGATCTTGCGGTAGCGGGCGGCAAGGTGCCCTTCCGGTGAGAAGACGAGCGCGATGTTGAAGAGTTCGCCGTCGTCGCCGCGCTCGCAGACACTGCCGGGTGCCAGCCATACGTCGAGGTCGCCCGCCAGCTGGGCTAATTGCCGAGTACGCGGGCCGTCGAGCGGTTGCGCGGCGGCGTTGAGCTGCTCGTTGCGTTCCGCCTCGGTGCCTTCGACGCCACACAGGTGCAGCTCGGGAAAGGCGACAAGCTTGGTGCCCGGGTGCGCGGCAAGCAAAGTCTCGACTTCGCTTGCGTACGCAGCCACAGTGTCCGTGTACGGGCGCGGTGGCAGCTGCGCGAGCGCGAGCGGCAGGAGGCGCGGCATGGTCGAAAAATAGTCCATCTTGAACACTTAAACAAGAGTGTTCACTTTGAGCAGTTTTGCGAGGTATCGTCGCCGCATGGCTGCCGATCTGGGCGCGCCCGAGCTGACCGCCATCCGGCGCCTTTCCGCGCTTGACACCGTACGGGCCCGCATCGCGCTGGCGATCGAACTGGGCTTGCTCGGGCCAGGCGAGTGGCTGCCGCCGAACGATGAAATCGCGCGCGCACTGGGCGTCGGCGCCATCACCGTGCGGCGGGCGCTCGTGTCGTTGTGCGAGGACGGATTTCTCGAGCGCCGCCGGGGCCGCAACGGGGGCACCCTCGTCGCCGCCGACGCGCCGGTCGGCCGGGTCGGCGAGGTCCGTGCGTACCGCGAGGCCTCGGCCGAAGTTCACGAACTGATCGACCACCGGTTCGTGCTCGAATCGGGACTGGTGCAGCTGGCCGCCCTTCGCAGGCCGGACGACGTGGTCGACGAACTGCGCGCACTCGTCAGCAAAATGGACGCGGCGACGGGGTGGGCAGAATTCCACGAACTCGACGCCCGATTCCACACCACGGTCGCGAACGCCGGCGCCCCCCGCTCGGCCGTCCACCAGTACCGCCAGGTCCTGGACGAGCTGTACCGGTTCTACCTGCCTTACCCGACGGAGTCACTGCACGAGTCGAACCGCGACCACGAGGTCCTGGTCCAGACCCTCGCCGACCAGGACCCGGAGGCTGCCGCGATCATCACTCGCGCCCATGTGAACGATCTACACCACACGATGTTCGTCGGTTTTCCTCGCTGACCTTGCTATCTGCCCCCTGAACGACGACGCCGATCGATCTCCTGCCGGCTCCTGCCGGCGGAGACACCTAGCCACAGCTGCCGCAGCCCCGCAGCGTCGACAGGCATCCCCGGATAACGCCGAACGCCACCCGCGAACAGCCGATCGTCGCCCACACAACAACGAAACCGGACGTTCAGCAGACAGGATGCCTGGAGTCGGCACGGGAACGCGTCGCCTGAGGGCTACCGCGCCGACCACAGCGAACGTGGAGAAGCTGCACGGTCGTCGCGGGTGCGGAGTTGCCGTGGCGAGCGGTGGTTGTGGAGTGGTCGTGCGACCGGTGCGGGCCTGTGGTTGGCGTGAGGTGGTGGTGAGTCTGGAGTGGTTGTGACTGCTGTGGACGTGGGATTGCCACGATGACCGCGGACGGCGCCGAACCTGGAGTGGTTGTACGACCGCCGGGGCCCGGGGCCGTCGCGAGACGGTGGTCGGCCTGGGGTGGTTGTGACAGACAGTGCCGCGGACCCGGAACTGTCACGGGACGACGAACCCGAAGCCCGCCCTGAACTGGTGACGACCCTTTGGACGAAAATCCGCCGTCGCGTTCCGGCGTTTGTCTGCGCACGGCGCGGCGTATGCCCCAGCGCCGGGGAGTGGTCGTCAGCACGTCGGTGCGGTCACCAATGACAGGTTGGTCGTCGGTGCGCGGTGGGCCAGGGGCGCTGCGTGAGCTCGGTGTCGGCCGGCAATCGCGACGGAGCGTCGTCGATGAACCAGCCCATCGGTTCGGGCACTCGGCCGATCGGCTGATCCGCGGTTGCACCGGAGGTCGGCAGGATGATCTTCATGCCGAAATTCCGTTCTCTCGCTTCCGTCTTCATGGCGGTTGCGGTGGTCCCTCTCGTTCCCACGGTCGCCGCTGCAGAAGGACTCGACTGGCAGCCGTGCGCGTCGATCGCGAAGGGATGGGACGCCGATGATCAGCGGACCGAATGCGCGATGGTCACCGTTCCCCTCGACTACGCCGACCCAGGTGGGCGGACGATCGACATCGCGGTCAGCAGGATCCCGGCGATCGGCACGCGCACCGGGGCCATCGTCTTCAATCCCGGCGGTCCCGGTCAGTCCGGAATGACCACGCCGCGCACGACCGCGGACAGCAAAGCTGCCGGGTTGCTCGAACATTATGACCTGATCGGGTTCGATCCACGCGGCGTCGACTACAGCGCGGGGCTGGACTGTCCCGAGGACGGCACCCAACCCGATCCGGGACTGTCCGAAAAGGAGCAAGCCAGGTTCGTCGCCGAACGGGACGCGGCGGCCAAGCGGCAGTGCATCGCCAAGGATCCGGCTTTGGTCCGTTCGCTGACCACACCGAACATCGCGCGCGACCTGGATCGGATCCGTCAGGCGCTGGGCGAGGACAAGATCGGCTACTACGGCATCTCCTGGGGAACGGCGCTCGGCGCGCAGTACCGAACACTCTTCGACGATCACGTCGACAAGATGCTGCTGGATTCGGTGATGTCGCCGAAACTCGACCTCACCGCAATGGACGATGACGAGACCACCGCGGGTGAGAAGACCTTCCACGAGTTCTCTGCCTGGATCGCCGACTACGACGCTGTCTACCATTTCGGCGCGGACGAGCCCACCGTCGTCAAGGCCCTGCTCGACCTGCGTGCCGAGCTGGCTGCTCATCCACGTAAGGGTCCTGACGGTTCGGTGGTCAACGGCGAAACCGTGAACGCCATGCTCGCCGACCCGCGTAAACAGTGGCCGGATCTTGCTTCCCGACTGGCCACGATCCGCGACGGCGGAACTCCCGCGGCACCGCGGGCGGCCGCGCCGGCGAGCGGGTTCGGTTGGGACACCGAGCGCACCGGCGGCAGCACCTTCCAGCAGAACGCCTTGTTGTGCAACGAATCGCCCAGCCCGCGGGACTTCGACACGGTGTGGCAACACCGGCTCGAACGCATCCAGCGCAATCCGGTCGCCGGTTCGCAAGGGATCTGGGAGCAGCGGTGCATCGGCTGGCCGTCGGCCGCGCAACAGTGGCAGTTCGGGCCGGGCAAGAGTCAGTTGCAGCTCGTCGGGCACACCTTCGAGCCCGTCACGCCGATCGGATGGGCCTATGCGATGCAGCGGCAAATCGGCGGTGCACTGATGACGGTCGAGGACGACGCACACGGCTCGCTGGCCTCTCTGCCGTGTGCGGCAGCCGCCGTGACCTTCTTCGACACCGGCCGCACGACCACGGAATCCTGCCCTGGGCCACCGATTCCGACACCGAAGTCGTAGCACGCTCTGTGTCCGAGAAATCGACGAAACCACGCGACGCCGCGGATAGCCTCGCTGAGTGACCGAAGCTCTGCGGCGTCACGTGGACGCCTTCAACGACCGCGACCTCGAGGCCCTGTTGGCTGGCTTTACCGACGATGCGGTCTGGGTCACCGGAGGCAGTGTCGTGCACGGCCGCAAAGAACTCGCGGAGCTCTTCAGCGACGCACTCGAACAGCTATTGCCCACGCTGACCATCGAGAACGTCATCGCCGACGGTGACCGCGTCGCCGCCCAGTTGACGGAGCAGCTCACCCACAACGGGGTTGGCCGCCAGTTCTCCATCGCCGGCTTCTACCGGTTCGAAGGCGGCCGGATCGCGTCGGCGAAGATCTATCGCGAGGGCAACGCCGAACTGGCCTGGCGGCCGTTGTCGTCTTTTCGGCAAATGCTGCCTGGCCAGGGACGATGCTCAGACTGCGAGGCAAGGGGAAGCGCCCAGACCACGGGGCGAGGAGAAGGGCTCGGACCACAACGCAGAGCGGAAGCGCCCAGACATCGAGGCGAGGAGGAGCACTCAGACCACAAGGTCGGGGGGAAGCGCTGGACCTCGACTCGGGGGAAACGCTCAGACCATGAGGGGACCGCTCGGGCCGCGAGGTGAGGGAGAGCGCTTGGACCGCGAGGTGAGGGGATCGCTCGGGCCGCGAGGTGAGGGAGAGCGCTTGGACCGCGAGGGGGTGAGCTCAGACCATGAAGGGAGGGGAAGCGCTCAGACCACGAAGTGGTAGAGGGGGCTCCCCGGTTCCACTCGCTCCACCTGCAGCGGGCTCGCGGCCAGCCGGGCAAGCAGGCCGGGCAGGTCCGTTCGCCGGGCGATCTCGATCCCGATCAGCGCCGGGCCGGTCTCGCGGTTGTTGCGTTTGACGTACTCGAAGCGCGTGATGTCGTCCTCAGGGCCGAGGATTTCGTCGAGGAAACGGCGAAGTGCGCCGGGTTCCTGAGGGAAGCCGACGAGGAAGTAGTGCCTCAGACCCTCGTGGATCAGGGAGCGTTCGAGGATTTCGCTGTACCGGCTGACGTCGTTGTTGCCGCCTGAGACGACACACGCCACCGTTTGCCCGGCTTCGACGCGCACGGTGGTCCCCAACGCGGCGGCCGCGAGGGCACCCGCGGGTTCGGCGATGATGCCGTCCGATTGGTACATCGACAGCATCTCGGTGCACACCGCGCCCTCGTCGACCGACGTCAGTTCCGCACCGCTGTCTCGGACGAGCGGGAATGGCACCCGGCCGGCTTGTCGGACCGCCGCGCCGTCGACGAACGGGTCGACCGTGGCGATCCGTACCGGTTCACCCGCGCCGAGCGCCGCCGCCATGCACATCGCCCCTGCCGGCTCGACGCCGACGACCCGGACCTCAGGATGCCGCTCGTGGAGCCAGGTCGCGATACCGGACAGCAGGCCACCGCCACCGACCGGGACTACCAGCACGTCCGGGACGAAACCCAGCTGCTCGACGATCTCCAGCGCCACGGTGCCCTGACCGGCGACAGTGCGGATGTCATCGAAAGCCGGCACGAGCGTCGCCCCAGTGCGTTGCGCGTCTTCGTTCGCCGCGGTGAAGGCATCTTCGTACGTTTCGCCGACCACGATGACCTCGATGTGCGCGCCACCGAGAGTTGCGATGCGTTCACGCTTCTGCCGCGGCGTGGTGCCCGGTACGTACACGCGACCATTCGCCCCTAAACGGCGACATGCGTACGCGACCCCTTGCGCGTGGTTGCCGGCACTGGCGCAGACGACGCCGCGCGCACGCGTCTCGTCGTCGAGCTGGACGATGAAGTTGTAAGCGCCGCGGATCTTGTACGAGCGGACAGTCTGCAGGTCCTCGCGCTTCAGCCAGACGCGCGCGTCCACCCGGGACGACAGACGGGCGTTGGGCTCGAGCGGTGTCCGAGTGACCACGCCGGCGAGCCGCTCGGCGGCCTGTTCCACCATTTGGGCACTGACGGTTTCGATCCGTTGCACAGTCGCTGAATCTACTTCCCGCTCACTGCGGCGTCCGCAGGGGTGTTGACGGCAGGAAATGCCGTCTGGCGACCGAACGTGACCAAACCGGCCCAATATGCCCGTTCGTGCAAGCTGCCGACGAACCGGACCGGCCGACCTCGGTGATGGTCGCTGCCGGCCTTTTCGCTTGCCAACCCTGCTGTGGCTCGTCGTGGCCGGGCCGTTTGAGATCGCGGGCGGTTCGGGTTCCTGCTCATCAGGCTGATTGGGCTCTACTCCGCGCTGCGCTTCTGACTAGGCGGGCGTGGGGGCATGACCACGTTCACTGTCCTCGCGGTGCACGCCTACTCGCCAGTGTCCGCCCTGACGCACGCTCCGCGTACAAGAGGACGGACACCGCTACGGCTCATCATTGATCGGCGTACTGAGTCTCGCGCAGGTGCATTCTCGGCCTCGCGCTCGCGTACGTACCGACGTCCAACACGTACGTCCGCGTACGCAGCCCGTGGCTCTCACTTCTTGGGAACAGCCGGGTACGGGACGAAGGTGCTCGTGTTCTCGTCGACCGTCAGCGGTTTGCCGATCGCCGGGAACGCACGCTGTGGGCACGCGGGCCGTTCGCACACTTTGCAGCCCATGCCAATCGGCGTCGCCGCGGCAGGTTCGTCCAGGTCGAGGCCGGTCGAGTAGACGAGCCGGCCGGCATGGCGCAGTTCGCAACCAAGGCCGACGGTGAACGTCTTGCCCGGACTCCCGTAGCCGCCGATGTTGCGTGACACGGTGCGCGCGACCCAGAAGTAGCGCTTGCCGTCGGGCAACGCGGCGATCTGGGTGAGGATCTTGCCGGGCGAAGTGAACGCCTCGTAGACGTTCCACAGCGGGCAGGCACCGCCCACCCGCGAGAAGTGGAAGCCGGCCGCCGACTGTCGTTTCGACATGTTCCCTGCCCGGTCCACCCGCACGAACGAGAACGGCACCCCGCGGTGCTTTGGTCGCTGAAGCGTCGACAGCCGGTGACAGGTCGTCTCGAATCCGACACCGAAGTGGTCGCACAGCCGCTCGATGTCGTAGCGGAACCGCTCCGCCGCGTCCAGGAACGAGCTGTACGGCAGGATCAGCGCGCCGGCGAAGTAATTCGCCAGGCCGACCCGCGCGAGTGTGCGCGCGGGCAGGCCGGAAAACGCCCATGAATCCGCGAGTTCGGTGATCAGGTCGTCGTACTCGAGGAGCGCGATCTGCGAGGCCATCCGGAACGCCTGCTGGCCGACCCGAAGACTCGGGGCGAGCCGCAGCACCCGCGTCGCCGGCTCGTACTGGTGCTGCTGACCTGCGGATTCGTCGATGCCCTCGGTGGTCACCTCGACGCCGTAGCGTTGCCAGAGCCGTTCCTTGAGCGAGACGAGCACCGAACCACGGCGCAGCGGGATCGTCGCGGCCATCCGTTCGGCGCGTTCGTCCAGTTCGGCGACATAGTTCTCGCGCTCGTAGAAGAAGTCGCGGACCTCTTCGTGCGGCAACGGCGCGGCCGCGCTGCCGTGTAGGCCGAGGCCGTTTTCCGTGGTCAGCGCCGCAGTGTTCTCAACTGCGTTGCGGTAGCTGAGGTGCAGTTTCACCAGTGCCTGGGCGACCGAGGGCAGGTTCGTCGCCAATTCGTTCAGCTCGCTCGTGGTCACTTCAACGCCGACGACCTCGTCGAGCAGCGCTTCCTTGACGTCCGCGACCAGCCGCGAGGTGTCGTTGTTGGCGAAGAACTCCGTGTCGACGCCGAACGCCTGGGTGATCCGCAACAGCACGGGCACCGTGAGCGGACGGGAGTTGTGCTCGATCTGGTTGAGGTAACTGGGTGAGATCTCGAGCACACGTGCCAGGTCCGCCTGGCTCATCGAGCGGCTCTCGCGCAGATGCCGCAGGCGCGCCCCGGCGAAAGTTTTGTCCATCGCTCCTCCGTCCGGCCGGAAGGTTTCCGGGCCTGAACGATTACGTGAACGATCAAGCCGGCGGATTCTCCCTCGTGTTGCGAATCGGCGATTCACAACCTTTGCAGGATCGTAAGCATCCTTCGCAAAATTTGGCAAATTGGAGCTATGGACCCGGTTTTCCCGCTCGTGTCAGGGTCGTGACCAGGCAAGGCGAGCAATCGCAAACTTCGCAACACGGGAGAGTCCGATGACCGAGCAGGCCAAGCAGCTCGAGCAGGCGGCGGCCGAGCTGGCCGAGCAGTGGAAGACCGACCCCCGCTGGGCGGGCGTCCAGCGGACCTACTCCGCCGCCGACGTGGTGAAGCTGCGGGGTTCCGTTGTCGAAGAGCACACGCTCGCCCGCCGCGGTGCGAAGAAACTGTGGCAGCTGCTGCACAACGAGGACTACATCAACGCACTCGGTGCGCTCACCGGGAACCAGGCCGTGCAGCAGGTGCGTGCCGGGTTGAAGGCGATTTACCTGTCCGGCTGGCAGGTCGCGGCGGACGCCAACCTGTCCGGCCAGACCTACCCGGACCAGAGCCTCTACCCGGCCAACTCGGTGCCGGCCGTGGTCCGCCGGATCAACAACGCGCTGGGCCGCGCCGACCAGATCAACTACGCCGAGGGCAACACCGACATCGACTGGTACGCGCCGATCGTCGCCGACGCCGAGGCGGGCTTCGGTGGCCCGCTCAACGCGTTCGAGCTGATGAAGGGCATGATCGCGGCCGGTGCCGCGGGTGTGCACTGGGAGGACCAGCTCGCGTCCGAGAAGAAGTGTGGTCACCTCGGCGGCAAGGTGCTGATCCCGACCAAGCAGCACGAGCGCACGCTGAACGCCGCCCGTCTCGCCGCGGACGTGCTGAACGTGCCGTCGCTCATCGTCGCCCGCACCGACGCACAGGCCGCGACGCTGCTGACCAGCGACGTCGACGAGCGGGACCAGCAGTTCCTCACCGGCGGCCGCACCGCGGAGGGCTTCTACGAGGTCAGCAACGGCATCGAGCCGTGCATCGAGCGTGGCCTGGCCTACGCGCAGTACGCCGACCTGCTCTGGATGGAGACCTCCGAGCCGGACCTCGAGGTGGCACGCAGGTACGCCGAGGCCATCAAGGCGAAGTACCCGGACCAGATGCTGGCCTACAACTGCTCGCCGTCGTTCAACTGGAAGAAGCACCTCGACGACGCGACGATCGCGAAGTTCCAGCGCGAACTCGGCCACATGGGCTACAAGTTCCAGTTCATCACGCTGGCCGGCTTCCACGCGCTGAACTACTCGATGTTCGACCTGGCGCACGGTTACGCCCGCGAGGGCATGAGCGCCTACGTCGAACTGCAGGAGCGTGAGTTCGCTTCGGAGGAGCGCGGTTACACCGCCACCAAGCACCAGCGCGAGGTCGGCACCGGTTGGTTCGACCAGGTCGCCACGGCGCTGAACCCGCAGAGCTCGACCACCGCGCTCAAGGGTTCCACCGAGGAAGCGCAGTTCTGAGCCTTCCCCATGCGGTCCGGCGGCGGATTCCCGCCCGCCGCCGGACCGCCCCCTTCTTCCCCCGCAGCGGAGGTACGAGATGGCTGACAAGTTGAACTACCGCATCGAGGTCACCGGGCCGACCGGTGGCCGGTTCGCCGAGATCCTGACCCCGGCCGCACTGGACTTCGTGGCCAAGCTCGACAACGCCTTCGCCGGACGTCGCCGCGAACTGCTCGATGAGCGCCGCCGGCGCCGGGAGCGCGTGCAGTCGGGGGAGGAACAGCTGGACTTCCTGCCGGAGACGCGGCGGATCCGCACCGACGACAGCTGGCACATCGCGCCTGCCGCGCCTGGCCTCGAGGACCGTCGGGTGGAGATCACCGGCCCGACCGACCGCAAGATGACGGTGAACGCGCTCAACTCCGGCGCCAAGGTGTGGCTGGCAGACTTCGAGGACGCGACGTCGCCGACCTGGCACAACATCGTCGACGGCCAGGTGAACCTCTTCGACGCCATTCGCCGCAACATCGACTTCACCACCGAGGCGGGCAAGCGTTACACGATCGGCGACGAACCGGCGACCATCGTCGCGCGGCCGCGTGGCTGGCACCTGGCGGAGAAGCACATCCGGATCGACGGCCGCCCCGTTTCGGCCAGCCTGGTGGACTTCGGGCTGTACTTCTTCCACAACGCGCGCCAGCTGATCGCGCGCGGCAGCGGGCCGTACTTCTACCTGCCGAAACTGGAGAGCCACCTCGAAGCGCGGCTGTGGAACGACGTCTTCCTGCTGGCGCAACAGGAACTCGGCATCCCGCGGGGTACCGTCCGTGCGACCGTGCTGATCGAGACGATCACCGCGGCCTTCGAGATGGACGAAATCCTGTACGAGCTGCGTGAACACGCCTCCGGCCTGAACGCAGGCCGGTGGGACTACATCTTCAGCGTCATCAAGAACTTCTCCGCGCACGGCGCCGATTTCGTGCTGCCGGACCGAGCCCAGGTGACGATGACGGTCCCGTTCATGCGTGCCTACACCGAACTCCTCGTCCGCACCTGCCACCGCCGCGGAGCGCACGCGATCGGCGGAATGGCCGCGTTCATCCCGAGTAAGGATCCTGCCACCAACGAGGTTGCGTTGGAGAAGGTCCGCCAGGACAAGGAACGCGAGGCAGGTGACGGGTTCGACGGTTCGTGGGTCGCGCACCCCGGCCTGGTCCCGGTGTGCCGCGAGGTGTTCGACGCGGTGCTCGGCGGCTGGCCGAACCAGCTCGGCAAGCTGCGCGAGGACGTGTCGGTCGGTGCGGAGGACCTGCTCGACGTCGCGAGTGCCGGTGGGGAGGTGACCGAGGCGGGCGTGCGAGCGAACGTCAACGTCGCCCTGCGGTACGTCGACTCCTGGCTGCGGGGCACCGGCGCCGCCGCGATCCACAACCTGATGGAAGACGCCGCGACGGCCGAGATCGCGCGGTGCCAGATCTGGCAGTGGATCCGCAACGGCACCAAGCTCGAGGACGGTACGGCGCTCACCCGCGAACTCGCGGTCGAGTTTCTGGACGACGAACTCGCCAAGGTCCGCGCCGACCTCGGTGCGGCCGCCCGGCTCGACGACGCCAGGGCGATCTTCACCGAGACCGCCCTCGGCGAGAAGCTCCCGAGCTTCCTCACGACCGGCGCCTACGCCCGCTACCTCACCGATACCGCCATCCGGTGAACCTGCTCCGGTTGTCCGTGACCTGACCGCGGGCACCCGGCCCCCGCGTCGCGTTTTGGGACGGCGCGGGTACGGGTTCGGTGGCGGAGGCTCCCCGCCACCGGACCCGGGCTTTCCAGAGCCCGCGTGTTGTCGTCTCAAACGACAACACGCGGGTTTTGGCATTTCCGCTGGTCACGCAGGTCTACTTTGTTCGGCGGCGGTGACGGGGTGACCAGGTCAGGGTCTTCTTTCGATGCTGGACGACCTGGCCGCCGGGCGACTGTTGTATGCCGCGTGACTCCTCCGCACCAGGCGGCTCTTGCGCGCTGTGTGGCTCTTGCGCGTCAACCGACCTTGCGCGCTGGTCGACCTTGCGGGCCGGAAGACGTCGGCCAGCGCAGTGCCGGCCGTGGTTCACTCGGGCGGCTCCTGCTTGTCGGGGCTTGTGCCCGCCGGACGGCTCGTGCATGGTGGGCGGCTCTCGCGTGTCGGGCCTCTTGCGTGCCGGCGCGGCTCTTGTACGCCGGGCGGGCAAACCTGCCGTCCGACGGTTGCGTCGTGTCTCTCTGTGAACGTGCCGCTGAGTCGTGAGCGGTGCCACCTTGTGCGTGAGTCTTGCTCTTGCACGCGGAGTCGTACGCGGTGTCGCCTGGTACGTCATGCGGATGCCCTTCGCAGCGAGACAGGTGGGCCAGATGAGTCGAGGTGGGTGAAGCGGGAGCGTCGCATTGTGGAGCTACGGTTCGGATCTGCTCGGCTCTCTGCGAAATCCGTCGCTTTCCTCCGGTCGCGTCGCGAGGATCGCCGTATGGGCTTGGGATTCAGCGGAGAGGTCACCGAGTTCTACCGGCAGTAGCGTCGCGGCTATCCGCAAGCAGTGTTCGACGCGCTCTGTGACGTTTCACCCTGAATGATGAAGACGTCGTCGTTGATCTCGGGTGTGGTACTGGCCAGTTGACCCTGCCGATGGCTGAACGTGTCCGTGCAGTGGTCGGGATGGACCCGTCGGCGGACATGCTGGTGACGGCTCGTCGTGCCGCAACTGCCGCCGGTACTGGCAACGTCTTGTGGCTTCTGGGCAGCGACACCGACCTCCCGGCGCTCGGTGCTTGGCGCTTGGCGCTTGGCGCCGTCACGATCGGCCAAGCCCTGCACTGGATGGATCACGAGACGGTGTTTGCCGATTTTCGACCAATCCTGCGCGAGGGCGGCGGGTTGCCGTGGTGACGAACGGTTCGCCGCTGTGGCTTCAGGAAAGCGCCTCGTCCCGAGCGCTCCGCGACGTGCTCACCGAGTGGCTCGGCCATCCCTTGACCACGACCTGCGGCACTGACGACAGAAGCCATGTCCGGTATCGGGATTCACTCGTCGCTGCGGGGTACGAAGTGGACACTCGGGTCGTCGAATACGTCGATGAGCTCACTGCGGAACAGATCGCGGGCGGTGTGTATTCAGCTCTCAGCGAAGAAACTCTGCCCGCTGCTGATGAGCGCGTCGCGTTCGCGGATCGCATCCGGGCGGCCATCGAACCGCATGAGCCGTATCGCGAACCGGTCAGTGTCAGGATCCTGACAGGCCGTTGCTGACCGCGTCGCAGCGGGCTGTCGGCATTCAGCGGCGACCGATTCGGCGACACGTCGGGATGGGGCCGGTCACCGATCGTCCGCGAGGTTCGGCTCACCGCAAGTCCGGTGTTTCCGAAGTGGCCCGTTGGCAGCCCCGTGCCTGCGGCCCCTGGCCGTTGCCGGTCCAGCGAGTAGGGACGAGTTGTTGTCGGCCCGGCGACCATGGGCAGCTTGTTGCCGGTCCAAGGACCACGGGCAGCTTGGTGCCGATCCAGCGACCGAGGGCCGGCTACTGACCGACTTGTCGGCTGGGAGTGCCCCGATTGTTGTCGGTCCGAGAGCCGAGAGCCGAGAGCCGAGAGCCGAGAGCCGAGAGCCGAGAGCCTGGGCTGCCGGTCTGTCCGGCTGGGGTCGCCTGGGTTGCTGCTGGTCGGAGGGCTGAGGTACCTGGGTTGTTGTCGATCCGGTGGTCAGGGCTGCCGGACCGTTGTCGATCCGACGGTTAGGGGTGCCGGATCGTTGTCGATCTGGCGACCAGGTTGCCGGGTTGTTGTCGGTCTGGCGACCAGGGGTGTCCGGGTTTGTCGGTCCGGAGGTTGCTGGTACCTGACTTTTCGCCGGTCTGATTGCCGGGCGTCCCGGGCTTGTCGGCCTGGTGGTGAGGGAGCCCTGGGTGGTTGGCGGCCCGGTGACCGGGGGGCGGGTTGTCGCGGATCTGGTCGCTGGGGCCCGACGATCCGGGAGTTCCGTAGGCCCGTCCGCGGTCGATCTCGTGGTCTTGTGCACGGAGCGTGGTGTAAGCGCCGGTGTTGTGGCGAGCTCCGCGTGCACGAGTGTCGGTCAGAGTTCGAAAGCGTTGCCGGTTGCGATCTTCGGGCGGCCCAGCTCGACCGGTTCGCCGATGCGCGCCCGCCGGTAGACCTTGACCGTCTCTTCGGCGATCCGGCCCCAGTCGAAGTCGGCGGCCAGACGGGACTGGGCTGCACGCGCCCGTCGCGTCGCTGCGGCGGCGTCGTTCAGCACTGTGGTGACCGCTTCGGCCAATCCGGTGACGTCGCCTGGTTCGAACGCCAATCCGGTCTCCCCGTCCACGACCACCTCGCCCAGGCCGCCGGCCGTCGAGGCCACCAGTGGCGCCTTCGCGGCAGCGGCTTCGAGCGCGACGATCCCGAACGGCTCGTACCGGCTGGGCAGCACCACCGCGTCGGCCGCGGCGAGCAACGCACGCAATTCGCGGTCGGGCAGGTGCCCCACGAAGTCCACCGCCCGGCGGATCCGCAGCTTGCGGGACTGCGCGACCAGCTCGTCGTGGTGCCGACCCTTCCCGGCGACGACCAGTCGCGCGCCGGGAAACCGCCGGCGGATGCGGGGGAGCGCGGCCAGCAGGTCCTGCACGCCCTTCTCCCATTCGAGCCTGCCGAAGAACAGCAGGAGCGGGGCGCCTGCCGGGCTGTGCCGCTCGCGCATTTTCGTCACTTCACCGGACGACACGCGCCAGCTGCGTTCCTCGATGCCGTTGTGGATCACGGTGACGTCGCCGTCGTCGATCTCGAAGAGGTGAGCCACTTCCTTGCGCATGGCCTGTGAGCAGGTGATCACCGCGTCGACCCGGTTGGCCAGCCACCACTCGACCGAGTGCACCTGCTGGTTCAGCGGATGCGACAGCCAGCCGGAGTGCCGGCCCGCTTCGGTCGCGTGGATCGTGCCGACGAGCGGGACCCGAGCCGCCTCGGCGACGGCGATGGCGGGGTGCGTGACGAGCCAGTCGTGCGCGTGCACCACGTCGGGTTGCCAGCCGCGCAGCAGGTCGTGCGCCGCGCGGATCATTGCGTGCCCCATGGCGAGCGTCCATGCGACGAGGTCACGTTCGAACGTCAGGTGCATCGGGTCCTCGGCCACCCGGACGACCCGGACACCGTCGACCATGCGGTCACTGCGGGGATGGGTCGACGCGTCGGTGCCCGCCGTGTGCCGGCAGAGGACGACCACGTCATGCCCCTGGCCGGCGAGGTGCCGGGCCAGCGCGTGCACGTGCCGGGCCAGCCCGCCGATGACGACCGGCGGATACTCCCACGACAACATCAGCACGCGCATGGCCAGAGGTTACTCGCCAGTCGCTTACCTCGGACGTCCTGCCCGATCGACGCTGGTGAGCCCGGTTTGTTGCCGCGGAACGGCCACGCTGGGTCCGCACGTCAGTGCCGCCTCACCGTTGATGGGCGGGATGGGCGGTGGGAGCTGTGTGGGGGCGAGGCGAGGTTCTTGGCGACGGCCCGGATCTCTTGTACGCGGAGCGTGCGGCTGAACGGATGGCTCTCTGCGGTCTTGTACGCGGAGCGTGTATGTGGTCGCACGGATCTGTTGACGCTTGTCGACGGAGCGTGCTGCCGGTCGCTGGGCCTCTTCGACGGCTGACCTCGGGATCTCTTCGACGGCTGGTCTCGGGTCCGTTCGGCTGGTGTCTCTGGATCTGATCAACCGGTGTCCCTGAGTCCGTTCGGCTGGTGTCCCTGGGCCGCTGGACCGGGGTTTCTGGGGCCGCTCGATCGGTGCTGAGGCTGTTCGACCGGCGCTGGGGCTGTTCGACCGGTGTTCCTGGATGTGGTCGGTCGGCGTTCCTTGAGTCTGCTCGATGGTTGACCTCGGGTCTGCTCGACTGGCGGTCCTGGGTGTGCACGCTCCGCGGACAAGAGCTTGGTTGCCGGTGCCGGGGTGCCTGGTCGTCAGTGCTTGGGCACGCTCCGCGTACAAGAGTCTGCCCGATTGCCAGTGCTTTGATCGGGGCAATCACCAGCGCCTCAGTTCGGTCGGCCGCCGGTTCTCGGGGTGGCTTGAACTCCGGTTCGCAGGACTGGCGGCACCGCCGGTTCTGCGCGTTGTTCGACACGGATATGCGAGATGGTTCACCTCGGCCGGTTCTCGATGGCCGTTACGGATCGTCGACTCGGGCGGCGGGTTCCGGGTCGCCAGTGCGCAGCTCTGCGTTCTCCGCTCCGCGTACAAGAGTTCCGAATTGCCGGGTCGGCAGCGCGCTGGACCGATCCGGAGCGCCGGGTCAGCAACACGGGGTCGTGACGAGGTCCCGGGTCGGCAGCGTGCCGGGTTGGCAAGCGGGTGCTGGTTGTCGGGTTGGCAAGAGGGGTGATTGCCGGGTTGGCAGTGCGAGGGGTTGTTTCGGTCGCCGGAGCGGCAACTGCGAGGGGTCGTTTCGGGTTGCCGGGTCGGCAACTGCGAGGAGTCGTTTCGGGTTGCCGGGTCGGCAACTGCGAGGAGTCGTTTTTGGTCGCCGGGTCGGCAGCGAGCGGAGCCGTTTCGAGTTGCCGGGTCCCAGGCACGCTCTGCGTACAACAGCGCCGGACGCCGGATTGTCGTCTTGGGGACCGCGGGACCATCGTGGTTCGGACGGGTCCCGCGGGTCAGGTTCACCGGCGAGGTTCGCCTCGGCGTTCGACCTCCGGCGTCCCCGGCCGGCCCGTCGGGAACGCAGGCGAGACCGGCCGGGTGGCGGGGGTCAGGACGGGAGCGTCGCCTCGATGGCCTTCACCACGGTCTCGTCCTCCGGGTCGGTGCGGGGGCGGAACCGGCCGATGACCTCGCCGGACGGGCTGACCAGGAACTTCTCGAAGTTCCACTGCACGTCGCCTGCCGTGCCTTCGGCGTCGGGGGTCTCGGTGAGGGCTGCGTAGAGCGGGTGGCGCCCCTCGCCGTTCACGTCGATCTTCTCGAACAGCGGGAACGACACGCCGTAGGTGGTGGAGCAGAACGTCTGGATCTCCTCGGCCGTCCCGGGCTCCTGGCCGGCGAATTGGTTGCACGGGAAGCCGACGACCGAGAAGCCTTTGTCGCCGTAGCGTTCCTGCAGCCGCTCGAGGCCGGAGTACTGGGGCGTCAGGCCGCATTTCGACGCCACGTTCACCACCAGTAGCGCTTTGCCGCCGAGCGGGCCGTCGGCGCCAAGGGTCGTGTCCTCACCGGCGAGCGTCGTGAGCGGAAGGTCACGGATTCCCATGTGCGGGTCCTTTCGATTCGTCATGCAGGAGGACGACGCAGGGCGCGTGCGTCCACGTGGCCGAACGGGCCGTCGGCCCGGCGGTATTCGTCGGCGAGCGCGACCGCGCGGGCACGGTCTCCGCTGCGAAGCAATCCGGACAGCGCGTCGAAGCGCTCGGTGTGCACGCGGGCCCGGCGCCGCGCGTAGTCCGCGGCGGAATCCTTCGTGACCATGAACGCCCAGTCACTGGACAGGGCGAGCATCGCCTCCGCGACGGCCTGATCGGCGACGGTGTCGCGAGCGGTCCCGTCGATCCGGTCGACGAGGTCCAGGAGACGGGTCTGCAACGCTGTGTTGTCCTGCACCATGTCGGCGACCTGCTCGCCGTCCCAGACGCGCCAGTCCTTCCCGGAGCCCCATGAGGACGCAGGTAAGTCCACCGGCGAACCCAGGTGACCGGCCTCCAACGCGCCTCGCAGCGTGGTCACCCGCACGCCGGCCTCGGGAAGTGCGCGCAGGATTCCTTCCAGCCACGCTGGGCCCTCGTGCCACCAGTGTCCGAACAGTTCCGTGTCGTATGCGGCGACCACCAACGACGGGTGGCCGTGCTGTTCGCGGAGCGAGCGCAGCCGCGTGACGACGGTGTCGACGAAATCCTTGACGTGCAGCCCGAGAACGTCCGCGGCCAGCGCCGGATCGTAGGGCTCCTTGTCCTGTGGTGCCACCGTTTTGCCGGTCACGCGCGACGCCTTGAGCCCCACCTCGTGTGCCCACGTGTGGAAGTCCCGGTACGCCGCGTGCCCGGGGTAGCCGGCCTTCGGCGACCAGACCCGGTAGGTGACTTCGAGGTCACGGCCGAAGCAGACCACGTCCGATTCGCCGACGGGATGCGCTGCCGAGGTGTCACCGCGCAGGGACGGGCCGTCGACGAGGAACCGTCGCACGCCGCCGGCCTGATAGTCCCGTTCGATCCCCGGTGTGTAACCACATTCCGGCGCCCAGATGCCTTCCGGTGCGTGCCCGAGCCGCAGCGCGGTGTCCGCCAGGCCGCTGCGCAGGGCGAACCGGCGCACCCGCTCGTCCAGCAGCGGCTGGAACGGGTGCGCGAGCGGCCCGCCGAGCAGCTCGATCGTCGAATCGTCCACCAGGCTGCGCAGGATCGGGGAGAAGCCGTGCCGCCAACGGGTTTCCAGCTCCTCGGTGGCGCGAACGGCGGTCTGGTGCTCTGCCGCGGCCAAATCGCGCAACAGCGGGTCACCGCGCCAGAGGGTCGACGCGTGGCGAGTGCGCAGCTGCCAATGGCCGAGCCAGTCCTGACAAGCGCGGATCGCGTACGGATCGTCCAGCTGAGCGGCGAGCACCGGCGTCATGCCGAGGGTGAGCACGTCGCGTCGTCCCTCGTCGGCGAAGCGGCGCAACAGGTCGACGACCGGCAGATACGAATGCGTCCACGCCTGGTAGAGCCATTCCTCCCCGACCGGCCAGCTGCCGTGGTGCGGCAGCCAGGGCAGGTGACTGTGCAGGACCAGGCAGAACGTGCCCTCGTGCCCGGGATTCGAGACGGTCACGGGCGCACCGCCACCGCCACCAGATCGAGGCTGGCGTCAAGGTCCCGGTCGTGCAAGGTGAAATCCTCCGCGCGGATCGCGGCGACGTCCGCGAGCAGGTCCGCCGGCCACACCGCCTGCCCCGGCAGCGAGCCCATCACGACTGCCAGCTGGGCGTCGATGATCGAACCCCCGTGCCGGCTTTCCACCGTGCGCAGGCTTTCCGCGTGGTGCAAGCCGTGCAGCGTCTGCACGGTGAAGCCGGCCGCACGCAGTAGTCCGTCCAATTCGGACGGTGCCAGCTCGCGCGTGTGGTACGGGTTGAGCGGAGTGTCGCTGTCCGGTGTGAAGGTGAGCCGGTTCGGCGTCGTGACCAGCAGTTTCCCGCCAGGGCGCAGTGCGCGGAAACATTCCGCGAGGAACCCGTCCTGATCCCACAGGTGCTCGATGACCTGGAAATTCGCGACCACGTCGACGGCGCCGACCGGCACCGGGAGGTATGCGAGATTCGCGCGTGCCACGGCGACGTCCGGATAGCGGCGCGCCACGTGTTCCGTGGTCGGGACGTCGTAATCCAACGCCAGCACCCGGCGCGCGTGCCGGGCGATGAGCCCCGCGCCGTAACCCTCGCCGCAGCCGGCCTCCAGCACCGTCGCGCCGGCACAGTGGGGGAGCAGGGCCAGGTAGGCAGCTTCGTGGCGACGGAACCAGTAGTTCTCCTCGGGGATGCCGGGGACGGTCCGTTCGCCGGTGAGGTGCAGTGCTTCGGCCCGGGTGGCTGCGTGGGTCACCTGCGCGACCCTAGCGCGTGTCACGTTCCACCGGCCGGTCTCGTTCCTGCTGCATGCAACGGACAATCACGCGCATCCTCCTGGCCGTGCTCGGGCTGGCGGAGCTGGCGCAAGGGATCTGGCCAACGGTCACCCCAATGGGTTTCTATCAGGACTTTCCCGGCTTCCGGCGTGGCTGGGTGTCGATGGACGGACCGTTCAACGAGCACCTGATCCGCGACTTCGGCGGCCTCAGCCTCGCGCTCGCCGCGGTCCTGATCGGCGCCGCGGTGATCGGCACCACAGCGGTGGCCAGGATGGTTTCGGTGGCGGCACTGCTGTTCTCCGTGCCGCACATCTCCTACCACCTCGGTCACCTCGGGCACTACGCCCGCACCGATCAGGTGCTCACCGTCGTGGCGCTGGTTCTGACTGTGGTTGTGCCGCTCGTGACGCTGCTCCTGCCGGGTCGTCGGAAGGTGGTCAGTTCGTCGGCGACACCGTGATGCTCAACGCGCCGGGGCCGACGTGCGCGCCGATCACAGTGCTCGCGTCGGCGACCAGGATGTCGCCCACGCCCGGAATGCGTTCCTTCAGCCGGCGCACGACCTCTTGTTCGTCGGAGCCGAAACGGGTCACCGCGAGGTCCGCCTTCTGGTCGCCGACGGCTTTCTCGGCGAGGTCGACGAGGCGGTTCATCGCCCGTTTGGTACCGGGAACGCGAGCGAGCGGGCTCACCTCACCGTTGCGGACGGTGAGCAGCGGCTTGATCGAGAACGCGGTGCCCAGCATCGACTGGGCAGCGCCGATCCGTCCCGATCGCCGCAAGTACTCGAGAGTGTCGACGTAGATCAGTTCGGTGGCTCCTCGGACCCGTCGTTCCGCGGCGTCGAGCACCCGGTTGAGCTGGCCGCCGGCGCCTGCCACGCGGGCAGCGGACACCGCGGCGTAGCCCAGGCTCATGCTGGCCGTGCCGCTGTCGAGGATGTGCACCGGGATCCGGACCTGCTGCGACGCCTCGCGGGCGGCCTGCACGGTGTCCGACAACCGGCCGGAGATGTGCAGGCTGACGATCGCGGACGCACCGGCGGAGGCCGCGTCCTGGTAGGTCCAGAAGAAGGCGCCGGGGTCGGGTGGGGAGGTCGAGACGGGAGTGCCGGCCTTCATGGCCTCGACGAGCCCGCCCCGGTCGAAGCGGTGCTCGTCGTCCGTCTGATTCCCGACGTGAAGCTGGACCTGCACGACGCCGATTCCCCATTGGGCGGCGAGTTTCTCGGGCAGGCACGAGGTCGAGTCGGTGACTACGGCGATGTGCGCGGACATGCTGCCCGAGGTTAATGCCTATCGCCCTACTGGCAGTAGGCGACCGTTGGTCCGATCGGGCGAGCGGTGATCTGTACGGGGTAACCGGTAAACTACCGGGACGATGGTCCCACTAGATTGCCCATCCAGGTGAATGCGGTCACCTCAGCGGGTATGGCCGCCGGAATGGCCCTAATCTACCGGCCAGTAGAGCACTGTCCCGTGGCCGAGCACCGGCCCCTACCGGGAGGTCGAAGAAGACCCATGACGAACATCGTTGTCCTGGTCAAGCAGGTACCGGACACCTACTCGGAGCGGAAGCTCTCGGGTGCCGACAACACGCTTGACCGCGAATCCGCCGACGCCGTGCTCGACGAAATCAACGAGAAGGCAGTCGAGGAAGCGCTCAAGATCAAGGAAGCCGGCGAGGGCGAGGTCACCGTGATCTCGGTCGGACCGGACCGCGCGACCGACGCCATCCGCAAGGCGCTCTCCATGGGCGCCGACAAGGCCGTCCACGTCTCCGACGAGGCGTTGCACGGCTCCGACGCGATCGCCACCGCGAAGGTGCTCGCCGCCGCCGTCGGCAAGGTCGAGGGCTACGACCTCGTCATCGCCGGCAACGAGGCGTCCGACGGACGGGGTGCCGCGGTGCCCGCGATCCTCGCCGAGCTGCTCGGCCTGCCGCAGCTGACCTACGTGCGCGAGCTGACCGTCGAGGGCTCCAGCGTGAAGGCCGACCGGGAGACCGAGGACGGCATCACGCACCTCGAGGCGAACCTGCCGGCGCTGGTCAGCGTCAGCGAGAAGATCAACGAGCCGCGGTACCCATCGTTCAAGGGCATCATGGCGGCCAAGAAGAAGCCGGTCGAGACGCTGACCATCGGCGACCTCGGGATCGACGCGGGTGAGGTCGGCCTCGCCAACGCGTGGTCGTCGGTCATCGAGTCCTCCCCGAAGCCGCCGCGCACCGCAGGCGAGAAGGTCGAGGACGAGGGCGACGGCGGCGGCAAGGTCGCCGAGTACCTGGTCGGGCAGAAACTCATCTGAGACACGGTTTCGAGGAGGAATTCGGAAAATGGCTGAAGTACTCGTCCTCGTCGACCACGTCGACGGTGATGTCAAGAAGGTCACGCTCGAGCTGCTGACCGCGGCGCGTGCACTGGGTGAGCCCTCCGCCGTGGTGGTGGGTCCCACCGGTACCGCGGCGAAGGCCAAGGAAGCCCTCGCCGGTCACGGTGCGGCCAAGGTTTATGTCGCCGAAGGCGACGACGCCGGCGGCTACCTGGTGACCCCGAAGGTCGACGTGCTGGCGAAGCTCGCCGAGCAGGCGTCCCCGGCCGCGGTGCTCGTCGCCGCCAGCGCCGAGGGCAAGGAGGTGGCCGCGCGCGTCGCGTTCCGGCTGGGCTCCGGCCTGCTGTACGACGCGGTCGGCGTGAACTCCGACGGCACGGTGGACCAGTCGATCTTCGGCGGTGCGTTCTCGGTGAAGTCCAAGGCCGCCAAGGGCGTGCCGGTGGTGTCGGTCCGCCCCGGCGCGGTCGAGGCCGAAGCCGCGGACGGTGCCGCTGCCGAGGAGACCGTGGAAATCCCGGCGCAGGACCCGGCGAAGTCGGCAAAGGTCACCGGCATCGAGCCGGTGGTCGGCGGCGACCGGCCGGAACTGACCGAGGCGTCGATCGTCGTCTCCGGTGGCCGTGGTGTCGGTTCGGCGGAGAAGTTCGACGTCGTGGAGAAGCTGGCCGACTCGCTCGGCGCGGCCGTCGGCGCCTCGCGTGCCGCGGTCGACTCGGGCTACTACCCGGCCCAGTTCCAGGTGGGGCAGACCGGTAAGACGGTGTCGCCGCAGCTGTACATCGCACTCGGCATTTCCGGCGCGATCCAGCACCGCGCCGGCATGCAGACCTCGAAGACGATCATCGCGGTCAACAAGGACGCCGAGGCGCCGATCTTCGAGATCGCCGACTTCGGCGTGGTGGGCGATCTGTTCAACGTTGCGCCGCAGCTGACCGAAGCGGTCGACAAGCGCAAGGGCTGACGTTTTCCCGCTCCGAAGGCCGCCGCGTACCCCCTCGGTACGCGGCGGCCTTCGGCGTTTCCGGATGTTTCGGGACGTTTCACGGGTCGTTCCGGGTGGTTCCGGGTGGTTCCGGGTCGTTCTGGGGTGGTTCGAGCCTGAGAGAAGCCTGAGAACCGGCAATTAACTCAACGTGCACTGATCGGTCATCGATTGGCACTCTCCGCGGTTTCTCGGTGGCAGGTACACCTTGACCATGACGTCGTCACAGCTCCTCGTCAGCACTGATCAGGCGGGTGCCGACCTCCCCGAGGACGCACCGAGGTATTCCCTTCTCGTCGCGCACGGCAACGATGAAGTGCTTGCCGCCCAGCAGCTGCGGCACCGGGTGTTCGCCGGGGAAATGGGGGCGCAGCTCAACTCCCCGCGGCCTGGCCTGGACGTCGACTACTTCGACGAGTACTGCGACCATCTTGTCGTCCGAGACGACAACACCGGCGAGATCGTCGGCTGCTACCGGATGCTGCCGCCGGAACGCGCCGTGCAGGCCGGGAAGTTGTACTCCGACAGCGAATTCGATCTGACCGCGCTCGACGGCCTGCGTTCGTCGCTGGTTGAGACCGGACGGTCCTGTGTGCACCCGGACCATCGCAGCGGCGCCGTCGTGAGCCTCGTGTGGGCCGGGATCGCGCGGTACATGCTGCTTTCCGGTCACCGCTACCTCGCCGGCTGCGCGTCGGTGCCACTGAGCGACGGTGGCAACTACGCCGCGGGCGTGTGGGATGTGTTGCGCGCCAAGCACTATGCGGACGAGGCTCGCCGCGTTTCGCCGTTGCACCCGTGGGAGTGCGACGACATCGTCCGTCCCGGTCGGGCGATGCTGCCGCCACTGATCAAGGGTTACGTGCGGCTCGGCGCGAAGGTGTGCGGCCCGCCGGCACTCGACGCGGACTTCGGCGTCGCGGACTTCTTCGTGCTGCTTGACCTGCACCAGGTCGACGAGCGCTACCTGAAGTTCTTCCTCGGGGTGCAGGTATGAGCCACGCCTGGATGCCGACGTCTCCCTGTGGCGACGGCTGCCTCACCACCGGCGCCCCGACCGTCGGCCTGCCACGCAGGATCCTGCGATACTCCGCGGCGGTCACGATGGTCTGCGGCGCGCTGCTCGGCACGCCGATGCTGCTCGTGCTCCACGGCCGGAGCCGGGAACGGCTGGTGCGCACCATCTTCCGGTCCGTACTCCGTGCGTTCGGCGTCCGCCTGTCCGTACACGGCGGTGCCGACTTCCTGACCGCGCCTGCCGGTCGCGGTGCGCTCGTCGTGAACAACCACATCTCGTGGCTCGACATCGTCGCGATCAACGCCTTGCGGCCCATGCGTGCACTCGCGAAAGTCGAAATCGGCACCTGGCCGGTCCTCGGCACCCTCGTACGGCGCGGTGGCAGCATCTTCCTGAACCGCGACCGCCTCCGCACCCTGCCGGACACCGTGGCCGAGCTGTCCGACGCCTTGCGCTCCGGCTCGCTCGTGAACGTCACCCCCGAAGGCACCACCTGGTGTGGCCTGGCGTCCGGCCGCTTCACGACGGCGACGTTCCAGGCCGCCATCGACGGTGGCGTGCCCGTCCGCCCGATTGCCCTGCGCTACCGGTTGTCCGACAGCCGCGAAACCAGCCAGCCCGCTTTCATCGGCCCGGAATCGCTCATTGCGTCCCTCCGCCGAGTCGCCGCCCTGCGCGGCCTGGTCCTGGAGGTGCACGTGTGCCCGGAGATCGCGCCGGGCCGAGCGGAAGACCGTCGCTCCCTGGCCGCACTGGCGGAGGCCTCGGTGCACTCCGCTCTCGGCACAGTCCGCATCCCAGCCCAACCCCGTCGCCGTTCGGTGGCCACACGCATCGTCCCCGACGCGACCGCCGCATCCGGTACTGGTCACTGAACAACCAACGGTCCGGATCGGCCGCCGGCTCGGGCAGGTCACCGGTTTGGACTGACCGCGGTTGGGCTGATCGCCCGCTGCTCGGGACGGCCCTTTGGCGCGAGGCCGATCGCCGGTCTCCGGCCGGCCGCTGTTCCGGTCCGCCCCGGTTCCGGTCCGCCTAGGCTCCGGTCTGCCCCGGTTCCGTGCCGCTCCGGTTCCAGCCCGCCCCGGTTCTGGGTCGCGCCCGGTTGTAGTCTGCCCCGGTTGTGGGTCGCCGCGGTTCCGGGCGGCACTGGTTTCGGCTGACGGTTGTTCCCAGGTGGCGCTGATCTCGGCCGGCCCTGGACCCGGGCGGCACCGATCTCTACTGGCCCTGGCCCCCGGGCGGCACTGACCTCCACTGGCCCAGGACCCGGGCGACGCCGATCTCGGACGGTCCGGTCCCGACTGGCCCATGCTTCGGCTGGTGCTGTTCCGAACCAGCCCTGGTTCCGGTTCAGACAAACCGCAGGTTCGGCCGGTCCCCAAAGAAGTCCGATGCCCGCCCTGGCAGCTCGCGAGCTGGGCGTACGCCTCCGAAACGGACCCGCAGTACCCGCCGCAGAAGCCCTGGCCTGCCCATCGTCGACGACTCCACAGGGCTGTACAGCGTAGGCAACGATCTCGTCGCAGAAGGCCCTGACACCAGCGGGACGTTCGCCGAGCCGGTAGTCGGTCCGGTATCCGATGTCACGACGAATCCGTTCGGTGAACGTCCCGCCGAGTCCCGAGCACGCCCAACGCCTTCCTGACGTGGTCATCAGCCGACAGACGCTGAGCAACGTCAGGTGACTGATCCGCTCGCGGCAAGCGACACCGCGCAGGCCGCTCGACGCCGCATCGCCCAACGGCGACGGTTAAGCAGTTCGCGACCGGCTGAGTCCGTTGTCCGTTGAGTGGTCGATACCGAGTCTTGTGGTGGCGGATTGGTCCCCTTGTTACCGCTCAACAGCGGTGCAGCGCATGGCGTTTAGCAGCCCAGCTGCGCACACCGCTGGGCAGCTCAGCAGCGCGCCCCGCTTGGCAGCTCGGACGCGCTCCGCTTAGCAGCTCGGCTGGGCACGTCGCTCGGCAACGATGCGGGATTTCGCTTGCACACCGACGCGCACCATGTGGTCCCTGACCGGCTGACCGTGACCGAGCGGCGACCGCCATCTGCGAAGTCGCCACCGAGCCGGGAATCGGCACCCACCACCGCCGCGATCAGCGACCACCGTCCCGCCACCCGCCGAGTCGTGGTCGCCAAATGGTCGATGGTCGTCCCCACCGGCCAACGTCCTTCCGTCGACAGGCCGATGCCGACCTGCCAACCGGTAAGTGTCATCCAGCGTCGGAGCACTGAGCGCCCGGCCTTCCGGCTGCCGCCATCCAACGGCGACAGCCAGACAGCCCGAGCCATACCCGCGAAACTTCAGCCGCTCACCCAAAACCTTCGACGCCTGTGAACGGCAGCCAACACGGCCAAACCTCCGCCCGGGAAGCCGGCGAGAGAGTCTGACCAGCCGAAACGCCGCAACCGACGGACAGGCTCCCCAAGAGCACGAAGCTCTTGCCTCACGACAGCACCGGCGGGTCAGACGGGCCGTCGTCCAGTCAGGAAACGACGATCGTCAACTTCCCGCTCGGATGCCCGTTCTCGCTCTCCTCCTGAGCATCTGCTGCTTCCTCCAGCGGATAGCTGGTTCCCTGCGGAATTCGCAGCCCTCGCTCCACGTAACCAAGGATTCGGTCCAGCGTCTCGTCAGAGAGCGCGTCGCCACCAGACGAGAACGGCAGGCCGAGCTGGAACGCCGCCGGGTCGGCGATGGTCACCACGCGCTCCTGCGACCCGCGAAGTTCCACCGAATCGGGCAGCACACCGTGGCCGGACGTGTCGAACACCGCGTCGACGGCCCGTCCGCCGGCCGCTTCCCGGACCCGCTTCAGCCAGCCGTCGCCGTAGCTGACGGCAATCGCGCCCAGCGACTTGACCTCGTCCAGGTTCCGCTGCCCCGCGGTTCCGATCACCGTGCTGCCCGTTTCGATCGCTGCCTGTACGGCGAACCGCCCGACCGCTCCGCTCGCGCCGTGGACGACCAGCAGCTCGCCGGGCTTGACGTCGAGCAGCCGGAGCACGCGCAACGCCGTTTCGCCGGCTACCGGCAACGCCGCCGCGTCCTCCCAGGAAAGATCCGCCGGCTTCCTGGCCACCGCCTTGGACAGCGCGAACTCGGCGTATGCACCGGTGTCCGACCATCCGAACACTTCGTCGCCGACGCTGAACGCGGCTCCGTCGCCGACCGCGTCGACGACGCCCGCGATCTCCATGCCCGGGATCTGCGGGCCATCCAACGGTGCTCCGTCAGCCATGAATCCCCTGCGAATCTTCCAATCGATCGGGTTAACGCCCGCGCGGCGCACGGCGACGCGCACCTGACCCGGTCCGGGTTCCGGCACCGGGACGTCGGACACCCGCAGCACGTCCGGCCCGCCGTATTCGGCAAAAGTGATCGCTCGCATGTCGGTTCGTTCTCCTTCGGTTCAGGACGGCAGTCCGCGCGCCCCTTCTCAAGCCAACCGTTCGGCGCCCTGTTCCGAACTACCCGGAGGAGTAGCGTTCACTAGCCGGAAGAGCAGGTAGTCCACCGCCCACGCGCCTACTGTGGACGTATGGACGAAATGTGGTCCGACCCTGCCTCGGTGCTTGATGTCGTCGTGCGGGTCATGTCCGTGCCCCGGCCCAGGATGCTGCCGCAGTTTTCGCACGAGCTCACGGCTCTGTTGCCGCATCGTGCGGCGGCGATGCAGACCGGGGACTGCCCGCGCAGCCCGTTCAAGACGGTCGGCGATCAGGCCATCACCGACGCCGTCACCAGCGCTGAGTTCAATTACCTCGCCGAACAGGCGATCCCCGGCGAAGCAGTCGTTCTCGACGCCGCGTTCGGCGGGACGGAACGGCGGCTCGTGCTGTTGTCGTCTCGACCGGCAATCGGCAACGGCGCCATGATCGCGCTGGTCCCCGAGGATCCCCACCCGGCTTCCGAAGTGCTGGACCTTGCCGTCCGGCTCTGGCACCTGACCAGCCTCGACGCGGGCCAGCGCGCCACCGAAGTGCAGCCGGAGGTGATCGCCAGCAATCTCGCCGCGGCCACGGCACGGGGCCAAGCCGTCACCGATCTCGGGCAAACCCACGCCACGACACTTGTCGCGCTCCTTTCGGTGCTGCGCTCGCGCCAGCTCAGTGACGCGGCGGTCCGCCAGACCGCCACCGATCTGGCGGACCGCGCGTTGGTCGACCTCCGCGCGGTCACCGATCGTGCACAAGGCCTGTCAGCGGAATCCGCTCGCGGAGCGTTCGCCTTGTTGGCCGACCAGCTCTCACCCGTCGTGGCGCACGTCGACGCGTCGGTCGAATTGGTCGGTCCGGACGACGATCGTCAGGTGCACCAGGACATCGCTCACACGGCGCGTTCAGCCAGCCGCGGCCTGGTCCTTGCCGCGCTGGACCGCCCGGGGACTACTCGGGTACGCGTCTCCTGGCACCTTGACGGCGCGGCGCTCCGGGTCACCGTCCGCGACGACGATCCGCACCTGGCCGAGACCGCTGTCGAACCTCGCCTTGCCGAACGCATCACCCCGCTCGGCGGTCGGTGGGAAATCGACGCCGTGCCCGGCTGGGGCACCACCGTGACGGCCACGCTGCCACTCGACGTGGTCGAACCGCCCAAACTGCGCCCGCTCGATCGCCTCAACGCGCGGGAGCTGGAGGTGCTCACCGGTATTTCCCAGGGGCTGCGCAACCGTGAAATCGCCGAACGGCTGCAGCTCAGCGAGCACACCGTGAAGTTCCACGTCCGGAACCTGCTGGAAAAGCTGGAAGTCCGCTCTCGCGGGGAAGCCGCGGCCCTCGCCCACGAGCTGAGGCTCGAGCCGGCGCCTGCCCGCCGGACGGCATGACAGGATCCTGACAGCTTGACCTCCAGAGCGCTGGAGGTTGCACGCTCACGAGCATGAGCCGGACCGTCGAAGCCCAGCCGCGCAGAAGCGTCCTGTGGAGCCGTGAGCACCGTCTGGTGACCGTCGGCCTGCTGCTCGTGGTCACACTTGTCGCCTTCGAGAACATGGGTGTCGCCACCGCGATGCCGACGTTGGTGGCCGAATTGCACGGCCTCGCGCTTTACTCGTGGCCGTTCACGACGTTCCTCGTGGCCAGCGTCGTGGCCACAGTGCTATCCGGCCGGATAGGCGACCGGCGCGGCCCCGCGCCGGCTCTGCTGGCTGGTCCTGCGCTGTTCGTCGCCGGCCTTCTCGTAGCCGGCACCGCGGGCAGTATGCCTGTGTTTCTCGCCGGTCGCGCGCTCCAAGGCTTCGGCTCGGGCTTCCTGCTGGTGGCCGTTTCCCTGCTGATCGCGCTGGTCTTCACCGATCGCGAACGCCCGGTGATCTACGCCGCGAACGCTGCGGCCTGGGTCCTGCCGGCGGTCGTCGGTCCGTCGGTATCCGGCCTGGTCACGGTTACCATCGGCTGGCGGTGGGTGTTCCTCGGACTCGTCCCGCTGGTGGCCGTGGGCTTCGCGCTCTTGATCCTGATCACCCGCCGCCTGCCTGCCCACATGCCGCCGCGCGCGGGACGTCGGGCGGGTGTTGTCGCAGCGGTGGTCGCTGCTTTTGGCGTCGCAGCCCTCAGCTGGGCGGCGCAGCACCCGTCCCCGCTCGCCATTGCCTACGGCGCAGGCGGCCTGGTGGCCCTGGCCGTCGCCCTGCGGAGGCTTCTTCCTACCGGCACCATGACTGCCCGACCTGGCCTCCCCACTGTGGTCGCTTCACGCGCCCTGCTGTCCGGCGCCTATGCCGGTATGGAGGCCTATCTGCCTTTGACCATGACTGCCGTGCACGGCTACAGCCCCGCCCTCGCCGGCTTGCCTCTGACCATCACCGCCATCGGCTGGTCCACCGGCTCCACGCTCCAGGGACGTTTCCTCGATTGGTCCCGCGAAGCGTCATTGCGGACCGGGTTCGCCCTGGTCGCGGTCAGCCTGGTCGGCTTCGGCTTTGTTGCTCAGTCCTGGTTCCCGGGATGGATGGCCTGCGTGGTCTGCGCGATAGGCGGCGCGGGCATGGGGGTCGCCATGCCCGCGATCTCGGTTCTCCTGCTCCGGTACTCACCGGAAGGCGAACGGGGGTACAACACCTCCGCGATGCAGCTCGCAGATTGGGTCGGGTCAGCCCTGCTCATCGGCCTCGGCGGGGTCCTGTTGGCCGTCGTCGCGTCGGCAACCCAGCCGGCTCCCGCGATGGGACTTTTCAGTTTCGTCCTCGCCCTGCTCGCGTTGACCGGTGTGCGTATCACGAGCAGGTGGCCGAAGCGCGTGTGACAGGCCACTCCACCCGTCGGGGTGGACTCCGTCACCGCTCGGAGCGGTCTACCCTGATGGGGCGATGACCTATCTTGACCATGCGGCGACCACTCCGATGCTGCCCGAAGCCGTGGCGGCGATGACCGAGGCTTTGCCCACCGTTGGCAACGCCTCAGCGTTGCATTCCTCGGGCCGCCGTGCCCGCCGGGCAGTCGAGGAATCACGCGAGATCATCGCGACCGCCGCAGGCGCCCGGCCGTCCGAAGTCATCTTCACCGGCGGTGGCACGGAGAGTGACAACCTCGCGATCAAGGGTGTCTACTGGGCCCGCAACGCCGAAGATCCCGCGCGCCGCCGCATCCTGTGCAGCACGGTCGAGCACCACGCTGTCCTGGACACCGTCGAATGGCTCGAGGAACACGCCGGCGCCGAGATCACCTGGCTCGAGGTCGATGAGCAAGGCCGCGTCGCCCCCGAAACCCTCCGCACCGCGATCGGCCCAAAGCCGGAAACCGTCGCACTGGCCACTGTGATGTGGGCAAACAACGAGGTCGGCACCGTCAATCCGATCGCCGCTCTGGCGGCGGTATGCAACGAGCACGAGATCCCCCTGCACACGGACGCTGTCCAGGCAGTCGGCACAATCCCGGTCGACTTCGCCGCCAGCGGTGCCGCCGCCCTCACCTTGACCGGGCACAAACTGGGCGGCCCCTACGGCGTCGGCGCCCTGCTGCTCGGCCGCGACACCTCCTGTGTCCCAGTCCTGCACGGCGGCGGCCAGGAACGCAGCGTCCGCTCCGGCACCTTGGACGTGCCCGCCATCGTCAGCTTCGCCGCGGCCATCCACGCGAGCGTCAGCGGCCGCGGCGAATACGCGATCCGCGTCGAGAAACTCCGAGACGAACTCGTCGACGTCGTTCTCCGTGAGGTCCCCGACGCGATCCTCAACGGCCGAATCGGTGAACGTCTGCCCACCCACGCCCACTTCACTTTCCCGGGCTGCGCGGGCGACAGCCTGCTGATGCTCTTGGACGCCAAGGGAATCGAGTGCTCCACAGGCTCGGCGTGCACCGCGGGCGTCGCCCAGCCTAGCCACGTCCTACTGGCAATGGGCGCAGACGCCGCGGCAGCACGTGGCTCGCTCCGGTTTTCTCTGGGGCACACGTCCACATCGGAGGACGTGAACACGCTCGCGCGCGAGATCGGCGGTGTGGTTACCCGCGCTCGACAAGCCGGCCTCGCGGGCATGCGCAAGCAGACGCAGAAGCAAGAGGTGTAGGGGATGCGAGTACTGGCCGCCATGAGTGGCGGAGTCGATTCGGCCGTCGCGGCCGCACGTGCGGTGGACGCCGGGCACGATGTCGTCGGCGTGCACTTGGCCCTTTCCGCTCAACCCGGCACCTTGCGGACCGGAGCCCGGGGCTGTTGCACGATCGAAGACTCTCACGATGCGCGGCGCGCGGCCGACATCCTCGGGATCCCGTTCTACATCTGGGACTTTGCAGAGCGCTTCACCGAAGAGGTCGTCGAGACCTTCGTCGGCGAGTATGCCGCAGGGCGTACGCCGAACCCTTGCGTGACCTGTAACGAGAAGATCAAGTTCGAGGCTCTTCTCGAAAAGGCCATGGCCCTCGGCTTCGATGCTGTGGCTACGGGCCATTACGCCCGACTCGCCACCGTGGCGGGCGATCTGGAACTGCGGCGGAGTGCCGACGAGGGCAAAGATCAGTCGTACGTACTTGCTTCATTGACGCCGGAACAGCTGAGCCACGCGATGTTCCCCTTGGGCGACTCCTGGAAGTCCGATGTGCGTGCGGAAGCTGAGCAACGTGGCTTGTCCGTGGCGCAGAAGCCGGACAGTCACGACATCTGCTTCATCCCGGACGGCGACACGAAGAACTTCCTGGAGAAGCGTCTCGGCGAGCGCCCAGGCGAGTTGGTCGACGCGGAGACAGGTGCGGTGCTCGGGCGTCACACTGGCGTACACGGGTTTACCGTCGGGCAACGGAAAGGCCTCGGGGTCGATGCGCCGGCCGCTGACGGGCGACCGCGGTATGTCCTTTCGTTGGAGCCTGTTTCTGGCACGGTCAAGGTTGGCTCGTCGTCAGGCCTCGATGTGCAGGGCATCGACGCGGATCGGGCGATCTGGCCCAGCGGCAAGATGCTGCAAGGGCCGACCGAGTGCACTGTTCAGGTACGCGCACACGGTGGCATTGCTGAAGCCGTTGCCGAAGCCGACGATGACGGCCGAGTTGTGATCCAGCTGCGAGAGCCATTACGTGGCGTTGCGCCGGGGCAGGTCGTTGTCCTTTATCGGCGAGATGACGAAGCTGGAGATATCGTGCTGGGCAGCGCGAAGATTTGCCGGACACGGTGAGTCGACGGACTAAGCTCCCAGTCGTTCTTCACCCGGATGTTCCGGTCTCGGACGTGGCTCATGCAGCGGTGGCGGCATGGCCTCGACTTTCTGACCGGTCGGTGTGGTGATGGCGAGTCGGCCATCACCCAGGACTTGGTATTGCCAATCAGCCCGGTCTTTCAGCCGCCGGTGGCGAATACAGTAGCTCAGCGTCGAGTCGGCGTCCGTTGCGGAGGAGCCAGTCGATTCGGTGACGCAGTTCTGCGCGGGCCTCGGGCAACCCGGCTGCCGGCATTCGCGGTCGCGAACCCGCACGAACTCCTCGACATCGACACTGGGGCGGTACCGGAACTTGCCTACCTCGATGACTTGGCCGGTGAGGGGGTCCGTGATCACCCGGCGCAGAGTCGTGTCCGGACCGGTGGCGATGTGACGGGCCAGTTCCGCCGGAATGTGACCATGCCCAGCCAGCTCGGCCGGATTGTCGTTGAGCCCCAGGTAGGTTTCGAGGTCGAGGTAGAGGAAAACCTCGACCTTCCCGGCAGCACCACCCTTGCCACTGAGCAGCAGGTCGAGCGCTACGTCAGCGCGCAACTGGTCGAGCGTACGTTTTTCATCGCCGTTCTTGAGTGCCCTGGCGATCCTGTCGATCCGCGAATATGCCGCATTCGCCTTGTCCGTGGAGGTGTTGTCCACAGACAGCTGCGAGATGCCCTCGGCCTGGTGGTGAAGCACGACGCGACGTTCGGCACGTCGCTGGCTCGTCCTGTTCGTTGCCCCGGCCGAGTCGATTTTCATTGCGGCGTAGGCGGTTGCCCTCCGGATCTGGGTCGGGTTCTTGTTGGCAAGGCGGTTCTCAAGCAGAACATCGACGATTCGCGCGTTGTGATCGGACAGCCAACTCGTACCATCGGTGACTTTCATCGCGCGGTACATGTCCAGCTGACCGCGGTCCATCAGGCGAAACGTCCGGGGTAGGCGCTCGGCCAAGGCTTCGGCGGCGACGATCATCGCGCCGGCCCGGTTGTCTGTGATGTGCAGCGTGAGCGCAAGTTCGGAAGCCAGCTCGCGTGCGTCGGATCTTCGTCTTCGCATGCCCGCCAGGCAATGCAGCTGGAGCGCTTGCAGCCGCGCGATCTCTGCGCTCGACTCCTTGATGACGGCCATCAGTTGTTCTGGCCGCAGGCGCCGGAAAATTCCGAGATCTGCATGCATTGCACGCAGCAGTAACGACAGATCGACGGTCTCGTTGGGAAGGTTCGGTTCGTCGGCGTGGTCCGCCGACGCGGTTGAGTTGCTCATGAAGGTCACAATACGCATCCGCACGTGCACAGTCAGGAAAATTTTGTGCGATGGGGACTCTCGTACCGTCCCTGCCTCAGGGCGTCGACACGGCCGTGGTGATTTCTGGTTCGAGTGGGTAGAGTCTTGAGGAGCCGCCCGCTGGCATTCTTCGGTGTCAGATCCGTGCGAGAGCTGCACCTGCTTCGCGCTGTGGAAGACGACATTGACCAGGTTGTACTTGTCGCTGATCGCTGTGCATCCACTGCACCTTGTAAGATGTGGAAAGTTGCAGTGTCCCATGGGCGGGTTATCATCGATCTGTTCGACGAACGTGAATGTCCGGTGGCGTCTTCGGGCAGGGCGCTTTCCAGCGTCACTAGATCGTGTCGGTCTGGAAGGGGGCGATCTATGTCCTGCTGGGGTTGCAGTTAGGTGGAGATTTCCGACTGAGCGTCACGGTTTTCTTCGGATCGAACTTTGCTTCGCTCGGTCATCGGGTGAAGGAGCCGGTTTGCAGTCGGAGAAAAGCGGTCGCTCGGGCACGTCAGGTGGTAAGGCGCGAAAGGCGTCGGCGCGGCGCGGATGGGATCGACCGCGTCACCGTCAGGGCTTCAGGCTGCTGGCGTCGTCACGGGTGGGTGTTCCTGCGAGGTCGATTCTCGAAGTGGCGGCGTGGACGTGTCATTTCATGCGACCGTGAGCACGATCTTGCCTTGAATGTGACCACGGGCGGCCCGTGCGTGCGCCCTTCCGGCATCCACGAGCGGAAACGTGCTGTCTATGGCCAGGCGAACGGTGCCCTCGTCGAGTAAAGGTCCAAATTCTGCTAGTTGCGGGCCGCTCGCGCGCACCTGAGTTCCCGAGACCGTCACGCCTAGTCGCGCGGTGTCTTCGGGGTCGAATTTTCCGAAGTACACCGGGTACAACGTGCTGCCGCGCTTGAGCGTGTGCAGGAGACGACTGTTGTCGCGACTGTCGACGGTATCGAGGCAGAGATCGACGTCGCGTGCGACGTCGTCGGGGGCGACTCTTGGTTTAGTCGATGAACTGTTCGACACCGAGCTCACGCGGAAAAGACTGATGTGCCTCATGCCACCGCGATGACGCGGGCGTCCTCCCACTTCGCGAGCTGCACGACGAAGTGCCTCAGGTCGCCCGCAGTTCATCTGTTCGACGTTATGCCGGCTCGATCTTGATGAATTGCGTGGGCAGAGGGGAACTTCGCCTTCGGGAACGTCGTCGAAATTCCTGAACGTTTGGTGTGCTGGACAGCGATGAAGTCAGTGTTTGCCAGGAGGAGCCTGCGAGGCGCAGAGGTGCAGCGGGAGAGTCAGAGGTGCAGCTTGAAACCCGTGTGGCTCGCGACGAAGCCGAGTCGTTCGTAGAATCTGTGTGCATCGGTTCGTGTCGTGTCCGAGGTGAGCTGGACGAGGGAGCAGCCGTGGCTGCGTGATTCCTCGATGGCCCACTGGATCAGTCGGCTCCCCAAGCCCGTGCCCCGGTGGTCGCGGTGCACGCGCACGGCTTCGATCTGTCCGCGGAGAGTTCCCCGTCGGGCGAGCCCGGGAATGAACGTCAGCTGCAACGTTGCGATGGGCGCTCCGTTCGAGACCGCTACGACGAGCAGCTGATTCGGGTCCTGGTCGATGGCCCCGAACGCGTGCAGGTAGGGAGTGAGATCCTCGCCGGAGTCACGGGTGGCGCCGAGTTGGTCGTCGGCGAGCATTTGCACGATCGCTTCGACGTCGGTGCGGCGAGCTTTTCTGACGGTGAGTCCAGACACGCAGGTCAGTATCCCTGAGCGAATGCTTGCCGGTGCGGCTACGTGGTCCGGTAGTGGCGTACGCCATCGACCTCTTCGGCCGCTAGTTTGCCCTGCGAAGCCAGTAGGTCCAGGTGCGCGCCGGTTTCCAGGACGGCGAGAGTCTGGTTGAAGGCGTCCATTTCGGACAGTTTCCGTCCTCGGCGTGTCCAGCCCAGGCGGGTCGCCGTCGCGAACGCGGTGCTGGCGCCGGCGTCGACCTGGGCGGCCATCGTCTCGAGACGCTGCCGGTGGTGCTCGAGAAGTTCGTCGATCCGGGCGTGCACGCTGTCGGTCACCGGGCCGTGCGCCGGCAGCATCCGCTGATCCGGCATGTCACGCACCAGGCGGAGCGAGCCGAGGTAGTCGTCGAGCGGCAACTCGGTGGGAACGGGTTGGAAGCCGATCGACGGGGTGATGTGCGGAAGGACGTGGTCGCCGGAGAACAACAGACCGGCGTTGTCGTCGAGGAAGACGACGTGACCGTTGGTGTGGCCGGGAGTGTGGATCACATCGAACTGGCGGCCAGGTAACACGCTCCGGCGTCCGGGGGACAGCCACTCGTCGGGCTCTTCCCAGAGGTGTGCCTCGGTGTGGCGGGGGTCCGGACCGAACATCCGGCCCAGTGCCGCGACGACTTCGTCGCCTCCGCTTCGGCGAAGGAGGTCGATCTGGGCCTGCATCGGGAAGCTGTCGGGATCGGCGGACGCCTTCAGCGACGGCTCCTCGAGCTTGCCGAGGGAGATCTTGTTGCCGAATTCGCGCCGAAGAACGACTGCCTGGGTGTAGTGGTCGCGATGCACGTGGGTGACCAAGAATTCCTGGACGTCGCCGAGTTCCGCGCCGATGGCCTTCAGCGCGTCGGTCAGCAGCCGGCGGGCTTCGTCGAGTGCCCAGCCGGAGTCGACGAGAACGAGGTTCGAACCATCGGTGACGGCGTAGACGTTGACGGCGCGAAGCGCGTCGTTCGGCAGCGGCAAGGGGATCCGGTACACGCCTGAGGCCACCTCGTAGACGCCGGGCTCGGCCCAGTTCGGATTGCTGCCATCGGGCAAGAGTTCCACGCCGACCTCCGTACAGGCGGGACTCCGACGTCCCGGACTTTTCCTCACATTGGGCCGTATTCGACCTCGTGTCCACCTGGCCGGCGTGAGATGCCGGTCACGTGCGCAAGAGGCCTAGCGGGTGAGCGCGGTCTCGATGGTGAGTGCGGTGGCGAGAACCATGCTGGCCAGCGGTTCGGGGAGTTGCTTCGGTATCTCGACGACGTAGGTGTCGCCGCCGATCGGTGAAACCTCAGCAGCCCGGCGGCCGATCCGGGCGATCTCGGTGCCTGCCCGGTCGCTGATCACGGCGTCCCAGCCGGGCCGGCTCGGCGTGTGGACAGCGGCGATCGTCTGTTCCTCGGCAATCAGGGTGAAGCGGTTGTCGCCGTGGGGGACGATCTCGCCGATCGGGGTTTCGTCGGATCGGGAGACGACAAAGCGGGTTCGCGGGTCCTTGGCCGGTCTCGTCATCCTCAGCACCGTGCTGTGGTTCGCGTCCCGGACCTCGAACCTGCGGGTGACGTACTGGTCGTATTTCGGCAGCAGACGGGCCGCTCGGTGCAGGAATCCTTGGCTGACGTCTGCCACGCTGCCGAGTTCGTGGCCCTGACGATCGAACACGCCGTAGTCGTCCGAGGCGACGACGTCCGGCTCGGTGCGGCGGGTGACGACCAGCACCGGCTCGGTGAAAAGAGTGCGCCCGAACGCGCGGCCCGAGGGCCGTCGTCGGGGAACCCCGTGTTCGGCGCCCTCGCGTGATGGCGGAACTGGTGCGCCGCGGGGTCTGCCGGGTGGTGGCGCAGAGCTGGTCATGAGGGTCCAGGGTATCGGGAACGCCGCGAAATCGGTGCTGGCAAAGGGATATGCGGCGAATGTCCGGCTATCGCACGATCCTCGGGAGGGATCCGGAGACAGGGGCGGTGCGGCGGACGGTGGCCGGTTCGGAGACAATCCGGCCGTGACTGAACGAGCTTGGCCTGCGGGCGCGGCAACGGCGATCGGTTCCATGCCGGGGACGGATCCGGTCGAGGCGGCTGCCGTCGTCTTCGGGGAGCTGCCGGGCTTCCCGCACCTGCCGGAGCTGCCGGCCCGTGGCGTCGGCGCGGACATCATCGGCCGCACCGCCGCGTTGCTCGTGGACCTCGCGATCGACGTCGTGCCCAGTGGGTACCGTGTCGCCGACCGGCCGGGTCACGAGCACCGCCGCGGGCGTGACCTGCTGCAATGGGATCTCGACGCGGTACAGCAAGCACGGGAGAACACCGGCTCGCCGCCGGTTGTCAAGACCCAGATCGCGGGCCCGTGGACGCTCGGCGCCGGGATCGAGCTCGCGCGCGGGCATCGGGTGCTGACCGACCGGGGAGCGCTGCGCGATTTCACCGAGTCGCTGCTCGACGGCCTTGCTCAGCACGTCGACGAGCTGACGGCCAGGACCGGAGCGCCCGTTGTCGTCCAACTCGACGAGCCGTCCCTTCCGGCCGTGCTGGCGGGGAAGCTGTCGACGCCGTCGGGATACGGAACCGTTCCGGCGGTGCCCGAGCCGGAGGTCCGCGAGCTGCTCACCTCGATCATCGACCGCATCGGCAGGAGCACCGGCCAACCCGTCGTCGTGCACTGCTGCGCGGCACGTCCGCCGATCGCGCTGCTGCGGGCAGCCGGTGCCGGCGCGATCGCCTTCGACCTCGGCCGGCTGGCCGGAGCTCCGGCGGCGCTGCTCGACGAGATCGGCGAAGCCTGGGACGGCGGCACGTCGCTTTTCCTCGGCCTGGTGCCGGCGACGGATCCGGCGGCGCAGCCGACGTTGAAGGACCTCGCGGCACCTGCGCTCAACCTGGTGGACCGGTTGGGTTTCGACCGTTCGATCCTCACCGAGCGAGCCGTGCCGACCCCTGCGTGCGGCCTGGCCGGTGCCACGAACGAGTGGTTGCGCCGCGCGCTCGCCCTCAGCCGAGACCTGGGCAAAGCGTTCCTGGAGCCACCTGAGAGCTGGTGATCCGCTGATCCGGCCACTGCGGTACGGGTAACGTGGCGGGTGGGAGACACACGAGGGGGAGTTCGGAAGTCATGCGCCTGTTCCGTCGTCGTCGTACGGAGCCCGGCACCGCAGCCGATGTCGATGCCGCGCCGCCGGATCCACGTACGCCTTGGCCCGAGCAGCCGGTGCCCGCCGACGTCGCGGATGCCGCGACCACGTTCTGGGAGGGCTGGTACGAGCTGCTTCCCGAGGTCAGCGCGGCGCTCGGGGACCGGGAGCCGAATCGCGTCGAGCACGACCTGTGCACGCTGGTGGAGGCGTTGCACCCGCGGCTGCACTTCTCGCTCGAGCGCGGGCGCCAGGCGATTTACGCCCTCGTGCTCAGTGGTCAGGAAGATCCGGAACTGCGTCCGTACACCGACGCCTGGAAGGCCGCTGCGCCACCGGACGACGCGATTTGGGAGTACCACGACTCGGTGCCGCCGGTCCCCGACCCGACCGAGGTGACGGTGAACCTCGGAGAGCACCAGATCTCGCTCGCCGAGATCCGGGTTGTCGCCCAGGTGAACGACGACGTGGTCGACGTGGCCGTGCACCACCCGGTGTTCGCGGATCTCGACGAGGCGGCCCGCACCGCGATGACCTTCCTCCCGCTCGACGCCACGCTGGGTGAGCGGGTCGCCGCCGAGCGGCTGCGGCGGGTCGAGACGGCCGAAACCGAGCCGGAAGGCACCATCGGCTTGCTGGAGTTCCGCGAGCTGGTCCGCACGTTGCCGGAGCGACCGGACGAAAGTGTCGGTGCCTCCGACTAGGCTCACCACCCGTGAGCAGCACCGACCTTCCCCAAGACCCGGCGGCCCCGGAGGCCGCCAAGGACGTGACCGATCTGCCGGCCGCCGTCCGCGAGCGCCACGGCGCCCTTGCCGAGGAGATCCGAGGCCACCAGTTCCGGTACTACGTGCTGGACTCGCCGATCGTCTCCGACGGCCAGTTCGACGCGCTCCTCGCCGACCTGCAGGCCATCGAGGACGAGCACCCGGCGCTGGTCACGCCCGATTCGCCGACGCAGAACGTCGGCGGCACGTTCTCCACCGAGTTCACCGCGTACGACCACCTCGAACGCATGCTGAGCCTGGACAACGTGTTCGACGAGGACGAGTTCCGCACCTGGGTCGAGCGCGTCGAGAAGGAGATCGGGGCCACCGATTACCTGGCGGAGCTG
This sequence comes from Amycolatopsis ultiminotia, assembly GCF_039536925.1. Lineage (NCBI taxonomy): Bacteria > Bacillati > Actinomycetota > Actinomycetes > Pseudonocardiales > Pseudonocardiaceae > Amycolatopsis > Amycolatopsis ultiminotia. Next base: position 126,011 of record NZ_BAAAZN010000020.1, on the reverse strand, counting down.
AAGATCGACGGGCTGGCCATCAACCTCCTGTACGAGAACGGCAAACTGACCAGGGGCCTCACTCGCGGTGACGGTCGCACCGGCGAGGACGTCACGCTCAACATCCGCACGCTGGAGCAGGTACCCGATCGGCTCACCGGTACGGCCGAATTCCCGGTGCCGAAGCTCGTGGAGGTGCGCGGCGAGGTCTTCTTCCGCGTCGAGGACTTCCTCGAGCTCAACGCGAAGATGGTCGAGGCGGGCAAACCGCCGTACGCGAATCCCCGCAACACGGCCGCCGGTTCGTTGCGGCAGAAGGATCCGAAGATCACCAAACAGCGCAGGCTGCGCCTGATCTGCCACGGATTCGGCAAGCGAGAAGGCTTCGAACCGGCCACCCAATCGCACGCTTACGACGCGTTGGCGGCGTGGGGCCTTCCGGTGTCGCCGCACACCCGGGTCCTGCACACGGCGAAGGAGCTCACCGACCACATCACCTACTGGGGTGAACATCGGCACGACGCGGAGCACGAGATCGACGGCGTGGTGATCAAGGTCGACCAGGTCAGCCTCCAGCGTCGCCTCGGCAGCACGTCACGGGCGCCACGGTGGGCGATCGCGTACAAGTACCCGCCGGAAGAGGCGATCACGACGTTGCTCGACATCCAGGTCGGTGTCGGGCGTACCGGCCGGGTCACGCCGTTCGCGGTCACCGAACCGGTCAAGGTCGCGGGGTCCACCGTCGCGCGCGCGACGTTGCACAACCAGGAAGAGGTCAAACGCAAGGGCGTGCTGGTCGGCGATCGCATCGTGATCCGCAAAGCGGGCGACGTCATCCCTGAGGTGCTGGGCCCGGTCGTCGACGCGCGGACGGGGGACGAACGCGAATTCGTCATGCCCACGCACTGCCCGGAATGCGGTACGGAACTCGCCTACCAGAAGGAGGGCGACAAGGATATCCGTTGTCCCAACACGCGATTCTGTCCTGCGCAGCTGCGGGAGCGGCTCTTCCACCTGTCCGGGCGCGGTGCGTTCGACATCGAGGTGCTCGGTTACGAGGCCGCCGTCGCGTTGCTCGACGCCCGCGTGGTCGCCGATGAGGGCGACGTGTTCGGACTCGACGAAGAGTCGCTCGCCGAAGTGGAGTTGTTCCGCACCAAGGCAGGAGACCTCTCGGCGAACGCGCGGAAACTGCTGGCCAACCTCGAATCCGCGAAGGATCGACCGTTGTGGAAGGTGATCGTCGCGTTGTCGATCCGGCACGTCGGTCCCACGGCTGCGCAGGCGCTCGCGCGGGAATTCGGTTCGCTGCAGCGGATCGAGGACGCGGATGAGGAGGAACTTGCGGACGTCGACGGTGTCGGACCGACCATTGCGCACGCCGTGCAGGAGTGGTTCGAGGTCGGATGGCACCGGGAAATCGTCGAAAAATGGCGACGTGCCGGGGTGCGGATGGAGGAGGAGCGTGACGACTCCGTGCCGCGGCATCTGGAGGGCCTGTCGATCGTCGTCACCGGCTCGCTCGAGGGCTTCTCGCGTGACGAAGCCAAGGAAGTCATCATGGCCCGCGGAGGCAAGGCGGCGGGATCGGTGTCGAAGAAGACCGCATTCGTGGTCGTCGGAGACTCGCCCGGATCGAAGTACGACAAGGCCGTGCAGCTGAAGGTGCCGGTGCTGGACGAGAACGGGTTCCGGGCGCTGCTGCAACGCGGTCCGGACGCCGCGGCAGAGCTGGCGCTCGACACTGGCGCGGACGAGGAATCGGGAACCGAGGAGGAAAATGGCTGAATTCCGGGTCCGGTCGGCGCGGCCGGAGGATTTCACGGCCATCGGCGACGTGACGGTGGAGGCGTACCGGCTGGACGGGTTCTTCGAGGTCGAAGCGGGGTACGAGACGGTGCTTCGGGACGTGGCCCGCCGAGCGGACCATGCGGAGCTGGTCGTGGCCGTCGATTCGGGCGGCCGGGTGCTCGGGTCCGTCACCGTGGTGCGGCCGGGCAGCGAGTACGCCGAGATCTCCCGTCCGGAGGAGCTGGAGTTCCGGATGCTGGCGGTGGCGGGCGAGGCACGTGGGCGCGGGATCGGCGAGGCGCTCACCCGCGCCGTGCTGGATCGGGGGCGCGAGCTGGGGGCAGCGAAGGTCGTGCTGAGCAGCCACGAGCAGATGCGGACGGCGCACCGGCTGTACGAACGGATCGGCTTCCGTCGCCTGCCGGAGCGGGACTGGCATCCGCAGCCGGACGTCACCCTGATCGCCTACGAATACGACCTCTAGACGCGGGTTCCCGCAGGTCAGGCCGTTTTGCCGTTTTATGGACAACGGCCCGCGAACGGCGAGAGGCGGACCGCGGCCAACGACCTGCGCACAACGACCTGCGCACAACGAGCGACCGTACGCAGCCAGCAGCCAGCAGCCAGCAGCCAGCAGCCAGCAGCCAGCCGACGACGGACGACCGACAGCGGCCGACAGACGACTGGCGGTGGCCGACTGACGGTGGTCGAGGGGTTATCGGACCGCTACCCGGCCGGCGGATCCCGTCGCCCGCGGACGGTGGGCGGTCCGCTGATCCGGGCCGTCGCCCGACCCGGGATTGTCCTCTGAAAGACAACGCCGGACGCTGCCGAGTTCGTTCCGACGCAGTGGTTGCCCTGCCGCGTGCTCGTTACCTGAGGGGCAAACCCCAGGCCGTTCATAGGCAAACCGAGGTCGAGCCGGGCAGCCGAACCTTCCTGAGCGATGGTCTTGATACTGGTCAAGACGCGCTTGGCGCCCGTTCCATCCACTTCCCCGTCCGGCGCCGCCCACGATTGGTTGTAGCGACCGCGAAGGCTTGGTAAGGGCCCGATCCAGGCATTCTGCCGACGCTATGTGGGCATAAGACTGCCCACCGTGGGCGTGTCCCCAACCCCACCGGGTGCGTCCGGCGGCGAGCTTCGGCGGGGCGGTCCGTGCGGTTTTCGGTGCTTCCGGCTTCGGCGGTGGAAGGAAGCCCGGTAGGGGGTCGCTGTGGTTCGCGCGGAGTGTGCTTCTGATGTCCGAGCTGCTCGACTCGCATGGGTGCGTGCGGACCGGTGGGTGCCGCTCGGAGGTTCGGTGTCGGTGGTTCGGTGGTCTTGCGGTTCGGCAGTTGCCGGGTTTGGTTCAGCCGTCCAGTACGACGGCGACGATGCCCGCGAAGTGGGCCAGGCGGGCGACCTCGGCGGCGCGGAAGTTCGGCCCGCCCGGACGTGCCACCAGGAGAGCTTTGCCCGGTTTGCCCAAGGGGGTCGCGGCCAGTTCGGTACCGAGTTCCTTCCAGGTCTCCGGGATCCACGATTCCTCGCTGTCGAGGACGGTGGCGCGTTCCAGCGGTAGCCAGGGCAGCTCGTTGAACGGGCTTTCCGGTGCCGCGCTCGACGAGGCGAGGCGGCGGGAGCCCGACTCGCTGTGTTCCAGGATCACCGCCCAGCCGGCTCGGATGATCTTCGGCACACCTTCGGCGAGCAGGTCGAGTCCAGCCTTCGGCTGAGCCGCGATTTCCTCGACGAGCTCCAGCTCACGATGCGTGTCGAGCACCCCGGCATACGGGCGGACCGCGTCCACCTCGACGCCCTCCACGCTCTCCGCCGCGGTGATCAGAGCGTCCGGGAGCCTTCCGGACGGCAGCTCCACCACGAGGTCGTCGATCGCGAGGCCGCCGCCGCGTTCCACCACGTCCACGCTGAGGATGTCGGCGCCGACGGTGCCGAGCGCGCTCGCGACGGCGCCGAGGGTGCCGGGGGAGTCCGGAAGCTGGACCCGGATCAGGAACGACACCACGCGCCCCTCTCGCCTCAGGCGTTCCAGCCCTGCCGTGGAACGCGTCTTGCCGGGCGCCGATTGTGACAGACCGGGTACCCGTCGCGGCTCGCCGTCCGGCGGGCGGGACGCCTTGCCCCGCGCCCGCCGCCGGATAACCCGGTCGAGCCGTCCGACGCCGTCACCATAGACTTACAGCTTCCGAGAGCACCCGCACAGCACACCCCGGGAGTCACCCGCGTGCCCAACATTTCCCGAGACGAGGTCGCGCACCTCGCGAAGCTGGCCAGGCTGGCCGTGACCGATGACGAGCTGGACGTCTTCGCAGGCCAGCTCGACCAGATCCTGGACTCGGTGGCGAAGGTGAGCGAGGTCGCCGCGGAAGACGTCCCGCCGACCTCGCATGCCGTGCCGCTGACGAACGTCTTCCGCGAGGACGAGATCCGCCCCTGCTTCACCCAGCAGCAGGCGCTGGCCAGTGCGCCTGCCGCCGAGGAGGGCCGTTTCCGGGTGCCGCGGATTCTGGGGGAAGAACAGTGAGTGAACTCGTCAAGCTGACCGCCGCCGAGCTGGCGGCGAAGATCCACGCGCGTGAGGTGTCCGCGGTCGAGGTCGCGCAGGCGCACCTGGACCGCATCGCCGCCGTGGACGACCACGTGCATGCGTTCCTGCACGTCGACACCGAGGGCGCGCTGGGCGCGGCGAAGGCCGTCGACGAAAAGCTCGCGGCGGGGGAGCAGCCGGCGTCACCGCTGGCGGGTGTCCCGTTGGCGCTGAAGGACGTGCTGACCACCGAGGGCGTGCCGACCACCTGCGGTTCCCGCACGCTCGAGGGCTGGATTCCGCCGTACGACGCGACGGTGACGCGCAAGCTGCGCGAGGCGGGCGTCGTCATCCTCGGCAAGACGAACATGGACGAATTCGCGATGGGCTCGTCCACGGAGAACTCGGCGTTCGGTCCCACGCACAACCCGTGGGACCACGCGCGCATCCCCGGTGGTTCCGGAGGCGGCTCGTCGGCGTCCATCGCCGCGTTCGAGGCGGCGCTTGCCATCGGTACCGACACTGGCGGTTCGATCAGGCAGCCGGGTTCTGTCACCGGCACTGTCGGTGTGAAGCCGACGTACGGCGGTGTTTCGCGCTACGGCCTCGTCGCCTTCTCGTCTTCGCTCGATCAAGCCGGACCGTGTGCGCGTACGGTGCTCGACGCGGCGCTGCTGCACGAAGTGATCGCTGGGTACGACGTCATGGACTCGACGTCCATCGACGCGCCTGTGCCGCCCGTCGTGGCCGCGGCACGCGAAGGTGCCAACGCTGACCTCAAGGGCGTCCGTGTCGGCGTGGTGAAGGAATTCGGCGGCGACGGCTACCAGCCTGGCGTGTTGCGTTCCTTCGAAGCCGCAGTGGAGCAGTTGCGCGCACTCGGTGCCGAAGTCGTCGAGGTGTCGTGCCCGCACTTCACGTACGCGCTGCCTGCGTACTACCTCATCGCGCCGAGCGAAGCGTCATCCAACCTCGCTCGGTTCGACGCCATGCGCTACGGCCTCCGCGTTGCCGACGACGGTTCGCACAGTGCGGAAGAAGTCATGTCGCTCACGCGTGAAAAGGGCTTCGGCGCCGAAGTGAAGCGCCGCATCATGCTGGGCACGTACGCGCTCTCGTCGGGTTACTACGACGCGTACTACGGCTCCGCGCAGAAGGTGCGCACGCTCATCACGCGTGACTTCACCACGGCGTTCGAGAAGGTCGACGTGCTCGTCTCGCCGACGACGCCGACCACTGCGTTCAAGCTCGGGGAGCGTGTGGACGACCCGATGGCGATGTACCTCGCCGACCTGTGCACCATCCCGTCGAACCTCGCGGGCAACGCTGCCATGAGCGTGCCGAGCGGGCTGTCCGGCGACGACGGCCTTCCGGTCGGCCTGCAGATCATGGCACCGGCGCTGGCCGACGATCGGCTGTACCGGGTCGGTGCCGCGTACGAGGCCGCGCGGGACGCTGCTGCCGGCGGCCCGCTCGTGCACCAGGTTCCGGAGCTGGGAGGAACGAAGTGACTGCCGTGGCCGAGTTGATGGACTACGCCGAGGTCATCGAGCGGTTCGACCCCGTGCTCGGGCTCGAGGTCCACGTTGAGCTCAACACGAAGACGAAGATGTTCTGCGGCTGCGCGAACGAGTTCGGCGGCGAACCGAACACGAAGACGTGCCCCACCTGCCTCGGGCTGCCGGGTTCGCTGCCGGTGGTGAACGGCAAGGCCGTGGAGGGCGCGATCCGGATCGGGCTCTCGCTCAACTGCGAGATCGCGCAGTGGTGCCGTTTCGCCCGGAAGAACTACTTCTACCCGGACATGCCGAAGAACTTCCAGACCTCCCAGTACGACGAGCCGATCGCATTCGACGGCTACCTCGACGTCACACTCGACGACGGCGAGGTCGTGCGGGTCGAGATCGAGCGCGCGCACATGGAGGAGGACACCGGCAAGTCGCTGCACGTCGGTGGGGCGACCGGCCGGATCCACGGCGCCGAGCATTCGCTCCTCGACTACAACCGCGCCGGCGTGCCGTTGATCGAGATCGTCACCAAGCCGATCACCGGCACCGGCGCGCGGGCGCCCGAGGTGGCGCGCGCGTACGTGACAGCGTTGCGTGACCTGCTGCGCGCAATCGGTGTGTCCGACGTCCGGATGGACCAGGGTTCGGTGCGGTGCGACGCGAACATTTCGCTGATGGCGAAGGACGCCGAGGAGTTCGGCACGCGCACCGAGACCAAGAACGTGAACTCGCTGCGCAGCGTCGAACGGGCCGTTCGTTACGAAATGACGCGCCAGGCGGCGATCCTCGCCGACGGTGGCTCGATTCGCCAGGAGACCCGGCACTTCCAGGAGGCCGACGGGACCACGGCCGCCGGACGGGCCAAGGAAACCGCAGAGGACTACCGGTACTTCCCCGAGCCAGACCTCGTGCCGATCGCGCCGTCGCGCGAATGGGTCGAGCAGCTGCGGGCGACGCTGCCGGAAATGCCGTGGGAGCGGCGAAAGCGGATCCAGCAGGAGTGGAAGCTTTCCGACGAGGCGTTGCGGGACCTGCTGAACGTCGGTGCCGTCGACCTCGTCGCGGCAACGGTCGAGGCCGGGGCGACGCCGGACGAGGCCCGCGGCTGGTGGGTGAACACCTTGGCGCAGGAGGCGAACGCGCGTGAGGTGGAGCTCGCCGAGCTGCCGATCACTCCGGCACAGGTGGCCGAGGTGATCACGCTCGTCACCTCCGGTGAGCTGACGAACAAGCTCGCCAAGGAGGTCGTCCAAGGGGTTCTGGCCGGCGAGGGTTCGCCGCGTGAGGTGGTGGAGAAGCGCGGGCTGAAGGTCGTTTCCGACGATTCGGCGCTCCTCGCCGCTGTCGACGAGGCATTGGCCGCGCAACCCGACATCGCCGACAAGATCCGCGGCGGCAAGGTCGCCGCAGCGGGCGCGATCGTCGGCGCGGTCATGAAAGCGACCAAAGGCCAAGCCGATGCCAAGCGCGTACGCGAGCTGATCATCGAGCGCGTCGGCTCCTGAGTGGCGTTCTCGACCAAGCGCGTCACGTGGCGCGAGTGGCTCGGCCTGGCGGCCGGGCTGCTCGCCTTCGGGACGTTGTTCCTTCCGTGGACCGTGTTGACCGCCGACACCGCGACACCTGACGTCAAAGACGCATTCGCTTCACTGCCGCACGACGATGTCGTGCGTTCGGCGTGGCATTCGGATCCGTTTTCGTGGTTGCCGCCAGTCGTCTTGCTGGTGGCCGGGTTGGTCGTGGTCGTTTTCGGGCAGGTGCGGAAGGCGCGGATGTCCGGGTTGCCGCACCTGTGGCTGGTGGCCGGCCTAGCCGCGTTGGTGCTGATGGCCATTGGCTGGTCGACGGTGGACTGGGTCTTCGACAGCGACCAGCGGGCATTCCTGGAAGCTGCCGGTGTCACGGTGAGCGCCGGGGTCGGGCGGTACCTGGGGATGCTGTGCACACTGGTTTCGGTCGTGGTCGCGATAGTGGACATCCGCGCAGCGCGTGCCGAAAGCCGCGCGTCCCGCCGTCGTCGCTGAAACGACGACAGCGCCGGTTCGCCCACCACTGAGCGGCGGTGAGCGCACGTCGTGCCGGGCATTCGCCGCTGGACGGAGCTGATGGGCGCTGGGGTAACGATGATCCGTTGCTGCTGGTCGCCCGGAAGTCAGGGCGCCTCGGTGTCGTGCTGCCAGCGGCGGCGACGGCCGGACGGCGTCGCCACTCAGTGACCACGGGCCGCATGGTCATCTGAAGGGACAACTACCGACCAACAGCGACGAGTCCGCGGGACAGGGTCCGCCGGCCAAGGCCAGCGGCGGTTATACCGGGCAGTGCCCGGCGGCGAGGCCCTGCGGTGACGGGTCCGAGGGACAGGTCACCGGGGGCGAGGTCACGGGGCGAGGTCCGGTAGCGACGGTTATACCTGCTCAGGGGCCGGCGGCGAGGTCCAGCGGTGACGGGTTCGCGGGACCTGGCCCGGTGCGAAGCCGAGTAGCGGATGGGCACGCGGGATAAGGCTTGGCGGCCAAGCCCAGCGACGACGGGGGACGTAGGACGGGGACCCGGCGGCGGCGAACGACCGGTGGGTCAGTCCTTCCCGAGACCACCGCCGGTCTCTGTGACGACGATCAGGACCACCCGGTCGTCGCTGGAGACCGGTTTGCCGCCGTCCTTGTTGGTGGTGCCGGTTACGGCCAGTTGGGGGCTGATCATGCTCATGCCGGCGAGGCGGCCGTAGGTCGTGGGAGGGTTGCCCTTGCCGTCGAGGCTGACCGTCGGTTTGCCGGTGACGGCGCCGTCCGGGTTGACCGGGACGTTCTGCAGTCCCGTGGACGAGGCGACGGCGAGGGTGCCGTTCGCATCGACGAAATCCGAGCAGCCGCCGACGGCCGGTTTGTCCGGCCAGGTCCAGGCGGGGGTGCTGAGGGTTTGGCCGGGCTGCAGGCGGTACACCGAGTCCGGGCCGGTGCCGGGCTGGTCGGTCACCCACATGCGTTTCCCGTCGGCCGAACCGCAGAGGCCGCCGGGGGCGTGCAGGCCCGAGGCGTAGACGGCGGAGCCCGCGGTGGGGTTGCCGTTCGCGGGCTTGCCCGACGTGTCTATCCGCAGCACCTTGCCCGCCAGCGACTTCGGGTCCGCCGCGGCGCCGGGGTTGCCGGCATCACCGGTGGCGACGAGAAGGGAACCGCGACCGTCACCGACGATGGCGCCACGGTTGCCGGTGGCGCCCTTCGGGATCCCGGTCAGCACCGGCTTCGGCGCCTGGCCCTTGGCGAACCGGACGACACGGTTGTCGGTCGACGTGGTGACGTAGGCGAAAACCAGCTGGTCCTCGTCGTAGCTCGGGGAAAGCGCGAGGCCGGTCAGGCCGCCGTCGCCGGCAGCCTGTACGTCGAGTTGCGCAAACGGTGCCGCTTCGTGACCGGACGTGGCGAGCAGGACGCGGCCGCTTTTCCGTTCGCCGGCGAGGGCGGTCGGCGAGGATCCGTCACCCGGCAGACCGGCGACGGCGGTGACGGTGTCCAGGCAGGTCGCGATGACCGCCTTGTCGAAGTCCTTGCACCCCTGCGGCGGCGGGACTGGAGTGGGCGAGCCCTGCGACGGACCGGTCTCCGGGGCCTTGCCGGAATCGTCCCCCGGGTCCTGGACCTGCGGCGGCGATTCCGGGCTCGGCGCAGGCGCGGGGCTGAACGACTGCTCGGCCGTGGTGTCGTCGAACCGGGCACAGCCGGAAAGCACGAGGCCGCCGCAGGCGAGCAGGGCCAGCGGCGCCGACCACCGGAACCGGGTACGCATGATGACTCCAGCCTAGGTGTCCCGGCGTGAGCCACCGGTAAGTGGTTACCGTGGTGATCATGACGGTAACCGTGCTGGTCCCCGACGACGACGGTGTCGCCGCGCTCTCCGAGGTCCCCCTCGTGCAGGCCGTGCGTTACCGGTGGGGTGACCCGGTGCCGCCGGAGGCCGCGAAGGCCGAGGTGCTCATTCCCGGTCGTCATCCGGCAGGCGAGGAGCTGTGGCGGGACCTGCCGAACCTCAAGCTCGTGCAGTTGCTGACCGCCGGTGCGGACGACTGGGTAGGTAAGGTTCCTGACGGAGTGCTGCTCTCGACCTGCCGTGGCGCGCATGGCGGCAGCATGGCCGAGTGGGTCGTCGCCGTGCTGCTGTCGATGTATCGCAGGCTGGACGTCTTCGCCGCCGCCCAACGAGCGTCGCGATGGGAACGGATGACGTCCGAGACCTTGCAGGGTCAGCACGTGCTCGTCGTCGGCGCCGGCGATCTCGGACGACAGCTGCGCAAACGGCTCGAATCGTTCGAGGTGCGGTGCACGATGGTCGGCATGTCGGCCCGCGACGGTGTGCACGGCGTCGACGAGCTCCCGGAGCTGCTGCCGCACCACGACGTGGTGGTCATGATGGTCCCCCTCACGTCCCGTACGCGCGGCATGGTCGACGCCGCGTTCCTGGCGGCGATGCGGGACGGCGCTGTGCTGGTCAATGCTGCACGCGGATCGGTGGTGGCCACGGACGCTTTGGTCGCGGAAGTGACCACGGGCCGGTTGCGCGCCGCGCTCGACGTGACCGATCCGGAGCCGTTGCCCGCGGACCATCCGCTGTGGACGGCGCCCGGAGTCGTACTGACGCCGCACGTCGGTGGCGCGGTGCACGGGGTCCGGCGGCGTTCGTACGCGGTGGCCGCGGCGGAAATCGCTCGGTACGCCGGTGGGGAGCTGCCGGACAACCTTGTGCACGGTGAATACTGACCACCTCCGGGTAAACCCTGAAAAGTGCCCCTGACCTCGGCGCGCGCACTCGCGGGTGCGGCGTGGATCCCCTACCCTTCGCGCGTGACCAGTCAAGGGGACGACTACCCGACCAGCCTGCTGTCCGGCGTCGAGGACGCCACGAGCGGCGATGACGACCAGCCCCGGCAGGGCGGCCTCGGCTTCGGCCTGCTCATCCTGCGGATCGGGCTCGGCGTGATCATGGGTGCGCACGGGCTCCAGCACCTGTTCGGCGCGTTCGGCGGTCCGGGCGTCGGCGGGTTCGCGCATGTGCTCGAGATGCTCGGCTACCACAAGCAGACCACATTGCTGTCGTGGATCACCGGGATCACCGAGGTTGCCGGTGGCGCACTGGTGATCGTGGGCCTGTTCACGCCGCTCGCGGCGGCCGGCCTGGCGGGAATCGCGGCGAACATCGTCTACGTGAAGTTCCACGGTGGCTTCTTCCAGGGCGACGGCCGTGGCTGGGAGTTCGAACTGCTGCTCGGCCTGTGCGCGCTCGCTTTGGTCTTCACCGGCGCGGGGAGTGTGTCGCTGGAGACGAACACACCCTGGCGGAAACGGCCGTTGCCCTTCGGCGTCATCTCGCTGCTGCTGGCTGCGGCTGCGTCCGTGGTGGTCATCGTTCTCGCTCGATGAGCCGTCCGGCGGTGGGTACGGTCCTGTCGTAGTGGGTGACAACAGGCCGGCGGGCGCGTGGTCGTTTTTGCGACAACGGCCGCTGACCTGCGGAACTCGGCCGTGACCGCGGTTTACGGGGTGATGGCGGCCTCTCGGTCGGCTTCGCTTGCTGCTGATGTATCCGCTGGCGGTGGCTGCGTCCGTCGTCTTGTATGCGGAGCGTGCGTCTGGCTCCGGGCTGCTCGTGCTGGGGCGATTGGCTGTCGACGTCCGAGCTACGGGCTCTTGGTGCTGTGGTTCTTGAGCGCGAGGGCCGTCGAGCTGCCGCTGCTTGGTGGGCGAGGGTTTACCGACGGGTTGTGCGTCCGAAGAGACGGGTTACGCGGGAACAGCGCTGGCAGGAGCGATACTGGAGGGAACGGCGCTGGCAGACCGACACCGGCGGGAACAGCGCGGGTGAGAGCGGCATTGGCAGGAACGGCGCTGGTGGGAGCGGAAGCGGTGGGAACGGCGTCGGCAGGGGCGGCGGGCGGCGTTGGCAGGAGATCTTGCACGCGGATCGTGCGGCGCTGGGGGCGGCACTGGCAGGAGCGGAGTTGGCGGGAACAGCGGCGCCGGTTCGGGCGCCGGGGAGTGCGGCATCGTCGTTCGGGACGCGGGGCGAACTCAGGTCTGGACGCACGCTCCGCGGATAAGACCGTCGTGATGGTTTTGTCGCCGCTCGGTGGTAGCGCTGGATGAGGGTGTGGCGACGGAGGTCTGGCTGATTGTCGTCTGGGGCGACGGCCGGTGGTCTCGGCGACGATTGGTGCCGGGCGATCGGTGCTGGACGCTGGCAATGAACGCTGGTGCCGGGCGATCGGGGCGGACGCTGGTACTGAACGCTGCTGCCAAACGATCGGGGTCGGGCGGTGGTACTTGAAGCACGCTCGGCGTACAAGACGCTGGTGCTGAACGTTCGTGCCGGACGGTTGGTCCTGGGACGGTAGTCCTGGGCGGTGTAGCCGGGCGCTGGTCGGGGACATTGCGGCCGTTGGTGGTGGGCCTGTCGAGGACGTAAAGAAGGGCCGTGCACCCGGAGCGGGGTGCACGGCCCTTCGGGGTCGGTTGGCGGATCAGCGGTTCGGGTCGCGGACCGCGCCGGTGTCGGCGGAGGTGGCCATGCGGGCGTAGGCGCGGAGGGCGGAGGTGATCGGGCGCTCGCGTTCCTTCGGCTGCCACGGCCGCTCGGCGGCTTCCATCTTCGCCCGGCGTTCGGCCAGGATCTCCGGCTCCACGAGGAGCTCGAGCCGGCGTTCGTGGACGTCCAGGACGATGCGGTCGCCGTTCTCCACGAGACCGATCAGCCCGCCCGCGGCGGCTTCCGGGGAGATGTGGCCCACCGAGATACCGGACGAGCCGCCGGAGAACCGGCCGTCGGTGATCAGGGCGCACTTCTTGCCGAGGCCGGAGCCCTTGAGGAACGCCGTCGGGTGCAGCATTTCCTGCATACCGGGGCCACCTGCCGGACCCTCGTACCGGATCACCAGTACCTCGCCCGGCTGGATTTCCTTCTTCAGGATCGCCGACACGGCCTCCTCCTGGCTTTCCAGCACCCGTGCCGGACCCTCGAAGTGCCACAGGTCCTCGTCGATGCCCGCGGCCTTGATCACGGCACCGTTCTCGGCGAGGTTGCCGCGCAGGATCGCCAGGCCGCCGTCCTTGGTGTAGGCGTGCTCGATGTCGCGGATGCACCCGCCCGCGGCGTCGGTGTCGAGTGACGACCAGCGGTTCTCCGTGGAGAACGCCTGGGTGGTGCGCACCCCGCCAGGCGCGGCGTGGAACAGCTCGAGCGCCGTCTCCGACGGCGGCTCGGCGCGGATGTCCCATTCGGCCAGCCACGTGTCGAGGTCGGGGGAGTGCACCGAATGCACGTCGGCGTTCAGCAGACCACCACGGTGCAGTTCGCCGAGGATGGCCGGGATGCCGCCGGCGCGGTGCACGTCCTCCATGTGGTAGTCGGAGTTCGGCGCGACCTTCGACACGCACGGCACCCGCCGGCCGATCTCGTCGATGTCGCTGATCGTGAAGTCGATCTCGCCTTCCTGCGCGGCGGCCAGGATGTGCAGCACCGTGTTCGTTGAACCGCCCATGGCCATGTCGAGCGCCATCGCGTTCTCGAACGCGCTCTTGGTGGCGATGGAACGCGGCAGCACCGACTCGTCGCCGGGGCCTTCCGGGTCGTACCAGCGCTTGCACAGCTCGACCACGGTGCGCCCGGCGTCGGAGAACAGCGCACGCCGCGCGGCGTGCGTGGCGAGTGTGGAACCGTTACCCGGCAAGGAGAGGCCGAGTGCTTCGGTGAGGCAGTTCATCGAGTTCGCGGTGAACATGCCGGAGCAGGAGCCACAGGTGGGGCACGCGGAGCGTTCGACGGCGGACAGGCCCTCGTCGTCGATCGCCGCGTTCGCCGAGGCCGAGATGGTGGTGATCAGGTCGGTCGGCGCCTGCGCGACGCCCTCGACGACCACGGCCTTGCCCGCTTCCATCGGCCCGCCGGAGACGAAAACGGTCGGGATGTTGAGCCGCATCGCGGCGTTCAGCATGCCCGGGGTGATCTTGTCGCAGTTGGAGATGCACACCAACGCATCGGCCTGGTGCGCGTTAACCATGTACTCCACGGAATCCGCGATGATTTCACGCGACGGCAGCGAATAGAGCATGCCGGAGTGGCCCATCGCGATGCCGTCGTCGACCGCGATGGTGTGGAACTCGCGGGCGATGCCGCCGGCCTCCGCGACCGCCTCGGCGACGATCTCGCCGAGGTCCTTGAGGTGCACGTGGCCGGGCACGAACTGGGTGTAGGAGTTGGCGATCGCGACGATCGGCTTGCCGAAGTCGCTGTCGGTCATTCCGGTCGCGCGCCAGAGCGAGCGTGCGCCCGCCGCATTGCGACCGTGCGTGGTGGTCCGGGAACGGAGGTGCGGCACGGCATTCTCCCAGGTCAGAAGGCTGGTCCAGGCGGAGTCGCGAGAAGGATCCGGAAACTGGTCCTACCAATTCTACGCTCTCGGCTCGCCATCGGACGGCCCGGTCTCGGCGGGCGCCTCCCGTGGCTCGTGCTCCGCTGCCGGTTCGGCGGGTTCGCCGCCGGTGCCCGGGGACCTCAGCTCCTCGTCCTTCAGCACCCCCGACGGGTCCTTGATCTTGCCGCCGCTCACCAGCGCCAGTACCGGCAAGTGCCGCGTCCGCACGGTGGGAAGGGTGATCTGCGTTTCGTCGCCGAGGACCGCGCGCACGCGTGCCTTGTCGGTGATCGCCAGTCCCTTGAGTGCCGACCACGGCAGATCGCGCTTGCCGAAGACGGTCCGGACCTGCAGGCCGTCCTTGGTCGCGACGGTGCGGGTGCGGGCGACGAACACGAGCAGTGCGAGCGGGAAGATGTACAGCCACTGGAATCCGTTGATCTCACCGAGTGCGACCGGGGTCACGCAGACGATCAACAGACCGATCGCGAGGTACGCCGTGCTGGGGATCCGGAACACGGCCTTCCGGCCCTCGTCCGCGCGCTGGTCCTGCTCTTTTTCGGCCACCCGGAAATGGTGCACCGGCCCTCGGCCTGCGCTGCGCCCGGGTCGGCCGGAACCGGTACTGCCCGTCCAGCATGCGGAATCGCCGTCCCGCACAGTTGACACTCGCCCAGGCGTCCCGCTAACCTCAGTGCCGTGAAACCGCAGACCGGCCTCGTACTTCCTCAGCGCGTCGACGCTTAGGAATAGTCCGCTGCGTCGACGCGCGACCCTCGTGCGACCTTTTCGGTCGGCGGGGGTTTTTTGTTGCGTGAAACCGGTTTCCGACCGGCAGCACAGCCCCGACCACCCGAACGAGTGACACCGAGAACCAACGAGGCAGAACCGATGACCAGTGCCACGTCGCACAGCGACGCGAAGCCCGGGCCGACCGCGCCCGGTGTCCCCGGAGCACGTCCGAAGCCGACCCCGCCGGCGGGTACGCCGGTACGGGTCACCGGCGCGCAGTCGCTCGTCCGCTCGCTCGAGTCGGTCGGCGCCGAGGTCGTCTTCGGTATTCCGGGTGGCACCATCCTCCCCGCCTACGACCCGTTGCTCGACTCCACCAAGGTGCGGCACGTCCTCGTGCGGCACGAACAGGGCGCAGGGCACGCCGCGACCGGCTATGCACAGGCGACCGGCAAGGTCGGCGTCTGCATGGCGACGTCGGGGCCGGGTGCCACGAACCTGGTGACGCCACTGGCCGACGCCAACATGGACTCGGTGCCGGTCGTCGCCATCACCGGGCAGCAATCGCGCGGGCTGATCGGCACCGACGCGTTCCAGGAAGCCGACATCTGCGGCATCACCATGCCGATCACCAAGCACAACTTCCTCGTCACGGATCCGGCGGAGATCCCGCAGACCATCGCCGAGGCGTTCCACCTGGCCGCAACCGGACGGCCCGGCCCGGTGCTCGTCGACATCCCCAAGGACGTGCTGCAGGAGATGACCTCGTTCTCCTGGCCGCCCGAGCTGCGCCTGCCCGGCTACCGCCCGACGTTGCGGCCGCACGGCAAGCAGGTCCGCGAGGCCGCGAAGCTGATCGCCGACGCCCGCCGTCCGGTGCTGTACGTCGGTGGCGGGGTGATCAAGGCCGAAGCCGCCGCGCAGCTGCTCGAACTGGCCGAGCTGACCGGGATCCCGGTCGCCACCACGCTGATGGCGCGGGGTGCGTTCCCCGATTCGCACCGCCAGCACGTCGGCATGCCCGGGATGCACGGTTCGGTCGCGGCGGTCGCGTCGATGCAGCGGGCGGACCTGCTGATCGCCCTCGGTGCGCGGTTCGACGACCGGGTCACCGGCCAGCTGGCGTCGTTCGCGCCGGAGGCGAAGGTCGTGCACGCGGACATCGATCCCGCCGAAATCTCCAAGAACCGCAAGGCCGACGTGCCGATCGTCGGGGACTGCAAGGAGATCATCGGTGAGCTGATCAGCGCGGTGCAGACCGAGTTCGAGCACGGCCGTCCCGACCTCGCCGACTGGTGGACCCAGGTCGACTCGTGGCGCCAGGACTACCCGGCAGGCTACGAATGGCCGGACGACGGCTCGCTGTCGCCGCAGTACGTGATCGAGCGGATCGGGGAGCTGGTCGGCCCGGACGCGGTGTACGCCGCGGGAGTCGGCCAGCACCAGATGTGGGCCGCGCAGTTCGTCAAGTACGAGAAGCCGCGCACCTGGATCAACTCCGGCGGGCTCGGCACCATGGGCTTCGCCGTGCCCGCCGCGATGGGCGCGCAGTTCGGGATGCCCGGCACGCAGGTGTGGGCGATCGACGGCGACGGCTGTTTCCAGATGACCAACCAGGAACTGGCCACCTGCGCCATCGAGGGTGCGCCGATCAAGGTGGCCGTGATCAACAACGGCAACCTCGGCATGGTCCGGCAGTGGCAGAACCTGTTCTACTCCGAGCGTTACTCGAACACCGACCTCGGCACGCACAAGCACCGCATCCCGGATTTCGCGCTGCTGGCCGAGGCACTCGGCTGCGCCGGACTGCGCTGCGAGACCAAGGCCGACGTGGACGCCACCATCCGCCGCGCGATGGAGATCAACGACCGCCCCGTCGTGATCGACTTCGTCGTGGGGAAGGATGCCCAGGTGTGGCCGATGGTGGCCGCGGGGACCGGTAACGACGAGATCATGGCCGTTCGCGGCATCCGGCCGCTGTTCGACGACGACGAGGTCTCGCGGGAAGCCGCCGAGGCCGTGGCCGCGGAGGGAGAAGACGCATGACCGTGCACACGCTGAGCGTGCTGGTCGAGAACAAGCCCGGCGTGCTCGCCCGGGTTTCCGGCCTGTTCTCCCGCCGCGGGTTCAACATCGAGTCCCTCGCCGTCGGGCCCACGGAAAACCCCGAGGTGTCCCGCATGACGATCGTGGTCGCCGTTGAGGAGCTACCGCTCGAACAGGTGACCAAGCAGCTCAACAAGCTCGTGAACGTGATCAAGATCGTGGAGCTCGAGCCGGGCAGCGCGGTGCAGCGTGAACTGCTGCTCGTCAAGGTCCGGGCGGACGCCACCGTGCGCAGCCAGGTCCTCGAGACCGTTCAGCTCTTCCGGGCCAAGGTCGTGGACGTCTCGCCGGAGGCACTCACCGTCGAGGCGACCGGCACGTCCGACAAGATCGGCGCGCTGCTGCGGATGCTGGAGCCGTACGGCATTCGCGAGCTCGTGCAGTCCGGCATGGTCGCGCTGGGCCGCGGGGCCCGTTCGATCACCGCCACCTCACCCCGCTGATTTTCGTGCAGTCAGGAAAGGAAGTAGTACCCCCCATGGCAGTGGAAATCTTCTACGACGACGACGCCGACCTCTCGATCATCCAGGGTCGCAAGGTCGCCGTGATCGGCTACGGCAGCCAGGGCCACGCCCACTCGCTGAGCCTCCGCGACTCCGGCGTCGACGTCCGCATCGGCCTGCAGGAGGGGTCCAAGTCCCGGGCGAAGGCCGAGGAGCAGGGCCTGCGCGTGCTGTCGGTCGCCGAGGCGTCCGCCGAAGCCGACGTCATCATGATCCTCGCGCCGGACACCAAGCAGCGCTACATCTACGCCGACGACATCGCGCCGCACCTCAAGGACGGCGACGCGATCTTCTTCGGTCACGGCTTCAACATCCGGTACGACCTGATCAAGCCGCCGTCCAACGTGGACGTCGCGATGGTCGCCCCGAAGGGCCCCGGCCACCTGGTCCGCCGCCAGTTCGTGGACGGCAAGGGCGTGCCCTGCCTGATCGCGGTCGAGCAGGACGCCTCCGGTAGCGCACAGGCGCTGGCGCTCTCCTACGCCGCCGCCATCGGCGGTGCGCGGGCGGGCGTCATCAAGACCACGTTCACCGAGGAGACCGAGACCGATCTCTTCGGCGAGCAGGCCGTGCTCTGCGGCGGCGCGTCGGCGCTGGTCCAGACCGGTTTCGAGGTGCTCACCGAGGCCGGCTACGCCCCGGAGATCGCCTACTTCGAGGTACTGCACGAGCTGAAGCTGATCGTCGACCTCATGTACGAGGGCGGCATCGCGCGTCAGCGGTACTCCATCTCCGACACCGCCGAGTACGGCGACCTGACCCGTGGCCCGCGGGTGATCTCTCCTGCGGTCAAGGAGGAGATGAAGAAGATCCTCGGCGAGATCCAGGACGGCACGTTCGCCCGCGAATGGGTCGGCGAGGACGAGGCGGGCCGGCCGAACTTCACCAAGCTCGAGGAGCAGGGCAACCAGCACCCGATCGAGACGACCGGCAAGAAGCTGCGCGACCTCATGTCGTGGGTGGACCGGCCGATCACCGAGACCGCCTGAGTCTCACCGGATCGTTCCCGGAGGCCCCTTCGTCCGCGTGTCCTGCGGGTGAAGGGGCCTCTGCTGTCCTCGGCGCTGTTTCCACCGGATGCCGGATACGCTGTGATCATGAGCGAGCGGCTCGCGGACGATCACCCCGCCGACCACCCGGACGACAAAGCGCACATCCGGTACGAGCTGGATCTTTCCGGTGTCTCGTGGTTTCGCGCCGAACCGGACGGGGCCGCACTCGACCAGTGCGCCGAGTACGCCCTGGTCCCGCACACCGACGGCACCACCTACGTGGCACTCCGCCAGCCGACCGATCCGGACGGCGCCGTGCTGATCTTCACCCCATCGGAGTGGGACGCCTTCACCAAGGGTGTCCTGGCCGGGGAGTTCGACCTGCCGGAGGACCTGACCCCCGGGCCGTAATCGCAGGTCAGCGCGTTTCGTCGAAAAAACGACAACGCATGTCTGGCGGGGTGGCCCGGTCCGCCCGGGTGACCCTGGCCGCCCGATTCGGTCGGCCGTCGGCTCTCGGAGGCCGGCCGCAGGGTGCCGGAGGCCTCGGCCGGTCGGGGTCCGCGCGGTGGCTGGTCGCCGCCGGTTGGTTGGGGTCCGTGCGTTGCGGCTGCCTGACTGGGTCTTGCCGCTGGCTGGGTCCGGTGTGTGGCCGGGTGGCAGCCACATCGCTGGCCAGTCGTCGGGCTGAGTGCCTGACCTGTGGCCGGCTTGTCGTGAGGCTGAGTACGTGGACCCATGGCTGGCCTGGTACGCGGCTGGGCGCCTGACCAGTGGCTGATGGCCTGTCACCTGGCTGCGCGTTCGACCTGTAGATGGGCCGGGTGTTCGGCCGAGACGTACCTGGGCCGGGTGCGTCTCGGCCGACGTCCCGTGACAGGACCGAACGGCCGCCGCACGGCTGGTTCTGCCGACCCCTTTGGTGGGCAGCCGCGTGGTTGCGTGGCTGGTAGGTGTGCGGCTGATGGTCGACACGTCGCCGTCCGGCGGCGGTGATGCGTGGTCTTTTGAATGGCGACACCTTGTCAGACAGCCACCACTTGTCAGACAGCCACCACGTGGCTCCATCTGGAGGGAGCACGGCTGGTGGCCGATACATCGCCGCGCGCGACGGTGGTGCGGTTGTCTTCTGGATGGCGACACCTTGGTCAACGAGGTGACAACGCGGGTGGCCACCCGCGTCGCCCGGCCCGCTCCGCGTACAAGAGCCACTCAGTCGCCCGCCACTCGGTCGGCCCCGCCACTCAGTCGCCCGCCACTCGGTCGGCCCCGCCACTCAGTCGCCCCGCCACTCGGTCGTCGGGCCACTCGGTCGCCCCGCCACTCAGTCGTCGGGCGGGTCGGTGGTCCGTTGCCGAGTTCTGGTCCGGGCTTTGTCGCTGCGCGGTGTCTTGTATGCGAAGCGTGCGCTCGGTCCCGCTCGCGCTCACCGTTGTCCGGTGGGCTCGTCGTTTCTGGACGTTGAGCACACATACAAGACTGGCGGGATCGGGCGGCCGGGCCGTGAGGTGCCTTCGGAAGGAGACGCGATCGGGCGTGAATGCAGTGGGCACGGTCGCCGTGGGGTTACCCGCTGACGTCAGTCAGTTGTGACGCGGGCGGTCAGTTCCGGCAACCGTCCTGTCGCCGCGGCCATGGACAGGTGGTCGCCGTAGTCGCGGGATTCGACGATCAAGCCATCCCGGACGCGCATGGCGAAGATGTTGTTCGCCCGGATCGGGTTGCTGGATCCGGATCGGCCTTCGTAGGTGAATTCGCCGATCAGAACCTCGGGGTCGGTGCTCTGGTGGGTGACGAGGTCGCGAGCCTCGATGTCGACGACGCCGGATTTGCCCGCGGCGAAGTGGGTGCTCAGATCCGTCCGGTTGCCGAGCACTGGTGATCCGGGCAGGAACGGGTGGGTGACGTGTGTCGTTTCGGCGTACAAGTGGGGCAGGTCGTCCCAGTGTCCGTCCGAAACGCCGTAGACGAGGTTCTCGAACGCGGCCTGCCGGGATTCGGCGGGCGCAGACGGTGGGCGTTCGCCGGGGGAGGAAAGGACGTGCGGCGGTGACTGTTCGTAGGCTTTCCGGAGATCGTCGAGACTGTCGCGGACGGCCGCCATTCGCAGATAATCGTGGTAGTCACGCGAACGCACGATCAATCCGTCGCGGATTCGCAGGACCTGGATGTTGGCCGCGTCGGCACTCTTGCCGGTTTCCGGTGAGGTGATGACGTAGTCGTATTCGGCGACAATCACCTCGGGGTCCGTTGTCTCGTGGACGACGACGTTCTTTGCCTCCAGTCGCAAGGTGCCGGCGAGCGTGCCGCGAAACCGTTCGTCGATCGCGCGCCTGCCGACGATCCGGGTCGGCCGGGGCGTTGCCTGCGGGTGCTCGACCACGGTGTCTTCGGCGTAGAGCGCTGCCAGCTCGGCGAAGCGCCCGGCGGTGATGCCTTCCGACAGGTACTCGAACACGGCACTTGGTGAGGGCATGTCGCCTCCAGAGACGAAACGGAGTACACAGTCCGCTTAAACGATACGGACTATGTACTCCGTTTGTCCAGTGGGTGGTCGATGAATCCCGCCGTCGCGCGTCGCGGGACGGCTCGGCACGCTTCGGAGTGGTGGCACGGTTCCCGTCGGCACGGTTCCACCGGCGCGAGGATTGATTGGTGCCTCAGGAGACGATTTGGTCTCCTGGGGTGACATACAGGCTGTTCTCCGGCGTGACATGTTGGGTCTGCAAAACTCCGGCGTGCCGGTCGGGTTCTGCGATCGCCGAGACCGTCGAAGCAGGGGGTCGAGCCTCTGGGTCGCCCGGTGAGAACACAAATCCGCACGAAACGGCCAGCCGTCTCATCTGTTGGACAGGTCGGTCCGGTGTGCCTGGTACATCCGCCACCGGACCGGCCGCACTGATCCTTCCGTTGCCGCGCACGGCATTGCGTGCGCCGCCGCGACGGACGGGGCTGATCGGAGTGCCGTGATGTTGCGACCGGATTACCGGCATGTGGCCGAGGTGGGGCGCGCGGTGCCTGTCGTCCGGGCTAAACTCCGCGCATCCGGGCACAACGGCGTGCGCCGAAGGAGAGCGTCCTCGATTTCGTGACCAGATAGTGGGAGCCGCATCGTGACCAAGCCCAGCAAACCCGTCGTCCTCATCGCGGAGAAGCTCGCGCCCTCCGTGCTGAGTGTGTTCGGTGACGAGGTAGAGGTCCGGCAGGTGGACGGAACCGACCGTCCCGCGCTGCTCGAGGCGGTGAAGAGCGCCGACGCGCTCCTGGTCCGATCCGCCACCAAGGTCGACGCCGAAGTGCTCGCCGCGACCACGCAGCTGAAGGTCGTCGCCCGCGCCGGGGTCGGGCTGGACAACGTCGAGATCCCGCCCGCCACCGAGCGCGGCGTGCTCGTGGTCAACGCGCCGACCTCGAACATCGTCTCCGCTGCCGAGCACGCGGTCGCGTTGCTGCTCGCGGTCGCCCGGCGGGTGCCTGCCGCGGATCAGAGCCTGCGCGGCGGCGAGTGGAAGCGGAGCTCGTTCGCCGGCGTCGAGATCAACGGCAAGACCGTCGGCGTGGTCGGCCTCGGCAAGATCGGTCAGCTGGTCAGCCAGCGGCTCGCCGCGTTCGGCACCAAGATCATCGCCTACGACCCCTACGTCTCGGCCGCCCGCGCGGCGCAGCTCGGCATCGAGCTGGTCACCCTCGACGAGCTGCTGGAACGCGCCGACGCGATCTCCATCCACCTGCCGAAGACCCCGGAGACCAAGGGGCTGATCGACGCCGAGGCGCTCAAGAAGACGAAACAGGGCGTCATCATCGTCAACGCGGCCCGCGGTGGTCTGATCGACGAGGACGCGCTGGCCGAGGCCGTCCGCAGCGGGCACGTGGGCGGCGCCGGCATCGACGTTTTCGTCACCGAACCGACCACCGAGAGCCCGCTGTTCGGGCTGCCGAACGTCGTGGTCACGCCGCACCTGGGCGCGTCCACCGCGGAGGCGCAGGACCGCGCGGGCACGGACGTGGCTCGTTCGGTACTGCTGGCGCTGCGCGGCGACTTCGTGCCGGACGCGGTGAACGTGTCCGGCGGCGGTTCGGTGGGTGAGGACGTGCGGCCGTACCTGTCGCTCACCCAGAAGCTCGGTCAGGTGCTGACCGCGCTCAGCCCGAAGGCGCCGACGTCGGTGACCGTCGAGGTGAAGGGCGAACTGTCCAGCGAGGACACCTCGGTGCTGCAGCTCGCCGCGCTGCGCGGGGTTTTCGCCGGTGTGGTCGAGGACCAGGTCACTTTCGTCAACGCGCCGCGGCTGGCCGAGGAGCTGGGCGTGCAGGTGGACCTCGTGTCCGAATCGGAGAGCCCGAAGTTCCGCAGCCTGGTCACGGTGCGCGCGGTGCACGGGGACGGCGCCACGCTGACCGTGTCCGGATCGGTCACCGGCAAGGACGAGGTCGAGAAGATCGTCGAGGTCAACGGTCGGCACTTCGATCTGCGGGCCGAGGGTGACGTGCTGCTGCTCGAGTACCCGGACCGGCCGGGCGTGATGGGCCGGGTCGGCACGCTGCTCGGCGAGGCAGGCATCAACATCGAGGCCGCGCAGATCAGCCAGACCACCGACGGGTCCGACGCGGTGATGCTGCTGCGCGTGGACCGGCACGTGGACAGCAACGTGCTGGAGCCGATCGGCGCCACGGTCGGTGCGCACACCATTCGCGCGGTCGAGTTCAGCTAGTCCCACCGCCTCGGCAGCCGGCCCCTTTCCCCACTGCGGGAAAGGGGCCGGCTGCGTTTTCGTGATCACCCAGACCGGCAACATTCGCATAACGGCGCACTTTTGGCACGAAAGTAGGTGTTTCGGACAGTTAGGTTCTGTGCCGCGAGGCTGAACCACGCGCCGTGAGGGCATGGCGCGGCGCCGGGGCTCACCTGTCGGGGGTGTGGTGGGGAGCGCGGGCAGGTTCGTGATCCGGGCCTCGGGTAAGGGGTTGGGTACTCATGAGCAGAACCCGGTTGCCCAGGTGGGCTGCGCGGTCGGTGGCCGTCGGGTCCGCGGTGGTGCTGGCGGCTGCCGTCGTCGGCGTGCCGTCCGCGTCCGCGCAAGAAGGGGCGCCGCTCGCCGAGCCGGTCGCCCCGGCGAAGGTCGACTCCGCCGGGATCCAGGGCAAGCTCTCGCCGCGGTTGAACACCGCACGGGGCGAGATCACTGCGTTCGTGGAGCTGGCCAAGAAGCCGGCGGTGGACGTCTTCAACGCCGAACAGGGCAAGGGCAAGGAGAAGGCCAAGCAAGCTGCCCGAGCGGCGAAGGCCGATGTCGCAGCCGCGGTTAGCTCCGTGGTGGGCCAGCTCCGCGCTGCGGATGCGGGCACGAAGCTGGTCACGCAGACGTCCAATGCGGTGGCCGGCGCCGTGGTGACCGCGGACGCGGCGAAAATCCGTGAGCTCGCCAAACGCCCGGACGTGGTTTCCGTGCGTACGGTCGTGCCGAAGACCCGCACCAACGCCAGTGCCGAGCAGCTCACCAACACCCTCGCCAGCTGGCAGCAGACGGGCAAGCTCGGCGACAACATCCGCGTCGGCGTGATCGACGATGGTATCGACTACACGCACGCCGACTTCGGCGGTCCCGGCACGCCGGAGGCCTACCAGTCGGTCGACCGCACCAAGCCGACGCCGTTGTTCCCGAGCGCCAAGGTGGTCGGCGGTACCGACCTCGTCGGCGACGATTACGACTCCGAAGGCACGACCGGATCGCCCGATCCGGCGCCAGACCCCAACCCGATCGCGTGCGGAGAACACGGCACGCACGTCGCCGGCACCGTCGCGGGTTTCGGCGTCAACGCGGACGGCAGCACTTTCAACGGTGACTACCGGAAATTGAACAAGAAGACGCTCGAGGCCATGCGGATCGGCCCGGGTACCGCGCCCAAAGCCCTGCTGTACGCGATCAAGGTGTTCGGCTGCGAGGGTTCCACCAATGTCACTTCGCAGGCGCTGGACTGGGCGCTGGACCCGGACGGCGACGGCGACTTCACCGACCACCTCGACGTGGTGAACCTGTCGCTGGGCAGCGATTTCGGCGCACCGGACGACCCGGATTCGCTGTTCGTGCGCAAACTTGCCCAGACCGGCGTGGTCCCGGTGATCTCGGCGGGCAACGGCGGGGACATCAACGACGTCGCCGGTTCGCCGGGCAACACCCCGGAGGCGCTCACCGTGGCCAGCAGCCGGGACGCGGGTGAACTGCGGGACGCCGTCGAGGTCAAGGCTCCGATCACCGGTCAGCAGCCAGGGCAGTACAGCCAGGACTACACCGAGTATGACTCACTGGACGTGACCTTGCCGGTGGTGCCGCTGTCCGAGGACAACAATGCGGGGTGCAACGCCTACTCCGCCGAGGACAAGGCGAAGGTCGCCGGCAAGATCGTCTGGCTCGAATGGGACGACAACGACGCCACCCGTGCCTGCGGGTCGGCCGGGCGGGCGGACAACGCAGCGGCCGCCGGGGCCAAGGGCGTGCTGCTTTCGTCCACGCTGGAGCACTTCGCGGCGGGAATCGCCGGTAACGCGGCGGTCCCGATGTTCCAGCTCACCGGAAAAGCCACCACGGCGGTGCGTCCCGGGCTGACCGCGGGCACGTTGACCACCCGCCTGTTCGGCACCGGTCGTGCGATCCTGCAGACCTCCGACCAGTCTATTGTGGATACGCCGAGTTCGTTCACCTCACGCGGCGGGCGTGGCCCGTCGGTGAAGCCGGACGTCTCGGCGCCCGGTGACACGATCACGTCGGCGTTCCGCGGGAGTGGCAACGGCAGGCTCGTCATCTCCGGCACCTCGATGGCCGCGCCGCACACGTCGGGGATCACCGCGCTGGTCCGCCAGGCGCATCCGGACTGGACCGTCGAGGAGGTCAAGGCTGACATCGTCGGTACCGCCGCGCACGACGTCACCGATGGACAGGGCCGCAGCTACGCTCCGCAGCGCGTGGGTGCCGGCCGGATCGACGCGAAAGCCGCGCTGGACAACGAGGTTCTGACGTACGTGCAGGACGATCCGGGCGCGGTGAGTGTCACGTTCGGCACCGTCGAGGCGTCCGGCCCGGTCACGCTCTCGAAGACCGTCAAGGTGGTCAACAAGGGCGTCAAGCCGGTCGAATACTCGGTCGGATACGAGGCGGTGAACAGTCTTCCCGGTGTTGAGTACACAGTGGACAAGAGCTCGGTGAAGGTCAATCCGCGCGGGGTCGCGACGGTCAAGGTGACCTTGAAGATCACCGACCCGAAGGCGCTGCGCAAGGTGCTCGACCCGACGATGGAGGCAGCGCAGGCCGGACTCGCCCGCCAGTTCGTCGCCGACGCTTCGGGCCGGGTCGCGTTCACTCCGCGTAACGGTGCCACGGTGCCGTTGCGGGTGGCGGTCTACTCGGCGCCGAAGCCGGTCTCGGCCATCACCACACCGGGCGGCGTCGGCTTCGGTGCGGACGCCGATCAGGCCGTGCTGAACCTCGGCGGCAAGGGCGTCGACCAGGGCAGCGGGCCGGAGCGGTATCGCTCGCTGATCAGCGTGCTGGAGCTGCAGGCCGAATCGCCGCAGCTGCCGGAGTGCGACGCGGACGTCACCGCCGACTGCACGCTCAACGACACCGCGAAGGGCGGCGACCTGCGTTATGTCGGCGCGGCGTCCACCGCGCCGCTCGCCAGAACGCAGGGTGATCCGGAAGACGCCGTGCTGGCGTTCGGGATCACGACCTGGAGCGATTTCGCGAACCTCGGGAGCAACACCATTCCGTTTGTGGACATAGACACGACCGGTGACGGGAAGCCGGATTTCGAGACCTTCGTGACGAAGGCGACGGGGACCGACGTGCTCGTGGCGAATACCGTGTCGCTGAGCCAGCCTGACGCCCCGAGCGTCGACGTGCAGGCGATCAACGGTCAACTCGGCGACGTCGACACCAACGTGTTCGATTCCAACGTGATGGTGCTGCCTGTCAGCATCGCCGCGCTCGGCATCGACCCGAAGGCAGCGTCGCACCGCATCAGCTACACCGTTGGCACGAGTGGTTACTACGTCGCGCCAGGCTCCACGGACGGGCTGATCGACTCCGTCGACACGCCGCTGTCGTTCGACGCGCTCGCGCCGGCGTACTCGGCGCAGGGCGGCGGCGACGCGGCACTGGCGTACGTCGCGAAGCCGGGTACGGCGCTGGTGGTCAACCGGAACAAGGCCGCCGTCGCCGGTGACAAGCCGAAGGGCTTGCTCGCGCTCGAACACCACAACGCGGCGGGCGCGCGAGCATCGGTGGTGCAGGTCGAAGCCGGCCATCCGCGCGGCTGACCTGTGTCGGCATGGCCATGAGATTCATCTGAAAGGGTGAACCTCGTCAGATCGGCGGAATGGAGCGAGACTGCGAGCGAGGGGCTGTCCAGGACCATCGGGCCTGGACAGCCCCGCTTTTCGTTCCCCCGAACAGGTGTCTCACCCCGTGGGAGGATGCGGCATAAGGGTGGTGCGGCTACGGCGTCTTGTCTACGGCCGGTAACCTTCCGCCTGCTGGCGTTTTTGTGTGTATGGGCCATCGGTGTGCCCGGTGGCCTGGTCTACGGAGGTGTGTGGATGCGGCTCGCGGTGATCCCAGGTGACGGGATCGGGCCCGAGGTGGTCTCCGAGGCGCTCAAGGTGCTCGGTGAAGTGGCACCGGCGGCGGAGATCACGAACTACGACCTCGGTGCCGCCCGGTGGCATGCCACCGGGGAGCTGCTCCCCGAATCGGTGCTCGGCGAACTGCGCCAGCACGATGCGATCCTGCTCGGCGCGGTCGGCGACCCGACGGTGCCCAGCGGCATTCTCGAGCGTGGCCTGTTGCTGCGCTTGCGTTTCGAGCTGGATCACCATGTCAACCTGCGCCCTGCGCGGCTGTACCCCGGCATCCGCGGCCCGCTGGCCGACGCCGGTGACGTGGACATGATCGTGGTGCGCGAAGGTACCGAAGGCCCGTACGCGGGCAACGGCGGTCTGCTGCGTAAGGACACCGAGCACGAGATCGCGACGGAGGTCAGTGTCAACACGGCCTTCGGCGTACGGCGCGTCGTCGCCGATGCGTTCAACCGTGCCGAGGAGCGGCCTCGGAAGCACCTGACTCTGGTGCACAAGACCAACGTGCTGGAGCACGCCGGCTCGTTGTGGTCGCGGATCGTCGAAGAAGTGTCGCTGGAGCACCCGGACGTCACTGTCGCGTACTCGCACGTCGACGCGGCGACCATCCACCTCGTCACGGACCCGTCGCGGTTCGACGTGATCGTCACCGACAACCTCTTCGGTGACATCATCACCGACCTCGCGGCCGCGGTGACCGGCGGTATCGGCCTTGCCGCCAGCGGAAACCTCGATCTCACCCGGCGCAACCCGAGCATGTTCGAGCCGGTGCACGGCAGCGCACCGGACATCGCGGGCCAGGGTCTGGCCGACCCGACCGCCGCAGTGTTGTCGGTGTCGCTGCTGCTGGACCACCTCGGTCAGAAGGAAGCAGCGCGGCGTATCGAGGCCTCGGTGGCCTTCGACTTGGCCACCCGGGACCAGTCCTCGCCGGGCGCGACCCAGGCGATCGGCGACCGGCTGGCCGCGCTCGTGTCGTCGAACGCGGTGCGCACGGCCGGCTGACCGCACCCCTCGCCCCGCACGAACCCCCGCCGCGGAAGCCCCGTCGAAGCCCGGCGCTGCCCCGCAACGGCTCGCCTCCCCGCCCGGAGGCGAGCCCGACACCGGCGGGGGTTTCGCGCTCTCCTCAGACCTGCCGCCCCGTCGTAGTCCGGAGAGACGACACAGCCCGACCCCGGGCCGCCGAACCTGGGGTTTCTGCACCTCGGACTTCGGAGTCCAGGCCTCGGAGCCCGGGGTTTCTGCACCTCGGGTTTCTGGGCCCCGGCTCCTGGCTCCCGGACTCCTGGGCTCCCGGATTTCCGGACTCGTGGACTCCTGAGCCACGGACTTCTGAACCGGGTTGGCCAGCGTCTTCCCTCGCATGGGCCGGCACAGCTCGACCCTCGTCAGTGCTGTGCCCAGAGCACCGTCAGGTTCCTGACAACCTTTCGCGCCCGGACTCTGCGCAGACCCCGTGATGAGCCCTCCGATCCACCGTCCGGAAGTTCCGGCCCGGCCACCCCGCCGAAGCCCATCGCCGTCGGCTGAGCGCCAACACCTACTTCGCTAGCATGTCGCTTCAAGCGACGACAGCCAGCGTGTCGTGGCTGTCCAGCATGGGCTGTTTGGCCAGCGTGCCGCGACTGTTCGGCAAGGGTTGTTTGGCCAGCGTGCCATCCCTGTTCGGCAGTAGTCGTCCGGGCAGATTGTCGTCATCGGTTGGCAGTGGTCTTCTGGGCAGACGTATCCCCACCGTCCGGCAACACTCGTCTGGGCTGCATGTGTCCGCACACCAGAGGCGGAGTCGTGGGTGATACCTCCACCGGTCGGCGACGTTCGTTTGGGCGGCGGGCGCCAAGTAATGGCGACGTTCTCCGCCATTAGGGCGCCGCGGTGGACGGCACCTTGTTGCCCCTATGAGACAAAGGCTTACTCTGTCGTGCCTGGTATTGACCGCTACCTCGCTGGCACTTCGGTTCTTCGCGGTCGCCACCGTGCTCGTGTTCCGTGCCGAACGGTGAGACGCCGCGATCGGTTCACCTCCGCAGCATGAATTGGGGCGTGCTGCCGATTGCCGCGATAGTGGTGGCTGCTGGGGTGATCATGTTGCCGGCGTTCGTAGGCGGGCTCAGTGCGCTGACCATGGGCGACGATGTGACCACGACCCTCGGCGTGAATGGGTTGCGAGCACTGCTGTTCGTGCATTGTTCTGTGAAGACCGGTGAGCCGGCCGCGGTGCGTGGCACGGCCGGTATCGGTCGGATTCGGCCTGTTCGGCCTGTGCGTTTGTCGTCAGCGTGACCATTGCTGGGTGCTTGAGGTTGCGCCGTTTGCCGGTGCGGTGTTCCTGGTCTGGATGGATGTCGCTGTGCGCGTCCTTGTCGCGCCCGAGGAGTTGCCGATCGGAGTGACGTCCGCGACGGTGGGTGTCGTTGCGTTCGTTGCGTTCGTTGCTGCCGTTGCTGCCGTGGGTGCCGTGGTTACGTGGTCGGCGGGGCGCGAATGGACCTTTCGCACCGCAGGGTGAGCGTGACTGCCGCTGGTCGGAAATTGGTCGACGACGCGAACGCTTGACGCGTCGCAAGGCCGGTCCGTCGGACTGCTCGGGCTGAACCGCATCGGCAGATCGGCGACGTTGGGCGCGGCCGATCGAGCTCTCAAACAGTCGGCTGACGCCGCTTAGTCGGCGGCCCGCCGGAGGGAGGCGTGTCTTTTCGTGCCCGGCCGCGCGATCGTCGTTGCGCAGGAATCACACACCGGGGCGACTTCAGGGTCTCCGAGGTGGTGGCAAAGGGCGGTTGACGCACCACGGTCTACCCGAACGGATCGCTGCCTACGAACGGAAGTGCGGTGCCGTGCCCTTGAACAGGTCGGTCTCGGGTACCTGGAGTCTGCCGACGTTGTCCGGCGGCGAACGTCGACGCGTGCTGATAGCCCGCGCATTCGCCCCACGGCCACGGATCGTCGTGTCCAACGAGCCGACCAACCATCTCGACCTCTGTCAGCAGTTGGAGACTCTCGCCGTCGTCCGCAGTAGTGGGCTGATCGTGCCACGATCTGAACCTGGCCGCCGCCATGTGCGAGATGGTCCGCGTTCTCGACCACGGCCGTCTCGTCGCCAGCGGCACGCTAGAGCAGCTGCTCGAGCCTGGGCTGCTTGCCGGCGTGTTCGGTGTGCGTGCGCGTGGTGATGGCTACGCGGGTGTCTGCAGTCGCTGTTCGATCAGTGCGAATCTCCGGGTCGGTAGTTGTGCGTCGAAGGATCGCGACAGTCCCGGTCGCCACGCTTGCCGTGACCGGCTGTCGTGTCCACGTGTCCGATGGGGACAGTGGCGCCGCGCGATGACCGTGACTAACGATGGGCGCCATTGACCATCTACAAGGGACAGTCTGTGGAAGTGCTCTCCTCACGGTGAAGGGCTGAGGTCGGCCGGGCGCCCAAGCTGGAGGGGAAGTCCAACCGTCATGCCGACGTTCGAGGCGCTGTACGCAGATTTGCGAAGTTTGAGAAGATGTTCGAAGTCAGTGTTTGTGCAGAGAAGATGCTCCGAGAATACCGCAGTCAGGTGGCCACGGTGTCCGACGCGCGCACCATGAGGAGTCCCAAGCCCGCACGACAATGGCCCTGACCAGCTGTTCACCGTTGCGTGCGAGGTCGGACCGGCAGGGAAATCATCACCAAATCGGGTGGTGTGAACGTCTCGTCGGGGCTGCACGACGTGCGGCAGTGCGGGAAGGACGATTCGTCGCTCTGTCATACGCGACTCCCGTCGAGGGAACGCATCCGCCGTGGCGGTGTTCGACGGGTGCCTGGGTGGCCGTCGCGATCGATCGGCGTTCAACGCCGCGGGAGCTCCATCGCACTTGGAACCCGGGCGAAGCTGTGGCATGATACGAAGCATGACCGCCACCTCGATCATTATTGCCTTGCGCGCCGGGTAGACGCTCCACAAGAGCTTCCGGCGCGCAACCTCTCGCATCCGTGCGGGAGGTTTTTTGTTGCCTGCATCAGGTTCTGTCCACCGCAAGGAGAACGCCGTGACCCGCACGGAGCCCGCCGGGACGCCACTTGGCGACGCCTTTCACCTCTACGACACGACGTTGCGCGACGGCGCTCAGCGCGAAGGGATCACGTACTCCGTCGCCGACAAGATCGCGGTTGCTCGTCTGCTGGACGAGCTCGGCGTGGGGTTCATCGAAGGCGGCTGGCCGGGTGCACTGCCGAAGGACACCGAATTCTTCGCGAGGGCGGCGAAGGGTGAGTTGCCGCTCAAACACGCCGCACTGGTCGCGTTCGGCTCCACGCGCAAGGCGGGCACCGACGCGGAACGAGACCCGCAGGTCCGCGCGTTGCTCGACGCCGAGGCGCCGGTCGTCACCTTGGTGGCCAAATCGGACCTGCGGCACATCGAGCGCGCGCTGCGAGTGGATGTCGACGAGGCGTGCGCCATGGTCCGCGACACCGTTGCGTTCCTGACCCGCGAGGGGCGGCGTGTGTTCCTCGACGCTGAGCACTTTTTCGACGGATATGCTGCGTCGCCGGAGACGTCGCTGCGGGTGCTTGACGCGGCGGCCGGCGCAGGCGCCGACGTGCTCGTGCTGTGCGATACGAACGGTGGCCAGCTTCCGTTGGGACTGGCCGAAACCGTACGGGAAGTCAAGGAAAAGACCGGGTTCCGGCTCGGTATCCATTGCCAGGACGACACTTCCTGTGCAGTCGCGAACTCAGTTGCCGCGGTGCAGGCCGGCGCATCGCATGTGCAGTGCACCGCGAACGGCTACGGGGAACGGGCAGGCAACGCCGATCTGTTCGCTGTGGCGGGAAACCTGGCTACCAAGCTCGGCATGGCGGTCCTCCCGGCCGGCGGAGTCGCCGAGCTGACCAGGGTTTCCCATGCACTTGCCGAGATCGCCAATCTCGCACCCGACACCCACCAGGCCTACGTCGGGTCGTCGGCCTTTGCCCACAAGGCGGGGCTGCACGCGAGTGCGATCAAGGTGGATCCGTTGCTGTACAACCACATCGATCCGGTCTCGGTCGGCAACGGAATGCGGGTGCTGGTCACCGAAATGGCAGGCAGGGCCAGCCTCGAGCTCAAGGGACGCGAGCTCGGGGTCGACCTCGGCAGCCGGCCCGAAGCACTGACGAACGCGGTGCGCAAGGTGAAGGACCTCGAATCGGAGGGCTGGTCGTTCGAGGCCGCCGATGCTTCGCTGGGGCTGTTGCTGCGTCGGGAGGTCGAGCAAGTGTCCGGCGAGGAACCGCCGGCGCCGCCGTTCGAGCTCGAGTCCTACCGGGTCGTGCTCGATCACCGTCCCGACGGGGAAGTCGTCTCCGAAGCGACGGTGAAGGTCCATGTCGCTGATCAGCGGGTCATCGCAACCGCGGAGGGCAACGGGCCGGTGCACGCGCTCGACGCGGCCTTGCGTGCGGCACTGAGTCCTCACCTGTCCTGGTTGGACAGCGTCGACCTGGCTGACTACAAAGTGCGAATTCTTCCTTCGAACCCGGGGACACACGCGGTCACGCGGGTTCTCCTCGAGACGAGTGACGGTGAACACGAATGGACCACGGTCGGGGTGCACGGCAACATCGTCGAAGCAAGCTGGCTGGCGTTGTGCGACGCGTTGGTGCACAAGAGTCTCTCGCTGACTTCAGCGGTCGGGTGAGCCGAGCCTGGTTGCCCCGGGCTTCTCCACTTCGCCGGTGCGTGCAATGGCGTCCCACGGGCGAGGTTGTCCCGGCGTGCGCACTCCCCGCGAGCGTGGTGGGGCTGAGGGGTCCGCTTGCGTCGGAGATGGTCGAGGTTGCCCAGGTAATCGCCGGTGCGAACGGCCCGTTCACGTCATCCCGGCATGAAGGGACCGTTCATGCCACTCGCCGTGCGACATCTCCGGAGGGCATACGTAGACTGGGGGTGTGCGTCTAGCTCGTATTGCTCATCCCAGTGGTGTCGCGTTCGCTTCTATCGAGGGTGAAGGTGAGGACACCCAGGTACTGGAGATCGCGGAACACCCGTTCGGCCAGCCGAACTTCACCGGCAAACGGTGGCCGCTGGCCGACGTGCGGCTGCTTGCGCCGATCCTGCCGTCGAAGGTGATCGCCGTGGGCCGGAACTACGCCAAGCACGCGGCGGAGCTCGGCAACGAGGTGCCGTCGGCGCCGATGTTGTTCATCAAGCCGTCCACGACGGTGATCGGCCCGAACGTGCCGATCCGGCGTCCCTCCGGCGTCGGGCGGGTCGATTTCGAGGGCGAGCTCGCGATCGTGATCGGACAGCCGGTGAAGAACGTGTCCGCGGCGCGCGCGGCGAGCGCGATCCTCGGGTATGCCGTGGCCAACGACGTGAGTGCGCGCGACCTCCAGAAGTCCGATGGGCAGTGGGGCCGCGCGAAGGGGTTCGACACCTTCTGCCCGCTCGGTCCGTGGATCGAGACGTCGCTCGACCCGGCCGACCTGGCGCTGCGCAGCGAGGTCGACGGCGAGGTCAAACAGGACGCCAGGACCAGCGACCTCGTTCACACGGTGCCCGAGCTCGTCGAGTTCGTGTCCAAGGTGATGACGCTGCTGCCCGGTGACGTGATCCTCACCGGCACGCCGGAAGGCGTCGGTCCGATCGTCGACGGTCAGTCGGTGGCGATCACGATCGAGGGCATCGGGACTCTGACCAACCCGGTGCAGGACGTCTGACCAGGATCTTGCCGCTTTGTCGCCGCGACCTCGACGGTTTGCGGGGCATCGTGGTCCGGCCGGCTGCCCGGATGGCGGCTGTCCGCGCGGGGCAATGGCGAGTCGCTGGTGGCGGGCGGATTTTCCCCGGCCCCCACTCGTGTTGCCCTTGAACGGTGACGTCGGTATGGGGGTCGTTGGCCCACCGGCGTTCGGGTGCCGCTTGCCGGCGGTGGCCGTTGAACGGCGACGCGGGCACGGAGGACCCGGCCGCGGGTGGGTCACCGGTGTTGCCTCCGAACGGTCAATGACCCATCGGGCGGCGACCGGCGCTTCGGCTGGTGATTGTCGCCTCGGGCAACGACCGATGCCGCGGATGGTGATTGTCGCTTTGGACGACAACTGGCGCTTCGGACGACGACTGGCGACCGTGATGGCGGGTGGTGCCTCGGGTGTTCGGTGTTCCAGGTTCGACGTACCGGATGGCGGCTGCCGACGTTGTCTTCTGAATGGCAACAGGCTGGTCAGGCAGTGATTTTGGGCGATCGCTGTGCGAGTTTCACCGTTTGACGTCCGGTCGGAACCGCGCTGGAGTGGGTCGGTGTGTTGACCGCTCGGACGACAACTGCGTCGGGACAGTTTCGGTCGAGGCGGCGATGGATGGGTCGGCGTCCGAGAGTCGTCTGGTGTCGGCGTTGCTGATTCTTGGGGGCCTGGGGCTCGGTCGGGGTGGGTGACCGCTGACCGGTCGGTGGCGCAGTGACGCGATTGCTGGGTGGTTGACCATGTGGGGGTTGCCGGGTGGGTGCCACTGGGGGCACGCGACCACGGGTTGACTAAGCGCCGGGCGCGGTGGTTGGCGGGTGGGGGTACGCGATCGGCAGTTGGTCGGCCGCTGGATGTGGCGATTACCGCTTGAGCGGTATGCGACCGCCAGCTGGCTGGTTGCGAGGGTGCGGCGGTTACCGGTTGGCTGATCATTGGCGGTCGCTGGTCGCTGGTCGCTGGTCGCTGGTCGCTGGTCGCTGGTCGCTGGTCGCTGGTCGCTGGTCGCTGGTCGCTGGTCGCTGGTCGCTGGTCGCTGGTCGCTGGTCGGCGGTGGCTGGTTGCTGGTCGCTGGTCGGTGGTTGTGGGTCGGTGGTGTGGCGGTGGTTGTCTGTCGGCTGGTGGCGGGGTGGCGGCGACTGCCGGGCTGGTGATGGCGGGGTGGTGCGGGTGCGGGCTACCGGCCGGCGGGTTCCATGGGGCGCCGTGCGAAGGAAGGTACTTGTTCCGGGCGGAAGCCGACGCCGAGCAGGCGGGCCGGTAGGTAGGCCAGTTTCGGGAAACGGGCGAAGAGCGCGACCAGCACGGGTGGCGGCTGGTTGCGCCGTCCGGCCATCACAGGGCGCATCACGCCTCGGTGCAGCATCCGCTGGAGAGATTGGACGGCGATCGTCGGCAGGAGGCGGCGGCTGCGTACCGTAGCGAGTTCCGTTGTCGTCGGGCGGCCTCGGCGCAGGGCGTCGGCGAGGAGCCTCGCCGTGGCTACCGCGTCTTGTACGGCCAGGTTGATTCCGACGCCGCCGACCGGGGACATCGCGTGGGCCGCGTCGCCGATGCACAGCAGGCCGTCGACGTGCCAGCGGTGCAGCCGGTTGAGCCGGACCTCGAGGAACTTGACGTCGTCCATCGACTCCAGTTCGTGGGTGCGGTCGGCGAACTCCGGACAGACGTCGACAATGTTCTGCCGGAAGTGCTCGATGCCCGCGGCCCGCAGGTCTTCGCCTTTCGGCGCCAGGTAAGCGATCTGGTAGTAACCCTTGCGGGGCAACGGAACGGCGAAGCGCCGCTTGCGCATCCGGGGCATCAGCATGCCCTCGGTCTCACCCTCGTGCCGCGAGATCCGGAACCACCAGGCGTCGAACGGGGTTTCGTATTCGCGGGGGTCCAGCCCTGCCCAGCCGCGAGTCTGCGACCACCGTCCGTCGGCGGCGAGGACCAGATCGGCTTCCAGCTCACCTTCGGTGCCCTCAGCCGTGCGGTAGCGCACACCTGCGATCCGACGGCCGGAACGCAGCAATCCGGTCATCTGGGTCTCGAGCCGCAGGGTGAAGGTCGGTTCCTTCTGCGCGGACTCGGCGAGCAAATCGAGGAAGTCCCATTGCGGCACCATCGCGATGTAGGGATGCGGGACGTTCAGCAGCGACAGGTCTGCGATCTTCATGATGCCGCCGTCCTCGGTGGGAAAGCCTGCGGCGCCCACTTCGGTGTGCGGGAGGGCGTTGAACTTCTCGCCAAGGCCCAGCTCGTCCAGCATGCCGAGGGTGGACGGGTGGACCGTGTCACCGCGGAAGTCACGCAGGAAATCCGCGTGTTTCTCCAGCACCGTCACCTCGACGCCGGCGCGTGCCAGCAGTAGCCCGGCCACCATGCCCGCCGGCCCGCCGCCGACGATCACGCACCCTGTGTGCTCGGTCA
Source organism: Amycolatopsis ultiminotia (assembly GCF_039536925.1). Lineage (NCBI taxonomy): Bacteria > Bacillati > Actinomycetota > Actinomycetes > Pseudonocardiales > Pseudonocardiaceae > Amycolatopsis > Amycolatopsis ultiminotia. The sequence goes on along the minus strand of NZ_BAAAZN010000020.1, from coordinate 89,725 downwards.
TGCTGCCCAGCTCCCTTATTTTCATCGCTTGTTGAATAAATTCAGGATGCACCCGGAGGGTCGTGGCGTCAACCCGGAGTGTGCGGGTCCTGTCTAGGACGGGTCTGGTAGGTCGGTCGAGACGTCGCGGTGGACCGGTGAGGCCTCGAGCGTCGGGTGATGTCGAGTGGTGGCGCTGGGGGGTCGTGCTGGCTGTTGGGGGTCGGTCGACGGAGCCTGGTTTGCCGTCAGGAGTGAGAGCTTCGCGGTTTAGCCGAGCGGGGCTTGGGCTGGGGAAGCGAAATCGGCCCGCGATGGTCCGTTGAGGGACTGGTGCTTGTTGTGGTGCGGGGATTGCGTTTGACGGCACGTCGATGTGGCGCGTTGAGGAAATGTGATTCGGATTTGGGGGTTGTTGGGCGTGAGGTCTTGGTATTGCGTAGATTGATGGGATTGCTGGTGACGTTTGCGATTTTTGATCTTGCATTGCAGTCTTTGTCCGAGTTGAGGTATGTGGGTTGTTTTACGGGAATTGGCGGCGCGGGTTGTGTGAGGTTGATGCGAAGTCTGCGCAGCGGTGGTGAAATCGTGACGGTTCTGGTGTTGTGCCGGCGGGTCTGTTCGATCGGTGTGGGCGTGGGAAGTCCGTGGCCGAAGTGTTGCGGGAAGTGGGAGGTGTGAAGAAGAGGAAGCGTGCTGTCGAAGGGGGCATGCGGCCTGGGGGTGACGGGGCGTTGTGGCGGTGGACGTGGCGGAGGGTTGGGTTCTGGTCTGGGTGAATCGGGCGCGGCTGGGGCTGATTGAGGTGTGGTGTGAATTGGCGCGAGCCGGGACGAGTGGAGTTGTGGCGTGAATAGGACGAGTGGAGTTGTGGCGTGAATTGGGTGGGGGTGTGCGCAGGGGCGGGAGTGTGGTTGCTGGTGGGGATGTGGTGCGGCCGGGCTGTGGGTGCGACGGGAATTCGCGAGTTTGGTTGTGGTGGTTTGTCGGTGGAGGGCTCACTCGGGTGGCGGTGGGAGTGTGGCCGGTGGTGGCTTTGCGCACCGGGAGTAGAGGTGGTGGGTCGGAACGGGGCAGTGCCAATCACCTTTTTGGCCGCGTTGCGAACGCGGCGCGTGCCCTAGCCTCACTGGGTGGATTTCGCCGCGGCTGCTCCGACCCCTTCGCGAACCGCCCCGCCGGCCCCCTCGGGCCGGGAGCCGTGGGCGCCTCCCGAGCTGCGGTTGGTGTGCCTTGACATCGACGACACCTTGATCGACTGCACCGCGGCGATCCGTCGTACCCTGCACGCGCTCACCGGGCGTGGCGACCTGTGGCCGTTGTGGGACTTGATCACCGAGGAGCACGTGGCGCTCGTCGTCGCCGGAAAACTCGGCTACGACGTCATGCACCACCGGCGCACCGAGTGTTTCCTCGCCGAGCTGGGTATCGCCGCAGAATCGGTACAGGTGGCCGCATTCGAGACGCGCCGACGGGAGATCCTGGCGCGTTCCTGGCGACTGTTCGACGACGTGCTGCCCTGCCTCGAATGGCTGCGCGCCGCGGGGCTGTGCATTGCCGCGGTGACGAACGCCTCAGGTGCACATCAGCGGCGGAAGATCGCGGAACTCGGGCTCTCGCCGTTTTTCGACCATGTCGCGATCGCGGGCGAGGTCGGGGTGGCCAAACCGGATCCGGTGATGTTCCACTCGGTGTGCCTCGCGCTGGAATGCGCGCCGGAACAGGCGGTGCATGTGGGTGACAAACTCGACACCGACGCGATCGGCGCGCGGGACGCGGGTCTTGGCGCGGTGTGGCTCGATCGGGACGGCACCGGCCGGGTCGGTGAACGTGCGCCGCGGGAGGTGTACACCGTCTCCGGCCTGGGCGAGCTTCCTGAGCTGCTGGTTTCGGAGTACGCAACGGTCGGGGTTCCGGTACAGCGTGCGGGCGAGACCCCCGCTGCGCGGGTCCGCGGCGGCGTGTTCTAGTATTTCTCCTCGTGCGGTGCTGAACCGGTCGAGCCGGGAATGCGCCTCACTGGGGTATGGTGTAATTGGCAGCACGACTGGTTCTGGTCCAGTTAGTCTAGGTTCGAGTCCTGGTACCCCAGCTGCGGTGAGAGACCCCCTCGGCGAGAGGGGGAATCGCCTCTGGTAGGTTCTCTCTCGCAAGAAACGCCCCGGAAACGGGGAAAGTTCCTAAGCCCCCGTCGTCTAGCGGCCTAGGACGCCGGCCTCTCACGCCGGTAGCGTGGGTTCGAATCCCATCGGGGGTACTTACAACATCCCCGCAGGTGACTCTGTCTCCTGCGGGGAATTTTTGTGTGTGGGTCCACGCCACGGTGACCGGGCAGCGGGCCCGGTCGGGGACGGGCTTTCGCCGGTGTTGCTGATCGGGTGGGCGACGTCGGCACAGCAGCCCCGTGAACGTGGGAACGAACGGGGGTTCGGTTCCTGCGTTGCTCACTGAACGTTACGTCGGACGCATCACGGGACTTGATCCACCGGTGGCACGTCGTGGCCTGGCCGCGTCGGTACCTCGGCCGCGGGACGATCGGGAAGGCGCTTGCTGGTCAGGAAGCCCTTGTCGGGTGGGGGATCCGTGACGACCGGGGTTGGGTGGGAGATCCTGGCCGACCGGGAGGTCTGTGACCGCGGGTTGACCCGGGATCCGTGACGGCGGGGTGGTCGGGAGTCAGTTGCCTGCCGGGTGTTCTTGCCGATCGGGCGCCGGTGCCGGCCCGGAAACCTTTGCCGACCGGGGAAAACCGTGCTGACTCGGACAGTCTTGTCGGAGAGTCTTGGTGGTCGAGAGCCCTTGGGGGTTGGGAAGTCGGCCGGGACAATCTGGTTGGCGAGAGTCCTTGGCAGTTGGGGAATCGATGGGGCGGGGCTGGTTGGCGGGGGTCGCTGGAGGTTGGGCGGCCGATGGGGCGGGGCTCGTCTGCCGGGCGAGTCTTTGGCGGTCGGGGAAGCCTCGGCTGGTGGGGGAAGTCGGCTGGGGAAGTCTTCGCCGAGGGGGAAGACCTTCGCCGCCGGGGATTTCTTCGTTCGGGAAGACCGTGGTGTGTGGCGGGCCAGCGCGGCCTCGGGTGCATGACGCGCATCAGACGTCCGGGCGCGGCCGGTATCGCGAGGGTGTCCAGGTATGGCGGGGAGCTTCAGACACGGCAGGAGAGGCACGCACGGCAGCGACGTCCGGGCGCAGCCGGGGCGGTGGGGCGGCAAGGTTGGTGGGCATGACGGGGTGAGGTAGGGCAGCGGCGGCAGGCGGTGGGTATGGCAGGGCAGGCGGCAGACGGCGGGTGCGTCAAGGTTGGTGGGTATGGCGGGCAGGGCAGGGATGGCGGGTGTGGTGGGTATGGCAGGGCAGCGGTGGCAGGCGGTGGGGGTGTCAAGGTCGGCGGCCATGACGGGGCGGGGTAGGGATGGCAAGCGGCGGGTGCGGCAAGGTTGGTGGCCATGGACGGGGTGAGGCAGGCACGGCAGGTGTGGCGGGCAGCGACCGCGGGCTGCGGGCGCGGCGTGACGGGTGAGGGCAGGGCATGCCAGTGGGCGGCGGGTGCGGCATGGCAGGGACGACGGGTGCGGCATGCCAGTGGGCGGCGGGTGCGGCATGGCAGGGACGGCGGGTGCGGCATGCCAGTGGGCGGCGGGTGCGGCATGGCAGGGACGGCGGGTGCGGCATGCCAGTGGGCGGCGGGTGCGGTGGGTATTGCATGGCGGGGCCGGTCAGGAACGGCGGGCAGGGTGCGGCAGGGGCATGGCAGGGCGGACGTGGCGGGCATAGGTGCGCAGTGCGGGGTGCGCACTGCGGGGTCAGGATTCCGGTGCCGGTACGACTCGTAGGTGCCATGTTGTGCGGAAGGCGTTCAGGGTCAGCCAGGCGAGCCGGGCGTTGACTGCGAACAGTTGGCGTGCCGAGGCGAGGGTGTCGAAGGATCCGTCGCCGGGGGTGTGGCCTCGTTGGAGGTCGGCTTCGGCGAAGTTGGGGCCGAAGGTTTCCAGTACGGTGCCGAGATAGTAGAGATAGCCCAGCGTTTCCACCTGCAGCCGGCTCAGCTCGACGAGGCCGGGCTGGGGGTCGACGGGGGGAGCTGCCGCGGCGTCGACGAGTACGGAGGCCACTGGGGCCGCGTGTGCCTCGACGTGGCGGACCAGGCGGCTCGCCAGTTCGTCGTCGTGGTCGCCTCGGGCGACCACGGTGCGGAGTCCGGCTCGTTTGCCCGCCAGGTCTTGTGCCACCACCCGTTCGGCCGCCGCGGACAGTGAGCCGTCGGCGGAAATCACTTGCCTGGCAATGCGGATCAGCTCACGGGGCAGGCCGCCGGACAGGCTGTGGCACAGGCAGGCGAACGGTTCGGGAAACCAGAGGATACGGCTGTTCAGCAGCCGGCAGGAATCGCCGAGCGTGAGGTAGTCGAGCCGGAGGATGGCGTCGAACGCGCTGTCGAAAGTGTCCCGCACCGGCAGACCCCGCCGTTCGAACGACGCCAGTGCGTCCTCGGACACCGAAACGAGGAAGAGGAAACCCGGTACGTCGAGGCCGAAGAGTGCCTTGACCTCGTTGACGAAGTCCTGCGCCAGATCGGGCGAGACGATCTTGTCGAGTTCGTCGAGGATGATCACGACCGACGGTTTCGCCATGTGCTGGAGTGCGTCCAGACATCCGACGGCCGTCTGGAGGAAGTCGCCGAAATCGTGCACCAGCTGGGGATAGGTACGCGGCTGCCGGGTCACCTCGTGCGAGCCGGTCGCGCCGACCTCGGTGCCGGCCGCGGCGACCTTGCCCGACCACCCGGTGGTGTACTTCTGCTGAAGCTCGATCTCGCTCAGTGCCCACCGGGCACGCGCGCGCAGCGCCGCCAGGTCGCCGGGCGGCACCGGTGGCTTTGCCGGCGGCCGTACGGAGGTCCGGCCGGGACGCCACCGCATGGCGAGGTAGAGCAGGGCGCTCCCGCCGAGCAGTCCGATCAACGGCCACCACAGTGTCGTGAACAACCCGGCGGCGTCGAGCTTCTGGTCGCGCGCGGCGAGGGACCCGAGCACCCCGAACCCCACCCAGAGCAAGACTGTCGCGAGGAACGGCCACCCGCGTCGCAGCCATTCCCACCGACGCTGCGGGGGAGCGGGCGACGAGGACTCGCCGTCGGGCGGTTTGAAGTCGATCACCGCTTCGCAAGTGCGGGCGAACAGGTGCAGGACGAAGTCGCGTGCGTCGTAGCGCACCGGGACGCTTTCGAACACCGCGATGTGCGCCTGGTTGCTCTCTAGGGCCAGGCCGCCGGCCTGATAGGTCTCCAGCAAGGTGGACTTGCCCACCCCGCGTGGGCCGGCGATGCCGACCGCGCCGCCGGCGATGCCTGCGATCAGCGTCTGCAGCTGCCGCACGCCCGCGAGTGAGGTCACGACCCGGTCCCCCGGGCGCATCTGCCCGAGTACATGCCGGTCCACGCCGGTGAGCTCGGTGCGGTAGGCCGGATTGCGCAATTCGTTGAGATATCCGATGACCCGCTGCCGGACCGACTCCGTTGCCGCGACACTCCAGGCCCGGTCGTCTTCGTCCACCTTCGCCTGCAACTCGTCCCGGATCCGAGTCCACCGTGGACTGCCCCGCCGTTCCGGATCGCGGGAAAACCGGCGGGGGATCAGTTCCGGGCTGAGCGTGAGTGGTGCCGTCCCGGCCAGCAGAACGAGGGACAGCAGGTCGGCCGTGACGAACTGGACCCACTCCGGGACCGGGAAGGTCCAGGACAGCACGAGTACCGTGCCGACAGTGGCCGTGACACAGCCGAGAAAACCCCGGCTACGCGCGATCGGCGGGAGCCGCTGTCCCGGCTCCTCTTCTTTCTCCTGCTCGGTCGCGAAGATGTAGGCGAAGAACGTCAGCATGACGGTGACCAGGCCGGACAGCACCCACACGAGCACTGCCAAGAAGCCGCCCATCGTGTCGAAGGACGCGCCCCACAAACGGCACACCAGCAGCACATACGTTGTGGCCAGGCCGGTCGCGATCGGCCAGCCCGCGCCGCCGAGCGCGCGACGGCCGCTGAACCGGACGCCCGCCCGCGCGACGAACCGGCGGCCGAGCCACAGGCTCGCGATCGTCGAGACGATCAGCGCCGCGACCACCGCGAGCCACGTGCTTCCCGGCCAGGGAACCCGGGACAGCTGCCAGCACAGCAGTGGGTGGATCATGCCGAGCCACAAGGCGAATCCGAATGCGGCGTGCCCCACGCGGTCCCGGGGGTTCGCCGTGGCCGCGACCGGCAGGCGGCCCGACGCGAGGTGATTGCGGAGCCGATTGCGATCGGCTTGCCAGGCGGTGATCGTCGGGTTGGTCTCCCGGAGGATCGCCACACTGTCGCTTTGCACGCGGTTGCGGACGGACTTTCGCACCTGCTCGAGGTCGCCTTCGGAGACCAGTCTCGTCAGGGCTTTCGCCTGCTCTTCCAGTGTCGCCATGGCCAGTTCGGGGAGACGTTCCCGTAGCTGTTCGACCAGCGCGTCACCTTCGGGCTCGGCCTCTGGCGCATTCGGGACATCGGACAGCAACTCCGGCACGGTCACGGACGAGAAGCTTAACCGGTTCGCCCTGCGGCGGCTCGGGTTTCGGCCTGTGGACGCGAGGCCGGCCGCTCACCGGAATGCTATTTGACGACTGGTAAGAGAAATCTTGACACTTGACCAAAGATGGTTCTACGGTCTCCCTCACCGCACCTCGAACTGCCGCAACGAAGCGGTGAACAGGAGGACCAGGGATGGCTGATGTGGACCTGACCGGCCGGACGGTATTGGTTACCGGTGGGGCGCAAGGGCTCGGTGCAGGCATGGCCGAGGCGCTGGCCCGCGCGGGGGCGTCGGTGATGATCTCCGACATCCGGAGCGACATCGGGAAGACGACGGCGGCCGGCATTCCGGGCGCGCGTTTCGTGCCGCACGACGTGACCTCCGACCGCGACTGGGCGGCCGCGATCGAAACCACCGTCGCCGAGTTCGGCGGGCTCGACGTCGTGGTGAACAACGCGGGGGTCGAGGTCACCCAGCTCATCGTGGACACCGAGCCGGAGAGCCTGCTCACCATGCTCAACGTCAACGTGGTCGGCACCATGCTCGGCGTCAAGCACGCTTTCCGCGCGATGCGCCCGGACGGCCCGGCGGGCAAGGGCGGTGCGGTCGTCAACGTCGCTTCGGTCGCGGCGGCGATCGCTTTCCCCGGCATCAGCGGGTATTCGGCGACCAAGTCCGCGATCGACCGGCTGACCAGGGTCGCTGCGATGGAGGCGGGCAAACTCGGCTACGGCGTGCGGGTCAACTGCGTTCTGCCCGGTCTGGTTGCCACCGAAATGGGCACGAAGCTCGCGGTGGAGACCTCGTCGCTCGGTCTGTTCGACAGCCCCGAAGCGGCGGTCGGCGAGGTCGTCGAGCTCACTCCGTCCGGACGTCTCGGCGAGGTGGCCGACATGGCCGACGCAGTCGTTTTCCTTGCCTCGGACCAAGCCCGGTTCGTCAACGGCGTCGGCCTCCGGGTCGACGGTGGGATGGGAATGTGACGGCCGCCGACGCGAAGAGGCCCGTCGTCCGGCTGTACCGGCAGGCTCATCTGTGAGTACCTGCGCGAGCTGAACGTCCCGTTCATCGCGGCCGGCCGGTCCAACGACTGGCCGGCCGTGATGATGGCGCGGAACGTGCCGGGGGTCGAGACCATCGACCACGACCGGCGCGCGGTTTGCCGAACGGGGCCCGCTGCTCGCGCAGACGTAAATCACCGGCGAGATCGCCGCTGCCCCTTGCGCTCGAGGCCAAGCCCGGTCTGGACACTTTGGCCGTCCTGACACTGCGGAACGGTTACCCCGCCTACGCTTCCGCCCAGGCGATCTGCACCATCCTGCGTGCCGACCGGTTCCGCCTCGCGGAAACCAACGGGGTGACTCGGGAAGTGCCCGAATCGGCGCGGCGCTGCCCACCCTGGCGCACGCGGTGTCGCCGCCCTGCCTGCACGCGCAGGCGGCACCACCGGAAGAAGGCCCGTTCGTGGGACGACTTCGCCGGCTTCGCCGCCGAGAGAAGGATCTGGCCAGCCGTGCGTACCGGAAATCTGGTCATTCTCTGTCATGCGGAAGAGGTGGCCGGCAGCCGGAAAGGATCCAAGCGCCCACGACTGCAGCACATCGGCAGGCTTGTCGACGCGGGTAGCCGGCGCTTGCCGATGCGGACCGGCGGCAGGTCCTCGATCGCCACTCACTGATCGTCTGATGAGCAATCGGAACCACGACACATCCGGCAAGCTCTCCCCCGGGACTGGCAACAATCTCAGCCGGCCTTGGACCCGAGACGAGAACGGTTTCCTTGGCGGACACCAGCGGCCGGGGGAGACCTCGCGCACCCCGGGTATCGGGTACCACGGCAAATGTTTCATAATGCAATGGTGTCTCAAGGCAACAGTGTGTGGGTGCCGGCTCGGGCGCCGGTCGGCCGGTGGTTCCGGGAGAGTTCGACGGGGCTGATCGGGCTCTCGCTGGTGATCGGTGCGGGCGCCGGGGCCGGGGCGGTGGTGTTCCGGTGGCTGATCACCACGTTCACGCACCTGTTCTCCGGGCGGGTGGACTATTCGGCGGCCGGGCGCGTGGCGCATCCGTGGTTTCCCGGGTTGGGACCGTGGTTCCTGCTGCTTGCCCCGGTCGTCGCGGGGCTGGTGTACGGACCGCTGGTGCATCGCTTCGCCCCGGAGGCTCGGGGACACGGCGTTCCGGAAGTCATGTACGCCGTGGCGGAGCGTGGCGGGCGGATCCCGGCGCAGGTGAGTGCGGTGAAAGCGCTGGCGTCGGCGTTGACGATCGGCGCCGGGGGATCGGTCGGGCGCGAGGGACCGATCGTGCAGATCGGGTCGGCGCTCGGGTCCGCGCTCGGCCGGTTCGCCCGGTTGCCGGAATCACGGCTGCGCGTGCTGGTCGCCTGCGGTGCGGCGGGTGGCATCGCGGCGACGTTCAACGCGCCGCTTGCCGGCCCGTTCTTCGCGATGGAACTGATCCTGCGGGACTTCGCGGCCGAATCGTTCGGCGCGGTCGTGCTCGCCAGTGTGACCGCGAGCGTGGTGGGGCGTGCGGTGCTGGGGAACGTGGCGTTCCTGGACCTGCCGCCGTTCACTCTCCGGAACCCGGTGGAGTACCTGCTGTTCGTGGTGCTCGGGCTGTTGGTGGGCGCCTGCGGCGTGCTGTTCACGCGTGTGCTGTACCTCATCGAGGACGTCTGCGACCGGCTGTGGCGTGGGCCGGAGTGGCTGCGTCCCGGAGTGGGCGGACTGTTCCTCGGCGGTCTGCTGCTCCTGTTGCCGCAGATGTACGGCGTGGGGTATCCGGTGCTGCAGAACGCGGTCGAAGGCAAGTACGTGCTCGCGTTCCTGCTCGTGCTGCTCGTCGGGAAGATGGTGGCCACGAGTCTGACCATCGGGATCGGCGGATCCGGCGGGGTTTTCGCGCCGTCACTGTTCGTCGGCGCGATGGCGGGTACGGCGTTCGGCATCGTGGCGCACGCCTGGTTGCCCTCGCTGACCGCGTCGCCGGGGGTGTACGGGTTGATCGGCATGGGCGCGGCGTTCGCGGGTGCAGCGCGGGCGCCGATCACCGCGGTGATCGTGCTGTTCGAACTGACCGGGCAGTACACCGTGATTCTCCCGATGCTCACCGCGATCGTGATCGCCACCGCGACCAGCCGGGTACTGAGCCGGGACACGATCTACACCCTCAAGCTGCGGCGCCGGGGCGTCGATCTCGACCGGTCGCCGTCCGAACGGCGCCTCGCCGGCACGACGGTCGCCGCGGTGACCGAGCCGCTGCCCGAACCGTTGTCCGCCGGGCTGCCGCTGGACGAAGCCGCACACGAGCTCGCGGTGTCCGGCCACGGGGTCCTGCCGGTGATCGACCCGGACGGTGCCTACCAGGGCTGTGTGACCGCCCGTGCGGTAGCCGAGGCGGTGGCCGAAGGGCAGCAGGGTACCGTCGGCGAGCTGGCCGAACTGCCGCCGTTGCTGACCAGGGACACGAACCTCGCCGATGCGCTGACCGTGCTCACCGGCGCGGCGGGTACCGGATTGCCGGTGCTCAGTGCGGAACACCGGCTGGAGGGGTGGATCACCCACCAGTCGGTGCTCGGGGTGCTGCGGTGACTCAGCCCCAGCCCGCGTCTGCGGTGGTACCTGCCGGGGGTTCGCCGCCTGCCTCGGCGAAGGCGGTCAGTACGTCGATGAGCCCGTGCCGCGCGTTTTCCGGCATGTTCTCCACGATTTTGGCGATTTCCCGGCGACGGCGGTTTGTGACCAGCCGGACGATCCGTGCGCCCTCGCGGGTCAGCTCGAGGACCACCTCGCGCCGCGACGACGGATTGCCCTGCCGCGCCACCATGTCCACCGCGACCAGCCGGTCGACCATCCGGCTCGCGGTCGACGGGGTGACCCCGAGCAGTTCGGCGAGCGCGGCGTGCTTGAGCGGGCCGCGGGAGTGCAGAATCACCAGAAGCCGGAACTGCGGCAACGTGATCGCCTCGCCGGCGGCCGCGATCGACCGCGCGGACACGGCGACGAGCAGCCTCGACGCGGTCAGCACCGCCTCGGTGACCGCGTCGACGTCGGCGGGGACGTCGGTGCGGGAGTGAGCGGCCGGCACACGGGACATGCCTCCAGTGTGCCGTATTCGCGGTCGGGGCGGTGACCGCGACCGGCGGGGGCGGATCCGGACCGGCGTCAGACTGCGTCCGGCGGAAGTGGATCGCGACCGGCTTCAGACCGCGTCCGGCGGAAGTGGGCCGGGCCGGGGAAACGAGAGCACGATGCCGGTGACTGAGCGGCCGCCGGCCGGGCTGGTGTGCCGGTTGCTGCGGGCGTCGATCTCGTTGTACCAGGCGGGTTTCGGCTGGGCGGGCGGACACCGGTTGCGGTACGTCGGGCACCGCGGCCACGCGTCCGGGCTGCGGCGGGAGGTGGTGGTCGAGGTGGTGCGCGGCATCCGCATGCCTGGGGGAGGAGGGCCGTGGCTCGGATTCCCCGCCGATCCGGCGGATCCGCGGTGCACGGTCGCGCCGGGTGCATGGTGTGGCGTTCCGGCCGCGGCGAGGTGCGTGGCCTGCTGCGGTAAAGGGGTGTGGGTGTCGGCGGGGTGGATATGTGGGCGGCCGTGGTGGGCCGGGTGCGCGGCATATCGGCGGCGGTAGAGGTGCGCGGCATGCTGGCCGCGGCCGCGGTAGAAGTGCGCGGCGTGCTGGCCGCGGTAGAGGTGTGTGGCCGGTGGTGAAGGCGTGCGGTCGCTTGCGGTAAGGACGTGTGGCCCCTGCGGTAGAGACGTGTGGTCCCGATGGCAGCGACCCGTGGACGGCGCTGGACGAGTCCGGAAACGGCAACGGTCCCGCACCCCGGTGGGGGATGCGGGACCGTGGTGTGCGGTGGCGGTCAGAGACCGGCGAACGCTGCGTCCACGAACTGCTTGTGCTGGTCCGCCCACTGCTTTGCGGCGTCCTTCTCCTTGCCCTTCGGCGCCTTCTGGATGGCGTCCTCGAGCGAGCCGAGGTCCTCGTCGCTCATCTTCAGCTTCTTCGACACCTCGGCCAGTGCCGGGAAGTCCGAGCCGAAGCCCTTGCGGCCGATGGCGTGGATCTGTTCGCCCTTGCCCATCGCGCCCTTCGGGTCCTGCAGGTCCTTCAGCTGGTACCGCGAGTAGGCCCAGTGCGGGTGCCACATCGTGACCACGATCGGCTTCTGCGACTTGATCGCGCCGTCCAGCGCCGCGAGCATCGCCGTGGTCGAGGAGTTCTGCAGGGTGATCGAGCCGTTCAGGTCGTACTGCGAGAGGACCTGCTTCTGCACGATGTCGGTTTCCCCGGCGCTGGCCTCGATACCGGTGATCTTGCCGTCGAAATCGCTCGCCTTCGCCTTCAGGTCGGCGATGCTGTTGACGTCCTTCACGTAGTTCGGCACCGCCAGGTTGAGGGTGGCCTTGTCGTACCAGATGCCGAGGTCCTCGAGCTGGTTGTGGTACTGGTCCCAGTACTGCTTGTGCGTTGCGGGGAGCCAGGAGTCGAGGAACAGGTCGACGTCGCCCTTGGCGAGGCCGGCGTAGATCGGCCCGGCGTCCAGCAGCTTCGGCGTGACCTTGTAGCCCTTCTCCTCCAGCACCGTCTGGTACAGGTTGGTCAGCGCGATGTCCTCGTCCCAGCCGATGTAGCCGATGGTGATCGTTTTCGCGTCCTGGCCGCTGCCGGACTGGTTTTCCCTGCCGCCGCAGCCTGCGGTGATGCCGACCAGCGCCGTCACCGCCGCGCCAAGCGCGAGGATCCGGGTGAACCTCTTCGTTGTCCGCACTCGTTCGTCCTTTCTGGATACGTGGTGGTCAGGCAGCCGCGGTGCGGCGGCGGGCCCGGCCGACCGCCGAGCGGGCCCCCAGCGTCGAGGTCAGCCGGTCGAGGTAGATCGCCAGCACCACGACGCCGAGCCCGGCTTCGAAACCCTGTCCGATCTTGAGGCTGGTGACCGCGGCATAGACCTCGGAGCCGAGACCGGGGGCGCCGACCATGCCGGAGATCACCACCATCGACAGCGACAGCATGATGATCTGGTTGATACCGGCCATGATCGAGGGCATCGCCAGCGGGATCTGGATCTCGGTGAGGATCCGCCCCGGCGGCGAACCGAATGCCTCGCCCGCCTCGACCATCTCCGGGTCGACCTGGCGGATGCCCAGTTCGGTCAGCCGGACCCCCGGCGGCAGCGCGAACACCACGGTCGCCACCACACCCGGCACCGGGCCGATCGAGAAGAAGACGACCACCGGGATCAGGTAGACGAACGACGGCAGCGTCTGCATGAAGTCCAGTACCGGCTTCACGACCCGGCTCACCGCTGCGTTGCGGGCCGCGGCGATGCCGACCGGCACCGCGATGAGCACCGCCACCACGCCTGCCACGAGCACCTGCGCCAGCGTTTCCATCGCCGAGGGCAGTTCGCTGAGACCGTCCACCACCGCGAACCCGATGAGCGAGACGAGCCCGAACCGCCAGCCGCGCACCCACCAGCCGAGTGCCGCGAAAACCAGGATGAGCACCAGGGACGGCAGCCAGCTCAGCGCGGAGGCCAGTCCGGTGACCGCGCCGTTGACGACCATGTCGACGAAGTCGAAGAACGGTCCGATGTTGTTCTGCAGCCAGTCGACGATCGCGGCGAACCAGTCGCCGACCGGGATCCGCGGCACGTGCCAGCCGTCGGCGAGGAAGAGCTCACGCATGCGCGTCCACCTCCTCTTCCGCGTCTTCGGTGATGCTCAGCGACCGCAGCAGCGACTGCTGGGTGACCATGCCGAGCAGCGCACCCGCGCCGTCGACCACGGCCAGCGGCGCCGGTGCCGCCGCGGACACGCCGAACAGGTCGGCGACCGGAGTGTCTGCGGTGACGCGCGCCGCGGAGCGGTCGAGCACGTCGGCGACCGAGCCGGCGCCGTCCGCCGCGGACACCGCGCCACGGGTGACCGCGCCGGCGAATGTGCCGCCGTCGGCCACGAGCACACCGGTGAGTTCGTGCCTGCGCATGGTTTCCTGCGCCTCGGCCAGCGTGGTGGCCGGGGTGAAGGAGATCCCGGCCGGTTCCATCACCGCGGACGCGGTGAGCACCCGGGTGCGGTCGACGTCGCGCACGAACCGGGCGACGTACTCGTCGGCAGGTGCGGTCAGCATTTCGGTTGCCGTGGCGACCTGGACGATCCGGCCGTCGCGCATCATCGCGATCCGGTCGCCGAGGCGCATTGCCTCGTTGAGGTCGTGGGTGATGAACACGATCGTCTTGCCCAGCTGCCGCTGCAGGTTGAGCAGCTGGTCCTGCATCTCCTTGCGGATCAACGGGTCCAGCGCGCTGAACGCCTCGTCCATCAGCAGGATCTCGGTGTCCGCGGCCAACGCGCGGGCGAGTCCCACCCGCTGGCGCATCCCGCCGGACAGCTCGCCCGGCAGCCGGTCCTCCCAGCCGGTGAGCCCGACCAGCTCCAGCGCCTCCGCGGTCCGGGTGCGTTGTCGTTCGCGCGCGGTGCCCTGCACGCTCAGCCCGTAGGCGACGTTCTCCTCGACGGTGCGGTGCGGGAAGAGCGCGAAGTGCTGGAACACCATGCTCATCCGCTGCTGACGCAGTTCACGCACCTGTGCCGGGGTCATCCCGGTGAGGTCGGTGTCGTCCACCAGCACCCGGCCGGACGTGACCGGCAGCAGCCCGTTCAGCGTGCGCAGCAGGGTCGATTTGCCCGAACCGGAGAGCCCCATCACCACGAAGATCTCGCCGCGCTCCACGGTGAACGATGCGTCGACAACCGCGGCGGTGACACCGGGCAGTTCCAGTTCCGCGCGGTCGGTGCCGCTCTCCAGCCGGCGTACCGCCTCCGTCGCGCGGCGGCCGAACACCTTGTACAGGTTCTCCACTCGAACTATCGGCAATGGTCTCTCATGTCCTCGAAAACTCAGGTGGTTGCCGGGCGACATGATTGCATAAACCAACACTTACCGGTGCTGAATGTAGCACCGCTTCACCGGCGGGATCCCGTTTTCGTGACCTGGCGCCCCGTTTTGCCGCGGTGTTTGCCGCCGGTTTCCCGCGCCGGGCCGAACCGGCGGAAACCGGGTGTGCGCTGGCGAAACCGGGAGGAGCCACGGCACCGCTCCCGGTGCCGGGAAGCCGAACACGGTGAGTACTGGTCACGTTCGCGTAACAACCCGGAACTCCCTTGTGGGCCCGGATTTTCCGGAGTGACCGCGACCACGTTCCGTACACGCATTGTGCCGGAATGGACACAGGAACGAAACACTTCCCGGCGCGGAAAGAAATGCCGGCGGCCGCTGTCCGGGGGGACCGGTCACGAGCACCCTGCCCGGGACTGCGGTACTTCGTGCCCCGAGGTGCTCAGAACACCGCTTGCGGGTTGACCGGTACTCCGGTGAGGCCGTGGATCCGCGGCGGGGCGATCGAGAGCAGGAAGCAGTAGCGGCCCAGTTCCGCGCACACGGTGGCGAGTTCGCCGACTGCGGTGGCGTCCACGAGCGGCATGGCGAGGTTCAGCAGAGCGACCCGGTGGAGCGCGCCGGGGTGCTCGTCTTCGAGCGGCGGATGCGCGTCACCCATGTCGCCGAGGTAGAGGGAGACGCCGCGTTCGTGCATCCAGCGCACCGCGTCGAGGGTGATCCCGGGCATCGGGCGTTCCGGATCGGGCGTCATCGACCAGCCGCAGCGCACGACGAGCGCGTCGCCGGATTCCAGCCGGACGTTCTCCCGGCCTTCCGCGGCTTCGAAGTCCGCGGCGGTGATCGGGTGCGCCGAGGGAAGTGGTCCGTCCGCGGCGAGATCGAGGAAGACGCCGCGGGTGAGGATCCCGGCGGCGAACGGGGTGCTGCCACCGTGCTGCACCCCGGCCGGGGTGACCACTTCGGTGGCCGGGCGGCCCGGGTACACCTGGCCGTCTTCCCGGATCTGGTGGCTCAGTGCGTCGAGGTGGGTGGAACGGGGATGGTGGTTGGTGATGGTGACCAGATCGGCGGTCGCGACCGGAATGCCGGTGTGCAGCATCACCTGCTGCACCGGTGAGAGGGGACCTGCGGCCGGAGCGAACGGACCGCTGAGCGCGGGCGTCGGATCGATCGGCAGCGCCAGGGAAACGGCCCGGCCGTCGCGGACTTCCCTGGCGGCGCGGGCCCGCACTTCGTCGGTGATCAGGTTGAGGGTGCCCAGTTCGTCCTCGGCACCCCAGCGACCCCAGTTGTCCGGCAGGGTCTTGTTCTCGGGCATGGTTCTCCGTTCCGGAAATGCAGACGGAACAGGCCCCGTCCGAGAGCGGGCGGGGCCTGTTCCGGGTATCCGGTAACGACTTTACTTCTTCTTGGCGGCCGAGGTCCGCTTCGCGGGCGTGGCCTTCTTCGCGGTCGCCGTGGTCTTCTTGGCGGCCGGCTTCGCCGCGGCCTTGGTGGCGCGGGCCGGGGCGGCCTTCGCCTTGGCGGCGGTGGCCTTGGTCGCGGTCGCCTTGGCGGCACGCGTGGTGGTCGCCTTGGCCGCGGTGGCCTTGGTCGCCCGCGTGGTGGTCGCCTTCGCCTTGGTCGCGGTCGCCTTGGCGGCCGGGGCCTTGGCAGCCGCGGCGCGGGTGCGCGTGGCGGCCGGCTTGGCGGCGGCGGCACGGGTGGTGCTCGACGCGGTGGCCCGCGTCGCGGTCGCCCGCTTCACCGCAGTGGCCTTCGGCAGCTTCTTGGAGCCGGAGATGACGTCCTTGAAGGTGGTGCCCGCGCGGAAGGCGGGCACGTTGGTCTTCTTGACCCGCACGGACTCACCGGTGCGCGGGTTGCGCGCGGTGCGAGCGGCGCGGGCGCGCTTCTCGAAGACGCCGAAGCCGGTGATGGTGACCTTCTCGCCCTTGTGGACGGTGCGGATGATGATGTCGACGAGACCGTCGACTGCTTCTGCGGCAGCCTTCTTGTCGCCGATGCGATCCGACAGTGCTTCGATAAGCTGGGCCTTGTTGGCCATTCCAGTTCCTCCAACCAGAACTTGTATTTCACGGCCATGCAGGCCGAACGAGGCCATTATCACCCACGCGCGTGGCAAGTCCAATCGGGACCTGGCTTTTTCGGGTGAGATCGAGGTGTTAGGCCGGTGCCGCGACAGCCGGTTCTTTCACTGGCCGGAACGCCGGTACCGCCCCGAAAAGCCTTGTCTGTCGCGTGTGGACACCCTGTGCGCTGGGGTTTTCCGTCGAACTGCCGGGTCTGCCCGGTTCCGTCGGTGTGGCTGCCTCGGTGAGCACCCCGGACGTCGCCGCCGCCCGGTCGGTCTACTGAGGACGATCGGCCGGAACGAAAAAGGCCGCCTCCCCGCCATGGCGGCGGGGAGGCGGCGCTCGGGTGTCGAGGTGGGAGCAGTCGGAGTCAGAGCCGTTCTTGCAAGGCGTCGGCGGCGGCGAGGAGATCCGCCGCCCAGCGGGCACCCGGTTTGCGGCCGATGCGCTCGATCGGCCCGGAGACCGAGACCGCGGCCACCACCGCGCCGGAGGAATCCCGCACCGGTGCCGAAACGCTGGCCACCCCTGGCTCCCGCTCGGCGACACTCTGCGCCCAGCCGCGGCGGCGCACCTCGAGCAGGGTCCGCTCGCCGTAGACCGCATCCGCCAGCACCGTCCGCTGGGTGTGCGGATCCGACCATGCGGCAAGGACCTTCGCGCCGGAGCCCGCGGTCATCGGCAGCCGCGAGCCGACCGGAACGGTGTCGCGCAGGCCACTCGGCGGCTCCGCGGTCGACACGCACACACGCTGCACGCCGTCGCGCCGGTAGAGCTGCACGCTCTCGCCGGTGATGTCCCGTAACTTCGGCAGTACCGAGCTCGCCGCGTCGAGCAACGGATCGGTCGATCCGCCTGCCAGTTCGGCGAGTGCGGTGCCGGGCCGCCACCGCCCGTCCGGTCCGCGCCGCAACAGCCGGTGCACCTCGAGGCCGACCGCCAGCCGATGTGCCGTCGCCCGCGGCAGACCGGTGCGCGTGCACAGTTCCGCGAGCCCGCACGGGTCCTCCGCGACCGCCTGAAGTACGGCCACGGCTTTGTCCAGTACTCCGATACCGCTATGCTGTCCCACGACGCGATACTATCTTCCCGTACTTTGGGAAGTCCAGAATCTGGGAAAAACGAACCCGGGCTGCGCCGCGACGTGGCTCGCCTCGTCTGAGACCACCCGAGTTCCGTGCTCCCGGCCGATCCCGTGGAAGGAGCCGGAGATGACCAGTCCGACCGGCAAGGCTCGTACGCTGGCGGAGAAGGTGTGGGACAGCCACCTCGTGCGCCGAGGCGAAGGCGCCGAGCCGGACCTGCTTTACATCGATCTGCACCTGGTGCACGAAGTGACCAGCCCGCAGGCGTTCGAGGGCCTGCGGCTCGCGGGGCGCAAGGTGCGGCGACCCGACCTCACCATCGCGACCGAAGACCACAACGTGCCGACGGTGGACATCGAGTTGCCCATCGCCGATCCGGTGTCCCGGACCCAGGTCGACACCCTTCGCAGCAACTGCAAGGAGTTCGGGGTCCGGCTGCACCCGATGGGCGATGCCGAACAGGGCATCGTGCACGTCATCGGCCCGCAGCTCGGCCTCACCCAGCCCGGCACGACCGTGGTGTGCGGGGACAGCCACACCTCCACGCACGGGGCGTTCGGCGCGATGGCCTTCGGCATCGGCACTTCGGAGGTCGAGCACGTGCTGGCCACCCAGACGCTGCCGCTGCGCCCGTTCAAGACGATGGCGATCACCATCGACGGCGAACTGCAGCCGGGCGTCACCGCCAAGGACATCATCCTCGCGGTGATCGCGAAGATCGGTACCGGCGGCGGTCAGGGCTACGTGCTGGAGTACCGGGGCAAGGCCATCGAGGCGCTGTCCATGGAAGCCCGGATGACCATCTGCAACATGTCCATCGAGGCGGGCGCGCGGGCAGGCATGATCGCGCCGGACGAGACGACCTTCGCCTACCTCAAGGGCCGTCCGCACGCCCCGCAGGGCGCCGATTGGGATGCCGCAGTTGCCAACTGGCGTGAACTGCGCACCGACGAGGGCGCGCAGTTCGACGAGGAGGTGCACCTCGACGCCGACGCACTGACCCCGTTCGTGACCTGGGGCACCAACCCCGGCCAGGGCCTGCCGCTCGGTGCCACGGTGCCCGACCCGGCCGCGATCGCCGACGAGAACGAGCGCTTCGCCGCGGAGAAGGCGTTGTCCTATATGGATCTGGCTCCGGGCACCCCGCTGCGCGAGGTCGCGGTGGACACGGTGTTCCTCGGCTCGTGCACCAACGGCCGGATCGAGGACCTGCGGGCCGCCGCGGAGGTGCTGCGCGGGCACCACGTGGCCGACTCGGTCCGGATGCTCGTGGTGCCGGGGTCGATGCGGGTGCGCAAGGCCGCCGAGGAGGAGGGGCTGGACAAGGTCTTCGTCGAGGCGGGTGCCGAATGGCGGCAGGCCGGTTGCTCGATGTGCCTCGGCATGAACCCGGACCAGCTCGCCCCCGGCGAGCGCAGCGCGTCGACCTCCAACCGCAACTTCGAAGGACGGCAGGGCAAGGGCGGGCGCACGCACCTGGTGTCCCCGCTGGTGGCCGCGGCCACGGCCGTGCGGGGGACGCTCTCGTCGCCTGCCGACCTGGTCCCCGCCACCGTGTGACCGTCCTTCCCGAACCCCGAGAGGAGCTCCCACCATGGAACCGTTCACCCAGCACACCGGCATCGGGGTGCCGCTGCGCAGGTCCAACGTGGACACTGACCAGATCATCCCCGCCGTCTACCTCAAGCGCGTGAGCCGGACCGGCTTCGAGGACGGCCTGTTCGCCTCCTGGCGCGCCCAGGAAGACTTCATCCTCAACTCCGAGCCGTTCGACCGGGGCTCGGTGCTCGTCGCCGGACCGGACTTCGGTACCGGATCCTCGCGTGAGCACGCCGTGTGGGCGTTGCTGGACTACGGCTTCCGGGTCGTGATCTCGGCCCGCTTCGCGGACATCTTCCGCGGCAACTCCGGCAAGGGCGGCCTGGTGGCCGCGCAGTGCGAGCAGTCGGACGTCGAACTGCTCTGGAAGCTGCTGGAGAACGAGCCGGGCACCGAGGTCACCGTGGACCTGGAGGCCAAGACGGTACGGGCCAAGGACTTCACCGCGACCTTCCAGATCGACGACTACGTCCGCTGGCGGCTGCTCGAGGGACTCGACGACATCGCACTGACGTTGCGCCACGGGGATGAAATCGACGCGTTCGAGTCCGCCCGCCCGTCCTGGAAGCCGGTGACGCTGCCCGAACCGGCCTCCTGACCCGGCGCCGGGGCACGGATTCCCTGCTCGGAAAGGGAATCCGGGTCCCGGCGGCCAGGCTCTCCGCCTGCACCAAACGGCACCTCCCGGGTCCCTCGGGAGGCGGAACCGCTCCCGAGGCAAGGGAAATTTCCGCGTGCCGTTTGGAATTTGTGCTGCGTTGGTAATACCGTGTGCGTTAGTCGGCCGACGTGGCCGTGGACGAAGAGTTCTTCTTGGAGGACTGGAATGGCCAACAAGGCCCAGCTGATCGAGGCGCTGTCGGAGCGTCTGGGCGACAAAAAGGTTGCTTCGCAGGCGGTCGACGGTCTCGTCGACATCATCATCCGGACGGTCAACAAGGGCGAGAAGGTGAACATCACCGGCTTCGGGGTGTTCGAGAAGCGTGCCCGCGCCGCCCGTACGGCACGCAACCCGCGCACCGGTGAGTCGGTGCGGGTCAAGAAGACCAACGTGCCTGCGTTCCGTGCCGGGACCACGTTCAAGGACGTCATCTCCGGCACGAAGAAGCTGCCGAAGGCGACGGCCGTGAAGCGCGCCACCGGCACCACCGCCCGTGCGGCGAGCACCACGCGGGCGACGGCGTCCCGGCCGGCGGCGACGCGCGCCGCCACGACCCGTACCCGCGCCACCGCGGCCAAGGCTCCGGCCAAGGCCACCACGCGCGCGACCAAGGCGACCGCGGCGAAGGCCACGACCTCGCGCGCCACCAAGGCGACTGCGGCCAAGGCC
This sequence comes from Amycolatopsis ultiminotia, assembly GCF_039536925.1. Taxonomy (NCBI): domain Bacteria; kingdom Bacillati; phylum Actinomycetota; class Actinomycetes; order Pseudonocardiales; family Pseudonocardiaceae; genus Amycolatopsis; species Amycolatopsis ultiminotia. Next base: position 69,192 of record NZ_BAAAZN010000020.1, on the reverse strand, counting down.
ACCACGGCCCGGTCCACCAAGGCGGCCGCGAAGCCTGCCGCCAAGAAGACCACCGCGACCGCGAAGAAGACCACGGCCGCCAAGCGCACCTCGGCGGCGAAGAAGAAGTAGCCCTTCTCCGGCACTCCTTCACGGCAGGGCCCCGACCCACCCAGGGTCGGGGCCCTGCCGCATTCATGCCCCTCGCCTTGATCCGCCGATCGGGCGGATTTCCCGCGCCGCAGAAGTACGTACGGGCTACTGGAATGGCATTGCCACCCAAGGTCCCCGGTGGGACGGTCGTGCCGCGCAGAGACGTACTGAGGCGGTCGGAACGGCCATTGGCGAGCAGGTGCGGCGGCGGTGTCCGAGGCTTGCCGCACGAGCGGAAAATGCCCATTCGAGCGCTTCGGCCGCTAATGGGACGGTGCCCCGGGTGAGCGCCGAAGTCCGCCGTGGATAGCCCGGAAGCCACTGCGGAAAGGGCGGATCCCGGCGAATCCGATAGGTCGGCCTACGGAGGTATTCACCCTCCTTGCACCGCACCCGGGGAAGCAGCACAACCGGACGAGCGGTAACCGCGAAAGGCGCAATGCGAGGGGTAAACGCGTAGAGCGCTAACCGCGGCGGGGACCCCGGTGAGCAGTAATCGAGCGGGGCGAACGGAATAGCGACAAGCCCGAGCAGGCCCTCGCGCAGAGCCGCGACTGCGGAGGAGACGGGGGCAGTGGTGACCGCGAAGCGGCCCCGGGAGCGGTAACTGCAGCGGGAACGTGCGGGAAGAGCGGCAATCGCGAAGGGGACTTCGGGGAGCGCGGTGCCCGCGAAGGGGCCTTGGAGGAGACGCTGCCGCGACGGTCCGGGAATGTCGGCTACCGCGAACGTAAGCACCCGTGAAGCGGCACTTGTCGCGAAGGCAAGCACCAGTAGCGCGCTACCGCGAAGGGGAGAGCCGACAGAGCGGCAAGCCGTAAGGGAAGCACTCGCGAAGAGCAACACCTGCACCTGGACGCATCCGCGGAGAGCCGCGGCCGCGAAGGGCATATCAGGGAAGAACGGTTACCGCAAAGGGACAGCAGCGAAGCCGAGCCACAACGAGGGCGGGCGACAACAAGGACGGGCGAAGCGAAGCGGGGAGGCGTGAAGGTCGGGGGAAGCAGCGAGAGCCAGTGGAGTGAGGTGGACCGGTGGCGAGGGCGGGAGGAGTGATGTGGTCCGGCGGCGAAGGTGGGCGGAGTGAAGTGGGGAGACAGTGAAGGTCGAGGGAGTGTTGTGGGTCGGGTGGCGAGAGTGGGTGGAGTGAATCAGGGCGGCGGCGAGGCTGGTTGGGCAACGACAGGTCCGGCGGTGGACCGGTGCTCGGCAACGAGGAGGCGGCTACGGCTGGACAACCTTCCCCGAGCTGCTGGAAAGGCGGGGGCGGCCTGGAATCGCTACCAGGCCACCGAGACCGGGCCGCGCACCAGGGGCAGACGCGAAGGCCGGCAGCAGTGAAGGTGCGCGAGAGTGAGTCGGACGACAGTGAAAAGCAGGCGGCGGAGAAGGCGCGGGGAGAGCGGCCGTGAAGACGGGCAGGTCGCAAGTCGAGCGGTACCGAAGGCAGAAAGCGGCGAAGACGGAAAGCCGCAGAGGTAGAAGGCACCGAGGGTAGAAGCCGGGGAGGTAGTGGGTCATGAGGGGAGAGCGGCGGAGGTAGAGGGGCGTGAGGGGAGAGGGCGGTGGAGGTCCTGGGGCGCGAGGGGAGAGGGCCGCGAAGGCAGTGGGGCCGAGAGGGGAGAGGGCCGCGGAGGTCGTAGGGCGCGAGGGGAGAGAGCGGCGGAGGCAGTGGGGCGCGAGGGGAGAGGGCAACGGAGGTCGTGGGGCTCTACGGGAGAGTCCGCAGAGGGCTGCGAACGTCGAACCCGGAGGGAGAGCGAAGCCTCCGAAGCGGAAGCCCAGGGGAAGAAGGCCTGAAGCAGAACGTCGCCGAAGCAGGAAGCCCTCGGAGCAGAGCGTCCCCAAGGGAAGGAGCCCCGGAGGGGAAGGCGCCCCGGGGGAAGGCGCCCCGGGGGAAGGAGGCCCGGGGGAAGGAGGCCCGGGGGAAGAAGGCCCGAAGCAGAACGCCCCCGAAGTAGGAGGTCGCCGGAGCAGGACGCGCCCGAAGTAGGAGGTCGCCGGAGCAGGGCGCGCCCGAAGTAGGAGGTCGCCGGAGCAGGGCGCGCCCGAGATAGGAAGCTCCGAAGGCAGAACGATCCGGAGACGGCAGCCCCACCCCCGACCCCCGCCCCGTCTGCGTGGCGGGGGCGGGGGTCAGGAGCGGGCCGGTACTGGCAGGGGCAGGGGGCTCGGGTAGTAGTCCGCGCTTGCCAGGGTCGGGCCGGTGGCCGGGTCCGGGTGGCTGAACGACAGTACCCACAGCGAACCCTTCTTGCTGGGGACCACGCCGCCGCGGGAGGAGGGCAGGGGTACGTCGTCGCGGTCGGCCAGTGCGCTCACCAGATCCGGGATCACGCCGCCCTGGCTGCTGATCACCGGCGTGCCCCCGGCGGCCGCGATGGTCAGCAGGCGGGCGATTCCCCGGGTCGGGTCGGGCCAGTAGCCCTCTTCCGACAGCAGCGGCTCGTGCCGGACTTCGATGCCCAGTGCGTCGGCCACTGCGCCGACCGTCTGCACGCACCGCAGCCGTGGGGCGGAGAACACCCGGTCCGGGGCGAAAAGCGGCAACAGGTCCCGCAGTGCTTCCGCCTGTCGCTGGCCGGCTTCCGACAGCGGGCGCAGGTCGTCGTCGCCGGTCCAGTCGTCGCGCTTACCTGCTTTCGCGTGGCGGACGAGCAGTACGGTGGTGAGCTTCGGCGGCAGCGCGCGGAACTCCCGCAGCACGTGGACGTCCGTGTCACGGGTGAGCAACCGCTCGGCTTCGGCAAGACCCAGCCAGCGCAGCTCGTCCACCTCTTCATTGGCCCGGAACGCGCCGGACACCGCCGCACCGCTGAAGTAGTCGACGGTCTTCTTGAGCAGTTTCCCGTTGCCGTTGGCGGGTACCTGGTACTCCGTTTGTGCGACGTGGCGGCCCAGCACTGCGCGAAAGCCGGTCTCCTCGGCGATCTCCCGCACTGCGGTGGCCGCCAGTGTCTCGCCGGGGTCGACCTTTCCCTTCGGCAGTGACCAGTCGTCGTACCGGGGCCGGTGCACCAGTGCGATTTCGACCCCGTCGCCGTCGGGGCGCCAGAGGACCGCGCCCGCGGCCCGGACGTCCACGCTCATCCGGCGGCCCCGTGCAGCTTCGCGAGTTCGGTCTGGTGGTCACGCACCTGCGAACCGGCGGTCGGGAACGGCTGCCACTCCCCGGTCTCGGTCAGCACCCAGCACCGCGTCGCCGGATCGAGTGCCGAGTCGAGCACGGCGTCCAGCTGGGTGGTGAGCTTCGGATCCTTGACCCGCACCAGCGCTTCGATCCGCCGGTCCAGGTTGCGGTGCATGATGTCCGCGCTGCCGATCCAGTGCGTGCCGCCGGCGCGGAAGTGGAAGACCCGCGAGTGTTCCAGGAACCGGCCGAGGATCGAGCGGACCCGGATGTTCTCGCTCAGCCCTTCCACACCCGGCTTCAGTGCGCAGATCCCGCGCACCACGACCTCGACCGGAACCCCGGCCTGCGACGCGTGGTACAGCGCGTCGATCACCTGCTCGTCGACGAGCGAGTTGCACTTGATCCGGATGCCTGCCTGCTGTCCGGCGCGGGCCAGCTCGATCTCCTCGCCGATCGCGCGCACGAGGCCGCGGCGGATCCCGTGCGGTGCGGTGAGGATCGTGCGGTAGGTGTCCTGCCGCGAGTAGCCGGTCAGCACGTTGAACAGGTCGGTGACGTCCGCGCCGATGCTCGGGTCGGCGGTGAGCAACCCGAGGTCCTCGTACAGCCGTGCGGTCTTCGGGTTGTAGTTGCCGGTGCCGATGTGGCAGTAGCGGCGGATGGTCGAGCCCTCCTGGCGGACCACCATCGAGACCTTGCAGTGCGTTTTGAGCCCGACGAGCCCGTAGACCACGTGCACGCCTGCGCGCTCCAGCGTGCGGGCCCAGGTGATGTTGGCCTGTTCGTCGAAGCGGGCCTTGATCTCGACCAGCGCCACGACCTGCTTGCCTGCCTCCGCGGCGTCGATCAGCGCGTCGACGATCGGCGAATCACCGGAGGTGCGGTACAGCGTCTGCTTGATCGCCAGCACTTTCGAATCGGCCGCGGCCTGTTCGATGAACCGCTGCACGCTCGTGGAGAACGAGTCGTACGGGTGGTGCACCAGCACATCGCCTTCGCGCAGCGTCGCGAACACGCTCTTGGGTGTCTCGCGTTCGCCGAACGCCGGATGCGTGGCGGGTACGAACGGCTGGTCCTTCAGCTCCTTGCGGTCCACCGCGGACAGCTGGTGCAGGCAGGTCAGGTCGAGCAGGCCGGGCACCTCGACCACGTCGGCCGGGTCCACCTCCAGCTCGCGCAACAGAAGTTCGAGCATGTGCTCGCTCATGTCCTGCGCCACCTCGAGCCGCACCGGCGGGCCGAACCGGCGCTGGGCGAGTTCCCGTTCCAGCGCCTGCAGGAGGTCCTCGTCGCGGTCTTCCTCGACCTCGAAATCGGCATTGCGGGTGACTCGGAACACGTGGTGCTCGGTGACCTCCATGCCGGTGAACAGCTCGCCGAGGTGGGCCGCGATGAGTTCCTCCAGCGGCAGGAACGTCGCTGTGCGGCTGGTGCGTTCGGTCTCCACGCGCATCATCCGTGGCACGTTGCTCGGCACCTTCACCCGCGCGAAGCGTTCCGTGCCGCCCTGCGGATCCCGCACCGTGACCGCGAGGTTCAGCGAAAGCCCGGAGATGTAGGGGAACGGGTGCGCCGGATCCACGGCCAGCGGGGTGAGCACCGGGAAGATCTGTTCGGTGAAGTAGGTGGACAGCCGCAGCTGCTGCGCTCCGCCGAGATCGGCCCAGCCGACGATCCGGATGTCCTTCTCGGCCAGCTGCGGGCGCAGGTGCTCCTCGAACGCGGCGGTGTGCCGTTCGACGAGATCCTGGTTGCGCTTGGCGATGTAGTCCAGCTGTTCGCGCGGGGTGAGCCCGTCCGCGCTGCGCACGGACAGCCCGGTGTCGTCGCGCCGCTTCAGCCCGGCCACCCGCACCATGTAGAACTCGTCCAAATTGGACGCGAAGATGGCGAGGAACTTCGCTCGTTCGAGCAGCGGCTGCGATTCGTCCTCGCCCAGCGCGAGCACCCGCGCGTTGAAGTCGAGCCAGGACAGCTCCCGGTTGAAATAGCGGTCGTCGGGCAGCGTCTCGACGGCAGTGGGTGCCTTGGTGACCGCCGGCGGCGCGGACGGAATCGCGCGGAACTCGTCGTCCGGGCCACGGCGCGCGGCTCCGGCCGCGGCGAGCGAAGCGACCGACTTCACCGCGCCGGACGGTGCGGCTTGGGCCGGGCCACCGGCTTTCGCCGAACCGGAGTCGGTCTTACCGGACTTCGCCGCGTCCTTCACGGCGGCGGCTTTACCGGACTTCGCCGAAGCGGCCCTGCCGGACTTCGCCGAGCCGGACGGAGCGGCTTTGGCCGAGTCCCGTGGCTCGGCCTTGGCCGGGCCACGGGACTTCCCCGTGCCGGTTGCCTTGGCCGGGGCGGTGGAGCGGGTGCCGCCCGGCAGTTGTTCGGTCGACTTCGCCGGGGCGGCGGTGCGCAGCGCGCTCGCCGGTGCCGTGGTTGCGTTGCGGGGTGCGGTGGTGCGAGCCGCTTTGCCGGTTTCCCCTGGCGCCCGTTTCTTTGCCGCGCCGGTGCTCGACGGCTTCTTCGGCGTGCCACTCTCGGTGGTCTTCCCGGTGGAGCCGGTGCGGCGGGCCGGTGACTGGCCAGCACCGGACTTCGCCGCGCTGGTCCTTCGTCGCCGGGCGGGCTGGCCGGACTCGGCCGGGGTGTTGCCGTCTGCTGTGCTCACGCTGCCCATTGTTCACTACAAAGCGACCGTTTGCGCAGACCGCGGTGAAGGTCGAGTGAACAGCTCAGCGGACCGGCTCACCCTCGGCCGGGAACAGCGCCGCGGTGCGCTTGCCGAGGCCCAGCGCAGCGGCGTGCCGAAGATCGTCGGCGGTGTCCACGTCGCTGCGCAGCGACGGCAGTTCCCCGGTCAGCGGGACGGCTCCGGACTCGACGTGCAGCCGGGCCGAACCGGGGCCGAACCGGGGATCGAGCGGGGCGCCCGGCGCGGACAGCAGCAGTGTGGTGCCGGTGCCCTGCCGGTCCGCGACCACCGCGCGACGGCCGTCCGCCGCGGACAGCGCGTGCGCCAGATCGCCCGCGCGCAACGCCGGGAGGTCGGCCTGCAGTGCGCCGACCACATGCTCCGGCGTGTCCGCACGCAGTACCGCTGCGCCGTGCCGCAACGCCTGGTTGAGCCCGCCGGCGGCCGGCTCGGTGACCAGTTCCACGCCGAGACCGGCCAAAAGCGACAACGCACCCGGCTCCGCGGCCACCACCAGCACCCGCCGTACGCCGGCCACCGAGGTGACCGCGGCCAGCGTGTCGTAGGCGAGTGCCAGTACCAGTTCGGCGTGCTGGTCCGCGGCGACCGCGCCACGCAGCCGCGACTTGCCCTCGCGCGGGTGTTTCAAGGGCACGACCAGGTCCACGTCCACCCGTCCATCTTTACCCGAAACGCTGCCGTCAGGTGGTGAGCACACCCTCCCTGGACTGCGCGAAGCGGCGCGCGGCAGGATCAGGCGAGCACAGCGTTGAAGGAGGAGACTTGGCGCGGCGTGAGAAGGGCGGCTTCTGGGTGGGCCTGGCCGCCACGGTGTTCTACCCGTTGACCGCGATCGGCAAGCGGGTGTACCTCGGTGCGGAGAAGGTGCCGAGGCAGGGGCCGGCGGTGCTGGTGATGAACCACATCTCGCACCTGGACCCGGTGGTCGACGCGGTGTTCGTGCACCGGCAGAAGCGGGTGCCGCGGTTCTTCCTGAAGGCCAGCCTGAAGGACGTGCCGGTGTTCGGCCGGATCGTCACCGGCTCGGGCCAGATCCCGGTGGCGCGCGGGTCGAGCGCGGCAGGCGACAGCCTCAAGGCCGCGCACCAGGCGTTGTCCGAGGGCAAGGTGATCGTGATCTACCCCGAGGGCACCATCACCCGTGACCCGGCGGGCTGGCCGAAGGACGCCTACACCGGCGCCGCGCGGCTCGCACTGCAGAACGACGTGCCGGTGATCCCGATCTCGCGCTGGGGCACCAACCGGATTTTCAACGGTTACACGAAGAAGTTCACGCCGTTCCCGCGCAAGACCGTGACGCATCTGGTCGGCGACCCGATCGATCTCTCCGCCTACCGCGGCGGGAATCCGCGCAGCGCATCCCTGCTGCGCGAGGTCACCCAGGTGATGATGGACCGGATCACCCAGCAGCTGGCCGAGATCCGGCACGAGGAGCCGCCCGCGAAGAAGCCGGCGGACGATGCCTGACGTGCAGCGGGTCACCGTGCTCGGCGCGGGCTCGTGGGGCACGGCGTTCGCGAAGGTACTCGGCGACGCGGGCCGCGACGTCACGCTGTGGGCACGCCGCGAGAGCGTTGCCGAGGAGATCCGCGAACGGCACCGCAACGAGTCGTACCTGCCGGGCACGCCGCTGCCGGAGCGGCTCACCGCGACGTCGGACGCGGCGGCCGCGCTGGACGGTGCGGAGGCGGTGGTGCTCGGCGTGCCGAGCCAGAGCCTGCGCGGAAACCTCAGCGGCTGGCGGCCGCTGCTGCCGCCGGAGGCGATACTGGTCAGCCTCGCCAAGGGCGTGGAACTGGGCACGCTCAAGCGGATGAGCGAGGTCATCGCCGAACTGGCCGAAGTGGACGCGGGTGAGATCGTGGTCGTGTCCGGGCCGAACCTCGCCCGCGAGATCGCGGACGGGCAGCCTGCCGCGGCGGTGCTCGCGTGCGCCGACCACGAGCGGGCCAAGGCAGTGCAGCGGGCCACGTCGAACCAGTACTTCCGGCCCTACACCAACACCGACGTGGTGGGCTGCGAGCTGGGCGGCGCGTGCAAGAACGTGATCGCGCTCAGCTGCGGCATGGCTGCCGGGATGGGGCTCGGCGCGAACACCATGGCGACGCTCATCACGCGCGGGCTCGCGGAGATGGCCCGGCTCGGCACGAAACTCGGCGCCGATCCGCTCACCTTCGCCGGTCTCGCCGGACTCGGCGACCTGGTCGCGACGTGCTCCTCGCCGTTGTCGCGCAACCGCACGTTCGGGGAGCGGCTCGGCCGCGGCGAAACGCTCGCCGAGGCGCAGGCCGCCGCGGGCGGGCAGGTCGCGGAGGGGGTCGCGTCGTGCTCGTCGATCCGGGCGCTGGCCGAAGGACTCGGGGTCGACATGCCGATCACCGACGCGATGCACCGGGTGTGCCACGAGGGCGTCGACCCGCGGCAGGCAGGCGCGCAGCTGCTGGGACGGTCGCAGAAGCACGAGTGGAGCTGAGCGGTCCACGGGCTGGGACGGGTTGCCCGGACCGGGCCGGGCTGGTTCGCTGTGCGGCATGCTGACGTGTGCAAAGACTGTGTGGCCGGGGTCGCCTACCCTGGGCCCGGTCATGTGTGCGTCGTGTCGCTGTTGTCGGTGAATCTCAGCCCCGGCCAGTTCGACACCTCGTTGCTAAGGATTTTCCCGTCATGTTCGCCGTTCCGGACAACACCCTGCTGCGTCCTGAAAACCCCGCCCTGCGCCATCCGGTGCGTGTCGCCGTCGAGGTGGCCGCGGACCGGGAACGCTGGGGCCGCCTGCTGCGCTACGACCCCGACGAGCGGTTCTCCGCACTCGTCGAAGCCGCCGACGGTCAGGAGATCTGGCTGCTGAGCTGGCTGCCCGGTCAGCACACCGACCTGCACGACCACGCGTTGGCGACCGGTGCGTTCACGGTGGTTTCGGGGCGGCTGACCGAGACCGTCGCCCGCCAGGCCCCGGGTGGCCGTGCGGTGACCGAGGTGCACGCCTTGTCCGCAGGGCAGTCCCGGGTGTTCGGTCCCGGGTACGTGCACGAAGTCCGCAACGAGGGACCGGACCCGGCGATCAGCGTGCACGTCTACCGCGAGGGGCGGCAGATGCGGTCCTACCTTCCGGATCCGGTGCGCGGGCCGCGCCGGATCGGGTGATCAGCGGATCTCGTCCCCGGTGACCGGCAGCCGTGCCGGTCCGAGGATGGGCGTTCCGGAGTTGAACTCGATCTCGTCGAACGCCATCGCCAGCCGCCGGGAAGGGCTGCGCGGCGGCAGCGTGCCGAGTACCGCGTTCGGTTCCGGGCGGGCCAGCTGCTCTCCGACGCACTGGTGCGGGCCGAAGCCGAGGTGCCGGCGGGTGGCCAGGTTGCCGGGATCGGGGAACTGCGCCGGGTCGTGGTTCGCAGCCACCACGACGTAGTCCCCTTGGCGATCGGAATCCCGGCGATTTCCGTGCCGGTGACGGTCACGCGCAGCAGTCCCGCGCCGACGCCGAACAGGCGAACGACCTCCTGCCCGGCGTTGGTGGCGGCCGCCGGATCGTCGCGGAGCAGAGCGAACTGGGTGGGCTCGTCGAGAAGGGCCCGAGTCGCGTGGGTGATCAGGTTCGCCGTCGTGTCGTCGCCTGCGATGCGCAGCCCGGCGGTCATCGTGACCAGTTCCGGTCGCGGAAGCCTTCGCCGCCGCGGTCGGCGAGGATGCTCAGCGCGTCGTCGCCCGGTTCGGTGCGGAATTTCGTGACGGGGTCCTGGATGGATTCGGACAACGGGAGTTCCGTGGCGTCCAGGTCGTCGGCTGGATTTCCGCCATCTGCTTCGCGGTGGAGACGGCAGGCGCGAAGACGTAGCGGAACCGGCCTCGTTCGGCAGCGGCGGTGCCGGTGATGACAAGACGCGTTCCTCCTTGTGGTGGGCCCTTTCCCTTCGGCGGCAGCAGGCGCCGGGGCCGGCCGATGGTCAGCCCGGCGGGGACTCCAGTGCCGCCAGGAAACTCTCCGCGGCGTCCTGCACCCGGTCGCGGTCACCGGTGGCGAGGAGGTCGAGCAGCAACCCCCGGATCGTCGCGATCACCAGGGTGGCCCGCCGGTGTGCCGTCGCCGGATCGGTGTCCGGCCCTTGTGCCTCGCACAGTCTGGCCATCCAGTCCGCCACTACCCGGTCCAGGAAGCCGGCGAACTGGCCCGGCGCTTGCAGAGCACGTCCGTAGACCGCGAAGAAGAGCTTGAATTCCGGCGCTCGCTCCGGCGCGGAGGTCCGGGTCCACGCGACGCGTGCGGCGGTCGCCAGGTCGTGTTGTTCGCCGAGCAGTTCGCCGGTGGCCTCGAGAATCCGTTCCCGCAGCCGGCCGAGGATGGCCACGAGCAGCTGCTCCTTGCTGCCGAAGCGGTGCACCAGCGTGTTGGTCGAAACACCGAGTGCGGCCGCGACCGGGCGCCAGGTCAGGTCGGAGAACCCGTGCTCGACGGTGTAGTCGACCACTTCCTCGAGCAGTTCGGCACGCCGATCGTGGTCCACCGGACGTCCGGCCATCGTTGCCTCCTCAGGGTTTGTCCGGGCTGGCTATTTCTGGTACGACTGTGTAAAGAATAGCTCATCCGGAGGTTGGTCATGCGTGTTTTCGTCACCGGTGCGTCGGGCTGGGTCGGTCGCGGGCTGGTCCCCGACCTGCTGTCCGCGGGGCATCACGTCGTCGGGCTCGCCCGTTCCGATTCCGCCGCGGGTGCCTTGCAGCAGGCGGGTGCCGAGGTTCGCCGGGGTTCGCTCGACGATCTCGACGTCGTACGCGCCGCCGCCGCGTCTGCGGACGGCGTCGTCCACCTGGCGTTCAAGCACGACATCGCGTTTTCCGGCGACTACGCCGGTGCCGGCAAGGCCGATCGCGTGGTCATCGAGGCGTTCGGCGAGGAGCTGGCAGGCAGCGGCAAGCCACTGGTGATTGCGTCCGGCATCCTCGGCGTGCTCGGCCTCGAACCCGGTGTCGTGGCCACCGAACGCGACGGCCTGGCAGGGGAATCGGCCGGCGGCGCCGGTCCGATCAGCGGCGGTGGCGGGCGGATCGGCAACGCCCACTACGCCCTCGCGCTGGCCGAGCAGGGCGTCCGTTCGTCGGTGGTGCGGCTTCCGCCGGCTACCCACGGCAAGGGAGACAACGGTTTCATGCCGGTCGCGATCGGCTTCGCCAAGGAGAAGGGTGCCGCGGCTTACGTCGGCGACGGCACCAACCGCTGGCCGGCCGTCCACCGCGACGACGCCGCGCACCTGTTCCGGCTGGCGCTCGAATCCGCGCCCGCCGGCTCGGTGCTGCACGCGGTCGGTGATGAGGGCGTCCCGATTCGGGAGGTGGCCGAGGTGTTCGCCGAACGGCTCGGAGTGCCCGCGGTGTCGGTCACCGCGGAGCAGGCGAAGGAGTACGTCGGCTGGCTCGGCGGTTTCTGGGGCATCGACGGTCCGGCCTCCGCGACGATCACCCGTGACCTGGTGGGGTGGCAGCCGAGGGGCACCGGGCTGATCGCGGATCTCGAGGAGGGCCACTACTTCGACTGAGCGCCTGCGATCCGGGTGGAGTATGGGCGCTACTTCGGCTGAGTGTCCTCGGTCCGGACCGAGGAGGGGCGCTACTTCGGTTGGGCGCCTGGGGTCCGGGTGCAGGAGGGGCGCTACTTCGGCTGAGCGTGTCAGCACTCGGCGCGGTCGAGGTCGCCGCGGAGGCGGAACTGGCGTTCGATCTCGTCGCGGGAGGTTCCGGCGGCCAGCAGGAGTTGCAGCAGCACCCGCGATTTCCGCGGGCACAGCCAGCCTGCCATGGTGACGCCCATCCGGATCAGGCTCGATTCGGAGCCGTGGAACCCGTAGGTACCGCGGAAGGTCGGCCCGGCGCCGGTGCGCGTGGCGACCACGATCGGCACTTCGGCTGCCTCCAGCACGTCCGCGGTGCCGGTGGAGACGTGGCCGACGCCGGTGGCCGCCAGCACGACGCCGCGCGCACCGCCGTCGAGTACCAGGGACAGCAGCTCACCCGAGTCGGCGAGGCCGGTTTCCAGCAACGGCACCAGCCCTTGGACCTCGCCGGCAGGCAGTGCCTGCGGCCGCGGCGGCGAGGGGTGGAAGTAGTGCACCGTGCGTTCGGCGACCATGCCGAGCGGACCCGCCGGGGCGGAGGAAAACGCTTCCAGATGGCTGGAATGTGCTTTGCGCACCCAGCGTGCCGCGTGCACGTCGTCGTCGAACGCGACCAGCGCGCCCCGGCCGCGGCTGCGTGGCTCGGCCGCGACGGTGAGCGCGGCGAGCAGGTTGGCCGGGCCGTCCGGGCTGGGCAGGCTCGGGTTCCGCATCGCGCCGGTGACCACCACCGGCTCGTCGAACGGCCAGGTCAGCTCGAAGAAGTACGCGGTCTCCTCGAGCGTGTCGGTGCCCTGCACGACCACCAGCCCGGCGGCGCCGGACTCGATCTGCTCGATACCCCACTGCCGGGTCCGAGCCAGCGTCGCATAGTCCATGGACGCGCTGGAAAGCCCGGCGAGCGTGCCCGCGGTCACGTCCATCGGCAGGTCGGCGCCGAGGTCTCCGAGCAGGTCCTCGGCCGTCAGCCGCGGCACCACGCCGTCCTCGATGCGACGTCCGGGGGCCATCGAGATGGTGCCGCCCAGTGCGGCGACGGCGATACGGGCACGAGTCATGGCAGCACTTTAGAAGACCTCAGGAAGCCCGCACCGCCTGCAGGGTGTAGCTCGCCGCGAGTCGGCGCGGGTTGTCGCGCAACCGCCATTCACCGCCCTCGACCGGTTCCATCTCGTGCGGCAGCGCGTTCCATGGCACCGTGTCGTGCTCGGTCAGCCCGGTGAGCGTCATGCCCTGCTCCAGCAACGCCGTGACGATCTCGCCGAGCCCGCGGTTCCAGTTGTGCGTGGTGGTGCTGTGCAGTGGCTCGTCGGTCGCGACGTAGGTGGTGTCGTCGCTGAACACCAGTGGTTCGGTGTGCTCGAAGTAGTCGTATTTCGGCCACGCCGGGGTGGATTCGTCGTCGAGACTCGACAACATCGGATGGTCTTCCCGCAGGAACAGCCGTCCGCCGGGACGCAGCAGCCGGGCCACCACCGACGCCCATTCCCCGATCCGCGGCAGCCAGCACAACGCACCGACACCGGTGTAGACGAGATCGAAGCCGCCTTCGCCGAACACCTCGACCGCGTCGTAGACGTTCGCCTCGTGGTAGTCGATTTCCGCGCCGGTGCGGTCCGCGAGTGTGCGGGCCAGATCGAGCGACACCGGGGAGAGGTCCAGCCCGGACATCCGGGCACCGAGCCGCGACAGGGAGAGCGTGTCGGTGCCGATATGGCATTGCAGGTGCACCCCGCGAAGCCCGGCGACGGAACCGAGCCGTGGCAGATCGAACCGCACGACGTCGCTCAGGTACTGCGGATCGGCGCGGAACCGGTCGAAGGCGTAGTACTCGGACCGCGCGTGCACCGGCGCACGGTCGTCCCAGTTGGCCCGGTTGACGGTGAACGAGTCGGTCATGCCTGCTCCGCTGCGCCTGCCTCGACGGTGCTCTTTTCGGCGGCGTTCTTTTCGGCGGCACTGCGTTCGACGCAGAATTCGTTGCCTTCCGGGTCCTGCAGGACGGCCCAGCCGGTGCCGTCGGGACGGCGGTGGTCGGCGTACAGGGTTGCGCCGAGGGAAAGCAGCCGCTGCACCTCTTCGTCGCGCGGCACGTCCGGCCGCAGGCAGACGTGCAGCCGGTTTTTGCCTGCCTTCGGTTCGGGTACGGCGATGAACAGCATCATCACACCGGATTCCAGTGCGATGCCGACCTCCGGATCGCCCGGCTGGTCCTCGTCGTCGACCGGGCGGCCGGTGACGGCGGTCCAGAACTGCGCCAGCTGCCACGGATCGGTGCAATCGACGGTGATCTTGTCCACCACGGCGGTCATCGGGCTCCCTGGGTCACGGTCGGAAGTTCCTCCCGGAGTGTGCCCGGCCCGCACCGGTCGCGCGAAGCGATTTTCAGCCAGGGGTGAGTCCGGGGGAGCGGTGCACGCGCCGACCTTCGTCGATGATCAGTACTTCGACGCCGGGTTGGGTGGCGGCCCAGGCGATGCCGTCGGTGCCGAGTGCGAAGGTCGCGGTGGCCAGTGCGTCGGCGTGGGTGAGGTCGTCGGCGACGACGGTCACGCTCAGCAGGCCGGTGGCCGGTTGCCCGGTGCGGCCGTCGAGGATGTGCGCGCCCCGTTCGTAGGTTGCGGAGGTGGCGACAGTGCCGTCGCGCGAAGCCAGTACGGCGCAGACCGCTTGTGGCTGTTCGGGGTGCCGGATGCCGACCCGCCACGCCCGTCCGGGTTCCGGCTCCCCGGAGGTGACGACGTCGCCGCCTGCGTTGAGGCAGAACCGCCGCGCGCCGGCTGCGTGCAGATGGTCGGCTGCGCGTTGCACCGCCCAGCCCTTGACCACCGCGCACGGGTCGAAGTCGTGGCCCGGCAGCTGCGTGGAGAAGGCGCCGCCGGAGATGTCCTCGTAGTAGGCACACCGGGACAGCACGTCGTCGAGCTCCTCGCTCAGGTCGGCCGCGGCCAGCAGACCTCGGCCGTACCGGCTCACCTCGCTGTCTACTTTGTACGGACTGAAGCGGGCGTCCACCTCGTGCAGCCAGGTGAACGTCTCGGTGACTGCCGAAGCGAGGTCCTCTTCGTCGCGGAGGTCGAGCGAAATCGGCATACCCATGACGTACTCGACGTGCCGGACCATCAGGATCCCTTCGCGTCGAGCGCGGCTTGCAATGAGGAGATGTAGGCCTCGCTGGTCATCGTCGCTCCGGAAACGGTGTCGATGTTCGCGCTCTGTGCTTGCAGGGCTTCTTCCCGAAGCTGCGGCAGAGCGCCGACGCCGCGGCCGCTGCTTGGTTCCTGCACCAGTGCGACATCGCGGATCCGGCTGCCGTCGAAGGTGACCCGGACCTGAACCGTGCCGAATTGCGTCGATTCTGCGGTGCCGTCGGCGGTGGTATTGCCGTCCGCGCCGGACGAGGCGGAAGGCGCCGAAGTCACCGTGGGTGCCGAAGTCGCCACGCTGGTCCCCATGGGTTCGAAACGCCACACTGCGATGAATCCGGCGATCGACAGCGCTACTACGAAAATCGTCTTCTTCACCGTCGGCTCCTCACGCGGCCAGGCTGAATCGCTCGGCGTGTACCTGCACACCTGCCACGCCCAGCTGTCGCACGCTTCGCAGGACCGCGGACGTCATTCCCGGTGGACCGCAGACGAACACGTCACGTTCGACAATGTCTGGCACCAGGGCGTACAGGCTTTCCGGACCGAGTACGGGACCGTGGGGACCTGCCTGATCCTTCGGACCGACAAGCACGTGTACGACGGCACCGCGCGTCTTCGCGAGCTTCTGCAGTTCGGGCAGCAGCACGGCGTCTTCGGGAGTGCGCGCGCGGTAAAGCACCACTACGTGTCCGGCGATGTCCTCCAGTAGCGCGCGGATCGGTGTGACGCCGACGCCGCCTGCGACGAGCAGAGCGTTCGGCCGCTGTTGGTGGATCGTGGTGAAGGCGCCGTACGGACCTTCGGCGAACACGCGCGTGCCGACGCGGAGAGAACGCAGCTTCGCGCTTGATTCGCCGACGGCTTTCGCCGTGAGCCGTAGCGTGCGGCCGTCTGGTGCGGCGGAGAGCGAGAACGGGTTTGCCTGCCACCAGCGGTCGCGGGTGAGGAAGCGCCACAGAAAGAACTGTCCTGCTCTGGCTGGCAGGCGGTCCAGGTCGCGACCGGTCAGGTAGACCGACACCGTGTCCGGTGATTCGGGGACCACGGCGGCGACTTGCAGTCGATGCCGCATGTTGCGCCACAACGGCAAGACGAAGCGTCCGGCCAGTACTGCGGTACCTGCGCTCAGCCACAGCGTCCACCAGTAGCCGCGCGCCACCGGCGAACCGGCGAAGGACTGTCCGATGGCGATTTGGTGGGTGAACGCCAGGAACACCGCCGCGTACGTGTAGAGGTGCACGAAGTGCCACGTCTCGTAGGCCATCCGGCGGCGCGCGAAGCGTGCGGAAGCCGCGCCGACCACGAGGATCAGCACGAGCGCCACGATCGCGCGCAGGACTCCTTCGAGAGTGTTGGCCAGCGAAACGAGTTCGCCGGCGGCTGTGTTGTCCTCTAAACCGGCGTAGCCGAAGACGATGAACACCACGTGCGTGACGAGCAGCCACAGCAGCCCGAAGCCGGTCCAGCGGTGCAGCGCCGTGAGGCGGTCCATGCCGAGGCGACGGTCCAGCCACGGCAGGCGCGCCACGAGCAGCAGCTGAAAAGCCATCGCCTGCGCGGCGTACAGCCCGGCGAGACGGCCGACGCTGATCAACGGACGGTCGGAGAGGCCACCGGCGACGAAGAACACGGTGACCAGCAGTACGTTGGCCGCGAGGAACACCGACAGCCACACCTTCGCGGCAACCCGCGGCGTGACCGCCGGTCGAGGCGGCGCGAAGCGGCGGGGCAGGGCAGTCACGTTCGGATCCACGGGTTTCAGCCTTGCCGCGCAACCTGTGGCGGATCTGGGTGCAACCTGTCGAATGGCTGTCGGCAGTGGGCTCGGGTCGCGCGTACGTGCGCGCGTCGCGGAGGATGGTGGAGTGCAGAACTCGAACGCGGTGCGGTTGCTCGTCGTCGACGACGAGCCGCACATCGCCGACCTGGTCGCCACAGTCGCCCGTTACGAGGGCTGGCAGGCCGTGACTGCCGGCTCCGGCGGCGACGCGCTCACCCAGGCTGCCGAATTCCGGCCCGACATCGTGGTGCTGGACCTGATGCTGCCCGACTTCGACGGTTTCACAGTGCTCGACAAACTGCGCGAGACCAGCGGCGCGGTACCCGTGGTATTCCTCACCGCGAAGGACGCGACGGCCGACCGCGTTGCGGGCCTCACCCGCGGTGGCGACGACTACCTGGTGAAGCCGTTCTCCGTGGAGGAGTTGATGGCCCGGTTGCGCGCGGTGCTGCGACGCACATCCGGCGTCGAACAGCAGCCTGCCCGCACCACCGTGGTGCAAGTCGGTGACCTGACCCTCGACGAGGAGACCCGCGAGGTCCGCAGGGACGGCCGGCTCGCCGAGCTGACGCCCACCGAATACGAGCTGCTGCGTTACCTGATGCGGCGGTCCCCGTCGGTGCTGACCAAGGCACAGATCCTCGATCACGTGTGGGAGTACGACTTCGGCGGCCGATCCAACGTGGTCGAACTGGTCATCTCCCACCTGCGCCGCAAACTCGACGCCGGGGCCGAACCGTTGATCCACACCGTGCGCGGCGTCGGGTACGTCGTGCGCAGGGCCGGCCGGTGAGCCGGATCGGGCGCTGGGCGCGGCGCTGGTACGCCGCCTGGCGAGCGTCGCGGCTGGGTACTCGGCTGGCTTTCGGCCTCGGCGCGCTTTCGCTCGTGGTGTTCGCGATCGTGGGCGCAGTCACGGTCGAATTCATGCAGGACTACCTCAACCGCCGCCTCGACGAGCAGCTGAAGACCAGCCAGGTCTCGCAGGTACCGCACCTGCGTGCCTCCCAGGACGGCCCCGAAGTCGTCTATTCCTGGTATTCCGCGGTGTTCCGGGTGACCGGCGAGGTGGCCACGCCGCAGGCGGGCAGCGACCTGCCCGCCGACATCAAGCCGCTGGAACAAGTCGCCAAGGACGCGGCAGGCGGCGACGTCTTCCGCACCGTGTGGCTCCACGGCGATGGCTCCTACCGCGTACGCGCCTGCCTGGTGGCGACGGACGAGGGTGAGACCGACACGGTGCTGCTGAGCGCCGCGCCGCAGGCCGACCTCGACAACACCGTGCGACAGCTGGTGCTCGTCGAAGTGGTCGCGTTCTTGATCGCGCTGGCGATCCTCGTCGTTGCCGGACGGCTCGTGTTGCGCCGAGGCTTGCGGCCGTTGGCGGACATGGCGGGTACGGCGCACGACATCGCTTCGCACGATCTCACCGCCACTGCTGACCTCCCGGTGCGTGCTTCCGGCGACGGTGGCGGCGCCGAGGTGGAAGAGCTGCGTACGGCGTTCAACCTGATGCTCAGCCACATCGAAGCCTCGTTGGCCGCGCGCACTGTGGCGAACGAACGGCTGCGCCGCTTCGTCGCCGACGCTTCGCACGAGTTGCGCACACCGTTGACCTCGATCCGTGGCTACGCAGACCTTTTCCAGTACGCAGCCGCGAACGAGCCCGAAGAGCGCGAAGCACACCTCGCGAAAATCCGCGCGGAGACAGCCCGGATGAGCGTGCTCGTCGACGATCTTCTCCTACTGGCCCGTCTCGACTCGCACGACGCGGAACAGCCGGTGCGCCCGGAACAGACGGACCTGATCGAACTCGCCACGGCGGCCGCCGATGCGTTTCGCGCGGGCCGTCCCAGCCATCCACTCACCGTACGAGTGCCGGACGATCCGGTGGTGCTGCACGCGGATCCGGTGCGGCTACGGCAAGTGCTCGACAATCTGCTGACGAACGCTGCCGTGCACACCCCCGAAGGCACGCCAGTGGAGCTGGCCGTGTCCGCCGAAGGCGGCGAAGCGGTCGTACAGGTCACTGACGGCGGTCCAGGGATCGCGCCCGAGGACCAGCGCCGGATCTTCGACCGCTTCTACCGCGTCGACAACTCGCGTACGCGCGCGGCGGGTGGAACCGGGCTCGGGCTTTCCGTGGTGCATTCACTGGTCGTGGAACACGGCGGCACCGTCTCCGTGGCGAGCAGGACGGGCCGCACGACGTTCACCGTCCGACTGCCTCGGGCGAACTGACCCGTGTCCGCACGTGCTCCGGCACCGCCCACGAAGACGGCAGGTCCGCCGAGGGCTCCGGCTCGCCGAACACCGTCCGGATCGGCAGCACCCCTGCCCACGCGGCGTCCGCGGCGACGTCGTCCGGCTCGTCGTCGGGACCTTCCGCGCGCAGCTTCACCGAAGCCTCGGCCAGGTCGAGTGCGAGCACCGAAACCGCGGCGAACTCCTTGGCGTTCACCCCGCGTGCGTGTTCCCACGAACCGGGGGAGAGGTGATCGGTGAGCACGTGCAGGCCGTGCATCTTCGCGTCGCGGTCGGTGATCGCCCGTGCCCGGCCGAGGATGACTGCGCTGCGGTAGTTCATCGAGTGGTTGTTCACCGAACGGGAGTAGACGATCCCGTCGGCCAGCGTGACGGTGACGCACACTTCGACCTCGCCGGACGCAGTGCGCAGGGTGGTCGCTCCCGTGGAACCATGCAGGTAGAGCGTGTCGCCGTCGCGGCCGTACCCGGTGGGCAGCACCAGCGGTGCGCCGTCGCGGACCACGCCGAGGTGGCAGATGAGGGCCTCGTCGAGCACGGCGTACAGCGTCGCGCGGTCGGTGGCGGCGCGGTTGCGCTTGCGGCCGAGGGTCGTGCGTTCGGTGGGCGAGAGGCTGGTCATGTCACCAGTGTGCAATCCCCAAGTGGACCTGTTAAATGTCCACTTCTTCTACACTTGAGAAGTCCACTTGGGTTCGAACGGAGGCCTGACGTGTCCTATGCCGACACCGCGTTACCGGTCAGCCTTGATCGGGCGGCGGACATCCCGCTCGCCGTGCAACTGGCCGACGCGCTGCGCGAGGCCGCCGCCGGTGGTCACCTCCGCGGTGGCGACCGGCTTCCCTCCACCCGGGCGCTGGCCGAACGGCTCGGCGTTTCGCGGACCGTCACCTCGGCGGCGTATGAACAGCTGCACGCCGAAGGCTGGATCGCCGGACGACACGGCTCCGGCACCTATGTGACGACTCCGCCGACGCGCGCCGCCGCCTCGGTCGCCGCGCCGGATTCGCTCGTCGCCGAGACGGATTCCGTGCCGATGCTCGACCTCACCCCTGGCGCGCCGTGGGCGGCCGGGATCGACCGTGCCGCCTGGCGACGCGCGTGGCGGGCGGCCGCCGATCCGGAGCCGTTGACACGCGCGCACCGTGCCGGATTGCCCGAGTACCGCGCTGCGGTGTCCGAGCATCTGCTGCGCCACCGTGGTCTCGCGGCAGGTTCGGTACTGGCGACCGGAGGGACCACGTCGGCTGTGGTCGAACTCGCCGCCGCAGTCGTGCGGCGAGGCTCGGTGGTCGCTTTCGAGGAGCCGGGATACCAACGTGCGGTGCAGGCGTTCCGGCAGGCCGGGCTGACCGTGGTGGGGGTGCCGGTCGACGACGAGGGACTGCGCCCGGACGCCATCCCGGCAGGTGCGCGTGCGGTGTACTGCTCACCCGCGCACCAGTATCCGATGGGCAGCCGGATGAGCGCGGCCCGCCGCGTGCAGCTCGTCGAGCGCGCCAGGGCCGAAGGCATGCTGGTGATCGAGGACGACTACGACGGCGAGCTGCGCTTCGACGTCGCCCCGCTGCCGCTGCTGGCCGCGCTCGCCCCGGACGTCGTGGTGCACCTGGGAACCACGAGCAAGATCCTCACTCCCACCCTCGGCGCGGGCTGGCTCGTCGCACCGGCGGAGGTGGCCGAATCCGTGCTGGCCTACCGCGACCTCACCGGCAGCCGTCCGTCCCCGGCCGGGCAGCGGGTGCTGGTCGAACTCGCGCGGACCGGCGACCTCGGCCGTCACCTGCGTAAACTCCGCCGCGAACTGGCCGAGCGGCGCTCGCTGCTGTCGGCCGCCCTGTCCGCCGCCGAGGTCCCGGTCCTCGGCGACGACGCCGGCGCCCACCTGGTCGTGCCCGCGGACAGCCCGGAGGAGGAGGCCCGCCGCATCGCCACCGCGGAACGCCACTCCATCCGCCTCGACGGCCTGTCCCGCCACTTCGCCGGCACCCCGACCGCGTTCGGCGTCGCGCTGGGCTACGCCGGGTGCTCACGGGAGGCACTGATCGCAGCCCTGCCGACGCTGGCGCAACTGCTCCGCTGATCTTGTCCGCGGAGCGTGCGGCCGGTGGGGGACCGCCGTCGCGTGGTCACCTGTGCAGCCACCACACGGTCACCGGCGACGGCAGCGCAGGTACCTCGGGTAGCCGGCCGCGTGGGTGGTCATCGTCGGCGTTCAGTGTTGTGGTCGCGTGAGTGGTCGTCGGGGTCGCTGGGTTGCGGCGGTGCGGTTTGTCGCTGCAGAGGGACCGGGGTTGGCGCTGCGCGGGTGGTCGTTGTCCGGGGGACCGGGGGTTGGCGCTGCGCGGGTGGTCGTTGTCCGGGGGACCGGGGTTGGCGCTGCGCGGGTGGTCGTTGCCGGGGGGTTCGGTGGCGTGGGTGGTTCTTGCCGGGGTTCGTGGGTTGCGGTCGCGCGGGTGTCGCCGCGAGGGCGCCTGGACTGCCATCGCGCGGGTAGCCGCCGTCGGGTCGCTGGGTCGCAGCGGTGTGGGTAGCCGCCGTCGGGTCGCTGGGTTGTGGCGGGGGCGGTGGGAGTAGCCGCCGCCGGGGGCCGTTGGGCTGCCGCCGTCGGGGGTGGGCCGGTTGCCGGGGCGGGGCGGGGCGCGTGCTCGGACTGCGGTCCTGCCGCACCGTGGACCCACGGGGCCGCGCTGTTCGCCGTGGTCACCCGGGTACGGTGACCGGCTATGAGTGCTGAGAAAATCCGGGTGGCGGTCGTGTTCGGCGGACGCAGCAGCGAGCACACCATCTCGTGCCTTTCCGCGGGCAGCGTGATCGCGAACCTCGACCCGGATCGCTTCGAGGTGCTCCCGGTCGGCATCACCCCGCAAGGTGGCTGGGTGCTCGGCAGCGGCGACCCGAAGGAGCTCAGCATCCAGGGCCGCGAGCTGCCGTCGGTGGACACCGGGCGGGCGCTGGTGCTCGCCGGCGATCCGACCAGCCGCGAACTGCGCACAGTCGACCCGGGCAAGGCGACCGAAGTGCTCGGTGGCGTCGACGTCGTGTTCCCGGTGCTGCACGGCGCCTTCGGCGAGGACGGCACCATCCAGGGCCTGCTGGAGCTGGCCGACCTGCCCTACGTCGGACCCGGCGTGTTCGCCAGCGCGGCGGCGATGGACAAGGAGTACGCCAAGAAGCTGCTCGCCGCAGAGGGACTGCCGGTCGGCACCTACGCCGCGCTCCGCCGTGCACAGTCCACAGTGTCCGAGGAGGACCGCGAACGCCTTGGCCTGCCGGTGTTCGTGAAGCCCTCGCGGGCGGGTTCGTCGGTCGGTATCTCCCGGGTCACCGACTGGTCCGATGTGGACACTGCGATAGAACTGGCCCGGCGCACCGATCCGAAGGTGCTCGTGGAGGCCTCGGTGACCGGCCGTGAGGTGGAATGCGGCGTGCTGGAGTTCCCGGACGGCCGCGTCGAGGCGTCGCTGCCCGCCGAGATCCGGGTGCTCGCCGAGGGCGAGGACGCCTGGTACGACTTCGAGACCAAGTACCTCGGCGAGGACGCCGAGCTGGACATCCCGGCCAAACTGGACGACGCGCTGACCGAACGCCTGCGCGGGATGGCCGTCGAGGCCTTCCGTGCGCTCGACTGCCAGGGTCTGGCCAGGGTCGACTTCTTCGTCACCGGCGACGGCGAACCGGTGATCAACGAGGTCAACACGATGCCCGGCTTCACCACGAGGTCCGCCTACCCGAAGATGTGGGAGGTCACCGGCGTGGACTACCCGACGCTGCTGTCCGTCCTGGTGGACACCGCGATCGCTCGGGGCACCGGACTTCGTTGATCCCTCACCCACTAGGGTGATCAACTGGTGAGCCGGGACGCCGGCGTCACGGTCGTGACGCGGTCCCGGCACGGGCAGGAGGCAGCACGTGGGGATCGCATCCCGGCTCGACCGGCTCCCGGTCACCCGCCGGCACCGGTACTTCGTCGCGGTGGTCGGTGTCGCCACCTTCTTCGACCTCTATGACCTCTTCCTCGCCGCGACCATCAGCACCGTGCTCACCAAGGAGTTCGGGGTCACCGCCGAGACGCTGAAGTACGTGCTCGCCTCGGCGTTCGTCGGCGCGTTCGTGGGTGCGGTGTTCCTCGGCAGGCTCGCCGACCGGCTGGGCCGCCGCCGCGCGTTCCTGCTCACCCTCGGGCTGTATTCGGTCTTCACCCTGCTCGGTGCGTTCAGCACGGACGTGTGGATGCTCGTGGCCTGCCGGTTCATCGCGGGTATCGGGATCGGCGCGGAACTGCCGGTCGCGGACGCCTACCTCGCCGACCTGCTGCCCGCGCGTGCCCGTGGCCGGGCCACCGCGTGGGCTTACACGATCGGGTTCTGCGGCGTGCCCGCGGCCGGATTCCTCGCGCGTGCGCTGGTCGGCCAGGAGCCACTCGGCATCGAAGGCTGGCGGTGGCTGTTCGTGATCGGCGCACTGGGCGCGGCGATCGTGTGGGGGCTGCGGTTCACCCTGCCGGAATCACCACGGTGGCTGGCTTCCCGCGGCCGGGAGGCGGAAGCCGACGAGATCGTGCGACGCCTGGAGGAGAGCGCGCCGCAGCCGTTGCCCGAACCGGAGCCGGAACCACCCGCGCCGGAGCCGGTGCGGGCCTCGGCCCTGCTGCGCCCGCCGTGGGTGCGGCGCACCACCATGCTGTACGTCTTCCAGCTGCTGCAGTCCTTCGGTTACTACGGTTTCGGCTCCCTGGTGCCGATCGTGCTGGCGGCCAAGGGATTCGGCCTGGTCTCCTCGCTGACCTTCAGTGCGCTGACGTTCCTCGGGTACCCGATCGGCTCCGCACTGTCCGTGCCGATCATCGAGCGGATGGAACGCAAGTGGCTGATCGTCGCGAGCGCCGCGGCGATGGCGGTGTTCGGGCTCGCCTTCGGCTATGCCACCTCCGGCGTGCTGATCGCGGTGTTCGGATTCTGCTACACCGCGGTCAGCAACGTGTTCTCCAACGCTTTCCACACTTACCAGGGCGAGCTGTTCCCGACGTCGCTGCGCGGCACCGCCGCCGGTTCGGCTTACGCGTTGTCCCGGCTGGCGACCGCGGCGATGCCGTTCGTGCTGCTGCCGGTCCTGCAGGCGGCCGGGGCCACCACGATGTTCGCCGTGGTCGCGGCCGCGATGGCGCTGCTGATCGTGGACGTCGCGCTGCTCGGCCCGCGCACCACGGGCGAATCGCTGGAGACGATCGCGGCTAGAACTTCACCGGGCTGACCGGCAGCTTCGCCGACACGAGGTCGGAGACCAGCTGCAGCGGACCGGTTCCCGCGGAGTCCGGCACGGTCAGCGCGACGTAGACCGCGCGGTCGACCACGTACCAGGTGGCCGCGTTGTCTTCGGTCACCTGCAGCCACTGCACGCCGTTGATCACCCGCAGCTGCGCGGTCCGCGTCAGTTCCTGCGGCCGATCGAGCCCGCAGCGCAGCACCACCGGATTGTCCGCGCCCCAGGCTGCGGTGGCCCTGGGTGCCGGATCGGCGAGCGGGCGACGGGCGAGCTGCTTGCCGTTCGAGGTGAGTGCGGCCGGCGCCGCGGCCAGCAGAGTGGTGCAACCGGCCGCGTCCGCCTGCGGAGCGGGCACGGCGACGAGCGGGAGCGGCCCGTTCGGATCCGCGGCGCCGCCGTCGGTGTCCGGCCGGGTCAGCGCGAACACGGCGACCGCGACGGCCAGCGCGACCACCAGCACGGACGCGGCGACGAGCACCACTTTCGGCGGTGCTCCGGTGTCGGTGTCTGCCACCGCACCAGTGCACCACGGCTCAGAGGTGCACCACCGGGCAGGTCAGCGTGCGCGTGATCCCCTCCACGTTCTGCACCCTGGCGACCACGAGCTGGCCGAGCTGGTCCACGGTGTCCGCGGTCGCGCGCACGATCACGTCGTACGGGCCGGTGACATCCTCCGAGGTGGTCACACCGGGCACCCCGGAGATCTCCGCCGCCACCGCGGCCGCCTTGCCGACCTCGGTCTGGATGAGGATGTATGCGTGGACCACGGCGTGCCCTTTCGTCGGTGCGACCAGTGTCGAGGTAGGAACGGTGTAGGCAAACTAGCGCCGGCCCCGGGAAAAACCTAGGGGATCCGACTATCGGTGGTCGAGCTAACGCCGTTGAAGAGGAACGGGAGGTGACCGGTGTCACCGGATGAGGGCTCGGTGGCCGGGACGGGCGAGTTCGCGCTGATCCGGCGGATCACCGGGGGACGTACACAGCCGGCGTCCACCCTGCTCGGTCCAGGGGACGACGCGGCGGTGCTCGCCGCGCCGGACGGGCGGGTGGTCGCGACCACCGACGTGCTGGTGCACGGCGTGCACTTCCGGCTGGACTGGTCGAGCCCGGAACAGGTGGGCCGCAAGGCGGTCGCAGTGAACCTCTCGGACGTCGCGGCGATGGGTGCCAAGCCTTCGTCGGTCCTCGTCGGGGTCGCCTGCCCGCCGGACACCCCGGCCTCGGTGGTGGCCGAGATCATGGACGGAATGTGGGCCGAGGCTTCCCGGGCGGGCGTCGGCGTCTCCGGCGGCGATCTGGTGAGTGCCGACCAGCTCGTGCTCAGCGTCACCGCATTGGGTGACCTGGAAGACCGGGATCCGGTGACGCGCGGGGGCGCGCGGCCGGGCGACGTACTGGCGGTGGCCGGCCGGCTCGGCTGGGCCGCGGCCGGGCTCGCCGTGCTGGGCCGGGGATTCCGGTCCCCGGTCAGCGTGGTGAACGCGCAGCGCTGCCCCGAACCGCCGTACGAGGCCGGTCCGCAGGCCGCACGTGCCGGAGCGACCGCGATGATGGACGTCTCCGACGGCCTGCTCGCCGACCTCGCGCACATCGCCGACGCCTCCGAGGTCGGCATCGACGTGCACACCGGTTCGCTCGAGATCTCCACGCGGCTGCAGGAGGTCGCCACCGCGCTCGGCGCCGACCCGCTGCGCTGGGTGCTCACCGGCGGCGAGGACCACGCACTGGTCGCCACGTTCCGCTCGTTCGACGAGCTGCCCGAGGGCTGGCGCAAGATCGGCATGGTGACCATGCCGGGTTCCGGCGTGACCGTGGACGGCAAGGAATACGGCCACGCCGGCGGCTGGGAGCACTGGCAGCAGTGACCGTCCGGGCCGGGCGGCGGCGGACCGTGCCGAGCGGGCAGCAGCCGAGGCTCCGGGCCGGGCAGCCACTGATCGGGCGGCCGCTGATCGGGCGGCCGCTGATCGGCCGGACGGCGAGCGGTGCGGTCCGATTAGGCTGGCGTCATGGACATCCGTGTCGTCGCTTTCGACCATCCCGATGCGGCCAAGCTGACGGCCGAGGTGCAGCAGGAGTACGTCCGCCGTTACGGCACCGAGGACGAGACGCCGGTCGAGGCGGCCGAATTCGCGCTGCCGCGGGGGCTGTTCCTCGTCGGCTACCTCGACGGGGTGCCGGTGGCCTCCGGCGGCTGGCGCGTGCCCGACGGGTCGAAGACCGGGCTGTCGGCCGGCGATGTCGAGTTGAAGCGGATGTACGTCGCGGAATCCGTCCGGGGCCGCGGGTACGCCCGCGCGATGCTCGCCGAGCTGGAGCGCACGGCGCTGGCCGCAGGTGGCCGCCGGGTCGTGCTGGAGACGGGTACCGAACAGCCGGAGGCGATCGCCCTCTACCGTTCGTCGGGCTACGGCGAGATCGCGGCGTTCGGCTTGTACTCCGACACCCCGGAAAGCCGGTACTACGGGAAGGCTCTCGTCCACCACTGACGGAACGAACCGGAGGCGGTTTTGGCCATCTACGCACTCGGCGACCTGGTGCCGGCGATCCACCCGGACGCCTACGTGCACCCCGACGCGACGGTGATCGGGGACGTGCGGATCGGCGCGCGGGCCTCGGTGTGGCCGCAGACGGTCCTGCGCGGCGACCACGGCTACATCGAGATCGGTGAGCGCTCGAACATGCAGGACGGATGCGTCGTGCACTGCACTTCACAACACCCGACGATCCTCGGGCCGTCGTCGGCGGTCGGCCACGCCGTGCACATCGAAGGCGCGACGATCGGCACCGGCTGTCTCATCGCGTCGGGTTCGGTGGTGCTGAACGGGACCGTGATCGAGGACGGCGGCATGGTCGGCGCCGGCGCGGTGCTGTCGTACCGGTCGCACGTGGGGACCGGGGAGATCGCGCTCGGGGTGCCCGCGAAAGTACGGCCGAACAAGTCGTTCTCGCCGGACCAGATTGCGGCCGTGGTCGATTCGTACGTTCGTCGCGGCGCTCGGTTCCGTGCGGAGCTGCGCCGGATCGACCCACTCCGGTGACGCTTCTCGCGTGGCGCTAGGCTCGCGGGCCGTGACTGCACGACCGCTGCCTGAGATCGTCGAAGCAGGCTGGGCCCGCGCCCTCGAACCGGTGGCCGACCAGGTCGCCGCGATGGGGAAGTTCCTCCGTGAGGAGATCGCCGCGGGCCGCAAGTATCTGCCCGCGGGCGAACACGTGCTGCGTGCTTTCCAGCAGCCCTTCCAGGACGTGCGGGTGCTGATCGTGGGACAGGACCCGTACCCGACGCCGGGGCACGCGGTCGGGTTGAGCTTCTCGGTGGCGCCGGATGTGCGGCCGATTCCGAAGAGCCTGATCAACATCTACAAGGAGTACACCGAAGATCTCGGGCACCCGGTGCCCTCGACCGGTGACCTGACGCCGTGGGCAGGGCAGGGTGTGCTGCTGCTCAACCGTTCGCTCACCGTGCAGCCGCACAAGTCCAACTCGCACCAGGGCAAGGGCTGGGAGCAGGTGACCGAGCAGGCGATCAAGGCGCTGGCCGCGCGTGGGGGACCGCTGGTGGCCATCCTGTGGGGGCGTAACGCCCGCAACCTGCGGCCGATGCTGGGCTCCGTGCCGTGCATCGAGTCCGCGCACCCGAGCCCGCTGTCGGCGCACAACGGGTTCTTCGGCTCGCGGCCGTTCAGCCGCGCGAACCAGCTGCTCACCGACCAGGGGGCCGGACCGGTGGACTGGAAACTGCCCTGATCCGGCGTGTCCGGTCCCGCGGTCCGGTTCGGACCGCCAAGGTGCGGAAGGACCCGAACCCAGGAGGACCGTCATGACCGCCACCGTCACTTCCGCCGACGGCACCCCGATCGCCTTCGACACCTACGGCACCGGTTCGCCGGTCCTGCTGGTCGGCGGTGCGGTGAACGACCGGACCGCGGTCGCCGCGGTCGCCGGAATGCTGGGTGACGCCGGTTTCCGGGCCGTTGCGTTCGACCGGCGGGGCCGGGGCGACAGCGGCGATGCCCCGGTGTACACGGTCGAACGCGAGATCGACGACCTCGCCACGCTGATCGAGGCGGTGGGCGGCTCGGCGGCGCTGTTCGGCCATTCGTCGGGCGCGATCCTGTCGCTGGAAGCCGCTGCTCGCGGATTGCCGATCACGAGGGTGGCCGCCTACGAGCCCCCGTTCATCGTCGGTGACGAGCGGCCACGCCCCGGCGACGACCTGGTGGAACGGCTGAGCACCCTGGTGACCGATGGAGACCGCGACGGTGCGGTGGAGCTGTTCCTGACCGAGGGCACCGGGGCGTCGGCGCAGGTCGTCGAAAGCATGCGGTCCGCGCCGGTGTGGGAGTGGTTCGTCGGCCTGGCACACACACTGCCCTATGACCTGACGGTGTGCGGCCGCGGCAACCACCTGCCCGCCGACCGGCTGGCCGCGATCACCGCCCCGGTCCTGTCCCTGTCCGGCGGCGCGGGGGAGGCATGGATGACGGCGTCCGCGCAGGCCGTCGCCGACGCCGTGGTGCACGGCAGGCACGAAGTCGTACCCGGCCAGGACCACGGGGTGCTCGGCGCCCCGGAGTCACTACGCGAGCCGCTGACGAAGTTCCTGAGGTGAGAGCCGCCCACCCGACCCGGGTGGTGGCTTACCGCGCCAGGTGACCGAGCCCAACCCCGGTGCGCACCCGCCGTGGGTGGTCACCCCGGGATTCGGGCGACCGGCCAGGCTGGGGTGGCCTGCCGGCCGGCTGACCAACTCGGGCCTGGCGCCCACCCGGCCTTGGTCGCCTTACCGGGCGAAGTGACCGGCCAGAGCTGGACTCTGGTACGCGGAGCACCCGCACCCGACCTGGGCGATCCAGCAGCCCGGACGGTCACCAGGACTGCGCGACCACCACCGGGGGTCCAGGGCCTTGCCCCGGCGGTCCGGAGGTTCGACCCCCGAAGACACCTGCGCAAAAAAAATGGCGAGTGCTCACTGCGAGCACTCGCCACCCAAACCTTTTCGCTCAGCCGCGGACGACCTTGCCCGCCTTGATGCACGACGTGCAGACGTTCAGGCGCTTGCGCTGGGACACGCCGACCTTGGCGTGCACAGTCTGGATGTTCGGGTTCCACCGGCGGTTGGTACGCCGGTGGGAGTGCGAGACCGACTTGCCGAAGCCGGGCCCCTTGCCACAGACGTCGCACACGGCAGCCACGTCGAACTCCTCTGGTACTGGGACAAAGAATGCGCGCCCGAACTCGCCGGGCAACTCGACCATAGTAACGAGTGGTCTCCGGGGCCTCGCCGCGGGGTCGATACCCTCGCGGGGACCGGCGAGGAGGTTACGGGGTGCGGGTGCTGGACGCGGCAGCGGTGTCGGCCTGGGCGAGGGCCTGTGTGGACAGCCTGTCCGTGCTGCGCCCTGCGATCAACGGCATCAACGTCTACCCGGTCGCCGACTCCGACACCGGTTCCAACCTGCTGCACACCATGACCGGCGCGCGCGAAGCGCTCACCAGCGCCGAGACGCCGGACGCGGCCACCGCGCTCGCCGTGCTCGCCCGTGGTGCGGTCCTGCACGCCCGTGGCAACTCGGGCGTGATCCTGTCCCAGGTCGTGCGCGGGATCGCGGACTGGGCCGCAGGCGGCGCGCCCCTGGACGGTGCCGGTCTCGCGGCGGCCCTCGGGCAGGCCGACCAGGCCGCCACCGGTGCGGTGAGCCGACCGGTCGCGGGCACGATGCTGACCGTCTTGCACTCCGTGTCCGCCGCGGTGCGCGAGGAGACGCGTCCGCTCGCCGAGGTCGCCCGTACGGCCGCCGACACGGCTGCCGCGGCCCTGGAGGAGACCCCGAAGCAGCTGCCCGCACTCGCCAAGGCCGGGGTGGTGGACGCCGGCGGACGCGGTTTGGTGGCGGTCCTCGACGCGCTCGCCGCGGTGATCACCGGCGCGGCAGAGCAGCCGACCCACGAGCTGCAGGCGATCGGCATTTCCGAGCCGCAGCCGTATGCGTGGGAGGTCATGTACCTGCTGGACGACGTCGACGAGGACCGGCTGCCGGCGTTCCGCAAGGAGCTGAGCGGCTTCGGCGACAGTGTCACGGTGGCCGGGGACGGAGCGGGCAGGCACGCCGTGCACGTCCACTGTGCCGACATCGGCGCCGCCATCGAGGCCGGCCTCCAGCTGGGCAGGCCACGCCGGATCCGGGTCGAGCCGTTGATCACGCCCACACCGATCGAACCGGGTGGCGGGCTGGACCGTTCGGTGGTCGCGGTGGTGCGCGGTGGCGGGCTCGCCGAGCTGTTGCGGGCCGAAGGCGTGGCGGTGCTGGCCGTGCCGGAAGGGGAGACCCCGGGCGTCGAGGACCTGATCGGATTGTTCAACGAGGCCGCCGGACAGCACCTGATCGTGCTGCCCGGAGGTCCGGATCTCACCGCGGCCGCGGACGCCGCGGCCGGGCACACGATGGCGGGCGACCGGGACGTGGTGGTGATCCCGTGCGCGTCCCCGGTACAGGTGCTGGCCGCGCTCGCGGTGCACGACGGGGACCGCCGGGCGAACGACGACGTGGTCGCGATGGCCGAGGCGGCGGCCGCGACCAGGCGTGGCGAGCTGCGGATCGCCACCGAGGAATCGTTAACCTGGGTGGGCCGGGCGCAGTCCGGCGACGTGATCGGCCTTGTCGACGACGAGGTGGTGCTGATCGAACCGGCGCCTGCTTCGGAGACGAACCTCGTCGCGGCCGCGGTGGGCGTGCTCAACCGGATGCTCACCGCGGGCGGCGAGCTGGTCACCGTGCTGAGCGGCGCGGACGCTCCGCAGGGCGTGGCCGCCGAACTGGCCGGGCAGCTGCGGCTGGAGCATCCCGAGGTGGAGTTGACGAGTTATGCCAGTGGCCAGTGCGACACCGTGCTGCTGATGGGGGTCGAATAGCGATGGCCGAGTTGCGCGACAAGCTTCCCCTGCTGCTGGGCGCGAAAACGGCGAAAGCACTCGCCGGTGCGCTCGGCATCGAGACCGTCTCCGATCTGCTGCGCCACTATCCGCGCCGGTACGCCGAACGCGGTGAGCTGACCGACATCGCCGGGCTGGAGCTGGGCGAGCACGCCACCGTGCTGGCGCGGATCGAGAAGATCAGCAAGCGGCGGATGAAATCCCGCAACGGCACCATCCTCGACATGGTGATCACCGACGGCAGGCGACGGCTCGCATGCGCCTTCTTCAACCAGGCGTGGCGGGAAAAGGAGCTCACACCGGGAAAGACCGGACTGTTCGCGGGCAAGGTCACCGCGTTCCGGGACACGTTGCAGCTGGCCAACCCGGAGTACGAGCTGCTCGACGCCGAGCGCGAGGCCGAGGCGGTGGACAGTTTCCTCGCCGAGATCATCCCGGTGTACCCGGCTGCGCAGGGCATGCCGACGTGGTCGATCGCGAAGTGCGTGCGGCAGGTGCTCGACGTGCTGGAGGTCGGCGCGGACCCGATGCCGGAGCAACTGCGGGCGCAGCACCGGCTTTCCGGGCTGGAACGGGCGTTGCGCGGTATCCACCGCCCGGAGGACTGGGCGCACCTGGAGAGTGCACGGCACCGGCTCAAGTGGGACGAGGCCATGGCCGTGCAGCTGATTTTCGCGCAGCGACGGCATTCCGCGGTGACGCGTCCGGCGAAACCGAGCCCGCACACCGACGGTGGCATCCTCGACGCGTTCGACAAGCGGCTGCCGTTCGAACTCACCGCAGGCCAGCGGGCGATCGGCGAGGAAGTCGCCGCGGACCTGTCCTCGGAGCATCCGATGAACCGGTTGCTGCAGGGCGAGGTCGGCTCGGGCAAGACGGTGGTCGCGCTGCGGGCGATGCTGCAGACCGTCGACTCCGGCCGGCAGGCGGCGATGCTCGCGCCCACCGAGGTACTGGCCGCGCAGCACGCGCGGTCGTTGCGGGAAATGCTCGGTGAGCTGGGGATGGCGGGTGAGCTGGGGGCCGCGGAGAACGCCACCCGGGTCACCTTGCTGACCGGATCGATGGGTGCGAAGGAACGCAAGCAGGCGCTGCTGGACACGGTGAGCGGTGCGGCGGGCATCGTCGTCGGCACGCACGCGCTGATCCAGGACACCGTGCAGTTCCACGATCTCGGGCTTGCGGTGGTCGACGAACAGCACCGGTTCGGCGTGGAGCAACGGGATGCGCTGCGGTCGCGTGGTGCGGACTCGACCAGTCCGCACGTGCTGGTGATGACCGCGACGCCGATCCCGCGCACCGTCGCGATGACCGTCTACGGGGATCTGGAGACGTCGGCGTTGCGCGAGATGCCGGTGGGGCGTTCGCCGATCAAGACCACCGTCGTGCCGGTCACGGAGAAGCCGGCGTGGCTCGATCGTGCCTGGCAGCGCGTGCGCGAAGAAGTCGGCAAGGGGCACCAGGCGTACGTGGTGTGCCCGCGGATCGGCGACGAGCCACCGTCGGACAAGAGTGACAAGCGGCCGCCGCTTGCCGTGCTGGACGTGGCGCCGGAGCTGGCGAACGGGCCGTTGCAGGGTTTGAAGATCGCCGCCCTGCACGGCCGGATGCCTGCGGACGAGAAGGACGCCGTGATGCGGGCTTTCGGCGCGGGCCAGATCGAGGTGCTGGTGGCCACGACGGTGGTCGAGGTCGGCGTGAACGTGCCCAACGCGACCGCGATGGTGATCCTCGATGCGGATCGGTTCGGCGTGAGCCAGCTGCACCAGTTGCGTGGCCGGGTGGGCCGGGGGAGCGTGCCCGGACTGTGCCTGCTCGTCACCGAGGCGCTGGAGGGCACGTCGACCCGGGAACGGCTCGCCGCGGTCGAGTCCACGACGGACGGCTTCGAACTGTCCCGGCTGGACCTGGAGCTACGCCGCGAGGGCGACATCCTCGGCGCGGCACAGTCCGGGAAACGGTCCGGCCTCAAGCTGCTTTCCCTACTGCGCGACGAAGACGTGATCACCGAAGCGCGCGCGACCGCACAGCAGATCGTGGTAGGCGACCCGGAACTGACGTCCCACCCCGGCCTGGCACAGCTGGTGTCCGACGTCGTGGACCTGGAACGCGCCGAATTCCTGGAGAAGAGCTGATGTCCGAGGCGCCCGCAGATCCGGGGGTGTCCGGAGATTCGGCGGTGCCTGGGGCGTCGGCAGATTCGGGAGTGCCCGGGGTATCCGGGGTGCCTGCGCCGCTTGGAGTGTCGGCAGATTCAGGGTTGCCCGCAGCGCCCGGCGTGCCTGTGGTACCCGAGAATTCCGCAATTCCTGGGGCGCCCGGCGCACCCGCGGTGCCCGGTGATCCTGTGGTGCCCGGTGCGCCCGCGGCGCCCGGTGTGCCTGCGGTGCCCGGTGCGCTCGCGGTGCCCGGTGCGCCTGCGGTGCTCGGTGGTCCTGTGGTGCCCGGTGTGCCTGCGGTGCCCGGTGTGCCTGCGGTGCCCGGTGCGCTCGCGGTGCCCGGTGTGCCTGCGGTGCTCGGTGGTCCTGTGGTGTCTGGGAATTCCGCAGTGCCCGGGATGCCCGCGGTGCCCGGTGCGCCCGCGGTGATCCGCCCCGCCGTGCCGTCAGATGCCCCCGGGATTGCCGCCGTGCACGTCGCTTCCGGGCGGGCGGCGTACGCGGGTCTGCTTCCGGAGGACTTCCTGAACGGCCTCTCCATCGCAGCACGCGAACAGTCCTGGACCACCCACCTGTCCGATCCGTCGTCGCCGGGCACGGTGCTGGTGGCGTGCACCCCGGATGCAGCGATCACCGGCTTCGTCCGCTTCGGCCCCAGCCGTGACGACGACAGTTCCCCGGAAACCGGTGAACTGATATCGATCTACCTGCTGCAGTCCAGCTGGAGCCGCGGCCTCGGCCGCGCCCTGCACGACCACGCCGTGGCCACACTGTCGAAGTCCTTCACGGAAGCCACCCTGTGGGTCCTGTCCACCAACGAGCGGGCCCGCAAGTTCTACGAACGCGCCGGCTGGATCCCCGACTCCCGAACGAAGACCGAAACCCTGGCGAACAGCACCGTCACCCTGGAGGAAGTCCGCTACCGCCGTCCCCTGCGGGACCGGTAGCCCGCCCCCAACAGGTTCTCCCGGCCACGTCGCAGCCAACCACCCGCATCATCAACCGAAGCCAACCCGACCCGTGCCCGGTGATCCCGCCCCGCGGCCCCTTGGCAGACCCATTCGCCTACCCGTTCACGTGATGGGTTGTGTGTTTGTAGGTTGTTGGCCGGGCTGTGCGGTGGTCTTGTTTGTGGGCTGGTGGTGGGGCTGTGTGTTTGTGGGTTGTTGGCTGGGGTTGTGTGGTGGTTTCGTTTGTGGGTTCGTGGTGGGCTGGTTGGTGGTGGGGCTGTGTGTTTGTGGGTTGTTGGCTGGGGTTGTGTGGTGGTTTCGTTTGTGGGTTCGTGGTGGGCTGGTTGGTGGTGGGGCTGTGTGTTCGTGGGTTGTTGGCCGGGGTTGTGTGGTGGTTTCGTCTGTGGGCTTGTGATGGGCTGATCGGTCGCGGTCCGTGTGATGAGGTTGCGTGTTTGTCGGTTGCTGACAGGGGGCGCGGGGCTGTGTTGTGGTTCCGTTCGTGAGGTTTCGGTGGACCAGCCGATCTGTCCGTCCGCCGGCGAACCCCGCGCCTGCCCTCGCGGTGGGCCCGCGCACCTGTTCACCCGGTGGACCCACCCGTGCGCCTCGGTGGTCCCGTCCGCCGGTCCGTCTGGTGGGACCGTGCTTGTCCGTCTCGCGGTGAACTCGTCGTCTCACAAGCGAATCTGCCCGTGGGGCCCGGCGGAGCCGCTGGCCCGCTCGCGCGCCTGTGCACGCTCCGCGTACAAGACCGTCCGTCGGCCACTCCGGCTCGCTCGTCCGGCTCCCGGTTGAGCGCCCCATCCAGCACCGCATCGCGCGCGGTTTGCACCGCCTCGTCATCGACACACGTTTGTCGGGTCGGTAACCACCTGGCCCTGGGAAGGCCATCGTGGCACCCGCACCCGCACCCGCACCCGCACCCGGCGCCCGCGCCCGAGTCCGGCGCCTGGCTCCGGCATCTGCTCCGGCTCCCAGCTTCAGCCTGATCAGCTAACGTTGGCCGATTTGTTTTCAGTGGTCGCGGCTTCGGCTTGCTCAGCCCCGTAAGTCCACCGGGCCGGTCCTGGTTTCGGCCTGGTTGACGCTGGCGCCTACTGACCCGACTTCAATACGACTACTCCCGGCGGTTCACGGTGTCCGGCTGACGTCGGGGTCGGTTCGCCCGAGCACCGTGCTCGGCTGAGGGCGGGGTTGGTTCGGCTGGTCGTTGTGTTCGGCTGCTGCCGGGGTTGGTCTGGTCGGTTCGCCCGGTCGTTGTGTCCGGTTGGCGTCGGGGTTGGTCCGGTTGGGTTCGCCCAGTCACCGTGCCCGAGGCCTGGCTTCCGCCCGATCCGCCTCGACGGCTTGCCGCGCTCGCTGGTCCCTGCGTCACCCGGTCGGCCCCGGGAACCAGCCCACCGCACCGCTCATCCGCTCTCGTCGGCACGTTGCGCGGTCAGTACGCCCGCTCGGGCAGCTGCCGCGGCTGCCTCCGCGGCGGTTCGGGCCGTCGCGTCGTCTACCGGCTCCCGCGAGATGAACAACCGGTAGAACACCGGCCCGCAGGCGGTTCGCGTCACCTCGTCCGGGTCCGTCGCGGCCGGAACCTCCCCGCGGGCGACCGCACGTGTCACCAACACCGACGCCCGCACGTGCCGCTCCTGGTAGAAGTCGTGCAGTGCCTCCGCCGCGCGCGCCGACTGGAACGCTGTCAGCACTGCGGCCGTCGGCAGCTCACGTTCGCCGGGCTCGGTGAACGCCCGCACCACTTCCAGCAGCATTTCCCGTAGATCGCCCGCGAGCGAGCCGGTGTCCGCCGGCGTCCACGGCACCTCCGTACCCATCTGCAACGCCGCCGCGACCAGCCCGTCGCGCGAGGCCCAGCGCCGGTACACCGTCGTCTTGTGGACCCCCGAGCGCTCCGCGACTGCCTCCACGGTGAGGTCCGGGAAGCCGCGCTCCACGAGCAAGTCGAGCGTTGCCCGTAAAACGGCAACGCGCGTGCGCTCGGTCCGGCCGCCCGGACGGCTGGTGCCGGGTAATCCAGTTGCCAAGTGCTACTCCTGTTGCGTTAGCGTGCCCAGTATGGCACTGCTCGGAGCCCGTTCGCGGCTGTCCGGCGACGTCTGTCCGATCACCGACCTCGTCGGCGACGCGCGGATCGTCGCGATCGGGGAGAACAACCACCACATTCGCGAATTCGGCGAACTTCGGGCCCGCGTGCTCCGTCGTCTCGTGGAGGACCACGGGTTCACCGTGCTGGGCTTCGAATCCGGGTTCGCGGAGGGTGACCTCGTGCAACGATGGCTGCACGGTGGTCCCGGTGGCGTCGCGGAAATCGCGCGAGACGGGTTCACGTTCACCCTCGGTGACGCGCCGGAGATACACGAGATGCTGACCTGGCTACGTGCGCACGGCGGTGTGGACTATTCCGGTCTCGACCTGCCGAGCTCGGGCGGTTCGCCGTTGCCGGCCCTGCGCTTCGTCCAGGAGTACCTGCGAGAGGTGGATCCTGACCTGCTTCCCCTGGTAGAAGCGGCGATCAGCGCAACCGAGCCATATGCCGGAGTGAGCAACGCCGTGTCTCCCGGCCGTTACGCGGCAATGACGATTTCGGCGCGCGATGCGGCGACGACGGCGCTGACCACTCTGGTCGCCTACCTGCGCGCACTGGCACCCGTTCATCGGCAAAGAGATGAAGGTCCCCGTCAAACCATCGCCGAACACCACGCGATCGGCGCCTTCCGCATCGACGCGCACCTGCGTGAGCTGACGGCCATGGCGTCGGGAACGGCCCCGTCGCTGCAGAGTTCGTCTCGCGACACGTACATGGCCGCGACCGTGAAGCTTCTTCGTCGGCTACACGGCGACGGCGTGAAGATCGTCCTCATGGTCCACAACGGACACCTTCAGCGCTCGCTGTTCTCGCCCGCCCCCGGAATGACTTTCCCGCCGGCAGGTATGCACCTTGCGGAGGAGTTCGGCGACGAGTATTTCGCCCTCGGTCTCACGGCCGGCGCGGGAACCACGACTGGTTTGGCGCCCGATGACAGCGAACGCCTCGGCTTCCGCGTGTTCCGCCAGGAACTGCCGCCGCTCGCCGAAGGCAGCGTCGAAGCGGCGTTGGAAGGCGCAGGTTCCTGCGTCGTCGATCTGCGGCAAGACCGTGCGAGCGGTGAACCAGGCCCGTCAAGCATCCGGCACGCGCACATGTTCACCCCTGTCGACGTCGTACAGGCTTTCGACGCGCTCGTGTATCTACCAACGATGTCCGCCAGCAGTCACGTACCGACCGCGTAGCAGCCACCAGCCGTTCTCGGGCAACGGACACTCGAACCGGCGGTCCACGCGCGCAGGCGCGGGAAGTGTCGTACACACCGGTCGGCGACTCGTCATCAGAGTCGCGCACGTTTCGTACTCCAGGCGCCGACACGGCACCGCTTGTCGTCTCAAACGACCACAGCGACGCGCGCGACCTCACCCGTGGCGTCCTCCTGACGTTTTGCACCCGTGGCGTCCTCCTGAACGTTTCGCGGGGCCAGCCACCCCGATCCGGCCGGGACTTCGGGACCAGCCCATCGTGTGACGCCGAGTTGCCGCGCGGTCACGGCCGGGATACGACCCAGGCATGCGGAACCGAGCGGTGCGTGGTCTTTTTTCGGCAATAATGACGTTTGTGCTGGTCGTCGGGCTACCGTCGGCAGCATCGGCGGCGGGCGGGACGCAGTCCGACCCGCCGAGCTGGGCACTCGACCGGATCGACCAGCGGACCGGACTCGACCAGGCGTATCACTACGACTCGGCCGCCGCTGACGTCACGGTCTACGTGATCGACAGCGGCGTGGACGCCAAGCATCCCGATCTGCAGGGCCGTGTCGTGCCCGGCAAAGATTTCCTCACCGAGGGTGCGTCCGCGGGCTCGGACACCTCGGACACCAACGGTCACGGCACCCGGGTCGCCGGAATTGTCGCCGGGCGCGACTACGGCGTCGCCAAAGCAGCGCAGATCTTCCCCGTCCGGGTCCTCGACAAGGATGGCGGCGGCTCGACCGACGCCATCGTCGCCGGCCTGAACTGGGTGGCGAAGAACGCGCACCAGCCGGCGGTCGCCGTCCTCGGCATCGGCGGCGTGCCGAACGACCAGCTGGACAAAGCCGTCAGCGACCTGGCCGCGGTGGTGCCGGTCGTGGTCCCGGCGGGGGAAGGTGGCACCGACGCGGCCGAGATTTCGCCGGCCAGGGTGCCCACCGCGCTGACCGTCGGCGCCAGCGACGTGCAGGATCAGGTTGCGAGCTTCGCCAACTTCGGTACGCCGATCGACCTATACGCGCCCGGCGTCGACATCCCCGCACCGCTCGCCGGCTCGTCCGACGCCGGCACGTTGTCGGGTACGTCGATGGCTGCGGCCGTCGCGGCCGGTGCGGCGGCGGTCTATCGAGCCGGGCACCCGGACGACTCGCCGTCCGCGGTCGACACGGCGTTGGTGCAGGCCGCGACACCGAACGTGCTCAAGAATGTGCCGTCCGGAACCGCGAACCGGCTCTTGTGCACGTTGCCCGCGCCGGGCCGCTGAATGGTTGCGGGACCGACCGGATCCCCGCATCATGCACGCAGGTCGACGCGCATGATGTCCATCACCTGGACTACAGCTCCCGGACAGCGGGAACAACCGGGTAACGTGCCTTCGATACCGATCCGCGACCGGAAGGACCGGGCATGTTCCGCAAGGTGCTGGTGGCCAACCGCGGGGAGATCGCCATCCGGGCGTTCCGCGCAGGCTACGAACTGGGGGCGGGCACGGTTGCCGTGTTCCCGCACGAAGACCGCAACTCACTGCATCGGCTGAAGGCCGACGAGGCCTACGAGATCGGCGAACCGGGACATCCGGTCCGTGCGTACCTCTCGGTGGAGGAGATCGTCAAGGCCGCCAAGAAGGCGGGCGCGGACGCGGTCTACCCGGGCTACGGCTTCCTGTCGGAAAACCCCGACCTCGCCAGGGCGTGCGAGGAAGCCGGGATCACGTTCGTCGGCCCGTCGGCGGACATCCTCGAACTCACCGGTAACAAGGCCCGTGCGGTGAAGGCCGCGCGCGATGCCGGCGTTCCGGTGCTCGGCTCGTCGCAGCCGTCCAGTGACGTCGACGAACTGGTGGCCGCGGCAGACGAGCTTGGCTTCCCGGTGTTCGTCAAGGCAGTCGCCGGTGGTGGCGGGCGCGGTATGCGGCGGGTCGAGGAGCCGGCCCAGCTGCGCGAGTCCATCGAAGCCGCCGCGCGCGAGGCCGAATCGGCGTTCGGCGACCCGACGGTGTTCCTGGAGCGGGCCGTGGTCGAACCACGGCACATCGAGGTGCAGATCCTCGCCGACGGTGCGGGCAACGTGATCCACCTCTACGAGCGCGACTGTTCGGTGCAGCGCCGCCACCAGAAGGTGGTCGAGCTGGCGCCCGCACCGAACCTCGACCCCGAGCTGCGCGACCGGATTTGCGCCGACGCGGTGCGGTTCGCCCGCCAGATCGGCTATCGCAACGCCGGCACCGTCGAATTCCTGCTCGACCGCCAGGGCAACCACGTCTTCATCGAGATGAACCCGCGGATCCAGGTCGAGCACACGGTCACCGAAGAAGTCACCGATGTCGACCTCGTGCAGTCCCAGCTGCGCATCGCATCCGGCGAAACCCTCGACGACCTCGGCCTTTCACAGGACCGGATCTACCTCCGCGGCGCCGCACTGCAGTGCCGCATCACGACCGAAGACCCGGCGAACGGGTTCCGCCCGGACACCGGAATGATCAGCGCCTACCGTTCACCGGGCGGTTCCGGTATCCGGCTGGACGGCGGCACGGCGTTCTCCGGCACCGAGATCAGCGCCCACTTCGACTCGCTGCTCGTGAAGCTCAGCTGCCGCGGCCGGGACTTCCGCACCGCGGTCGGCCGGGCCCGCCGTGCCGTGGCCGAGTTCCGGATCCGTGGCGTGGCGACGAACATCCCGTTCCTGCAAGCGGTGCTCGACGACCCGGATTTCCGGGAAGGCCGCGTCACCACGTCGTTCATCGAGGAACGGCCGCACCTGCTCACCGCGCGGCACTCCGCCGACCGCGGCACCCGGCTGCTCACCTATCTCGCCGACCAGACGGTGAACCGCCCGCACGGCGAACGGCCGCGTACTCCGGAAGCCGCGACGAAGCTGCCGAAACTGCCGGCCGATTTCACGCCCACGGACGGCTCCAAGCAGCGGCTCACCGAGCTCGGCCCGCAGGGTTTCGCGCAATGGTTGCGCGAATCGCCGCTGCTGGGCGTCACCGACACCACATTCCGCGACGCCCACCAGTCGTTGCTCGCGACCCGGGTCCGCACGAGGGACCTGCTCGCGGTGGCTCCGGTCGTCGCCGCGACCGTGCCGCAGCTGCTCTCACTCGAGTGCTGGGGTGGCGCGACCTACGACGTCGCCCTGCGCTTCCTGGCCGAAGATCCGTGGGAGCGTCTGGAACAGCTGCGCAAGGCCGTGCCGAACATCTGCCTGCAGATGCTGCTGCGCGGTCGTAACACGGTGGGTTACACGCCGTATCCGACCGAGGTGACCTCTGCCTTCGTCGAGGAGGCGACCGCGACCGGTATCGACATCTTCCGGATCTTCGACGCGCTCAACGACGTGGAGCAGATGCGTCCGGCCATCGACGCCGTCCGCGAAACCGGCACCGCCGTCGCCGAAGTGGCGCTCTGTTACACCTCCGATCTGTCCGATCCGAACGAAAAGCTCTACACCCTCGACTACTACCTCAAACTCGCCGAACAGATCGTCGGTGCAGGCGCGCACATCCTGGCGATCAAGGACATGGCGGGACTGCTCCGAGCTCCTGCCGCGGCCCGGCTCGTGACCGCGCTGCGCAAGGAGTTCGACCTGCCGGTGCACATCCACACGCATGACACGGCGGGTGGCCAGCTGGCTACCTACCTCTCCGCGATCCAGGCCGGTGCGGACGCGGTGGACGGTGCCGTGTCGTCCATGGCCGGTACCACTTCGCAGCCCTCACTCGGCTCCATCGTCGCGGCCACCGACCACTCCGAACGCAGCACCGGTCTCGACCTGCAGGCGATCGGCGACCTCGAGCCGTACTGGGAGAGCGTGCGCAAGATCTACGCACCGTTCGAGGCCGGGCTCGCTTCGCCCACCGGTCGTGTGTACCACCACGAAATCCCCGGTGGCCAGCTGTCGAACCTGCGCACGCAGGCCATCGCGCTCGGGCTCGGTGACCGCTTCGAGGACATCGAGGCCATGTACGCCGCGGCAGACCGCATCCTCGGCCACCTGGTGAAGGTGACCCCGTCGTCCAAAGTGGTCGGTGACCTCGCCCTGCACCTGGTGGGTGCGGGCGTCTCCCCGGCCGACTTCGAAGCGGAGCCGAACAGGTTCGACATCCCGGACTCGGTGATCGGCTTCCTGCGCGGTGAGCTGGGCGACCCGCCCGGCGGCTGGCCGGAACCGTTCCGCACCAAGGCACTCGAGGGCCGTACCGCGGCCAAGCCGGTGGCGGAACTGTCCGAAGAGGACCACAAGGAACTCACCGACGACCGCCGCGGTGCACTGAACCGGTTGCTGTTCCCCGGGCCCACCAAGGAGTTCCTGACCCACCGCGAGGCATACGGCGACACCAGTGTGCTCCCCAGCAAGGACTTCTTCTACGGTCTGCGTCCGGGTGAGGAGTACTCGGTCGACCTCGAACCCGGCGTCCGGCTGCTCATCGAGCTGGAAGCGATCGGCGAGGCCGACGAACGTGGCGTGCGGACCGTCATGTCCACGCTCAACGGCCAGCTCCGGCCGATCCAGATCCGGGACCGTTCGATCGCCTCGGACATCCCGGCCACCGAAAAGGCCGACAAGGGCAACCCGAAGCAGATCGCCGCGCCGTTCGCCGGCGTGGTGACGCTGCAGGTGGCCGAGGGCGACCAGGTGGAGGCCGGAGCGACCGTGGCGACGATCGAAGCCATGAAGATGGAAGCGTCGATCACCGCTTCGGCGGCAGGCAAGGTCGGGCGGCTGGCGATCACCTCCGTTCAGCAGGTCGAGGGCGGGGACCTTCTCATCGTGCTCGAATAGTCCACTGCCGCGCCAGTTTTATCGGGTGCGATGGTCCCTTTCGCGCCGCACGGATGCGAAAGGGACCATCGCAACAACTCAGACTCGCCTTGCCGGCGGTGTTCGCGCTAGCGTCGATCACATGCTGATCAACGCGGTGCCGCAGTGGCAGGGCGCGATCGGTCTCCGGGCTCGGGAACTGGTCGGGGGCTGCCTCGCGCTTTCCGAACTGGCCGGGCACGTGCTCGGCCACCCGGTGCACCACGTCCGCCAGGACGCTGCGCCGTCCGAAGTCGTGGCCGGAGTTGCCAACCGGGCTGTGCTCACGGGCGCGAACCGG
This sequence comes from Amycolatopsis ultiminotia, assembly GCF_039536925.1. Classification (NCBI taxonomy): domain Bacteria; kingdom Bacillati; phylum Actinomycetota; class Actinomycetes; order Pseudonocardiales; family Pseudonocardiaceae; genus Amycolatopsis; species Amycolatopsis ultiminotia. Next base: position 26,714 of record NZ_BAAAZN010000020.1, on the reverse strand, counting down.
CGCGCGCACCTGGCTGCCCTTGAAGCGCCGGAAGGCCCGGTGCTGACCATCGGTGGCGACTGCGGCGTGGAGCTGCTCCCGATCAGCGTTGCCCGGTTCCGCTACGGATCCGGGCTCGGCGTTGCGTGGTTCGATGCGCACGCAGACTTGAACACCGCGGATTCGTCGCCATCGGGCGGTTTCCACGGCATGGTGCTGCGGTCGCTGCTCGGCGAAGGCGACGAGGAGTTCGCGGCGAATCCGGCGCTCGAAGGGGGCCGGGTGGCGCTTTTCGGTACCCGGGCCTTCGATCCCGCGGAAGCGGAGTCTGTCGCGCGTGGACTTGCCGTGCGCACCGAGGATGTTGCCGGCACGCTGAGTGCAGCCGGCGCGGACCACGTCTATCTGCACGTGGACTTGGATGTTCTTGATCCGGCCGAATTCGGCGGGCTGAACTGCCCGGAGCCCGGTGGCCGCACGATCGGCGAAGTCGTCTCGGCGATCGACGCACTGTCCGGAATGGACGTCGTCGGTGCCGGTGTCACCGAATGCGTCGGCACGGAAGTCGGTTCTCTGGAGCCGATCCTGTCCGCAGTGGGGAGGGTGCTGGGGAGTAGCTGACGATCATTCTTCGCGCCGAGGCCGGCTTTCCAGGTCTCGTCCGGTGAGTGAACCGCAGAGCGCACGGGCAGAAGGAGGTGTGCCCACGACCGTGCGGAAGATGGTTCACAGAACGGCGAAAACCGCGTCGGCCGGATGGGATCGCGGAATCCGTCACGCGGATTCCGTTACCTGGGCTCAATGCTGAGGCGCGTTCACATTCACGGCTGCCAGCGCCGTCCGCACTGCCTCCGCGGCCACTGCCGGTTCGACGCCGAGTTCGTGCGCGCGGCGGGCGTACTCGGTGGCGGCATCGCGAAGCAGTGTTGCCGGGTCCGGCCGTTCGGATGGGCCGGTCACGACTGTTCCGCGCGCTCGGGCGGTGGTGACCCAGCCGGCGGTCTCGAGTTCGCGATACACGCGGGCGACAGTGCCGGAGGCGAGCCCCAGGTCCCGGGAGAGCTGACGGATCGGTGGCAGCCGGGCGTCCCGGGGCAGGGCCCCGTCCGTGATGGCACGGATGATCTGGTCGTGCACCTGGCGCCACGGTGGTACGCCGCTTTCGGCGTCGACGGTCACACGCAGCGGCATTTACCGTGCCGTCGCAGTGGTTGTGCGCTGCTTCTTTGTCTTCTTCGGTGGCGGGCCGACGATCGCGAGGAATGCTGCGATGCTCACCACCGATGCGATGAACGTGGGAAACGACATCTCGTGCCCGGTGTGCCAGCCGACCATCGCGGCCGTTGCGGTGCCGAGGCCGAGCGCCACTCGCGCACTGCGAGTTCGTAGCGCCAGGTCGACTTGGGCGTCGCCGGTTGCCGGTCGCCGCACCGCGAGGAGCACGATGATCCAGGCCGCAACCGCTGCCGCGACGGTCACGCCCAGCAGTGGCCATTGCTGCACGATGATGAGACGTGTCGCGGCGGCGATTTCGGCCACCCCGGCGACGATGATCGCCCAGAGCGGGGCGAAATCGAGCACGCGCCGCGGTGCGAGCACAGCTTCGCGGCGTACCTGCGGGGACGGACGTTGTGCGACTGCTTCGGCGATGAGTCCGCCGAGCAGCACCACGACGACCAGGGAATCGAAGCCGCCGGAAAGCTGCGGGATGAGGGGTAGACCGACGAACAGCCACGGGTACCAGAACCGGCGACGGCGCAGGTAGCGAACGGCGACGGCCACCTGGTCGGGGTTCGGGTCACGCACGCCCCATTTCTCCAGCAAGCGGGCGCCTTGTCGTTCGCCGGGCCACAGTACGATCAGGATGGCGAGGCCGAACAAGCCGCAGAAGACTGCGACACTCAGCGTGTTCTCGAGGCTCATAGCGTGTTCCTCCGTCTTGTATCAAGTGCATGCTACAAGACGTTCGGCAGGCCCGCCAGGCGGCGTTCACGCAGCGAACGTCGACGCGCAGGCGGACGTCATCAAGCTGTGGCGCGCTGGTCGCGGCGTCGCCACGTAGCAACTGTCGGTCGCGGCGCGAAGTACCACCTGAAGGTCGCGACGAAGAGCGCGAGCATCAAGGCGTACCTCGACAACGGCGCGACACCGTTCATCGACGCCGCCGACAGGCCAGTACGCCGGTGGTCGCTTGTTTTCTCGGGGACCACGCGGTCCCAGGACATCCGCTTGTCCTGAGAAGAACCGAACGCCGGTGAGACTCCGTCGGTACCCGGCGCGGGCGCATTTCGCGCTGGGGGCCCACTGCGGGAAGCCGTGGCCGGAAATGTGCGGCGAGAGGTGCACGGCTGGAGATTCGCCGTTGGACGCCGATCGCTGGAGGTTCCTCGCCGGAGGTACGTGGCCGGAAATGTGCTGCGGGAGGTCAACAGCTGGTGTTCGCCGCCGGAAAACTCACCGCAGGGAGCCCGCGGCTGGAAATCTGCCGCTGGAACTTGCTGCTGGAAGCCCGCGGCTGGAAATCCACCGCCGGAAACCCGCGGCTGGAAGCCCACCGCTGGAAATCTGCCGCCGGAAACTCGCGGCTGGAAAACCACCGCCGGAAACTCGCGGCTGGAATGTGCCGTGGGAAGTCCGCAGCTGGCGTTCGTCGCGGGAAACTCGCCGCAGGAGGCACGCCACAAGGAAGGCCGCTGTGGGAAGCCTGTCGCTGGAGATTGGTTGCGGGAGGCTTACAGCGCGAAATTCACTGGGCGAGCCAGCGGTGCACTACGGCGGTGAGGGCGGCCGGTGCGTCGAGTTGGATGAGGTGTCCGGCTGCGTCGACGAGTTCCAGCTGGGCGTTCGGGATCAGGTCGGCCAGCCGGTGTGCCCGGTCGACCGGGATCCAGGTGTCCTCGGTGCCCCACACCACCAGCGTGGGCAGGGCGAGAGTGCCGTAACGGGGCTCGATTTCGTCGGTATACCGTTGGTCCGCCTGGGCGATCTGTCGGTAGAAGGCGGCCTGTCCGGCCTCGCCGAGCCACGGTGTGGTGAGCATTTCGTGTGCTGCGGCGGACAACGGGAGGTGCGCGGCGCCGGCGATGTAGGCGCGCACCAAGGCTTCGTGCAACGCCGGTGGCAGCTGGGCGAACACGGCGGCGTTGTCTGCCACGAGCCGGAAGAACTCCGAACCCCATGGCGCGAGTGCGACCACATCCACCAGCGCCAGCGATCGGTAGCGGGCACCGTGCAGCAGGTTCGCGCGCAGGCTGACCGCGCCGCCGTAGTCGTGCGCCACCACGTCGGGCTCGGCAAGTCCCCAGTGCTGCAGCAGCGCGGCGAACGTCTCGCCTTGCGCGGCCAGCGAAACGTCCTGTCCGTCGGCCATCGTGGATTCGCCGTAGCCCGGCATGTCCCACAGATAGACGGTGTGGTCCCGCGTGAAGGTGCGTGCGATCGGTTCCCACAGCTTCGACGACCACGGCGTGCCGTGGCAGAAGACGAGCGGTGGCCCCGCCCCCTGGCGAGACCACCGCACGTCCTGACCGCGCCAGGTAAAGGTGGGCATCAGTTTTTGAGGTCGGCGACGATCTCGTAGGAGCGCACGCGGTCCTCGTGCCCGTGCACCATGGTGGTGACCATCAGCTCGTTTGCGTCCGTGTCGGTGAGCAACTGCTCCAGTCCCTTCCGGACGGTCTCCGGCGAGCCCATGATGCCCGAGCCGAAACGCTGCTCCAGGAAGGCACGGTCGGTGTCGGTATACGGGTACTCCGCGGCCTCCTCCGGCGTCGGCAGCGCGATCGGGCGGCCCCGGCGCAGGCTCAGGAAGGTCAAGCCGCTCGGGCCGGCCAGGAATTGCGCACGCTCGTCCGTCTCGGCGGCCACGACGGAGACACCGAGCATCACGTACGGCTCGGAAAGCGTCTCCGACGGGCGGAAGTTCTCCCGGTACAGCTGCACGGCCGGCAGCGTGTTCTCGGCCGCGAAGTGGTGCGCGAAGGAGAACGGCAACCCCAGCCGTCCGGCCAGCTGCGCGCTGAAACCGGACGAGCCGAGCAGCCATACCGGCGGCTTGTTCCCCTCGGCGGTCACCGCGTGCACCCCGCGTGCCGCGTCGTGCTCGAAGTAGTCGACGAGTTCCATCAGCTGCTCGGGGAAGTTCTCCGCGGACAGCCCGCCCGGTCCGCGCAACGCGAGCGCGGTGCGCTGGTCGGTGCCCGGCGCGCGGCCGAGGCCGAGATCGATCCGGCCGGGGTGGAACGCCTCCAGCGTGCCGAACTGCTCCGCAACCACCAGCGGCGCGTGGTTGGGCAGCATGATGCCGCCTGAGCCGACCCGGATGGTCTTCGTCGCATCGGCCACGTGCCCGATCAGCACCGCGGTGGCCGAGCTGGCGATGCCCGGCATGTTGTGGTGCTCGGCGAGCCAATACCGCTGGTAGCCGAGCCGTTCGGCGTGCCGGGCGAGGTCGAGGGTGTTGCGCAGCGCGTCGCCGACCCCTTGCCCCTCCGAGACGGGGGACAGGTCGAGCACGGACAGCGGGACGTCAGGCAGCGAAGTCACGTCCAGTGCCAACGCACGGGACCGCTGTTCCCTTCCCGAACCGTGGACCGGGCTTTTTCAGGCCGGCGGCAGCCAGTCCGGGTCCGAGGCCAGTACGACGAGGTGCTGGGTGGCGCGGGTGAGCGCGACGTAGAGCACCCGGCGCCCGGTCGAGGACTCGGTGACCAGCTCGATCGGCTCGACCAGCACCACCGCGTCGTACTCGAGACCCTTCGAATCGAGGCTGCCCACGACCTTCAGCCGCTCGTCGGCCTGTCCGGCGAGCCAGCCGCCGACCTCGTCGACCCGGTCCATCGCGGTGATCACGCCCACGGTGCCCTCGACCGCGCCGAGCAGCTCCTTGACCGCGGCCTCCGTGGCCGTCGGCAGCGCGGCGGCTTCGACCGGCCGCACCTCGGGCGCGATGCCCGTGGTGCGCACCGCCTGGGGCAGTTCCCCTGCCTGCGCGTGCCCGGCGACGACCTTCGCGGCCAGGTCGAAGATTTCCGCCGAGTTGCGGTAGTTCGTGCGCAGCGTGTACCGGCGGCGTGCGGTCTTCGCGCCGAACGCCTGGTCCCGTGCCTGTGCCGCCTCGTCCGGATCCGGCCACGAGCTCTGCACCGGATCACCCACCACGGTCCAGCTCGCGTACTTGCCGCGCCTGCCGACCATCCGCCACTGCATCGGCGACAGGTCCTGCGATTCGTCGATCACCACGTGCGAGTACTCGTCGTAGTGCTCCGGACGGTGCGGGGCGCCGCCGCCGGTGCGGTCCGGCTCGACCTCGACCACGGTCTGGCGCCGCCGCTTCGGCTCCGGGCCGACCAGCACGCGCAGCTCGTCGAGCAACGCCACGTCGGCCACCGACCAGCCGTGGCTGCGGTCCGCGAAATCGGCGGCCAGCAGACTGATCTCCGAACGGCTCAGCACGCCCTTCGCCGCCGTGGCGAGCCGCTTCTCCGTGCCCAGCCACTTGAGCACCTGCGCGGGGTACAGCACCGGCCACCACACGACGAGGAAGCGGTGGAAGTCGATCCGTTCGCCGAGGTCGGTGATCAGCTCCGCGCGATCGAACTCCTTGCCGTCGGCCTTCGCGTACTCCTCCGCCTTGTCCGCGAGCGCGGCCAGCAGCAGCTCGGCCACCCGCACGCGGGAACGGTTCGGCGGTGCGCCCTGCGTGTGCGCCTTGCGCCGCACCTTCTCCAGTTCGCGCCCGGCGAGCTTGAGCACCTCGCCGCGGTAGACGATGCGCAGTTCGTCGGGCGCCTCGGGCGGCGTGTCCCGCAACGCGCGCAGCAGCACCTTCCGCATCCGCAACGAGCCCTTGACGGCGGCCAGCGCCGAGCTGTCCTGCCTCGTGGCCATCAGGCCGTCGAGCACCTCGCCCAGCGCGCGCAGCTCGACGTTCGTCTCGCCCATCGACGGCAGCACACGCGAAATGTAGGTGGTGAACACCCCGGACGGCCCGATCACCAATACCCCGGCACCACCGAGCTGGCGACGGTGCCGGTAGAGCAGGTAGGCCGCGCGGTGCAGGGCGACCGCGGTCTTGCCGGTGCCGGGACCACCGGTGATCTCGGTGACGCCACGCCACGGCGCGCGGATGACCTCGTCCTGCTCCTTCTGGATCGTGGCCACGATGTCGCGCATCTTCTCGCCGCGGGCACGGCCGAGTGCGGCCATCAGCGCGCCCTCGCCGACGATCGCCATGTCCTCGGGCACGGCGTCGGCGATCAGCACGTCGTCGTCCACGTCGAGCACGTTCTGCCCGGAGCAGCGGATCACCCTGCGGCGCACCACGTCCATCGGCTCTTCGGCGGTGGCCTGGTAGAACGCCGCGGCGGCAGGCGCACGCCAGTCGGTGACAAGGTTGTCGAACTCGGTGTCACGGATGCCGAGCCTGCCCACGTAGATCTGCTCGTGGTCGAGGTGGTCGAGGCGGCCGAACACCAGGCCCTCGTACTCCGCGTCGAGCGTCTGCAGGGTCTGGTTGGCGTGGTAGACCATCATGTCGCGTTCGAACAGCATCGACGCCTGTTCGAAGATCGCCTCGCGCTGGGCGCCCTGGCCGAGTTCGTAGCCCTTGGTCCGCATCGCCTCGGCCTGGGCCCGCAGCTGGCCGAGGCGGGTGTAGACCCGATCGACGTGGGCCTGCTCGACAGCGATCTCGGCCCGTCTCACCCGGGGTTCCGACACGCAACGCTCCTCAACAGCTCGGTTGCCTCTCAGAAGGCGAAGGACGACTCTACGCGCCCGCGCGGGTGAGGTTCAGCAAGTCCTGTCGAAAGCCACATCCGGGACTCGGCGAAGATGGCGGGGTGACGAGGATCGTGGCGGGCACGGCAGGCGGGCGGCGGCTGAAGGTACCGCCGAAGGGCACCCGTCCGACGTCCGAGCGCGTGCGGGAAGCGCTTTTCAACGCCCTCGAAGTGGCCGGTGAGCTGGACGGGGCTCGGGTCCTCGACCTGTACGCCGGGTCCGGGGCGCTCGGTCTCGAAGCCCTTTCGCGGGGCGCCGCGGACGCGTGGTTCGTGGAAGCCGACCGGCGCGCCGTCGACGTGCTTCGCGGCAACGTCACCGACCTGCGGCTCGGCGGCACGGTGCGGGCCGGTCAGGTGGAGACCGTGGTGGCCGGGCCGGCGTCGGCGACGTTCGATCTTCTCCTCGCGGACCCGCCGTACGCGGTGGATGCGGCTGCGCTCGGCGCCGTGCTGACGGCGCTCGACAGCGGCGGCTGGCTCACCGACGGTGCTCTCGCAGTGGTCGAACGGGCCGCTCGTGACGGCGCGCCGGAGTGGCCCGAAGCGTTCGTGCCGACGCGGGACAAGCGCTACGGCGACACGGCGCTGTACTGGGCCGAGTACCACCGTTCACCGAGGGTGTGACGCAGTCGTCACGAGGTGCGCGCGGAGCGTCGGGGCTTGGTAGCGTCCGCGCATGCGTCGCGCGGTCTGTCCCGGCTCCTACGATCCGGCCACCAACGGGCACCTCGACATCATCGAGCGGGCCTCGCTCCTCTTCGACGAGGTCGTGGTTGCGGTGGGGGTGAACAAGAACAAGAAGGGACTCTTCAGCGTCGAGGAACGTATGGAGATGTTGCGGGAGATCACCGCGAAACTGCCCAACGTGCGGATCGACTCGTGGCAGGGCCTGCTCGTGGATTACTGCCGCGACAACGACATCGCGGCCGTCGCAAAGGGCCTGCGCTCGGTGAGCGACTTCGACTACGAACTGCAGATGGCCCAGATGAACCGGGAGCTGACCGGTCTGGAAACCCTGCTGATGGCCAACAACCCGGCGTACGGCTTCGTCTCCAGCTCGCTGGTCAAGGAGGTCGCGGCGTTCGGCGGCGACATCGAGAAGCTGGTGCCGCCGGTGGTGTACGAGCGGCTGACCGAGGCGTTCGCGAAGAAGGACTGAAACCGCCGATCGCGCGGCAGCCCGGCGCGGACCGCGGTGGTCCCCCGGCTGTGGAGCCGGTTTTGGGTGTTGCGTCGGGCTGTGGAGCCGGCTTTGGGTGTTGCGCTGGGTTGTGGAGTCGGCCTTGGGTGGTCCGCCGGGCTGCGGAGCCGGCTTTGGGTGTTGCGCTGGGCTGTGGAGCTGGCCTTGAGTGGTCCGCTGGGCTGCGGAGCTGGTCTTGGGTGTTGCGCCGGGTTGTGGACTCGGCTTTGGGTATTGCGTCGGGCTGCGGACTCGGTCTTGAGTGGTCCGCTGGGCTGCGGAGCCGGTCTTGGGTGTTGCGCCGGGCTGCCGACTCGGCTTTGGGTGGTCCGCTGGGCTGCCGACTCGCTCGGTCGGGGGTTGTCGACCTGCGCGCCCGGGGCTGCTGGCCGCTCACCGGGACTGTCCGCCGGGGGACCGTCTGCCGGGGCCGTCGGCCCGCTCGCTCCGGCCGTCCGCGGGCTGCCGGCTCGCTCGGGGTTGTCGGACGGGTCTGTCTGGGCTGTTCGTGCGGGGCTGTCGATCTGTTGATCGGAGGTGCCTGCCGGGCCACGGCCTGTTCGCTCGGGGCCGTTCGCCGGATCCGTTGGTCCCGTTCACCGCCGCCGGTTGCGTTCGCCCGGGGCTGCTCACCGCGGGGCCGCCGACCTGTTCACTGAACCGCTGGTCCTTCCCGCACCCGGGCCGTCGGTCCGGCTTGCCCGCGGCCGTTCACCGGGCCGCCGACCTGCCGATGGTGCCGCCGGGCCCGCTCACTGGGGCTGGTTAGCCTGAACGGATTGCTACCTTCGTCGGGACTTCGGGCGGGAGCGGGGAGTGTTCACCTCGCGGCATCCTCGCGACCACTGCACCGGGTTACGGTCCGAAAATGACCAACCATCGTTCCCGTCTCGCCGGTGTCCTGCTTGCGCTGCTGGTCGGTTTCCTGGGGTTCGGTTCGGCCGCGGAGGCCGCGCCGTCGTCCCCGGCGGCCGGACCGTCGGCGCCGGCCGCCACGCCGGCCTCGACGCTCCAGAACTCCTGTGGTGACCTCTCCGGATTCGAGCACGCGGCGTTGTCCTCGCTGCCGGCCGAAGCCACCGACACCTACCAGCTCATCCTGAAGGGCGGGCCGTTCCCGTACCCGAAGAACGACGGGGTCGTCTTCGACAACCGCGAGGGCATCCTGCCCTCCTGCGATTCCGGCTACTACCACGAGTACACCGTGCCCACGCCGGGCTCGAGCGACCGCGGCACCCGCCGGATCGTGACCGGTGAAGGCGGCGAGTACTTCTACACCGGCGACCACTACGCCACGTTCCAGGTGATCGACATCGACGGCGGCGGTAGCGACCCCGCCAAGTGCGGCGACCTGTCGAAGCTGGACACGGCCGGGTACTCCACGCTGTCCGCCGAGGCCAAGAAGGTGGTCGATGGCGTGCGTGCCGGTTCCGCCGAAGGCGGCCAGACCTACGAGAACCGCGAGGGCATCCTGCCGTCCTGCGATGCCGGCTACTACACGGTGTACCCGGTCGGCACGGATGACCGGGTGATCTCCGGCAAGGGCGGCGAAGTCGCCTACACGCCGGACCACTACGCCAGCTTCAAGAACGTCGATCTCGACGCCTGACCCGGCGCGGCCGGTGCCGCTCGGCCGATGGCCGGGCGGCACCGGCCGTTCACCGAAGGACACGCCCGATCGCGTGCGCGTTCACCGGTTCGGGCCGCGAAGCGGGCAGACTGGACCACAGCGAACGGGGAAACTGCTTGAGGGAGTGGCCGTGTACCGGGTTTTCGAGGCACTCGACGAGCTTGTCACGATCGTCGAAGAGGCTCGTGGGGTGCCGATGACGTCCAGCTGCGTGGTGCCCCGCGGCGACGTGCTCGAGCTGCTCGACGACGTCCGTGACGCGTTCCCCGGTGAGGTCGACGACGCCCAAGACGTGCTCGACAAGCGCGACGACCTGCTGCACACCGCGCGCAAGGAAGCGGGCGAGACCGTCTCCGGTGCCAACGCGGAGGCCGAGCGCACCGTCTCCGACGCGACCGCGGAGGCCGAGCGGATCCTCGCCGACGCCCGTGACCGCGCCGAGCAGATGCTGGCCGACGCGCACAACGAGGCCGAGCGCATGGTCGCCGGCGGACAGGCCGAATACCAGAACCTCACCGACCGGTCCCGCGCCGAGTCCGAGCGGATGATCCAGGCCGGCCGCGACGCCTACGACCGTGCGATCGAGGACGGCCGCGGTGAGCAGGCCCGGCTCGTCTCGCAGACCGAGGTCGTGCAGGCCGCGCACGCCGAATCTGCGCGCATCGTGGACGAGGCGCACGCCGAGGCCGACCGTCAGCGCGTCGATTGCGACGCCTACGTCGACGGCAAACTGGCCGAGTTCTCCGAGCTGCTGGCGACGACGCTGCGCACCGTCGACTCCGGCCGCAACCACCTGCGCGCCCCTGGCAACGTCGGCGGCAACGGCCGTTCGACGCTCTACGACTACCAGGTCTGACGCCGTCGACGTGCCGCCGGGCACCCTGCGTACCCTGGTAGGCGATGTCCGAGAACCCTGCCCGCAACGCACGCCCCGCGCAGCTCGACGACCGCAGCCCGTGGGTGCTCGACACCCGTGAGCTCGGCCGGCGCGCGGGACTCAGCCGCCCGCTTCGCCGTTCCGCGCCGTTCGAGACCGCACTCGGCGTGCCCGGCGTGCTCGAAATCCCGGCCGGCACGCCGGTCGAACTCGACCTGCTGCTCGAATCGGTGGTCGAGGGCGTGCTGGTGAGCGGCACCGCGCAGGCCACCGCCGACGGCGAGTGCGCCCGTTGCCTCGACCCGGTCACCGAGCACGTCGAGGTGGAGCTCACCGAGCTGTTCGCCTACCCCGGCTCGGCGACCGAGGAGACCACCGAGGAGGACGAGATCCCGCGGCTGGTCGACGACCGGATCGACCTCGAGCCGACGGTGCGCGACGCGCTGGTGCTCGCCCTTCCGCTCGCCCCGCTGTGCCGCGAGGACTGTGCCGGACTGTGCACCGAATGCGGTGTCAAGTGGGCCGATCTCGAGTCCGGACACGGGCATGAGAAGATAGATCCTCGGTGGGCCGCGCTCGTCGATCGTCTCGACGAGAACGCGGGCGAAAAGCCTGCGCACGGCTCCGGAGAGCAAGCCTGACGAGCGCCCAGCTCGATCCGGGAGAAGGAAGTCCGCTCGCGAGCGCGAGCAGACCGTTTGAAGGAGATCTACTCGTGGCCGTCCCGAAGCGGAAGATGTCGCGATCCAACACGCGCTCCCGCCGCAGCCAGTGGAAGGCGGCTCCGGTTCAGCTGGTGCCCTGCTCCAACCGCGCTTGCCGGCAGCCGAAGCTCCAGCACATCGCGTGCCCGGCATGCGGCCAGCACAACGGCCGCCAGGTCGTCGAGCCCGCCTGACGGGCAGGCCGCCATGGGGGGTAAGCCCGTCGGAGGACCGGCGTCCGATCCCGCACCGTTGCTCGAGGCGCTCGGGGTCGTTCTCGACCCCGAGCTTCTCCGCCTTTCGCTGACCCACCGCTCGTACGCGTACGAGAACGGCGGGCTGCCGCCGAACGAGCGGCTGGAATTCCTCGGCGACGCGGTGCTCGGCCTGGTCGTCACCGACCACCTCTACACCACACACCCCGATCTGCCCGAGGGGCAGCTCGCGAAGCTGCGCGCCAGCGTGGTCAACATGCACGCGCTGGCAGGAGTCGCACGCGGGCTCGGCGAGGGCGGACTCGGGGCACACCTGCTGCTGGGCAAGGGCGAGGAGCTCACCGGGGGCAGGGACAAGGCGAGCATCCTCGCCGACGGTCTCGAGGCCGTGCTCGGTGCGGTCTACCTTGCGCACGGCATCGAGATCGCGCGCAAGCTCGTGCACCACCTGTTCGACGGACTGCTGGCCGAGGCTCCGCTGCGCGGCGCCGGTCTCGACTGGAAGACCAGCTTGCAGGAGCTCACCGCCTCCGCGGGCCTCGGCGTGCCCGAGTACCGCGTCGAGGACACCGGTCCGGACCACCGCAAGGAGTTCACCGCCACGGTGTACGTCGGTGGCCGGGGACTGGGCGAGGGCGCAGGCACCACGAAGAAGGAAGCCGAGCAGAAGGCCGCCGAAACCGCTTGGCGCGCGCTGTCCGAGGAACTCGGCGTCGGCGACGAGGGACCGACCGTCGAGGCTTGAGGCATCTCCGCATCCGGGGCCCGTCGGCACTGTGCCGACGGGCCCCGTTTTGTGTGCCCGGACGGCGGAACTGTCGGTGGTGGCGGGCAGAATGAGCGCATGCCCGAACTGCCCGAGGTCGAGGTCGTCCGCGCCGGTCTGCAGGCCCACGTGGCCGGCCGCACCGTCCGCGGGGTCGAGGTACTGCACCAGCGCGCCATCCGGCGGCACGCACTGGGCGCCGCCGATTTCACCGGGCGGCTGGCCGGGGTCAAGATCGAGGCGGCGCGGCGGCGGGGCAAGTACCTGTGGCTCGAGCTGTCGCACGGGGAGGCCGTGCTCGCGCATCTCGGGATGAGCGGTCAGATGCTGGTGCAGCCCGGGGACGCGCCGGACGAGAAGCATCTGCGGGTGCGGATCCGGTTCGCCGACGACGGCCCGGAGCTGCGTTTCGTCGACCAGCGCACGTTCGGCGGGCTGGCGCTCGACGACCTCGTGCAGGTCGAGGGCGAGGCGTTGCCGGGCACCATCGCGCACATCGCCCGTGATCCGATGGACTCGCGGTTCGATCCGGTCGCCGCGGTGCGGGCGCTGCGCTCGCGCCGTACCGAGATCAAACGCGCGTTGCTGGACCAGACATTGGTCTCCGGGGTCGGCAACATCTACGCCGACGAGGCGTTGTGGCGAGCCAAACTGCACGGCACCCGTCCCACCGAAAGGCTCACCACCGCGCAGGGCCGCGCCGTGCTCGAAGCGGCCACGGACGTGATGTCGTCCGCACTGCAGGCCGGGGGCACCTCCTTCGACGCGTTGTACGTCAACGTCAACGGGCAGTCCGGTTACTTCGACCGTTCCCTCGACGCCTACGGCCAGGAAGGCCTGCCGTGTGGCCGGTGCGGCACGGCGATCCGGCGGGAACCGTTCATGAACCGCTCGTCGTACTCGTGCCCGCGTTGCCAGCCGCGGCCACGCACGCGGCGCTGACCGGGGGCGGCTCGGGCTGGTTTGCGGATCGGCCGGGCCGGGCACGCTGATCGTCTCTTGCGTAGCCACGGCCTAATGCCGTGCGCACTACTGCGCTATGCGTGGTACCGTTCCAAGTGTAAGACCTGGAGGGTGCCGTGGAGATCAGTCAGCTGCTCAAGGGAGTGCTGGACCTGGCAGTGCTGGCGGTGTTGCGCGACAAGGACGGATACGGCTACGACGTGCTGCGAAGACTTCGCATCGCCGGTCTGGAAGAAGTCGGGGACGCGTCGGTGTACGGCACGCTGCGACGGCTGTACAAGGCCGGCCTGCTGACGTCGTACGTGGTGCCGAGCGAGGAAGGCCCACACCGCAAGTACTACAGCCTGAACGAGCCGGGACGGCAGCGGCTCACCGAATCGGTGAGTACCTGGCAGAGTTTCGCGTCGGCCATGGACCAGCTGCTCAAGGAGGCGGCGTGAACGTCGTCTGCTGCGCGAGGGGAACCGAAGAAACGAAGCAGGACGTCCGCGGGGCGGGAAAGACACGGGGAGAAGCAGCATGAGTACGGAAAAGCCCACCGCCGTGCGGGTGTACCTGGCGAGGGTCCGCACCGCGCTCGCCGATCTGCCCACCGGGGAGGTCGAGGAGATCCTGGAGGACGTCCGGCCGCACCTGGCCGAGATCGAGGCCGAGCTGGGCCCGTCGGCGCGGGTCGAGGCGCTCGTCGAACGGCTCGGCACGCCGGAGAGCTACGCGGCCGAACTGCGGGCCGCCGGTGGATATCCGGCCGCACCACCCGGCGAAGCAGCCACCGAGGTACTCGCGACGCCGGCCGCGCCTGGTCTGTTCGCACCGCGGTTTGCCTTGTGGGGCATGGTGTTCTGTGCCGCGGTGATGGCGCTGCTCGCGTTTGCCGCCGCGGTCCAGATCGATCCGGACATCCTGTTGGGATTGATCCTGCTGGTACCGGTGTTCGCGGTGAGCCTGTGGCTGTTGTTCCGCCGCGGGGTGCAGGCGGTGCTGGACCTGCCGGAGGTCGGCTGGGCGCGGGAGTCGCTGCGGACGTGGCGGGAAGGCCGCGGTGCACGCGCGGCGACGTACCTGAGCGCACTGAAGCCGGCCTGGTGGCTGGTCTGCGCGGTGCTGCTGGTGGCGTTCGGCCTGCTGCTCATGGTGCGGCACACGTACGCCGCGGCGTTGCTGCCGTTCCTGGTGGTCGCCGCGGTGGCGATGGTGTGGGCCGGGTCGCGCACGCGGGAGGATCGCAGGCTGCTGTGGCTCGCGGTGCCGGTGTCGGCGTTCGTGGTGGGTGGCGCGTTCGGCGGTTTCGGGGCGGCGGTCGACCTGATCGGGAACCACGACTCGTACTACCCGAACACCGCGTCGTACTCCTCGCCGTCCACCGACAACTACGGCAACCAGCAACTGCGCTACGGCGACAAGGAGCTGGAGAACGTGTACGCGTTCGACGCGAACGGCAAGCCGCTCAAGGACGTCTACCTCTACGACGAGGAGGGCCGTCCACTGTCGATCACCCGTCACGGATGCGAGAAGGACACCGGGACCACGCAGTCGCGCGGATCCGACAACCGGTTCCCGCGGCCGAACGTCGTGGAAGGCGTCCAGGACGACCAAGGGAACGTCAACGGCTACAACAGCAGCCGCGCCTACTGCAGTGAGACCGACGAAGTGCCGTTCGCGGCGGCGATCCCGAAACCGTCGTCGAGCAGCGAGCCCTCTTCGAGCAGCCAGCCTTCTTCGGGCGCCCAGCCCCCGTCGGGTGACCGGCCGTCTTCGAGCGCGCCTTCGACGACCGGCACGGCGACGACCAGTCCCGCTCCGCCCACGAGGTAGAGCCGCGCGGGGCGGGGGAGCAGCGGTCGGGGCTGCTCCCCTGTCTCCTGGCGCGGGCGCCCGGATCGGCCTGGTACGGGTATGGGCGGCGAATCGGCTGATCGCGGCGAGGGCACTGCCGGTCAGTGCGGTGACCGGCAGTGCGTCGATCGTGGTGAGGGACGGTGCGGTGGAACGGTCAGTGCGGTGACCGGCAGTGCGTCGATCGCGGTGAAGGACGGTGCGGTGGAACGGTCAGTGCCGGTCGCAGTGAGAACTCGGCGCGGTGACGGAACTTGCGCCGATCGAGGGGAAGCCGCCCGGTGACATGCTGCGCGGCGGTCGGGTCGGTACCGGGTCGATACGTCGGAACGCCGCTGTCGTCGGTAACGGGTCAGCGTGTTGCCGTTGCCGTTGCGGTGGCAGGCTGCGCGGCGCAACGTTGCCGGGACGGCGAGAAGCCGGTGTGTCGCAATGCTGCCGGGGAGGTAGCGGCCAGCGCGTCGCAATGCTGCGCGGGCGGCGTAGGCCGCGGGAGTGTGCAATGTTGTCGAGGGTGCGACGGGTCGGTGTGTAGCAACGCTGCTGCCGTGGCAGGTCGGCGCGTCGTAACGTCGCCGGGACGGTGACCGCCCGGTGTGTCGCAAATGCTGCGGGAGGGGTGAACAGCTCTGCACACGGCAGCGCGATCGGCACAGGGAATACTGTGCCGATCGCGCCGGGGGCCGGTGTGGTGACAGGTCAGTGCGTCGTGGCCGAGAGGCCGGGCGGACGCCGCGGGGTGCGGCTGTTCAGTGCGTGAATGCCGAGCGGGCCGCCAGGTCGGCGAGGAGTTCGCGGCCGCGTTCTGCGTTGCGGGGCTGGGAGAGCACGTCGTAGCGCTGTGCCACCAGCTGGCTCTGCGAGACGAATCCGCGCTTGTTGCGGTTGGCCGCGTAGCCCAGTGCGCCGAACAGCAGGTTGAACACGATGCCCGCGATCAGGCCGAGCCCGATCGGCAACAGTCCGGCGCCCGGGTTGAGCATGCTCAGCACGAGGCCGAGGAACAGACCGAACACGGCACCGGACATCGCCGCGCTGCTGAGTAGCTTGCCGAGGCTCATCCGGCCCGCGATCCGCTCCACGAGCATCGGCTGCACGCCGACGATGGTCACGTCGGTGACCGGGAAGTCGGCGCCGACGAGGTGGTCGACCGCCCGCTGCGCTTGCTCGTACGATTCGTAGGACGCGATCGGCCACCCGGTCGGCATCGTCGGGAGCTGCGGCCGCGCCGGCTGCTGGCTGAACGTGGACTGCGTGAATGCTTCAGTCATCCCTCTCACCTCTCTTGCCCGGTACAACGTACGAGACGGCGCGTTTGGTCCCGGATCGGCCCGATTCACAGATTCTTCTCAGCCGGGCATCCCGGACAGACCGGACCCCGGTGAATGGATCAGAAAAATACCTTATCGGCCATTGACCCCGCGCGGCCCGGTCGGTAGGAAGAACGCGCAAAGGACCTGATCCAAACCTTTGGGACGGTGCGATGGCAGGCAGGCGAGGATTGCTCACGCTGGCGGATCTCCGGGAGCGGGTGGCGGCGGGCGCGATCGACACGGTGCTCGTCGCGATCACCGACATGCAGGGCAGGCTCCAGGGCAAGCGCTGTTCGGCCGAGTACTTCCTCGAAGAGGTCGCCGACCACGCCACCGAAGCGTGCAATTACCTGCTGGCCGTCGACGTGGACATGAACACCGTGGACGGCTACGCGAGCTCCTCGTGGGAGCACGGCTACGGCGACTTCGTGCTGCGCCCGGACTTCAGCACGCTGCGCGAGATCCCGTGGCACGAGGGCACCGCCATGGTGCTCGCCGACGTCGAGCGGGTGCAGGGCGGTCCGGTCACCGTTTCGCCGCGGCAGATCCTGCGCCGCCAGCTCGACCGGCTCGCCGACCGCGGCCTCGTCGCGTACGCGGGCACCGAGCTGGAGTTCATCGTCTTCGACGATTCCTACGAGGCCGCGTGGGACAAGCGCTACCACGATCTGAAGCCGGCCAACCAGTACAACGTGGACTACTCGATGCTCGGCACCGCGCGCATCGAACCGCTGCTGCGCCGGATCCGCAACGCGATGGCGGGCGCCGGGCTGTACCCCGAATCGGCCAAGGGCGAGTGCAATCCCGGGCAGCAGGAGATCGCCTTCCGCTACGCCGAGGCGTTGACCAGCTGCGACAACCACAGCGTCTACAAGAACGGCGCGAAGGAGATCGCCGCGCAGGAGGGCAAGAGCCTCACGTTCATGGCGAAGTACAACGAACGCGAGGGCAACTCCTGCCACATCCACCTCAGCCTCCGTTCCGCTTCCGGTGATCCGGTGCTGGCGGGCGACAGCGAGCACGGGTTCTCGCCGCTGATGGAGCACTTCCTCGCCGGTCAGCTCGCCGCGCTGCGCGAGCTGACCGGCTTCTTCGCGCCCAACATCAACTCCTACAAGCGTTTCGTACGGGGGAGTTTCGCGCCGACGGCGATCGCGTGGGGCACCGACAACCGGACCTGCGCGCTGCGCGTGGTCGGGCACGGCGAATCGCTGCGGGTGGAGAACCGGGTGCCCGGTGGTGACGTGAACCCCTACCTCGCGGTCGCCGCGCTGGTCGCCGCCGGACTGCACGGCATCGAGAACGAGCTGCCGCTGGAGCCCGAGTTCTCCGGCAACGCCTACGCGTCCGGCAAACCGGCTGTGCCCAGCACGCTCGGCGAGGCGGCTGCCGCGCTCGACCGCAGCCAGATCGCCCGCGACGCCTTCGGTGACGACGTGGTCGATCACTACCTCAACGCCGCGCGGGTCGAGCTGGAGGCGTTCGAACGGACCGTGACCGATTGGGAGCGCATCCGTGGTTTCGAACGCCTCTGATCCACCCGTCATCGGCCTCACCACGTACTCGGAACGGTCGAAGTTCGTCGTCTGGGACGCCGAAGCGACCGTGTTGCACCGGGTTTACTCCGAGTGCGTGGTGGCCGCCGGTGGAATCCCGGTGCTGTTGCCGCCGGTCACCACGGCCTGCGAACGGCTCATGTCGCGGATCGACGGTCTCGTGCTCACCGGCGGGGCGGATATCGACCCCGGTCGCTACGGACAGCAGCCGCATCCCTCGACCTATCTGCGCCCGGAGCGCGACGCGTTCGAGGCAGGCCTCTACGCCGCCGCCCGCGCGGCCGGAAAACCGGTGCTGGGCGTGTGCCGCGGACTCCAGGTGATCAACGTGGCCCTCGGCGGCACGCTGGCCCAGCACCTGCCGGAATCCCTCGGCGACACCGCGCACCAGCCGGCCCCGGCGGCTTTCGGCAGCACGACCGTCACGCTCACCGCCGGTAGCCGCGCCGCCGCGATCCTCGGCCCGGAGACGAAGGTGCGGTGCTACCACCACCAGGCGATCGACCGGCTCGGTCACGGGCTGGTCGCCTCCGGGCACGCCGCCGACGGCACGGTCGAGGCCGCGGAACTGCCCGGCGGATTCGTGCTCGGCGTGCAGTGGCATCCCGAGCAGGACACCGATGACGTCCGGCTGTTCACCGCACTGGTGAACGCCGCGCAGGAGGGACCATGACCGAGACCTTCGCCGTGCTCAATCCGGCCACCGAAGAGGTGGTCCGCCAGGTTCCGCTCGCCAGTGCGGAGGAGACCGACGCCGCGATCGCCCGTGCGCACGCCGCGTTCCCGGCGTGGCGGGCGGTGCCGCCTGGGGACCGGGCCCGGCTGCTGCGCCGGTTCGCCGCCGCGGTGGACGCCGACCGGGAGAACCTGGCGCAGCTCGAGGTGCTGAACTCCGGGCACACCGTCGGCAACGCCCGCTGGGAGGCCGGCAACGTCCGGGACGTGCTGGACTACTACGCCGGTGCGCCGGAACGCCTGCTGGGACAGCAGATCCCGGTGCCGGGCGGGGTGAACGTGACCTTCCACGAACCGCTGGGCGTGGTCGGTGTGATCGTGCCGTGGAACTTCCCGATGCCGATCGCGGGCTGGGGCTTCGCGCCGGCGCTCGCGGCGGGCAACACGGTGGTGCTCAAGCCCGCCGAGCTGACCCCGCTGACCGCGCTCCGGCTGGCCGAACTGGCCAGGGAGGCGGGCATCCCGGACGACGTGTTCCAGGTGCTGCCCGGCAAGGGCGCGGTGGTCGGCCAGCGGTTCGTGACGCATCCGGCGGTGCGCAAGGTCGTGTTCACCGGCTCCACCGAGGTCGGCAAGCAGATCATGGCCGGCTGCTCGGCGCAGGTGAAACGGGTGACGCTGGAGCTGGGCGGCAAGAACGCGAACGTGGTGTTCGACGACGCCGATCTGGCGCAAGCCGCGGCGACCGCGCCCTACGGGGTGTTCGACAACGCCGGCCAGGACTGCTGCGCGCGTTCGCTGATCCTGGTGCAGGACAACGTCTACGACCGTTTCCTCGAGTTGCTGGAGCCCGCCGTGCGCGGTGTCGTCGTCGGCGATCCGGGCGCCGAGGAAACCGAGATGGGCCCGCTGATCTCCGCCGCGCACCACGCGAAGGTGTCGTCCTACGTCACCGCTGCCACACCGGTCGCGTTCCGCGGCAGCGCGCCGGACGGACCGGGTTTCTGGTTCGCACCCACTGTGGTGACTCCGCCGGGGCTGGCCGATCCGCTTGCCAGTGACGAGATCTTCGGCCCGGTCGTCGCCGTGCTGCGGTTCGCCGACGAGGACGAGGCGGTGCGCATGGCCAACCACACCGACTACGGCCTGTCCGGGTCGATCTGGACCCGCGACGTCGGCCGCGCGTTCCGGGTGGCCCGCGCGGTGGAATCCGGGAACCTGTCGGTGAACTCGCATTCCGCGGTCCGCTACTGGACCCCGTTCGGCGGCTTCAAGCAGTCCGGGCTCGGCCGTGAGCTGGGCCCGGACGCCGCCTCGGCGTTCACCGAGACGAAGAACGTTTTCCTGAGCACCTCGTAGATCCGGAGGAATGAACCAGATGGTGCAGCGTTTCGAGGACCGCGTCGTGGTGATCACCGGCGGGGCGAGCGGGATCGGCCTCGCCACCGCCCGGCGGCTGGCGAGCGAGGGCGCGAAGGTGGTCATCGCCGACGTCGTGCCCGAACAGGGCAGGGCCGCGGCCGACGAGGTGGGCGGCCGGTTCGTGCCGACCGACGTGACCGACGCCGAGCAGGTCGAAGCCCTGTTCCAGGCCACTGTGGACGAGTTCGGCTCGGTCGACGTCGCGTTCAACAACGCGGGCATCTCGCCGCCGGAGGACGATTCCATCCTCACCACCGGCATCGATGCGTGGGAAAGAGTGCAGCGGGTCAACCTCACCTCGGTGTACCTGTGCTGCAAGGCGGTGCTGCCGCACATGCAGCGTCAGGGCAAGGGCGCGATCGTGAACACCGCGTCGTTCGTGGCCGTGCTCGGCGCGGCGACGTCGCAGATCTCCTACACCGCGTCGAAGGGCGGGGTGCTCGCGATGACGCGGGAGCTGGGGGTGCAGTTCGCGCGGGAGAACATCCGGGTCAACGCGCTGTGCCCGGGTCCGGTGAACACGCCGCTGCTGAAGGAGTTGTTCGCGAAGGATCCGGAACGCGCGGCACGCCGGCTGGTGCACGTGCCGCTCGGCCGGTTCGCCGAGCCGGAGGAGATCGCCGCCTCGGTGGCCTTCCTGGCCAGCGACGACGCGAGCTTCATCACGGCGTCGCAGTTCCTCGTGGACGGGGGCATCTCCGGGGCGTACGTGACGCCGCTGTGACGGTGGCGGGCGGTCAAACCGGGGTGTGGCGTAGGCCCGGTGAGCTGGACTGCCCCGCGAAGCGGCAGGTAGAGTGGCTGCCACCACAGCACCACCAACTGCATACTGGGCCGTTCGAGCCGGAGCGGGAGAGCCCCACGTCAGCAATGGGGCACCGAAGGAGCAAACTCCCCGGAATCTCTCAGGTACCCACTACCGCTTTCGGCGAGGCCACTCTGGAAAGAAGGCGCACCCGCGCCTCACCCAAGGTGAAAGCCGCACCGCGCGGCGAAACTCTCAGGTGCCCATGACAGAGGGGGAGTTCCCAAGCGCACCGTCGCGTCCGGTGCCCGTACTGAGGAGCTCCCATCACCTCCACCTCCTTCGACACCCGTCACATCGGTCCCGGTCCGGCCGAGCGGGCGAAGATGCTCGCCGAATGCGGTTACGGAAGCCTGGATGCACTCGTCGAAGCGGCGGTGCCCTCGGCCATCCGCACCGCCGGTGAGCTGCAGCTGCCCACCGCCGCGTCCGAAGAGGACGCCACCGCCGAACTGCGTGCGCTCGCCGCGCGCAACCGCCCGATGACGCAGATGATCGGCCTCGGCTACCACGACACCGTCACGCCCGGCGTGGTCCGCCGCAACGTGCTGGAGAATCCGGCCTGGTACACCGCGTACACGCCGTACCAGCCGGAAATCTCGCAGGGCAGGCTGGAAGCACTGCTGAACTTCCAGACCGTGGTCGCCGACCTGACCGGCCTGACCACGGCGAACGCTTCGCTGCTGGACGAGTCCACCGCGGTCGCCGAGGCGATGACGTTGATGCGCCGGGTGTCGAAGGCGAAGTCCAACGTGGTCGTGCTCGACGCGGAATGCCTGCCGCAGACCGTCGCGGTGGTGCGCACGCGGGCCGAGGCGCTGGGTATCGAGGTGCAGGTGCGCGACCTGCTGACCGGGCTGCCGGAGGAGTTCTTCGGCGTCGTCGCGCAGTACCCGGGCGCGTCCGGGGTACTGCGTGGCCGCGGTTTCTACCACGCGGTTTCCGAAGCGGCGAAGGCCGCGGGCGCGCTGTACACCGTGGCTGCCGACCTGCTGGCGCTCACCCTGGTCGAGGCGCCTGGTGAGTTCGGTGCCGACGTGGCGGTCGGGTCCACGCAGCGGTTCGGCGTGCCGCTCGGGTACGGCGGTCCGCACGCCGGGTACATCGCGGTGCGGTCCGGTTTGGAACGTTCGCTGCCCGGCAGGCTCGTGGGCGTGTCGGTGGACGCCGACGGCAACTCCGCGTACCGGCTCGCGCTGCAGACCCGTGAACAGCACATCCGCCGTGAGAAGGCGACGTCGAACATTTGCACCGCGCAGGTGCTGCCTGCCGTGCTGGCCGCGATGTACGCGGTCTACCACGGTCCCGAAGGGCTGAAGTCCATCGCGAACCGGGTACACGAGCTGGCCGCCGGCTTCGCGAACGCCTTGCGCGCGGGCGGCGTCGAGGTTGTGCACGAGACGTTCTTCGACACTGTCGTGGCGCACGTGCCCGGCCGTGCCGCTGAGGTGCACGCTGCTGCGCGTGAAGCCGGGATCAACCTCGGTCACGTCGACGCCGACCACGTCCGTGTCGCCTGCGACGAGGTGACCCGTCCTGAAACGCTCGAGAAGGTGCTTCGCGCTTTCGGCGTCGACAGTGCTTGGGAAGCGGCGAAGGCGTTGCCGAGCGGTCTTGTCCGCGAGACCGGGTTCATGGCGCACGAGGTGTTCAGCACGCACCGCTCGGAGACGTCGATGCTGCGCTACCTGCGCCGGCTCGCCGACCAGGACTTCGCGCTCGACCGCGGGATGATCCCGCTCGGCTCGTGCACGATGAAACTCAACGCCACCACCGAGATGGAGCCGATCAGCTGGCGCGAGTTCGCCGGTATCCACCCGTTCGCGCCGTCCGGGGACGCCGAGGGGTACCACGAGCTGGTCCGGCAGCTGTCCGGCTGGCTCGCCGAGGTCACCGGCTACGATCGGGTCTCCCTGCAGCCCAACGCAGGCAGCCAGGGTGAGCTGGCCGGCCTGCTGGCGATCCGCGGTTACCACCGGGCGAACGGCCAGCCCGAGCGCGACGTCTGCCTGATCCCGTCGTCCGCGCACGGCACCAACGCCGCGTCCGCCGTGCTCGCCGGCATGCGCGTGGTCGTGGTCAAGTGCACCGGCGAAGGCAACGTGGACCTCGAAGACCTGCAGACCAAAGTGGACACCCATCGGGACACGCTGGCCGCGATCATGGTCACCTATCCCTCCACGCACGGCGTGTACGAGCACGGTATCGAGCGGCTGGCGAAGATCGTGCACGACGGCGGCGGCCAGGTCTACGTGGACGGCGCGAACCTGAACGCGCTGCTGGGCCTGGCGAAGCCGGGCGAGTTCGGCGGCGACGTCTCGCACCTCAACCTGCACAAGACGTTCTGCATCCCGCACGGCGGCGGCGGTCCGGGCGTCGGCCCGGTCGCGGTGCGCGCGCACCTCGCGCCGCACCTGCCGAACCACCCGATGCTGGCCGGGGCGGGGCCGGCGACCGGCGTCGGCCCGATCAGCGGCGCACCGTACGGTTCGGCCTCGATCCTGCCGATTTCCTGGGCGTACGTGCGGATGATGGGTGCACCCGGCCTCACCACGGCGACCAAGGTCGCGGTGCTGGCGGCCAACTACATCGCCGCCCGGCTGGGTCCGCACTACCCGGTGCTCTACACCGGACAGGACGAGCTGGTCGCGCACGAGTGCATCCTCGACCTGCGCGGGATCACCAAGGAGACCGGCGTGACCGTCGACGACGTCGCCAAGCGGCTCATCGACTACGGCTTCCACGCGCCGACGATGTCCTTCCCGGTCGCGGGCACGCTGATGGTCGAGCCGACCGAGAGCGAGGACCTCGCCGAGATCGACCGGTTCTGCGCGGCGATGATCGCGATCCGGCACGAGATCGACGAGGTGGCCGCAGGCCGGTGGACCGCGGAGACCAGCCCGCTGCGCGGTGCACCGCACACCGCGGGTGCGCTGGTCGGCGAATGGGCGCACGACTACGACCGCGAGCTGGCCGTCTACCCGGCCGGGGTGTCGCGCAGGACGAAGTACTGGCCGCCGGTGCGCCGGATCGACGGGGCCCGCGGAGACCGCAACCTCGTCTGCTCCTGCCCGCCGCTGAACTCCTACGAAGGCTGAGCCCGTGACCCGAGAGACCGCTTTGCACGGAGTCCACCAGGGCCTCGGCGCGCTGTTCACCGATTTCGCCGGCTGGTCGATGCCGGTCCGCTACGCGAGCGAGCTGGCCGAGCACAAGGCGGTCCGCGAGGCGGCCGGCCTGTTCGACCTGTCGCATATGGCCGAGCTCCACGTGCGCGGCGGGCAGGCCGCCGACGTGCTCGACTACGCGCTGGTCGGCAACCTGTCCGGGGTCAAGCCGGGCCGAGCGCGGTACACGATGATCTGTGACGCCGACGGTGGCGTGCTCGACGACCTGGTGGTCTACCGTCTGGCCGAAGAGGAGTACCTGGTGGTGGCCAACGCCGGCAACGCCGGCGTGGTCGCCGAAGCACTGGCCGAACGCGTGCGCGGATTCGACGCCGTGGTGGACGACCGTTCCGCAGCCACCGCGCTGATCGCGGTGCAGGGACCGAACGCGGTCGGCGTGCTTTCCGCGGTGACCGACGCCGACCTCGGCTCGCTCAAGTACTACGCGAGCGTGCCCGCGGTCGTGAAGGGCCACGAGGTGCTGCTGGCCCGCACCGGCTACACCGGTGAGGACGGCTTCGAGCTGTTCGCCCCCGCGGCGGACGCACCGGCGTTGTGGCGGATCCTGACCGAGGCCGGGCAGGCGCACGGGCTGGTGCCGTGCGGGCTGGCCTGTCGCGACACCCTTCGGCTCGAAGCGGGAATGCCGTTGTACGGCAACGAACTCAGCCGTCAGCTGAACCCGTTCGCGGCCGGGCTCGGCCGGGTGGTGAAGTTCGAGAAACCGGGCGATTTCGTGGGCCGGGCGGCGTTGGCGGAGCTGGCGACGGCCGACGTCCCGCGGGTGCGGATCGGCCTGCGCGGCACCGGACGGCGGGCTCCGCGCCACGGCTACCGGGTGCTCGCCGGGGAAAGCCCGGACAGCACCGCGAACGGCGCGGAGATCGGCGAGGTGACCAGCGGCGCGCTGTCACCGACGCTGGGGCACCCGATCGCGATGGCGTACGTCGATCGGGGGTACGCCGAGCCCGGCACGCAGCTGTCCGTCGACATCCGCGGCAAGATCTTCCCGGTCGAGGTTGTCGACCTGCCCTTCTACTCCCGAGCCTGAAAGGCCCGCAAGCAATGAGCGTTCCGGAAAACCTGTCCTACACCAAGGAACACGAGTGGCTGGCGGTTGCCGACGGCGTGGCCACCGTCGGCATCACCGCCTTCGCCGCCGAATCGCTCGGCGACATCGTGTTCGTGCAGCTGCCCGCGGCAGGTGAGATGGTCACCGCGGGCGAGGTGTTCGGCGAGGTCGAGTCCACGAAGTCGGTCAGCGAGCTGTACTCGCCGGTCAGCGGCGAGGTGGTCGAGGTGAACGAGACCACGGCCGAACGTCCCGAGATCGTCAACTCCGACCCCTACACCGAAGGCTGGCTGGTGCGGGTGCGGCTTTCCGGTGACGCGCCGGAACTGCTCGACGCCACCGCCTACGCCTCGTTCACCCAGGAGAGCTGATGCCGACTTTCGATGCCCACCTGTCCGATGTGGACCCCGAGGTCGCCGCCGCGGTCGCCGCGGAGCTGGACCGCCAGCAGTCCACCCTGGAGATGATCGCCTCGGAGAACTTCGCGCCGGTCGGCGTGCTCGAGGCACAGGGCTCGGTGCTGACCAACAAGTACGCCGAGGGCTACCCCGGCCGCCGCTACTACGGCGGCTGCGAGCACGTCGACGTGGTCGAGCAGCTCGCGATCGACCGGGCGAAGGCGCTCTTCGGCGCGGAACACGCCAACGTGCAGCCGCATTCGGGGGCACAGGCCAACGCGGCGGCGATGTTCGCCGTGCTGAAGCCGGGGGACACCATCCTCGGCCTCGACCTCGCGCACGGCGGGCACCTCACGCACGGGATGAAGATCAATTTCTCCGGCAAGCTGTACGACGTGGTCGCCTACCACGTCGACAAGGAAACCGGGATCGTCGACCTGGCCGAGATCGAGCGGCTGGCGGTGGAGCACCGGCCGAAGCTGATCATCGCAGGCTGGTCGGCCTACCCACGGCAGCTGGACTTCGCCGAGTTCCGCCGGATCGCGGATCTGGTGGACGCGAAGCTGATGGTCGACATGGCGCACTTCGCCGGTCTGGTGGCCGCCGGGCTGCATCCGTCGCCGGTGCCGCACGCGGACATCGTCACCACCACCACGCACAAGACCCTCGGCGGTCCGCGCGGCGGCCTGATCCTGAGCCGCGAGGAGCTGGCGAAGAAGATCAACTCGGCGGTGTTCCCCGGTCAGCAGGGCGGGCCGCTGGAGCACGTGATCGCGGCGAAAGCGGTGGCGCTGAAGATCGCCGCGAGCGAGGAGTTCCGCGAGCGGCAGGAGCGGACGCTGGCGGGTTCGCGCATCCTCGCCGACCGGCTCTCGCGTACTGACTGCGCGGAGGCAGGCGTGCGCGTGCTGACCGGCGGCACCGACGTGCACCTCGTGCTTGTCGACCTGGTGCGGTCCGCTTTGGACGGACAGCAGGCCGAGGACCGGCTGCATTCGGTCGGTATCACGGTCAACCGCAATGCGGTCCCGTTCGACCCGCGGCCGCCGATGGTCACCTCGGGCCTGCGCATCGGCACCCCGGCGCTGGCCACCCGCGGTTTCGGCGAGGAGGACTTCGCCGAGGTCGCGGACGTGATCGGCGAGGCGCTGAAACCGGACTTCGACGAACCGGTGCGGCAAGCGCTGCGGGACCGGGTCGAACTGCTCGCCAAGAAGCACCCGCTGTACGGGGAGCTCACCCGATGAACGTGACGCCTGAGGGGCGGAAGTTGTTGCGGCTTGAGGTGCGTAACAGCGAGACGCCGATTGAGAAGAAGCCGTCGTGGATTCGGACGCGGGTGCGGATGGGGCCGGAGTTCACGGAGTTGAA
>NZ_BAAAZN010000019.1:0-180822 GCF_039536925.1 Amycolatopsis ultiminotia | reverse complement strand
GCCACCAGCTCACCAAACCGCCACCGCACCGAATCAGCCAACGCAACCGGCCGATCCCACGACAACTCCCCCGACACGAACTCCTCCGCCGCCACCGCCCGCCGCGGCGTCGGAGCAGCCGAACCGATCCCGGTGCCGACCCGGCGCTGCTGTGGGTGCAGTGCAAGGGAAAACGCACACACGGCGATCACCATCGCATTACGCGTGCCGACCTTGCTGAACTGCTGCGGCCCACCGGCCGGCGCGAGGTGCACGGCGGTGATCAGCTCGTCCGGCTCCAGCGCATTCCGTTTCACGCCGAGGTAGAACTCCTCGATCGGCAGCAGCCGCGTACCGCGTACCGACGCGATTTCCACCTCGGCTCCCGCCGCGAGCAGCGCCGGATGCGTGTCCCCGGCCGGCGAGGCCGCGCCGAGGTTGCCGCCGACCGTGCCCCGGTTGCGGATCTGCGGGGAACCGACCGTGCGCGAGGCCATCGCCAACCCGGGCAAGCGGTCCCCCAGCTCGGCAATGATCCGCGCGTACGGGGTGGCGGCGGCGATCCGGATCCGGCCGTCGGCCACCTGGTGCCCGAACAGTTCCGGAACCCGGGTGAGATCGAGCAATGCGGCCGGACGGCGGTGGTCGAAGTTCAGCTCGACCATCACGTCGGTGCCACCGGCGATCGGCACCGCGTCGGGACGTTCGGCGCGTGCGGCAAGGGCTTCCGCGAGCGAAGCCGGGCGCAGGAATTCCACCGGAGCCTCCTTTCAGGACCAGGCCGGCCCGGCGGGCGGGGCGTCGTCGCGCAGCACGGTCCCCTCGATCAGCCCGTATGGCCGGTCGGCGGCATGGAACACCTCGCCGGGGTTGTCCGCTCCGAACGGAGCCAGATCGACGAGGAAGTGGTGTTTGTTCGGCAAGGACAGCCGGATCTCGGCGATCTCCGGCACCTCCGCCAGCACTCGCTGCCCCATCGCGTACAGCGTCTGCTGCAGCGAAAGGCTGTGGGTGCCACCGAATGCGTCCAGCAGCGCAGCCAGCGCGGTTTCCTGCGCAGCCGCCCAATCGACCGCCGTGCCGGAGAACCGCCAGGTCGCCGACACCGTCGTGGCGAGCACCCGGTCCTTGGTCTCGGCGAGGGTGGTGTACTCGTCACGGGGGAAGCCCCAGAACTCCGATCCGGTGGAGTTGAGCACGGTCAGCTCCCGCACCCCGCCGAGCACCCAAGCCTGATCGCCGTCGCAGGTCACCGTCGCGGTGCGCGAGCCGATGCCGGAACGGGCGAACGAATGGTGCGCGGGCTTTCCGTCGACCGTCAGGCGCTGCCACGGATGCTCCTCGATGCGGACGCGGGCGGCGTGGATGCTCTCCTGCGTGCGCACGAAGTGCCGGGCGAGCCGCAGCCCGAAGTCCTCGATCTCGCCGATGCCGTCGCGGGCGAACGCGAACACCGTGTTCTTCTGCGTGTCGGTGGCCAGCACCTTGTCGTTGGCCCCGGTGAGATGGGTGTCGCTCAGGTCCCCGGAGAGCGACACGCTCACCGTGAGATCGGTGATCCGGTGCTCGTCGCCGTCGCGGTCGACGCGCACGAGCCGGTTCTCCGCCTTCCCGTAGCGGTTGTCGCCCAGAACGATCGCCATGGTCCTCCCTTTCGTTCGCTCGCCGTCCGAGTACACCCGCCTCGGCGTGGCGCGGGCCACGGCGGATCCGCCGAAAGGGAGCGGACGCCGGAGGTGGTTTTTCGTAGGTTCCTCCAAACGACCGCGCCGTCGTGCTGTGCGGTACTGGGGGTGGTACGGGCAGAACCGGAAGGAGGAGCACGTGCGGCTGGGCGCGTTGCTGGACACCCCTGGCCTCGGCCTGCGCCTGCTCACCGGGCCCGGTGCGCGCGAAGCCGAGTTCGCCCGCGTGTTCCAGGCGACCCTGCGGGATCCGACGCGGTACCTCGACGGCGGCGAGATCGTGCTGTGCGGGCTGCGCTGGCTGCCGGGACCGGACGAGGCGGACGAGTTCGTCACCCGGCTCGCCGCGGCAGGCGTGGTTGCGCTCGGTGCGGGCACCGCGGAGACCGGCGGTCCGGTGCCCGAGCACCTGGTGCGCGCGTGCGGTCAGGCCGGACTGCCGCTGTTCGAGGTCCCGGTCTCGGTGTCGTTCGCGACCGTGGTCGAACGCGTGATCCTCGGCCTCGCCGCGGAACGCTCGGCGCCGGCACGGGATTCGCACCGCAGGCTGGTGGCCGCGGCGACCGCGGGACACGGGCTGGCCGCACTGGTCGAGGCAGGCGCGGAGGAACTGGGGGTGCCGTGCTGGGTACTGAGCGCCACCGGCAAGCAGCTCGCCGGGGTCCGCGAGCTACCGCAGGCACGGCGGGCCGCGCTGGCCGGCCGGTTCCTGCGTGCGGACCGGCTGCCGTGCCGGGACGGGACGGTCACCCTGCTGCCCGCGGCAGGCCGGTCCGGGCACCGGGTGGCGAGCTGGTTCGTGGTGGTGGACGGCGACCTGGCCGGATGGCCTGCCGCGCGCGGTGAGCTCGCGCAGGAACTGGCCGCGCTGGTGGGGCTGGAGCGTTCCCGGGTGGACGAGGCCAGGCGGATCGAAAACCGCGGGGCCGAAGCACTGCTGCGGCTCGCGCTGTCCGGCGACACCGGGGAACTGGCGTCCCGGCTGGCTGCCGCGGGTTTTCCGGCGCACGAACCGGTCGGCACGGTTTCCGCCGAGATCCGCGGCGGCGGTCCCGGCTTCGCCGCGGCACTGCTGGCGGAACTGCTCGCCGCGGACGACTCACCGGCCCTGGTGGCCACGGTCGACGGCGAGACTTTCGGCCTGTTCTCCGCACCGCAGCCGGCGGTGACGGCCGGACTGCGCGAGGCTGTGCACACCGTCGAGCCGGCACTCGGCTCGGCGCAGCTGACGCTGGGACTCAGCCGCGCGGCCGACGCCGAGGGACTGCGTTCCGGCGTGCAGGAAGCCCGGCACGCCCGCGCGCTCGCCGCACTGGCCCCTGGCCGGGCGACCGTGCTGGCCGGCGACGAAGTGGCGTCGCACCTGCTGTTGCTCGCCGCCGTGCCGGAGGAGCTGCGCCGGTCGTTCGGCGAAAAGGTGCTCGGTCCGGTGCTCGCCTACGATGCGGGTCACGGTTCCGCACTGATGACCACGCTCAAGGCGTTCCTCGAGCATTCGGGTTCGTGGACGCAGACTTCGGCGGCCCTGCACCTGCACGTGAACACCCTGCGCTACCGGATGGCCCGCGTCGGTGACCTGACCGGCCGGGATCTCGGCCGGTTCGCCGACCGGGTGGACCTCTATCTGGCCGGCTGTTTCACCCGCAACTGGGGCTGGTCGTGAACGCGATAAGGAAATTGTTAAACAGCCGCTGACAAAAATCGAAGTCCGCGCTGGTTAGTCTGCCGCCACACCAGACCAAGATCTGCGAGGAGACACTGTGCGCGGAGTCGGTTTCCGGTGGGTGCTGGCCGCGACCTGTGCGGCAACCCTCACCGTCGCCGGAACAACCATGGCAGGAGCGGCCCCCGAGCGGGTTACGCTCACCGACACCAGTCCCACCGAAGGGCTCGTCGACAACGGCGCAGTACCGGACGACACCCCGATTTCGGAAAACATCTACCTCGCGGTCAAGGACCCGGCCGCACTGGCCGGCCAGGCGAAAGCCGCCTCGGATCCGAACAGCCCCGGTTACGCGCAGTTCATCGGACGGGACCGGATTCGCGAAACCCACCAGCTCGACCGGGCACAGCTCGATCAGGTCCGCGACTGGTTGCGCACGGCCGGCCTGAAAGTGGAACAGCCCAACTGGCGGGTGCTGAAGGCCTCCGGCACGATCGGGCAGCTGAACGCCGCGTTCGACGTGCGCTTCCACGACTTCACGTATCCGCCGGAGAGCAAGATCAAGGGGCACTACCTGACCGCGACCACCGACCTGAGCGTGCCTGCCGAGCTCGGCGACATCGTGCTCGGCGTGGGAGCGGACCAGTTCATCGTGCTGGACCCGGACGAAGCCGCGTCCACACAGACTTCCACCCACCGCGCACGCGTCGCGGCCGAAGCACCCGCGGAGTGCTCGAAGTACTGGGGCGAACGCTCTGCGAAGGGCGTGCCGCAAGCCAACGGCGCGACTCCGCCGTTGGCGCTGTGCGGATACACGCCCCGGCAATTGCGGCAGGCTTACGGTCTCGACAGCACCGACCTCACCGGCGCCGGCGAGACCGTCGCACTCCTGGCGACGCCTGCGGACAGTCTGGAACAGGACATGAACACCTGGGCGGACCACGTCGGCACGCCGCGGCTTCACCCCGGGCAGCTGAGCGTGGTGCCGACGCCGGACGGATCCCCCGCGAACGATCCGGTCAACGGCGGCTTCTCCGCCAACATCGAAGCCACGATCGACGCCGAAGCGGTGCACGGCATGGCACCGGACGCGAACATCGTGACCATCGGACGTTCCAGCGCGGACGGCGCCAACCTGCTGGACAGCATGCTTTACGCAATGGACCACACGGACGCGAGCATCGTCTCGTCGTCGATCGCGACCGTCGCCCCGCCGGGGCTGCGCAAGGCATACGAACAGGCTTACCAAGAGGGCGCGCTGCAGGGCGTCGGCTTCTATTTCTGCGCCGGCGACGGCGGATTCCAGAACACCGACAAAGGCGACGACTGGCTGAGCACTTCTTCGAGCAGTGGCTGGGAAACCTCGGTCGGCGGTACGTCGATCGCCATCGGGCCGGACGGCAAGCGGCAGTGGGAAACCGGATGGGGCGATCCGACCAGCGCGCTGTCCGCGGACGGCAGCTCCTGGGAAGCGAAGCAGGGCGCCGGGGGAACCGGCGGTGGCCGCTCGCTCGACGAACCACAACCGTGGTACCAGCAAGGCGTCGTCCCGGACGACTACGCCGTCGGCAAGGACGGCAAGAAGAACCGGGTCGGCCCGGACGTCGGCATGGACGCGGACCCGCTGACCGGCATGCTGGTCGGTGGCACGCCACTGGACGGCTCGCCGACCACGGATCCCGGCACCTGGCGCTACCTCGAGCACGGTTTCGGCGGGACCAGCCTGTCCACCCCGTTGTTCGCCGGGGTGCAGGCACTCGCCCAGCAGGGCCGGGGCGGCCGGCGCTTCGGCTTCGCCAATCCGCTGCTGTACCAGCACGCAGGCAGTTCCGCGTTCGGTGATGTCACCGGCCATCGGCTGCCGGACGGGAACCCGCCGACCGCGGTGAACTATCCGTCGAACGGCAACGGGGGCAAGAACCCGGTGCTCAACCACTTCCTCGCCACCCAGCTGCCGGAACCGGAGGACGGATTGCATCCGCCCGAGGTCGGACCGGGTTTCGACACCGAGACCGGGCTCGGCGTGCCGGGCGGGGACTACCCCTCGTCCTTCGGCAGCCGATGAGCCGAGCACCTCGCGCCGCCGGCCGGACATCCCGGCCGGCGGCGCGCAGTGCGGTATCCGGAATTCCCGTGTTGTCAGGTAAAGGACACAGTTCCACCACTGCCGAGCGGGCCTCCGTAAAGGATTCTTGAGAATTCTTGACCAACCGATGAATGAATTGTGCGACAGCTGCCACTCGGCGGATGGATGCACTCCGCGCGGCCGAGTTCTACCCTGAACTCATGTACATCGCACTGCTGTCCTACACAGCGCCTCGAAACGAAGTGGACTACGCGCTCGCCGCACACGCGGACTGGTTGCGAGCGCACTTCTCGCAGGGATTGTTCCTGGTTTCCGGAAAAGGAAACGAGGATGCCGACCAGGTCATCCTCACCCGCCCGTGCCTGCGCGGCAAACTCGATGCGGTACTCGCCACCGATCCGCTCGTGCTGCAGCGGCTGGCGCACTACCGGGTGATCGAATTCTCCGCCACCCGCACCTCCGGCGAATTCCACGCCATCAACGAGGCCCTCGCCTCCTGAACAACCGGTCGAAGACCCCGAAGAACGCCCGGACGCAGGTGGCCTCCGGCCCGTCGCGCGGACACCCCGCACGGTCGGTTCGCCCGCCACCTGCCGGCCGTACTCCCCCCGTGAACTCGCCTATGATCGCTGGTGACCGAAGTTCCGGTACGGGAGAATTCCATGCAGACGCCCGACCTCGTTTTCCGAGGCCGCCGCATCACCAGTGACCGCGCCCTGGTGATGGCCATCGTGAACCGCACCCCCGATTCCTTCTACGACCACGGGGCCACCTTCGAAGAAGCCCGGGCGCAGGAGGCGGTCCACCGGGCAGTCGCCGAGGGCGCCGACCTCATCGACGTCGGCGGCGTACCGGCGAGCGAAGGCCCCGAGGTGACCGTCGCGGAGGAGCTGCGCCGCGTGGTGCCCACCGTCGCCTGGGCCCGTGAGACCTATCCCGACCTGGTGATCAGCGTCGACACCTACCGCGCCGAAGTCGCGGACGCGGTGTGCCGGGCCGGTGCGGACCTGATCAACGACAACTGGGCCGCGTTCGAATCGGAGATCCTCGACGTGGCCGCCGAACACGGCGCGGGCTACATCTGCGCGCACACCAACGGTCTCGAACCCCGTGTCGAACTGCCGCGCCCGGAGTACGACGACGTGGTGGCCGCGGTGGTCGAGGCCACCAGCACGCTGGCCGAAAAGGCCGTCGCAGCGGGAGTGCCCCGCGAGGGCGTGATGATCGACCCCTGCATCGACTTCGGGAAGAACACCTACCAGTCGCTGGAGGTGCTGCGGAACGTCGACGCGCTGGTCGCCACGGGCTGGCCGGTGCTGATGGCGATGTCGAACAAGGGCGTCGTCGGGGAAACCCTGGATCTGCCGCTGGGTGAACGGGTCACCGGCACGCTGGCCGCGACCGCGGTGGCCGCACTGCACGGTGCGGCGATGTTCCGGGCGCACCAGGTCCGCGAAACCCGGCAGGTGACCGAAATGGTGGCCAGCATCGCCGGCACCCGCCCGCCGGCGAAGGTGGTACGGCTGCTGTGATGCGCGAGGTCTTCCCGGGCAGCCGCGACCGCACCGGCGCCGATGTCGAGCAGCTCTACCGGTACCCGGACCGCGGCCGGTGGCTCACGGTGAACTTCGTGTCCAGCGCGGACGGGGGGATCACCGTGCAGGGCCGCTCGCGGGCGCTGTCCACCCCCGCCGACCGCGTGGTGTACGGCCTCGGCAGCGATCTCGCCGACGTGGTCCTGCTCGGCGCGGGCACCGCGGTGGCCGAGGAGTTCGAGGGCATGCACCCGGACGAGCAGACCGCGGACCGGCGGCGACGGCACGGCCTTGCCCCGGTCGCGCCGATCGCGGTGGTGAGCACCGGCCGTTCCCTGCCGCCGGACGCGCCCGTGCTCACCAGGACACTCGTGCCGACGATCGTGATCACCAGCGCGGCCACCGATCCGGCCCTGTGCGCGGCCTGGTCCGAGGCGGGCGCGGACGTGCTCGTCGCGGGTACCGGGGACCCCGAGCTGCACGCCATCACCGGCGACCCGGCGCGGCAAACGAGTGCCGGCGCGCCCCGGCCCCCCGCGCGAGCGGGCGACGTGGATCTGCGGGCCGCGGTCGAAACGCTCGCCGGGCGCGGTCTCCGCCGCATCGACTGCGAAGGCGGGCCGCACCTGTTCGCCTCCCTGCTTGCCGCCGGCGTGGTGGACGAGCTGCGGCTCACCGTGTCGCCGATGCTGGTGGCCGGAGACGCCCCGCGGGTCGCGATGGGCGTGCCGATCGATCCGAAGCAGCTCGAACTGCAGACGATGCTGGTCGAGGACAGCACTGTGCTGCTGCGCTATCTGGTGCGCTGAGTCCGGTCAGCGGCGCGAGATCAGCGGGAGCAAGACCTCGTCCACGACCGCCTCGACCTCCTCCGGCGGCACCGCGGCGTTCTCCCAGGCGGCGAGCATGATCAACTGCGGGCCCAGCGCGGCAGTCCGTTCGGTGACCCGCTCCGGGACGGCCGCACCGCGTGCGGCGGCATCTCGCAGGACGGCCAGCAGCACCTCCCGGTGCGGCCGGATCACCAGCTGTTTCACCTGCTCGTACAGCTGCGGATGGCGGTGCCGCTGAGCGAGCAGCGGGCGCAGCGCGTGCCCCCGTGGCTCGTCCATCGAACGGACGAAGTGGCCGAGCATGGCGAGCAGGTCCCCGCGCAGGCTGCCGGTGCGCGGCTGGTCCGGTACCGCGCCGAATCCGGTGGCGGGGTCGGTCAGCGCGGCCAGCACCAGGTCGGCCGGACCGGACCAGCGCCGGTACAGCGCGGCCTTGCCGGTGCCCGCGGCGGCCGCGATGCGATCGAAGGACAGCTCGCCGAAACTGGTCCTGGCCAGTTCGTCCAGCGCGGCGCGGTGGATCGCGCCGGTGAGTGCCTCGCCGCGGCGCCGTGCCCGTGCCTCGTTCATGGCTCCCGATCCCACCAGGTGCTACCGTCGATAGTGAACAGAATTGTTCCTTATTGGAGGGCATTGTGACCGGGCGGACCGCGCTGCGCAACGTACGGGTCTTCGACGGGGACCGGCTCACCGAACCACGCACTGTCGTGCTCGACGGAGCAGTGCTCGGCGACGATCCGGCGGGTGCGCGGGAAATCGACGGTGGCGGCGCCACGCTGCTGCCCGGCCTGATCGACGCGCACGTCCATCTGGAAAGCCCCGAACACCTCGCCGTGCTCGCTTCCTGGGGCGTGACGACCGCGCTGGACATGGCGTGCTGGCCGGCCGAACGCGTCGCCACACTGCGCACGGTGACCGGTGCCGCGGACTTCCGCACCGCAGGGCTTCCGGCGATCGGCCCTGGCGGCAACCACGCCAAAATGCCCGGGATGCCTGCGGACGCGGTCGTACTGGCCCCGGAGCAGGCCCGCCGGTTCGTCGAGGTTCGCGCGGCGGAAGGCGTCGACTACATCAAGGGCGTGGCCGAGGCTCCCGGCAAGGGCGGGCCGCCCGCCGAGGCGCTGCGTGCGCTGGCCGAGGCCGCGCGGGAACAGGGACTCGACACCGTGGTGCACGCCGCGACGCCCGGTGCCTACGAGCTGGCGGTGGCGTCCGGCGCGCGATTCGTCACGCATGTGCCGGTGCTCGGGCGGATCCGGGCCGAAGACGTCGCCGCGATGAAGGCCGCCGGTCAGGTCGCGATCCCCACGCTCACGATGATGGCGGGCGCACTCGGCGTGCAGCGGCCGGGGGAAGCCGGGTCGTTCACGCAGAACGTCGCGGATCTGCACGCGGCCGGCGTCGAGATCCTCGCCGGAACGGATGCCAACGCAGTCGTCGGCGCGCCGTTCTCCGTCCGGCACGGCGAAAGCCTGCACCGGGAATTCGAGCTGCTGGCGGAGGCAGGACTGAGCCCGGTGGAGATCCTGCGTGCCGCGACGATTGCACCGGCACGGGCCTTCGGACTGACCGACCGCGGCGAGATCCGCCCCGGATTACGCGGCGACCTCGTCCTCGTGGACGGCGATCCGACGGTGGACATATCGGCCACGCGGGCGATCCGCGCGGTGTGGTGCGCAGGCGTGGAAATCACCCCGCTGCTTTCGGAAGGACAGGACTGATGGACGACGTCACCGCGATCACCCAGCTGGTGCTGAAAGAACGGCAGGGCCGCGACCGTGGCTGGTGGGACCGGATGCGGGAGTGCTTCGCCGAGGACTCGACGGTGCGGCTGAGCTGGTTCCGCGGCAGCGGCGGCGAGTTCGTCGAGGCCTCGCAGCAGATGAGCGGCCGTGGGGACACCTCCGCGCACCGGCTGAGCCCGCCGGTGGTGCACCTGCGCGAGAACCGGGCGTTCGTGGAAGTGCCTGCGGTGATCGAAATGCGCACCACCCTCGACGAGGTCGAGGTGGACCTGGAGTCCGCGGCGAGACTGTACTTCCGGGTGGCCCGGCACGCGGACCGTTGGCTGATCACCGCACTGGACCCGGTGTACGAGCGGGACACGGTGCGGCCGGCCCATCCCGGCGTACCGCTGTCGATCGGCCCGGCCGAAGTCGCGCAGTTCCGTCCGCCGTACCGGTTCCTGAGCTACTCCCTGACCCGGCGTGGCTACTCCGTCGGCGACGACCTCTACGGCGACGACCGGCCGGAGGAAGCAGCCCGGTTCTACGCGGAAGCGTTCACCTGGCTCGACGAAACCGCTTGACGCCGGGAGCAGGCGTTCCCGGGCTCCGGGCCGGGCGGCTGGGGGCGTCGACCGTGCGGCTCCTTCTTCGCACGGGACCGCACCCGATGACCGCTCAGCCGGGGTTTTCCACCGCCTGATCGGCTTTCTCGAACGCGGAACGGGCCTTCGCCAGCTCGTCGGCGGCCCGCGCGGCCCGGTCTTCGGCTTCGGTGAGCCGTTCCCGCAGATCGGTCACGCGGGCGTCGGCCTGCTCGGCCACCCGCTGAGCACGGACCAGCTCGCGTTCGGCTTCCGCACGGGCTTTGCTCGCCTTCGCTTGCCGGCGGCGCTGTTCCTCGCGCTGCCGCTGCTCGCGCTGTCGCTGCTCTTTCGCCGCCGAGGCCGGGCGGCGATCCTTTTCGGACGATCGTGGCCGGGTGTTCTCCTTGACCGGCAAGGACAGCCACTGGTCCGCCTCCTGGTGCGCTTTCGCGGTCAACCGGCCGGCCAGTGCGATCCGGGCCAGCTCGGGGTCCGCGACGATCGCCTCCAGGGTCTGCTCCACCTCCCGTGCCACGGATTCGCTCAGCCCGGTTCCCTCCCGCCGGATCTGCCGGAGCAGGTCGGCCCTGCGGTGGGCCAGCTCGCGCAGCCGGGTTCCGGCCAGCTGCTCGTGTGCCTCGCGCAGCCGCGCACCCAGCTCCGCCAGTTCACGCAGTGCCGGCGAATCCGCACGCGCCAGCCGGTTCACGAACGCGGCCGCGGCGGTCGGCTTGCGGAGCGCGCGGATGCGGCGGGCCAGCTCGGCGTCGCCCGCGCTCTTGGCGGCACCGGCCGCTGCGGTGCGTTCGGTGACGAACTCCGCCGGGTCACCGGCGTAGAGCCGGTCGGCGACGGTGTCGAAATCCGGGGTGGCCACGTCCGCCACCGAACCACACGAGTAGTCCGAACGCGACGCAGCGCGTAACGTGCAGGTCATCGCCGGTCGAAGGAAGCGGGACGGTGCCCATGACGCCTCCGGGACGGCTCGCGCTCGCGGCCAGCCCCCTGGTCGCCGGTGCACTGCAGGCACTTCAGCATGCGACCGGACTGCCTGTCGCGATGGGCGGGCCGGTGTCCGCCGGATCGAGCACGCTCGTGATCGACCAGCTGCGCGGCACGGCAACCGGATCGCTGCAGCACCTGCGCGTGGATACCGGCGCAGGGCTCGGCGGCAAGGCAGTCGCGCTGGCGAGGCCGTCCACGGTCATCGACTACCTCAATGCACAGGGCATCACCCACAAGTACGACCGTGCGGTGGCCCCGGAGCAGCTGCGCGCGATGCTCGCGGTGCCGGTCCGCGTCGGCACCACCACGCGCGCGGTGCTGTACGCGGCGACGCGGGAATCCGTCACGTTCGGCGATCGTGTGCTGCGCGCGGCCGGTTCCGTGGTGGCCCGGCTGGAACGCGACATCGACGTGGAGGAGGAAGTCCGCCGTCGTCTCGCGGACCCGCCCGCAGTGCCGGCAGGCGAGCAGTCCGACCTGCGTGCCGAACTGCTCGCGATCGCCGGATCGATCCAGGACGATGCGGCCCGCGCCCGGCTGCTGGCGGTGTGCGAACGGCTGGGCCCTGCGCCGGCGCCACCCGGCGGCCCGCTGACCCCGCGGGAGGTCGACGTGCTCCGGCTGGCCGCCGAGGGGTGCACCAACGACGAGATCTCCGCGCGGCTCGGTCTGCTGCCGAACACCGTCAAGTCCTACCTCAAGCACGCGATGCGCAAGCTCGACGTGACCAACCGGGTCCAGGCGGTGAACCGGGCACGCGCGTCCGGCCTGCTGCGCTGAGCACCCACTTTGTGGGGTGGCAGTGGCCACGGCGGCCGGGTCATCATCGCGGAACGGGCAGCGGAGCCCGACGATGTGAAGGGAACGGCACGTGTTCTACGACCTCGGTGTCCGCGATTTCCTCGACCGCGCGGAAACGGTGTACCCGGACCGCGTGGCAGTGGTGGACGAACCCGACCAGCCCGCGTCGTCGTGGGGCTCGGTCAGCTACCGCGAGATCGCCCGGCGGGCACGGGCACAGGCGGCGAACCTGGACGCGCTGGGCGTGCCCACCGGCGGCCGCGTTGCCATCGTGTCGCACAACTCGGCGCGGCTGCTCACCTCGTTCTTCGGCGTCTCCGGCTGGGGCCGGGTGCTGGTGCCGGTGAACTTCCGCCTCGCACCGGCCGAGGTGCACTACATCGTGGAGCACTCCGGTTCCGAGGTCGTGCTGCTGGATCCGGAGCTGAAGTCGTTGCGGGACACGGTGCCTGCGAAACACGTGTTCGTGCTCGGCGAGGACGACGAGAAGATCTGGGGCGGCGAGGGCGAACCGCGTCCATGGGCAGGCGACGAATCGGCCACCGCGACGCTCAACTACACCTCGGGCACCACCGCGCGACCCAAGGGCGTGCAGCTCACGCACCGCAACCTCTGGCTCAACGCGGCCGTTTTCGGGTTGCACACCACCCTCAACGACAACGACGTGCTGCTGCACACGCTGCCGATGTTCCACGCCAACGGCTGGGGCATGCCGTACGCGGTCACCGGCCTCGGCGGACGGCATATCGTGCTGCGCAAAGTGGACGGTACGGAAATCCTTCGCCGGGTGCGGGACCACGGCGTCACGATCATGTGCGCCGCACCCGCGGTGGTCACCGCGGCGCTGGACGGTGCGGCGAACTGGGACGGTGAAATCCCCGGCCGCGACCGGGTCCGGATCGTCGTGGCAGGCGCACCGCCGCCGACCCGCACGATCGAACGCGTGCGGGCCGAACTCGGCTGGGAGTTCATCCAGATCTACGGCCTCACCGAAACCGCGCCGCTGCTGACGGTCAACCGGTTCCGCAGCGAATGGGCCGAACTGGACTCACACGAGCAGGCGAGGCTGCTCGGCCGGGCGGGCGCACCGGCACTCGGTGTGCGCGTCGCGATCGACGCCGACGGCGAAGTGCTGATGCAGTCGAACACCAACCTCGAGGGCTACTGGGAAAATCCGGAGGAAACGGCCAGGGTGCAGGAGGGCGGCTGGTTCCACACCGGGGACGGCGGCCGGTTCGAAGAGGGCTACCTCACCATCGCCGACCGCAAGAAGGACGTGATCATCACCGGCGGCGAGAACGTCTCGTCGATCGAGGTGGAGGACGCGCTGACCTCGCATCCGGCGGTCCGCGAGGTCGCGGTGATCGGCATCCCGGACGAGAAGTGGGGCGAACTGGTCACTGCGCTGGTGGTGACCGACGGTACCGACGTGACTCCCGAGCAGCTGATCACGCACTGCCGTGATTACCTGGCGGGCTACAAATGCCCGAAGCGCGTCGAGTTCCTCCCCGAACTCCCGCGCACCGCGACCGGCAAGATCCAGAAGTTCAAGCTGCGCAAGCCGTACTGGGACGACCAGGACCGCCAGGTGCACTGAGGCGACCGGGCAGTGGGCGGCTCGGCCCACTGCCCGGGGGCAAGCAGCGCGGTCCCGGCCGGCTCAGCCCACTTCGCGGACCAGTTCGAGCGCGCGGGCGAGGGTGGCGAGGCGTTCGTCCACTGTGGTGCCCGCCGGGTACAGCCGGACGGTGTCGATTCCCGCCGCGCGCCACACCCGCAGTCGTTCACCGACCATGTCCTCGGTGCCGATCAACGTGGTGGCCAGCACCATTTCGTCGGTCACCAGTGCGGCCGCGCCGGCGCGGTCGCCGGACTGCCAGCGTTCCCGCACCTGGGTGGCGACCTCGGCCCAGCCCTGGCGGCGGTAAGCGTCGTTGTAGAAGTTCGTGCCGGCGGAGCCCATTCCGCCGAGGGAGAAGGCCAGCTCCTTCTTCCGCCCGCCGACCATCACGCGCAGCTCGTCCTCGTCGGCCGCGAAGGCGACTTCGGCACCTTGGCACACGTCGAGGGCGCTGCGGGCGCGACCGGACTTCGCGAGACCGGCGTCGAGATGCCGGAAGTACGCCTCGCCGGCCCTCTCCGGCACGAAGCTGGTGCCGAGCCAGCCCTCGGCGATTTCCCCGGTGAGCTCCAGCATCGCCGGCGACAGCGCGGCGAGGTAGATCGGAATGTCCTCGTTCGGCCGAGTGGACAACCGCATCGGCCGGGCCTTTCCGGGCAGGGGGAGTTCAAAAGCCCTGCCGGAGAAGGAAATCTTCTCACCGGCAAACGCACTCCGGATGATCTCCACGGTTTCCCGCATCCGGGTGCGCGGCCGCGCGAACGGTACCCCGTGCAACCCCTCGATCACCTGCGGACCGGACGCACCGAGCCCGAGTGCGAACCGGCCTTCGGACAGTTCGGCAAGCGTGAGCGCGGCCTGCGCGGCGGCGACCGGGGTGCGCACGCCGAGCTGCAGAATGCCGGAGCCGAGCCGCAGCCGCCGGGTGCGGGCGGCGAGGAAACCGAGCACGGTCGGCGCGTCCGAGCCCCACGCCTCGGCGACCCAGCACTGGTCGAGACCGAGCTTCTCCGCCTCGACCACGAACTCCAGCGTCTCCGGCCAGCCTGCGGACGCCTCGACCGTGGTGGCCGTGCGCATCACCGCGCCGCCTCGGCCCGCTCCTTGATCGCGCCGACGGTGGCCGCCATCGCCTTCTCGAACTCCCGAAGCCGCACGAAGACGATCTTCTGCTCCTTGTCCGGCATCCGCTCGATCGCATACGACAGCCCCGACGGTCCCGGCCCCAGCTGCGCGCACTGCGTGAGCCGGGTGCCGCCGTCCTCCGGGACGAGGGTGAACCGCCACTTCGCCGCAGGCCACCCCGGATCCCCGACCGCCCAGCCGAACACCCGTGGCTCGTCGTACTCGACGATCACCGACGTCGTCTCCCACTCGCCGAACGACTCGTGCTTGCTGTGCCCCACGAACGAGCGGCCGAGCCCCGGTCCGGTGCCGCCGTCGCACCACCGCACGGACTGCAGTTCGGCACTCAGCTCCGGCATCAGCCCCACGTCCGCGGCGAACCGCCAGACCAGCTCGGGGGAACCGTCGATCCAGGTACCCGCCTCGGCCGTCGGACAGTCCGCGTACCGCGCGCCGGTCCACTCCATTCCGGTGCCTCCTCTGCCGGTGAATCGCTGTTCCCAGCATAGTTGTGTAGATAGACCCAGCATGTCAATGACGGGTCGGCGGCTGGCCGCATGATCCGGTTCAGGACTCCTGCCGCGCGAAGCGCTCCTCGACTTCCGGCCGGCGGGAGAGCCGCTCCGGGAAGCCGGGGCCGCGGCGCATCCGGGTGTCCCCGGCATCCAGCGGCTCGCCGCAGTGCGCGCAGACGACCGTTGCCCGGGTGTCGTGGCCGCAGGCCTCGTGGTGCAGGGTGATCGGCGGGCCGTCGTCGGTGGACAGCCAGCGGTCCCCCCAGGCGGTCATGGCCGCGAGCACGCCCCAGAAGTCCCGGCCCTTCTCGGTGAGCACGTAGTCGTAACGCACCGGTTCCGCCTGGTAGGCGCGCTTTTCCAGAAGTCCCTCGTCGACCAGGCGGCGCAACCGGTCGGCGAGGGTGTTGCGCGCGATGCCGAGCGCCTGCTGGAACTCGTCGAAACGGCGGACGCCGTAGAAGGCGTCCCGCAGCACGAGCGGCGTCCACCAGTCCCCGAGCAGGTCCATGGTCCGGGCGATCGAGCACGGCCACCGCGCGAAGGAAGTGCGTTTCATGGCCGTGAGGGTACGCCGTCCCAGTGTGCAACCCAGCAGCTCAGCGCGGGTAGCCCGGCAGCTCGCACCGAGCGCGGCCGTACCGGGCACCACATCGGCGGGCGGTCCCGGCTCCTTCGCGGCATCCGGCGGGCCCGAGTACTCCATTCGGCCCTTTCTTACTCGTTGTGCTCGGAAATAAAGGCAGAAGATCCGCCGAAGGTTCTATGCCGGATGGACGAAACTTGGCCGGACCGGACAGATTTGCTGCGGCAGGCCACCCGAGTGGGTACTCATCGGCTAGCTTGGCCAGTGGTGGCACCGACAAGGACGGAGTGACACGCATGGCGAAAGGCCGGCGACCCCGCGCGCACCCGCGAACGGTCCGCAGCCGGACGCTCGCCGCGCTGGCCGGCGGTGCGCTCGTGGTGCTGCCCACGGTGGCTTCGTCCGGGCTCCCGGTCCCGTTCCCGAGCGAGGATCGACAGCTCGCGCAGGCCGCACCGGCCCTGCCGCCGGGCGTCACGCTGCCACCGATCGGGGTGGACGGCAGCCTGCCGCAGCCGCCGGACCCGCAGGCGCTGACCGTACCGGGCGAGCACCCGGGCACCGGGTCGGCGACGCCGTCCGGTCCGCTCGGCATCCCCGGCAGCATGCTCCAGGCCTATCGCAACGCGGCCGACGTACTGTCCCGTGAGCAGCCCGGCTGCCATCTGGACTGGGCACTCATCGCCGCGATCGGCCGGATCGAGTCCAACCACGCCCGCGGCGGATACGTGGACAGCCACGGCAACACGCTGGAACCGATCCTCGGTCCGGTGCTCGACGGTTCCGGCGGGTTCGCCGCGATCAGCGACACCGACGGCGGCCGCTACGACGGCGACCGCACCTGGGACCGCGCGGTCGGGCCCACCCAGTTCATCCCGTCCACCTGGGCGGGCTACGCCTCCGACGGCAACGGCGACGGGGTGTCCGACCCGAACAACAGCTACGACGAAACCCTCGCCACCGGACGGTATCTGTGTTCCGGCGGGCTCGACCTGTCCAGCGGGCAGATGCAGGCCGTCGCGGTGCGCAGGTACAACAACTCGCAGTCCTATGTGGACACGGTGCTCGGGTACGCGGCCGCGTACCGCAACGGGGTCTCGAAGCTGCCCGACAGCGAGGTGCCGATCGGTGCGCCACCCGGTCCGGGCGCGGCACAGGCCGCGGCGGGCGGCCCGGCCGCGGCACCCGCTCCGCCGGCACCGCCGAGTGCCACCCCCGGCCCGCCGTCCGAGCTGCCCGGCAGCACCACGCCGACCAGTGGCACCACCAGCTCGTCCCCCACCAGCGACACCCCCACCAGCTCGAGCCCGACCAGCGACACCCCGACCAGTGACACCCCCACCTCGACGACGCCGACCTGCCCGAGCACGCCGACCAGCACCACGGCGACCTCTACCACGCCGACCAGCACCACCCCGGCAGGCAGCACACCGTCGTGCCCGACCACGCCTCCGCCGTCCACCGGCGATTCGAGCAGCAGCACGCCGGAGACCACCAGCACCACGCCGAAGAACTGACGCCGCGTTCGTATAGTGCGGGCAATGCCGAGCACCGGAGCGAACGTGACCTGGAATCCCGAAGCCCTGCCCGAGCTGTCCGGCCGCGTCTTCGCGGTCACCGGCGGCAACGCCGGGATCGGCTATTTCATCACCGAGCAGCTGGCCGCCGCCGGTGCGCACGTCGTCCTGCTCGGCCGTTCCCCGCAGCGGCTGCGCACCGCGGTCGCCACGCTGCGCACCCGGCTCGGTGCGGCCGAGCTGAGCACGATCCCGCTCGATCTGGCCGACCTCGACTCGGTCGGCAAGGCGGCCGAAGAACTCGTGCGGCTCGGCCGGGTCGACGCGCTGATCGAGAACGCGGGCATCACGGCGCCGGGCCGGGTCCGGCGCAGCACCGCGCAGGGCTTCGAACTCGCCATGGGCACCAACCACCTCGGGCACTTCGCGCTGACCGCGCTGACCATGCCGGTGCTCACCGCGTCGGCCGCACGGGTGGTCCCGATGGGCAGCCTGATCACCCGGCTGCGTCCGTTCGACCTCGACGATCTGCAGTCCACCCGTTCGTACTCGGATTTCCGCTCCTACGCCCAGTCCAAGCACGCGGTACAGTCCTTCGGCTTCGAACTGGACCGGCGGCTGCGCGACGCCGGTTCACCGGTGCGGTCGATCGTGGCGCATCCCGGGCTCAGCCTCGACCAGTCGAGCCCGGACCGCCGCGGCATCACCACCAGGGTGCCCGCGTTCCGCCTGCTCGCCCCGATCATCCAGGGCAAGGACCACGGTGCCTGGCCCGCAGTGCGGGCCGCGGCGGATCCGGCCGCGGCAACGGTCACCTGCTTCGGTCCGGCCCGGATCAGCACCGGCGCCCCGGTGCCCGGCACCGCACCGGCCGCGTCCCGCGACCCACGGCGGGCAAGCCGTCTGTGGACGATTTCCGAAG
Source organism: Amycolatopsis ultiminotia (assembly GCF_039536925.1). Lineage (NCBI taxonomy): Bacteria > Bacillati > Actinomycetota > Actinomycetes > Pseudonocardiales > Pseudonocardiaceae > Amycolatopsis > Amycolatopsis ultiminotia. The sequence continues at coordinate 162,638 of NZ_BAAAZN010000019.1, read as the reverse complement.
AACTGACCGGGATCCCGTTCCGGATCGGCGAACCCTGACGCCGCCACCGGAGATCGCGCTCGTTTCCCCCATCGGCGACACCCGGCGTTGCGGCCCGGTCGGTCGGTGCCCACCGGCCGGCGAGCTCGCCCGGACGCTCCGGATGAGCCACGGGGTGACGATGCCCTGCTCGATAAATGTCCACAATAGACTCGCGAACGGCCGTATCGTCCGGCCCGGTTCTCGGGGCACCTTCTCCGAACTGACGAGTCCGACCTGCCCGAAAACGACACCACGACGCGCAGCGACCGCACGCCACCAGCCGGACAGCGTGGCCGTACGCGGGGTCGAACTCGGTGACGAAGATACACCGGTTTCCGGCGGACAACGGCGAGTCCATCGCCAGCCGATGCCTGACGGCCGCGATCCGGGCCGAGCCCGGCACGGTGGCCCACGGCCTGCGCCGACGCGCCTGCCGCCGCCGAACCCACCGGCCCGGGGTGACCACGGCCAGCTCGAACCGTTGTGCGGCAGGAAGTTCCACAACGAAATCCCCCGCGACACACTCGGCGAGCGTCTTGCTCTCCGGGTCAGGCGCATTGGAGTCCACATCGGACCAATTCGATGTACGCCGTGGACCCGTCCTGCTCGGCACCGAACCCGATGAGTACGAGCGACGAGGTCAGGACCACCCGCCTCGCCGTGCCATGACCGACGCGCCGACGGTGGTCGTGCTCGTGCGGACCTCCACCGACTTCTCGCGCCTCCTGCGCATTTCCGGCCCGAGTTGTACGAGTCGGCCCAGCGGCCGGTCAGGAACTCCGGCGGGCCGCCCGGTCCCCGATGCCGTCGAGCAGCCGGTCGAGGCCGAATTCACAGGCGTCCGCGGCCTGTTCCGCGGTGGGCCGGTCGAAGCCGCCCGCCAGCCAGGTGCGGTTCATCGCCGGATGCGAGCCTGCGTCGAAATACGTTTCCCAGAACGAGTATCGCTGGCCCCACCAGGCGTCGTTGGACTGTCCGGTGCTGCTCTCCAGGTAGTGGCTCTCCGCCTCGACCGCGGCGTTCGCGTCGATGTAGCCCGCCACCGAGTTCGCCGCCGCGGCGACCTCTCGTGCCGGCAGGCCGAGACCGTCCATGATGGACAGCAGGTATTCCTGGCCGGCGAACTGGCCCGGCCCGAGCACCGGGCGCACCCACGAGGTCTCGCGCAGCCACGGATGCCTGCGGTAGGCGGCACGGGTGCGTTCGGCGTAGAGCTTCACCTGCGCCCGCCAGTCGCCGGTGCGGGGTTCACCGGGTGCGGGCAGCTGTCGTTCCACGAGCACCTCGTCCACCATCAGATCGACCAGTTCGACCTTGCCCGGCACGTAGGTGTAGAGCGTCATGGTCCCGGCGCCGAGTTCCCTGGCCACGCGGTGCATGGACGTGGCGGCCAGCCCGTCCGCGTCGGCGACCGCGACGGCCGCGGCGACGATCCGCCCGATGGTGAGCGTGGGACGACGGCCGCGGGCCGGTTCGGCCGGTTCACCGCCGGTCCGATCCCGCCACAGCAACGCCAGCGTGCGATCGAACTGCTCGCGGGTCGCACTGCCCGCGGCTTGGCTAACCGCGGCATCGCTGCCCGCGGGGTCGCTGCTCCCGAGGCGGTTGCCCGCGGCATCACTGCCCCCGAGATGGCTGCCCGCGGCTTGGTTGCCCGCGGCATCGCTGTCCCCGAGATGGCTGCCCGCGGCTTGGTTGCCCGCGGCATCACTGCCCCCGAGATGGCTGCCCGCGGCTTGGTTGCCCGCGGCATCGCTGCCCGCGGGGTGGCTGCCCGGATCGGGCGCCGTCCGGTCGTGGCCTGCGGGCCGGCGTTCAACGGTCATCGCGTCCCGCTCCCCTGCCCGGTTGGTTTCCCGGATGATACCCAGAGGATCGGGACCTTGGTCCCCTCCGCCCGCGCGGCGCGGCCGCTACCGTGAATCGGGAACGGAGGTGATGGCCGTGTCGAACCGCAAACCGCCGGGCGCGTCGTTCGGCTCCTGGGTGGAACGGCAGATCGCGGCCGCGGAGTCCCGCGGCGACTTCGCCGACCTGCCCGGTGCGGGCAAACCCCTGCCCCCGCCGACCGGCCGGGACGCCGCGACCGACTGGGCGATCCGCCGGGCCCGCGAAGGCGACCTCGACCCCAGCGCATTCCTGCCGGCGTCACTGGCGCTGCCCCGCGAAATCCAGGACCTGCCCGCGAAACTCGCGAAGGTGCGTACCGAGCAGAAAGTGCGCGAAATCGTCGAAGACCTGAACGAGCGCATCCGCGAAGCACACCGCCGTCCGCAGGACGGCCCTCCGCTGCGCGCAATGCCCTTGGACGTCGAGGAGACCGTCGAAAGCTGGCGAGCCGGGCGTTCGTGATCCCGGCCCCACCCCGACCCGAGTGGGCATTGTGGACACTCACCGGATCGGCCGTCCGCGTGTTATCGCCGCTGTCCCGCGCCTCCACTCGCCACCGCACCGGACTGCGCGGCGTCGCCTGCCCCCCGGATGGCGGCACCGGCAAGTCGTCTCCGGCTACGCTGGGTGGTCCGTGGTGAAGGGAAGACGACTGTCATGCGTGGACTACGCCGGGGTGCCCTGCTGGGTGTCGCGTTGCTGCTGCTCTTCGGGGAACCCTGGTCGGTGCTCGTGCTGCTGCCGGAGTGGCCGGTCGCCGGGACGATCGTCGGGACCGTGCTGTTCGCCGGTGCCGCGCTGGGGGCTCCGGCGCTCATGGTCCTCGGCCACGGACCCCGGCAGAGCGACCGGGCCGCTCGGCTCGGGGACGGACTGCTCGGCACGATCTGGGTGCTGTTCGCGTGGAGCGTGTTCGGCCACCTGCTGCGGCTGGTCCTGCTGCTGTCCGGTGTGGACGATCCGGCACGGCCCCGGATCGTGGCCGCGGCCACGGTCGTCGTCGCGGCCGTGCTGCTCGGCGTCGGCAACCGGATCGCGATGCGCGTGCCGCCCGTCCGGGAGGTCGAGGTCGTGCTGCCGCGGCTCGGTGCCGGGCTCGACGGGCTGCGGGTCGCAGTCGTCACCGACACCCATTTCGGGGCGATCGACCGCACCCGCTGGTCGGAGCGGCTCGTCGCCGAGCTGAACCGGCTCCGGCCGGACGTCGTGTGCCACGGCGGGGACCTTGCCGACGGACCGGTCGCCAAGCGGCGCAAGCAGGTCGACCCGCTCGGCGGCGTCGAGGCGCCGCTCGGCCGGTTCTACATCACCGGCAACCACGAGTACTTCGGCGAGGCACCGGCGTGGCTGGAGCACATGGCGGGCCTCGGCTGGGACACCCTGCACAACCGCTCGACGCTGATCGAACGGGACGGCGCGCGGCTGCTGTTCGCCGGCATCGACGACCCCACCGGCGCCTCGTCCGGGCTGCCCGGCCACGGTCCGGATCTGCCCGCCGCACTGGCCGGGGCCGATCCGGACGTCCCGGTCTTCCTGCTGGCGCACCAGCCCAAGCAGGTCGCGCAGGCGGTCGAGGCCGACGTCGACCTGCAGGTGTCCGGGCACACCCACGGCGGCCAGATCTGGCCGTTCCACCTGCTCGTCCGGCTCGACCAGCCCGCGTTGTCCGGCCTGACCCGGCACGGCCCCCGCACCCAGCTCTACACCAGCCGCGGCGCGGGATTCTGGGGTCCGCCGTTCCGCGTGTTCGCGCCGAACGAGATCGCCCTGCTCACCCTTCGCCGCGGCTGAGCATGGCGATCCGGGCCCTGATCTTCGACTTCGACGGCACGCTGGCCGACACCGAGGCCGCGGTACTGCAGTCGTGGCAGGAGACCTTCGCCGGTCACGGAGCCGAGCTCCCGCTCGACGTCTGGCGCACGGTGATCGGCACCCAGCACACCGCGGCCACGATGTTCGCCCTGCTGCGCGAACACGTCGCAGACCTCGATCCGGAGACGGTGCGGTCCGCATTCCGCGCCCGCGTGCGGGAACTGCTGGCCGCCGACGGCCCCCGTGCGGGAGTCCTCGGCTATCTCGACGAGGCCGCGACGCAGGGACTCGCGCTGGGCGTCGCGTCGAGTTCGTCCGCAACCTGGGTACGCGGCCAGCTCGACCGGCTGGGGCTCGCGGACCGGTTCACCACGGTCGAGACCGGGGACCGCCATCCGGCCAAGCCGAGCCCGGACACCTACCTCGCCGCGCTGCATGCGCTGGCCGTTGCGGCGGACGAGGCGCTCGCCTTCGAGGACTCGCCGCACGGCGTCACCGCGGCGAAAGCCGCCGGGCTCACCACGATCGCAGTGCCGAACCCGATCACCGCACCGCTCGACTTCGGCAAGGCGGACCTGGTGCTGCCGTCCTTCACCGCAACGTCACTCGGCGAACTGCTGACCCGGTTCGGCTGACCCGCCACCAGCAAGGCGCTCGGCCGAGCGCCCGGCGCGGTTCGGTCAACCGAGCTCGAGCCGGTCCAGGAACGCGCGCTGGCCCTTGACCAGCTTCTCCCGCGCGGTCTCGAGATCGAACCACCCGACCCGGTCCAGCTCGGGAAACTGCTGCACCTTCCCGGACCGGGGCGGCCATTCGAGATCGAACGTGCCGGGCACGACCGCCGCCGGATCGAGGTCCGCCTCCACCGCCCAGGCACGTACCACCTTGCCGGATTGCCGGACCTCACCCAGCTCCCGCCACGGCCCGTCCGGCGCGGGCAGCCCCAGCTCCTCGGCGAACTCGCGCCGGGCCGCGGACTCAGGCTCCTCGCCGTCGGCCAGCTCCCCTTTCGGCAACGACCATGCCGCTTCGTCCTTCTTCGCCCAGAACGGCCCGCCCATGTGCCCGAGCAGAACCTCGACCCGGTCCCCGGACCGGCGGAAGAGCAGCAACCCCGCACTGCGCCTGACAGCCATCGGCCCAGTCTGCCCGCCACCGGCCCCCGGGACGGAACCGGCCGGGAAAAGTTCCCACCCCGTGTCGATCCGACACGGGCCCGTTCGACGCAGGGGTGAAGGCAGCCGAAAAGCCCAGGAAGGACCCACCGCCATGCGTACCGACACCACCCCGACCACCAACCGGACCGCGCACCCCACCCAGGACGCTCACACCCACCGGACCGGCACCGGCCCACACCCCCACGCCAGCCAGGCCGACACCAACCCACACCCCCACACCAACCAGGCCGACACCAACCCACACCCCCACACCGGCCGGAACGGCGCTGATCAGCCAGCCGTCACCGACCAGCCCACCGCCACCGGCCAGGCCACCGTCGGCCAAACCGTTCCTCCCGCCCGGACCGGAGTCGCCCCGGGCGCCGCCGTATCCGTCGCGGGGACCCCATCCACCGCCATGTCCGCCACCGAGTCCGCCGCCACGCCGCAATCCGCACTCGCGGCGACCGGGTCGTCGGTGCTCGATCGGGTCCGTCCGGTGGTACTCGGGCTGTTCCGGATCGTGGTGTCGTTCCTGTTCCTGTGCCACGGTGCGCAGGGCTTCGGGCTGCTCGGCGGGGTCGACGGACACGGGATGGCGGTCCCGTTCGGGCTGTGGCCGGGATGGTGGGCCTGCGCGATCGAGGTCGTCGGCTCGCTGCTGGTGCTGTCCGGGCGGTACACGCGGGTCGCCGCGCTCGTGCTGTCCGGGGTGATGGCCTACGCCTACTTCACCGTGCACGCCCCGGTCGGCCTGCTCCCGCTGCAGAACACCGGTGAACCCGCAGCGCTGTACTCATGGGTCTTCCTGGCGATCGCCGTGGTCGGCCCTGGTGCGTTCGCGCTGGATCGGCTGCGCCGTCGCTAGAAACGACCGACTTTCAGCGCCGAACGCCATTCGGCTCGCGGTGCAGCACCAGCTTCGGCGGGGCGGCGGGTACGGATTCCGGGCCGGGCTCGGGCTCCGCGGCCCGCCGCCGGTGAAAGGGCACGAGCTCGCGCAGCATCTCCCGGCACGCCCAGCCCAGGACCAGCACCGAACCGACCAGCACGACGACGAGCACCGTTTCCACCGGGTACCGGGTGAACGCACCGAGTTTCGCCAGCAGGAATCCGAGCACCATCCCGATCAGCAGCGTCAGCGCGGCGGGAAACGCCACCGCACGGCCACGGGTCTCCGCCACCACGACCCCTTTCACCCGGAATCCACCGGGTCCCCGGCCGGCCCCGAAACGGCTCGGCATCCCGGCCCCGACCAGCGGAAAAAACAGGCATTGAGCATACCCGCACACCGGACGTCCCGGATCCGGCAAGTCACCCGTTGGGGCGAGTGGAAAAATGTTTCCGCCGTACCACCGCAATACTGCGTGAATTCTGTTCGGATTCAGCGGGCGGAGGCACGCACTTCGCGCAGAGTCGTCACCGCACGCAGTACTTCCGCATACCTGGTGTACAGCGGAGCCAACCCGAACCTCAGCACGTCCGGCGGGCGGAAATCGCCGAGCACGCCGCGCTCGTGCAGCGCGGTCATCGTGCGTTCGCCGCCGGGATCGTGCACCGACACCTGATGCCCGCGCGCAGGTCCCCGTGGGGTCGCCGCTTCCGTACCGGGCAGCAGACCGTCGAGACAGCGGAAGAAGAAGTCGCCGAGCGCGAGGCCTTTTTCCCGCAGCACCGCGAGATCCACGTCGTCCCACACATCGAGGGCGGCGTCGAGTGCCAGCAGCGACAGCAGGTCCGGAGTGCCCGAGCGGGCACGCCCGGCCCCGGTGGCGGCGCGGTAATCCGGCTCCATCGCGAACGGGTCGGCGTGCCCGGCCCAGCCTGCGAGCGGCTGGTCGAACGTGTCCCGCCACCGCCGCGCCAGATAGACGAACGCAGGCGAACCCGGGCCGCCGTTGAGGAATTTGTACGTGCAGCCCACCGCGAAGTCCACTTCGCACTCGTCGAGCCGCACCGGGATCGCGCCAACGCTGTGGCAGAGGTCCCAGACCACGAGCGCACCGGCCCGGTGCGCGGCCGCGGTCACCGAGGCCATGTCGTGCAGCCGTCCGCTGACGTAGTCCACGTGGTTCGCCAGCACGACCGCGGTCCGCTCGTCCACCGCAGCGGCCAGCCCGGCCACCGGCACCCGGCGCACTGTGTGCCCGGTGAGCCGCGCGACCTGACCGGCCACGTATCCGTCGGTGGGGAACGTCCCCGCGTCCAGCAGGATCTCGTCCCGGCCCGGGTTCGCGCGCACCGCGGCGACCAGCGTCTTGAACACGTCCACGCTCGTCGAGTCCGCCACCACGACCTGCCCCGGCCCGGCACCGACGAGCGGCGCGATCCGTTCCCCGACCCGCTCCGGTGCCGCCCACCAGCCCTCGGCCCACGAGCGGATCAGCCGGCGGCCCCATTGCTCGCGCACCACCGTGGTCAGCCGCTCGGCCACGTGCTTCGGCGGCGCGCCGAGGGAGTTCCCGTCGAAATAGGCGACCGCAGGGTCGAGGTCGAACTCCGCGCGTTTCGCGGCGAGCGGGTCTGCGGCGTCCAGCGCGGCTGCCTCCTCCGCCAGCTCACGAGCGGCGAGCGGGTCGGTCATCGGCACTCCTCACCGGACGGGGGCTCTCATTCAAACAGGCACTCCGGCCCGCGACGGCCGGCGGGTGAATGCCGGGGTGCCGGTGCCCGCCGGGCTGGCCGCGATTCTCTGTTCCGACCGGCCCGGAGGTCCTACAGTGACCGGCACCACGCATCGTCACCAGGAGGGGCAGGCGTTGACCACCTCGCAGACCGCAGCAGCCGAGCAGACCGCGACCGAGCAGGCCGAAGGCCAGACGATCCCGCGCCTGCTGCACCGCAACGCCGTCGAGTACGGCGATCTCCCGGCGATCACCTCGCTGGATATCGCCGGACATCCGACGCTGACCTGGCGCGAGTTCCACACCGAGATCGCCGAGGTGTCCCGTGGGCTGGCCGGACTCGGCCTTTCCCGCCGCGACCGGATGCTGATCATGGCGCCGAGCTCCCCGACCCATTTCGTCGTCGACCTGGCCGCGGTGCACCTGAACGCGATCCCGTGCACCGCGTACGCGACGCTCAGCCCGGACCAGATCCGCTACGTCGCCCGGCACAGCGCGGCCCCGGTCGTGGTGCTCGCCGGTGCGGACCAGCTGGCGCGCTGGCTGCCGGTGCTCGACGAGCTGCCCGCGCTGCGGCACGTCGTGGTCCTCGACGCGGACGCGATCCCGGCCGGGGACGACCGGTTCGTCGCGTACTCCGCGGTGCGCGAAGCGGGCCGGAAGGCCCTGGCCGCGGATCCCGGCGAGTTCGAGCGGACATGGCAGTCGATCACCCCGGACGACCCGCTCGCGATGATCTACACCTCCGGCACCACCGGTGACCCGAAGGGCGTCGTGCTGTCGCACCGCAACGCGATCCACGAGGGATACGCGGTGCGCAAACTGCACCAGGCACCGATGCACGTCACCAACGTCGCCTATCTCCCGCTCGCGCACATCGCCGAACGCGAGCTGTCGATCTACCTGCCGATCCTGTGGGCCGGTCACGTGCACACCCTCGCCGACACCTCCGGCGTGGTGGCCGCGCTCGGTCAGGTGCATCCGCAGAGCTTCTTCGGCGTTCCGCGGGTGTGGGAGAAAATGGTGGCGGGCTTGAAGAACATGCTCGCCGGCGTGCCGCAGGACCGGCGTGCGGCACTGGTGTCGGCCAATGAACTGCTGCAGCAGGGTTACAAACTGCGCAGCGCCGGCGAGGAGGTCCCCGCCGAACTGGCCGCCCGCATCGCGGAGGCCGACGAGAAGGTGCTCGCGCCGGTGCGCAGTCTGCTCGGACTGGACAAGATCCACGTCGCCTCCAGCGGCGCGGCCGCGCTGCCGGTGGAGGTGCTGTACTTCATCGCCGGGCTGGGCGTCGAGATCGAGGAGGTCTGGGGACTGTCCGAAACCACCGGCGCGGCCACCGCGAACGGCGCACGGGCCTTCCGCGCGGGCAGCGTCGGCAAGCCGGTCGACGGCGTCGAGGTGAAGGTGGCCGACGACGGTGAACTGCTCGTGCGCGGCCCCATCGTGTTCCTCGGCTACCTGCAGCCGGACGGCACGATCGCCTCGGCAACCGACGCCGAGGGCTGGTTCGCCACCGGCGACATCGGCACGATCGACGACGACGGCTTCGTCACGATCACCGACCGCAAGAAGGAACTGATCATCACCTCCAGCGGCAAGAACATCGCGCCGACCCGGATCGAGGGGCTGCTCAAGGAACACCCGCTGATCGGGCAGGCGGTCGCGATCGGCGACGACCGGCCGTACGTGACCGCGCTGATCGTGCTCGACGACGAGATCGCCCCGCCGTGGGCCGCGGCACAGGGCATCGAGGCGGCCGGCCTCGACGAACTGGCCGAACACGAGCAGGTGCGCGCCGAGATCGACCGCGCGGTCCAGGCCGCGAACGACCGGCTGGCCAGGGTCGAGCAGATCAAGCGCTACCACCTGATCACCCGCGCGTGGACGCCGGAAACCGGTGAGCTGACCCCGACCCTGAAGCTCAAGCGCCGGGTGATCGACGCGCGCTACCGCGACGAGATCACCGGGCTCTACCCGGCGTGAACGGTCAGGCGATCCGGCTCGGGGTCTCCGTCCACTTGCGCAGCCGGGGCGGGACCCGCTTCTCCAGCCCGTAGTTCTCCAGGTGCGCGGAGAACACCTCGTCGAACGCCCGCTGCACGGTCTCGGTGTCCCACACCGGCCGTTCGAGGATCGGCTGCTTCAGGTACGGCTGGCCCATCACGTGCAGCTGCGGACCGTTGCAGCGGATCATCTGGCCGGTGATGCCGTCGGCACCGGGGCCGAGCAGGAACAGCACGACCGGGGCGATCCGCTCCGGCGTGCGTTCCGGCGGACAGGCACGCAGTGCCCGTTCCGATTCCCACACCATGCGGGTGTGCGCCACCGGGCACACCGCGTTCACCCGCACGCCGGACTCCTCCAGGTCCAGCGCCCAGGAGTAGGTCAGCGACGCGACCGCGCCCTTGCTCGCCGAGTAGACACCCAGTTTGCGCTGGCCCAGCGACGCACCGGAGGAGATGTTCACGATCGAACCGCCGGTGCCGGAGCCGACCATCGCGCGGATCGCGGCCAGCCCGGTGTACATCACGCCGAGCACGTTCACCTCGACCAGCTGCCGGGCGCGCTCGGCGTCGTCGTCCCACGGCAGAGCCTCGTAGTTGAGCCCGGCGTTGTTCACCAGACCGTCGATCCGGCCGAACTCGGCCACGCAGCGGTCCACGATCGACTGGGCCTGTGCCGGATCGGCCACACTGTGCCCGCTCGAAACCGCGCGCCCGCCGTGCTCGCGGATGGCCGCCGCGGTCCGCTCGGCCAGCTCCGCGTCGACGTCGTTGCACAGCACCGCGCCGCCTGCCCGCGCCACGTGCACCGCGAACGCCTCGCCGAGTCCGCGGCCCGCACCGGTCACGACCACGGCTTTGTCCTGCATGAGCCTGTCCATACTCACTCCCCGATCGCTGCCCCGGCGGGACGAGGGCCCGCTCCGCCGGTCACTTCCAGTGTTGGGCCATTCGGCGCAGCGGGCGCGCTGATCACGACGAACGGCGGGTGCGCTGCGCCGAACGAGGGACGGCCGATCTGCCCCACGTATCCGGGGGCAGATCACCCGGTGCCGTACGCCCGATCGGCGAAAACGGCACACCGGCGGGTAATCGGCGGCATACTGGCTGTCGTCCCCTCGCGCCGGTGCCGCCCGGAATCGGCCCGAAGTGTGACGTCACGGCCGGAGTCGTCACCGGCGCGGGCAGAATGCGGAAGGCACCACGTTCACCCGGCCGGGAAGGGGGAAGTGATCATCTCGTGACGGCCGAACCGACCGCACGGCTCATGGCGCCGCTGCGGAGTGTCGAATACCGGGTCCTGTGGGCAGCCGAGGCGATCTCCAGCGCGGGCGACCAGCTGGCGAAGGTCGCGCTCTCCATCCTGGTGTACGACCGGACCGGCTCGGCGCTGTGGGCCGCCGTGGTGTACGCGCTGACCTTCCTTCCCGCGCTGGCAGGCGGGCTCGGCCTGTCCTTCCTGGCCGACCGGTACCCGCGGCGCGCGGTGCTCAGCCTGAGCGCCGCGGCGCAGGCGGTGCTGGTGGGGCTGATGAGCCTGCCGGGGATGCCGCTGGCCGCGTTGTGCCTGCTGCTCGTGGCAGTGCAGCTGGCGGCCTCGCCGGCGAACGCGGCGCAGAACGCGATCACCCGTGAGGTCTTCGACGACGACGAGCTGTACCTGGGCAGCCAGGACCTGCGCGGGATCACCACGAACACGGTGCAGCTGCTCGGTCTCGCCGGCGGCGGCCTGCTGGCGACCGCGGTCGGCACCTCGTGGGCGCTGGCGATCGACGCGGTGAGCTTCGCGGTGGCCGCGCTGATCGTGCGGATCTGGGTGCACGACCGGCCCGCCGCCGGTGGCGAGCGGAGCACCTGGTTCTCCGCCACCCGCTGGGTGTTCGGGCAGCGCAGGCTGCGCGTGCTGATCGCGCTGTCGTGGCTGGTGGGGCTCGCGGTGGTGCCGGAGGGGCTGGCCGCGCCGCTGGCGCAGCAGCTGGGCGCACCGTCCGCGGCGGTCGGCTGGCTGCTCGCCGCCGATCCGCTCGGCTTCGTCGCCGGGGCGTACCTGCTGTCGAAGTTCGCGTCCGCCCCGCTCCGCCAGCGCCTGCTCGGCGTGCTGGCGACGGCCTCGCTGGCCTTGCTCGCGCTCTTCCTGGTGCAGCCGAACCTGGCGCTCGCGCTCGTGCTGCTCGCGTTGGCAGGCGCAATGGGCGCCTACATCATCACCGTGACGGCCACCTTCTCCACCTGGGTGCCGAACGAACTGCGCGGCGGTGCCGGCGGGCTGTACCGCACCGGGCTGCGGGTCGCACAGGGAGTCGGCGTTGCACTCGGCGGGGTGGTCGCCGAGGCGACCGGGTCCGCGGTCACCGCCATCGCACTGGCCGGCCTCGCCGGGGTCGCGCTGGCGATCCCCACCGCGTTCTCCTGGACCAGGGTGCGGCACACGGCCACGGCCGGTTCGGGGCTGTGAAGCCGATGGGATCCGGAGATCGGCGGCAGTCCTGCCCCTCGGCCGGTGCACACATCAGCGGGGAAAACCGGATCGCCGAACATTTCACGCTTCGCGGTCACGCACGGAACACACCTCCACCCGCATTGTCACTCCTCGCTCTTCTCGGTCACCGAACTCACGCCTCGCGGTCACGCACGGTTCTTCACCTCCCGCTCGGGAACATTCACCGGAAAATGCACACGCATATTCACGCTTCGCGGTCGCGCATGGGAAAACACCTCACCTCGGGGGACGGAGGAGACATCGGTACCGCAATTCGCCGCACGTGGTTCACCAGCTCTCGCCGGAAGGTGCCTCCCGGTTCGGGGACACCCGGAAATTCTGCCCCAGCCGGCGGAACACCGCCGAACAGCCGACGAGTGGGATGATACCGGTAACGGATAACGATGTGGGAGCGGGAACCACCCGCGAACCGCGTGTGAGACAGCAGGAGGCAGCGCCCGATGCCGGGAACCGGACCCGCGCGCGGTGAGCCACCGGGCCAGGGGGAGGACACCCCCGGTGTCGCCACGCGGCTGCGTGAGCTGATCTCCGGCAATCCCGTGCCGTCCTGGGACCTGTGGACCAAACCCCGGCGGATGGTCGGGTTCCTGCTGGCGTGGGACGCGATCGCGATTGCCGTGCTGGCCGCGGGCATTGCCACCTCCGGCGGGCCGACCCTGCTGGACTGGGGCCGGTTCGGCGTGCTCGCGGTGTGCGCCACGCTGCACATCCAGCTGACCCGGCGGCAGGAGGAACGGCGGCGCAACCGCGTCGCGGCCGTCCACATCGACCTGTCCGGCATCTGGATCTTCCCCGGCGCGCTGCTGCTGCCGATCCACCTGACGCTGCTGCTGATCGTGATCGTGCGCGGGCAACGCTGGTTCAATTCCCGGCGGCCGCCGCACAAATTCGTGTTCACCTCGTTCACGCACGCGGTTTCCGCGCTGCTGGCGCACGAGCTGTACCAGACGTTCGCGTCCGCGGAACTGGCCCGGCTGTCCCCGGAGAACTCGCTGCGGGTGTTCGGGGTACTGATGCTGGTCGGTTTCTGCTACGCGGCGCTGCAGGCGATCGTGATCGGCGGACTGCTGGCACTCGGCGGCACCGCGACGCCCACCCTGCGCAATGTGCTGGGCACCAAGGACGACAACCTGCTCGAGCTGTCCACCATCGGACTCGGCACGATCGCCACCATCCTGCTGGTGAACATCCCGCCCGCGATCGTGATCCTCGTGCTCATCACGGTACTGGGCAACCGGCTGGCGGAAATCAACCAACTGCAGTCGGAGGCCCGTACCGACGCGAAGACCGGGATCTCCAACGTGCGCGGATGGTCCGAGGCCGCGGAGCGCGCGCTGACCCGCGCGGTACGCGGCGGGGAAAGCCTGGCGCTGCTGATGATCGACCTCGACCATTTCAAGTGGATCAACGACACCTACGGCCATCCGGCAGGCGACGACGTACTCCGCACGGTCGCGCAGACCCTCGACGAAATCACCCGCCCGAAAGACATCACCGGCCGGTTCGGCGGCGAAGAGTTCCTCGTGCTGCTCCCGGAAGCCGACGCGACCGCGGCGAAAGTGACGGCCGAACGCATCCGTACCGCAATTGCCGAACAGCGCATCGTCACCACCGACAAACGGGGCGGCTCCGCCGTGGTGAACGGCCGCACGGCCTCGATCGGCGCGGCACTGCTCGGCGCGGACGGCAGCACCCTGGAACAGCTCCTGCACGCAGCCGACGCAGCGGTCTACGCGGCCAAGGAAGGCGGCCGGAACCAGGTGCGCTTCGCCGACAGCACGACACCCCCGCGTCCGGACTGAACCAGCGCAACCCGGCGCGCTGACCGGATTCCACCCGCCACCCGGGCTCGAGCGAACGTCCCCGGCGGAATCCGGGAGAGCTTCCTCCGCCCGCGCCAGGACACGCCGAATTCCCCCATCCCCGCAACGCAAACCGAAGCGAACCCCGCCGGGCCGCGACGCCCGGCCGTGGCCGCACCACCGTGCCCGGACCATGCGGAAGCCCGGCGGCACCACCCGTCCGGCGACACCCGGGCAAGCGGGTTCCACCCGGATCGGCCACACCGAAGTGATCAATTTCCGCCCGCCCCGGCTGCAGCTGCGACACCGCAGGGATGCTCGAATTCCCGCCATCGCTGAGCACCTGCACCGACCGGATTCCCCGACCGGCGACGCGCAAAGCCACCCGATTCCGGCCACCTCGCCGGACACCTCGCAGCCGGATTCACCCGAACCACGTCGATTCGCACCGAGCCGCCGCGGCACGCCGATTCCCGGCACCCCGGGCACCCGGATTCCACCGGCCCGGCACACCCCGCCAAGCCGAATCCTCCGGACCACCGGTCCGCAGCACACCGATTCCCCTGCGCCGAGCACCCGGATCCGGACCGTGCCGATTCCCACACCCCCTTTTTTCGATTAATCCATTTCCCCTCCCGGCCACCCCGAATTCCCGGTTTCACCTCGGCCCCGGGGTTCCCGGACAGACCTGCGGGGGAATGCCCCGGGGGTTACGGGGGGACGGCCGCCTGCCGTGGCCGCGGGCAGGCTGGCACCCTGGAGTGCATGCCAGCCGACCACGACCCGGCCCCCGTCCGGGTGCGCCGCCCCTTGGCGACGTCTGCCTGGCTGCTGCTCGTGGTGCTCGTGGTGTTCGGATTCGGGCTGATCGCCTCCCGCCCGGCCGCGCCGCCCGACCAGGGCCCGCCGACCGGGGACGCGCTCGCCGCGCAGAACGCGATCGCGGATCTCACCCACCCCGGCCCGGCGGCCACCGCACTCACCCGGCTGCCTGCCGACTTCACCGCGGTCAGCGAGGTGAAACCGACCGCGATGGCTGCCCGCGACGGCACCGTGCGCGCGGTCCACCCCGACGGCGGGTGCTCGACGCCGTGGGGCGACGACAACACGAAGTGGGACTACGCCGTTCCGTGCAAGGCGCACGACCTCGGTTACGACCTGCTCCGGTACGCGGACAAGAAGGGGCACCCGCTCGGACCGGAGGTGCGGGCCTCACTCGACTCCCGGCTGTCGCAGGACATGCACCACGCGTGCGAGATCAACCCGATGGGCTCGCCGCGTACCTGCCAGCTGGTCGCGTCGCTGTACTCGGCCGGGCTGACGATGAACTCGTGGCACCAGCGCTGGGGCCCGCCGGTGGCCGACCCGATCGGTTCGATGGTCGCCGGTGTGCTGGTGATCGGCTGCCTGCTGGTGGCCAGGTTGCGCGGCTGGCACGCCGCGCGGCGCACGTCCCCGCGACCGGTCCGCGCGCGGCCCGGTCTGCCGAGGCCGTGGGTGGTGATCGGCGCGGCCGGCGCAGTACTGCTGATGGTCGGTGAATCGGTGACCGCGCTGGCCGACTGGGCAGGTGCGCCGGAAGGCGCGTGGTGGCCGCTGACCTGGCTGGCACAGCTGGTGCCGGTGCTGTTCTTCGCCTGCGGGCACGCGAACGCGGCCGGCTGGCGAGCCGAACGGGACCGCGGCTACCGGCACTACCTCGCCGAACAGGCCAGTCCGCTGCTGCGGCCCGCGCTGATCTTCGCCGTGGTCGCGCTGCTGGTGCCGCTCGCACTGGAACTGCTGGGCATCCCGTCCGGCACCAGCGCCACGGTGATGCGGATCGCGCTGCATCCGCTGTGGCTGCTCGGGGTCTACCTGCTCACCATCGTCTGCGCGCCGGTCCTGCTCGCGGTGTACCGCCGGGCGCGGCTGTGGTCGGTGGCCGGCCTGGCGGCGCTTGTGGTGGCCGGAGAGCTCGCGGCCGGCCTGACCGGCTCGTCGTGGCCGCGCTACGGCGCGACGCTCGCAGTGGCGCTGCTGGCCCAGCAGGCGGCGTTCGCGCACGCCGACGGCGTCCGGCTGCCGCGCCCGCTGCTCGCCGCCGCGGCGGTCACCGGCGTAGCCGGGCTGACCGTGGCGACGACCGGGTTCGGCAGGTCACCCGTCCTGCTCGGCAGCCCCGGCGCGCCCGCAGCGCTGTCCGCGCCGCCGTGGACGGTACTGCTGCTCGGCCTCGCTCAGCTCGGGCTGGCCGGGCTGCTGGCCGCGCCCCTGCGGCGCTGGGCGGGGCTGCGCTGGGTGGCCAGTGCGACGAGGCTGGTGCTGCGCGCGCCGATGAGCCTGTACCTGGCGTTCCTGTCCGCAATGCTGCTGCTGATCGCCGTGGTCTACCTGCCGGGCCGGATTGTGGACGGGGTGAGCTGGCTGGTCCGGCCGCGCACCGCGATGGCCGTCGCGCTGCTGCTCGTGCCCGCCGGACTGGTGTTCTGGTGGTTCGAACGGCGTACTGGCAAGCCGCACGACGGTCCGGCGCCGGTCCCGGTCCGCCCGGAGCCGCCGTCGGGCCGGGTGCCGGTGCTGCTCACGCGTGCCGCCGCGGCGCTCGGTATCGGTTACGCGACACTCGGCGTGTTCGGGCTCGCACTCGCCCGGTTCGGCGCCGTCGCCGCCGACGCGGACGTGCTGGGCACCCGGTTCGACCCGGTGCAGAGCCTCGTGCACCTGCTGCTCGGCGTGCTGCTGCTGCACACCGTGCGGACCGGCGCGGCCACCACGGCCGGGACCTGGCTGGTCTGCGCGCTGGCCTGTGTGCCCGCGCTGGTCGCGGCAGGCGGCGGGGTGTCGCCGGGTGCGGCCACCATCGTGCTGCACGTCTCCACGGCGGCGTTCGCACTGGTCGCGGCGGGCTCGTGCGTCCTGCCCTCCCGGCGGACGGCGGGTGCGGTGACCTGACCGAGCGACACGCATACCGCCGGCCGGGCGAAACCCTCGCCGATGGCGGACCATGGGTGGTGCACACCACACCCGCCGGGGGAGGTGCGCACCCGCGGCAACCCGGTCCCGGCACCATGCGTCCTCAGGACCAGAACCACCGAACGACGAGAAGGAGCCGACCGCGTGGATCACCCGCCTCGGAACGGGCAAGGCGGCCGCCGCCCCGCCCGCTCCTGGCAGGAGCCGCCCGGACGGGCCGAGGGCAGGCGGATCCCGCCGCCGTCCTCCCCACCGCCGCGCGCACGCCGGGAACCGCCGCCGGGCGCGTCCCGCCCGCGCCGTAGCCAGGGGCCGCCGCCGAAGCGTCCGGTACGGACCCGGCGCAACCCGCTGCGCGGCGCGAAGATCGCCGTCGCGGTGGTTTCGCTGCTGGTGATGAGCCTGACCGGATACGCGTGGGCGTCCCTGCAGGGCCTGGTCGACGGCCTGAACTACGCGGACGTGATCGGCAGCGGCGGGGGCGGTGACAAGCCCGCGGACGGTGCCCGCGACATCCTGCTCGTCGGCCTCGACAGCCGCACCGACGCACAGGGCAACCCGCTCTCCCCCGAACTGCTCGCCCAGCTGCGTGCCGGGGTCTCCGACGGCGAGCTGAACACCGACTCGCTGATCTTCGTGCACATCCCGAACGACGGGAGCAAGGCCGTCGCGATCTCGCTGCCGCGGGACTCGTACGTGGACATCCCCGGCGGCTACGGCAAGCACAAGATCAACTCCGCGTACGCCCGCGCGATGCTGCAGGCCCGCAAGGACCTGCAGGGCCAGGGCGTGACGGATCCGAAGGAGCTGGACGTCAAGTCCAACCAGGCCGGGGCGAAGGAACTGGTCGCCACGGTCGAGGAGCTGACCGGTTCCACGATCGACAACTACGCGGCGATCAACCTGCTCGGCTTCAGCGACATCACCAAGGCCATCGGCGGCGTCGACGTGTGCCTGAACGACAACGTCGACGACGAGTACTCCGGTGCGAAGTTCAGCAAGGGCCCGCACACCATCTCCGGGGTGCAGGCGCTCGAATTCGTCCGGCAGCGGCACGGCCTGCCGCGCGGCGACCTCGACCGGGTGGTGCGCCAGCAGGTGTTCATGGCCGGGATGGCGCGCAAGGTGCTGTCCGCGGGAACGCTGACCGACCCGTCGAAGCTCGACGCGCTGGTCGACGCGATCAAGAAGTCCGTGACGCTGAACCAGAACTGGGACATCTTCGGCTTCGCCCAGCAGATGAAGGGTCTCACCGGCGGCCAGCTGGAGTTCCGCACCGTCCCGGTGGAGGACATCGAATACCGCACGCCGAACGACGGCGTCGCGATCAAGGTCGACCCGGACCAGGTCAAGGCGTTCGTGCAGGGCCTCGCCGGGCCCCAGCAGGGCCAGCAGGCCCCGCCTCCCTCGTCGCAGGCAGGCGCGCACCAGGACGTCACCGTCGACGTGCGCAACGCCTCCGGCCGCACCGGACTGGCCGCGAGCGTGTCCAAGGATCTGGTGGGCAAGGGCTTCACCGCAGGTGACACGGCGAACGCCAGCTCACGCAAGACCACGGTGATCTGGGTGCCCAGCGGCGGACAGGACGCGGGGAAGGCGGTGGCCCAGGCACTCGGCGGGGACGCCACCGTGCAGGAGGACAAGAGCGTGTCCGAAGGGCACGTGATGGTGTTCCTCGGTTCGGATTTCCAGCCGGGCAGCGGTTCCTCGGGAAGTTCCCCGGGTGGCTCCGGCGCGGCCGCCGAACAGGCGGCGCCGCAGTCCACGCAGTCCAGCCCGCCCGCGGGCGGGAACGACGAGAAGCCGATCACCGCCGAGGGCGTGCCCTGCGTCAACTGACCCGGCCCGTTGCTCCGTTCGGGTAGTCCGCGGCCTCGATCACGAAACTCTTTGCCGGTTTCGCGTAAGGACCCTCGGCCTCGACCCTTTCACTCCGGCAAGAGGCACTCTGCGGGATGCGTGAGGGGCAGGGGACGAGCAGTGGTGATCGACGCTGAGCACTACCAGCGGGTACTCGGAGACGAGCTTCGCAAGCTCCGGCGCGGGCGAGGGTGGACGCGCAAGGAGCTGAACCAGCATCTGCAGAGCGAAATCTCCCTGCAGACACTGGCCACGTACGAACTGGGCACCCGGCAGTGTTCGGTGGTGCGCCTGGTCGAGCTGTGCGTCGCCATGGACGAGCTCCCCCAGGACCTGCTGGCGAAGGTGCACCGCCGGGTCTTCGTGGAGGAGCCGGGGCGGGTACGGGTCGACCTGCGCCGCGTGGTCGCCGAGGCAGGCCCGGAACTGACCCCGCTGCGCCGCTGGGCGGACGGCAGACTGCGGCAGAACGGCGTACCGGTGCCCGCCGTGAGCCTGCCCACCGGTCCGGCCGGCCGGCCGGACCCCACCACCCCGGCAGCAGGCACCGTTTCCGGCACCGGATCGTACGAGGTCTCGCTGGATCTCGCGGCCCTGGAACGGATGGCCGAACTGTGCGGCCTGCCGACCGCCGACCTGATCGGCCACCTGCGCCACCTCGGCCCCGCCTGACCACCCACCCGATCCGCCGACCACCACCGCACCCACACCGCGGCATCAATCGGCGGCAGTCGGCAGTCGGCGACAGGTTGCGGAACCACCGGCATTCACCTGACCACCGGCGCACCCCCGGCCAGGCCACCCGCCAACCGGAACCACCTTCGACCGAACCGACGGCGACGCCAGCCAAACGAACCGCCCACCCAACCAACCGAACCGACGGCGACACCAGCCAAACGAACCGCCCGCGCCACTCGACCGGATTGACCGCACACCACAGCCGCGACCACCACCCGCGCAAACCACCAGCAGCTCATCCGCCGCCCGCAAAGCCACCAGCCACACCAGCCACACCAGTCGCCGCCTCGCCCACCGCTGACCCGCCACCGTTCACCAGCCGCCTACCACTTTCACCAGCCACCCACCGCCTCAGCCGCCCCGCCAGCCACCCGGACCCATTCCCTCCGGCCACCACCCACACCGGCCGCCGCCTGGGCTGGGCCGTACCCGCCAGGCCAGGCGGTGGCACCGAGACCACGAAGGGGACTTTCGCGACTCCTCCCCTGCCGCGAAAGTCCCCTTCGTTCCTGTTCCCGCTCCGGCCGAGCACTCCGCCCGAGCGTTCAGCCGAGCAGTTCGTAGTCCTCCCGGCGGACCGTGCGGGTGTCGAGCCAGTAGCGCCAGGTGAAACCGGGCCAGATGGTGCGGTTCACGCCCTTCGCGTCGAGGTACCAGCTCTTGCAGCCGCCTTGGGTCCAGACGCCCTTGGCGAGTTTGCGCTGCACGTCGGTGTTGAAGCGCTCCTGCACCTCCGCTCGTGGGTCCAGTGCCCGGCCGCCGGCGAGGCGCAGTGCCTGTGCGATGTAGCCGATCTGCGCCTCGATCATGAACACGACCGAGTTGTGGCCGAGCCCGGTGTTGGGCCCGAGCAGGAAGAACAGGTTCGGGAACCCGTTCACGGTGATGCCGAGGTGAGTGCGCATCCCCTCGCTCGCCCACTCCTTGGCGAGGTTCCGGCCGTCCCGGCCGATGATCTCCAGGGTGTCGAACGCATCGGTGACGTGGAAACCGGTGCCGTAGACGATCACGTCGGCTTCGTGTTCCACACCGGCCTCGTCGACGACACTGTGCTCGCGGACCTCGGCCACGCCGTCGGTCACCACATCGACGTTGTCCCGGGCCAGCGCCGGGTAGTAGTCGTTGGAGATCAGCACGCGCTTGCAGCCCATCGTGTAGTCCGGCGTCAGCTTCGCGCGCAACTGCGGGTCGGTGACTGCCCGGTCGATGTTGCGCTTCGCGAGCCGCTGGCCCAGCTTCATCACCCACGGGTGGCCGTTGAAGCCGATTGCCCGCGCTTCCAACGTCCAGTACAGGAAATCGCGGTACAGCCGTTGCGCCGGCGGCAGCGCGCGGAACACCCCGCGCAGCCAGCCGGGGATGGCCCGGTCGCCCTTCGGCATGATCCACGGCGGCGTGCGCTGGAACAGCGTCAGCCCGGCCACCTTCGGCGCGATCTGCGGGACGAACTGGACCGCGCTCGCACCCGTCCCGACCACTGCGACGCGCCTACCGGTGAGGTCGGCGTCGTGTTCCCACTCCGCGGAATGGAACGTGCGTCCGGCGAACCGCTCGATGCCGGGCAGCTGCGGGATCTGTGGCCGGTGCAGTGCGCCGACGCCCGCGACCAGTGCGGGGGCCACGAACTCGTCGCCGCTCTCGGTGCGCACATGCCAGCGGTTCTCGTCGGGGTCCCAGCGCGCACCGGTCATTTCCTGGCCGAAGCGGATGAAGCGGTGCAGGTCGTACTTGTCGGCCACCCGGCGCATGTACCGCCAGATCTCCGGCTGCGACGAGTACGCGCGCGACCACCCCGGGTTCTGTTCGAAGGAGAAGGAGTACATGTGCGACGGGATGTCGCACGCACAGCCGGGATAGCTGTTGTCGCGCCAGGTGCCGCCCACGTCGTCGGCCTTCTCGAGGACCACGAAGTCCTCGCGCCCGTCCTTGCGCAGCCGGATCGCCATGCCGAGGCCGGAAAAGCCGGTCCCGACCACGATCACCCCGGTCTCCGTGCGGTTGCCCATACACCCTCCCGTTTCCTGTTACCCGCAGTCCATCTTACTCGGAGTAGGTTACCGTCGGTAGAGTGTGCGGCGTGACCACCGTCAAGCGCAAGCGCATGCCACGGGCCGAACGCGAACAGCAGATGATCGCGGTCGCCGAGCAGGTCTTCACCGAGCGCGGCTACGCGACCGCGTCGATGGACGAGATCGCCGAGCTCGTGGGCGTTTCGAAGCCGATGCTGTACGAGTACTTCCGTTCGAAGGAGGGCCTGCTGCTGGCGTGCATCCGGCAGTCGCGGGCGGCGTTGCGCGAGGTCACCGAGCAGGCGACAGCCGGAGCCGAGTCGGCAGAGGACGCACTGCGGCTCGGACTGCAGGCGTTCTTCGTGTTCATCCGCGAACGGCGAGAGGCGTGGTCGCTGCTCCGGCACGAGATGGCCTTGATCGGCACGCCGGCCTCGGACGAGATCGAGGAAACCCGTCGTCAGCAGACCGACCTCATCACGTCGCTGATGAGCGGCCACTTCGACAGCGAGGACACGCTGCGCGCCGAGGCTTCGGCGGAGTTCGTGGTGGGCGCGTGCGAACGGCTGGCGATCTGGTGCGAGCGCTTCCCCGAGGTGACCCCCGAGATCGCGACCGGATACGCAATGGACTTGCTCTGGACCGGATTGTCACAGCGGGCGATCTAGCGTGCGCGTGAAGATGCGCGTGCACTACGCCATTCGGTCGTCACTCAGAGCAAACCCCTTCCCGTTACTTGTGACACAGAGTTTTCTTACGGTATCGATGACACGGTAGAAAGACCCACGGAGTGTCGCGATTGCGGCGGGGGAGCAGGAATCGCGTCATGAGCCTGCGGTGGCTGGGTCCCAGCCGGTGACGCATGCTGATGACGAGAGGGGTGAGGCAAGTGGTGGAAACGATCACGGCGACGTACGAGCACGACAACGAAGACTGGACGATCACCGTCAGCGGCCAGGGCAAGGAGCTCACGGCAAGAGCGCCGGGCATCATCGCGGCCCGCGACCGTGCCGACCAGCTGGTCGAAAAGCTCGCCCCGAACGAGCGGCCCACCGTCGTGCACCTGCTGAACGGCAACGCACTCGAATTCACCAGCACGTACATGGCCGCCCGGCTGACCCTGCCGGAGCAGGCCCCGCTGGAAGTCCCGCCCGCGGGCGGGAGGAAGGACCAGGCCGGCCCGGACACCAGCGGCAAGACCGGCTCGGGTTCGGCTGCCGCCACTGGCTCGGGCTCGGCCGCCGCGGCGGGTCCCGCTACCTCCACCGGCTCAGCTTCGGCTGCGGCGGGTTCGGCTGCGACCGGCTCGGGTTCGGCTGCCGCGACCGGTTCGGGCACGGCAAGCGGCACGGGTGCCACCGCGGACACCGGCACGCGCCCGGCTGCCGGTCACGACGCCGACTCGGCCAGCCCGGACGCTGCGACGCCCGCAGCGGACTCGTCCGCGACCGCCGGCCCGGCCCCGGCGGCTTCCGGCTCGGCTGCAGCCGCCGGCGCGAACCCGGACGGTTCGGAATCCGCCACGGCAACCGCAGATTCCCCGGAGACGGAGCCGGTCACCGCCGAGGAATCCCCCGCCGAGGCCGAGAACGCGAAGCCGTCCCTGCCGCCGAGCAAACAACTGCCGAAGGAAGTCGAAGGCCACACTCCGGGGGAGGCGCCCCGCCCGGGTGTGACAACCGGCGCGTCGGCCACCTACCCGGCCGCACGCGCCTGACCGCTCGCACTCCACGAAACCCAGCGCGGCCCCGCGACGTCATCAGCAAGACTCGCCACGGGCGTCGCGCCGACACACCACGGCCGCACCCTTCACCGGCGGCCCTTTGCCACAGATCGGCGCCTCGTACGTAAGCGTCGACGCCACCGTCTGCCCCGGTGCGCCGATGACCCCCAACGGCCCGCTCGCGTTGGCTACCCCCGTGTGGGTTAGCCCAGATCACCGCGCCCACTCACTTGAGTGACCACCGAACGGGTGGCAAGTACTGGGCCACACCGGCAACCCCCAAGCAACGCTGAGTCACGGCCACCGCGCGTCAACGCCATGCCGAACGAGCCATCTCAGCGCAGCAAGCCCACCGCCACCCAGAAGCGGTGACCAGCCTCCAGCAACCAGCGCGACTGCAACTTCGTCAGCTCTCCATGGTAGCCAGCGCACCGCTGTCACCAGCTCACCGCCGACCGGCCCACCGCCAGCTCGCTGCCGTGGCGGTGGCCGAAGTCCGCAGCCGACGCGTCTCCCCTACGCGGCCGCCCGACGGGAACCGCCGGGCGGTCAGCGGAAGAGCTTGCGGACGAGCAGTGCCACCACGAGTGCGCCGACACCGATCAGCGGGTACTTGATCTTCGGGTCGTCCAGTTTCGCGCGGACGCCGTCCTTTGCCGCGGTGGCGAGCTTCTGCGGGTTGGCCTTGGTGCCCAGCT
The DNA here is from genome assembly GCF_039536925.1 of Amycolatopsis ultiminotia. Taxonomy (NCBI): domain Bacteria; kingdom Bacillati; phylum Actinomycetota; class Actinomycetes; order Pseudonocardiales; family Pseudonocardiaceae; genus Amycolatopsis; species Amycolatopsis ultiminotia. The sequence goes on along the minus strand of NZ_BAAAZN010000019.1, from coordinate 138,843 downwards.
GGTCGAGCGTCGTCGCCAGAGCCGTCCTGGCCTGCTCGATCTCACGCTCGATGGTCTCGGGGTCGCGAGCCACGTGCCCTCCTCGCCGCGTCGGACTGTAGGCGCCCACGGTAGAGGACGACACCCCCGTTCCGGCCACCGGCCACGCCGAGCACCACCGATCGTGGCGCACGCTACGATCCATCGAGGTTCCCCGGGGCCGTAGCCCAATTGGCAGAGGCACACGGTTTAGGTCCGTGCCAGTGAGAGTTCGAGTCTCTCCGGCCCCACTTCGCCGCACTGACCAGCAGGACATGCCAGTGATCCACCGCGGCCGCGTACCGCACTGCTGGTGGTTACCGGGAACGGGGAGACACGCACTGCTGATCCGCCCCTCCTCGCCGCGGCCGATCCAGCTTCAGGCCGCGAAGCGCAAGCCCCCGAACAGGCGCAGGACAGCACCTCCGCCCGAGAGGCGAGCGTCCTCGCGACCACCCGACGTGACGCCGCTGGACGAACAACCGCCGAAACCACCGGTTCACACGCGATCAGGACGGCAACGAGGTTGCGGCTGCCAATGGTGGCTAGGTGCGGTGATTGGTTGGCACCGAAGTCTCGGGCGTTCCGTTGTCGCGGACCCCTCGCGACCATCCGAGCAGGACGGCCAGGCCCGTCGGGTAAGCGCGGATTCCCGCGCCTACCCGACATGGCTTACCCGCGTGAGCTCAGCCGAGCGCGTCGAGAGTGAGGTTGAGCGCGTCGACGAGGTTCCTGCGGTTTCCGGTGCACACGATGACCTGCGACGTGCCGGCCGCAGTGGCACTGACGAAGCTCAAGACCCGTCCACGGCCGGTGAGATCAATCGCCGACAACGGTGTGCTGCGCGCCCGCTCGCCGTTGTGCCGGACTGCTGCGTAGAGCTGATGCACCGCCACGCGCTCGCCCCGCATCAGGTGGCGCAACTCGTCGGCCTGTTCGGACGCTTCGGTCAACGGATCGTCGCCATAGCTGTCGGTCCCGTCCAGGTAAGCCTTCGGCACCGACAACTGCCGGACCCTGGCCGGTACATAGCCCGGAAGGGCATCCACCAGGCTCTCCGCCAGTTCACGCGGTGCGACAGGATCGAGCCGGACCGACTGGTTGTCAGTGATCAGCCGGACCGCGTCCCGCCCGGACGAGGCGACGAGGACAGCGCCGTTGTCGTCGGGATGGGCGCTGAACGCGGTCCACGAGTACAGCTCCCGCCGAGACTCCGCGAGCGTCACCAAGGTCGTCTCGAACTGACTGGTCAACGACCCGGCCGGTACCGCGAGGTCCAGTTCGGTGAACTTGGCCAGCGCACGCCTCGACCGCTCCGCGATGAACTCGTCGGTCATGTACGTATTGTCCGGGTCGACCACGACGGGAAGTGCTCCCAGCCGTGCGCGTTCCCACGCGACGAAGAACGCCGGTCGCGGTATCCGGACCGGTCTGTCGATGATCGTCATGACGTGCGCCTCAGCCACCGATGGTCGGCGGAGTGGGCGGCAACCCGGTCCGCGGATCGAGCGCCCGGTCACCCTCATCGTCGACGAGCGTGAACGCGGAATCGTCGTCCACTCCGTACTTGCGCTGGTGCTCCTTGTCGTCTTCGCCCTTTCCCTTGCCGCTGGCCGCACCCATGCCGCCCATCCCGGACGCACCACGCGCACCGACCGTTCCCCGGCCCCCGGCGGCCGTGCCCCGGGCCACGGCCTCCTCACCTGCGCCAGTACCGGCACCGGCACCCAACCGGGCACCCCCGCCGGCACGGCCACCAGAGCCCACGCTGCCACCAGAGCCCGCACCGGCACCGGATCCACTTCCTCCCGGCCCTCCGCCGGTCAAACCACCGTTCGAGCCGCCGAGTCCGCCGACGAAGCCCGGCGACCACGACGAGCCACCACCGTTGCCACCGCCACTGGTCGGCAACGACGAGGGTGGCACCCAACCGGAGCCGCGGGACGGATCGGGCAGCGACGAGGGTGGTGTCCACCCGGACGTGGTAGTCCCATCGCCCGGCCCGCTCCCGGTCACCACCGTCGAGCCTCCCGCGCCCGAACTCGGCGAAGCCGAGACAGGCGTCGTGGTGCCCGCGTATCCGGGCGACGATCCGGCTGCACCCGCCGACCGGCCGACCTCTCCGCCCTGGGCACCGTGTCCCTTGCCGACTGACTGTGCATCGGACTCGCTGCGGTGGCCCGCCCTGTCCTGTCCCGGGGAGAGTGAGACCTTCCCGCCGTCGAAATCAGCCAGCTGCCCATAGTCGATGTTCAGCCCTTGGCCGCTGGTCTGCGCTTGTTGCGCATACCCTTGGTAACGAGCGAGGTTCTGCTGACCGACCTCGTTGTAGTCATTGATCTGCTTTTCAGTGTCGGTATCCCACGGCCACGCCGTATCGACCAAGTTCTTGTGCGGCGGTACCTGCGGCATCGGCTGCAATGATGCCTTCATCTCGTCGAACCCGTGTGCCAGACCACTCACGTTCTGCGAATTACCCGTGAATGTTTGCGAGGCCGCGGCCGAGACATCCGACAATGGCCGGATCCGCGCCTGAGCCGAATCTGCACCGTCGCCAGTCCACACCGATTCCAGATTCGCACTCAACTGCTGAACACGACCGCTGATGTCGTTGTGCTTTTGCGCCAGGTTCGCAGCCTGCGTACTACCCTGGTGCCATTCCGGAGCACCCTTGCTCGCCATCACCTTCTGCACCAGATCCGATGACGGAACTGCCTGCGCACCGAGATTGCCGTGGTACAGGTCGCCAAACCAGTTACCGACATCGGACGCCCGGTCACCGACCCAGTCCGCAGCATCTTCCAGCCCATGCCCAACCGCTTTTGCCGCATCCCCGATGAAGTCGAAGAACCCCATCACGAACCCGCCTTCTGCTGCAGATTCTTGACAACCATTCCGGAAACGGTCGACGCGACCGTACAGGGATCAGTCTTCCCTTTTTTCGCAGAGCTGAGGAAGATCGTGACATCTGCTGTTTGCTGGTCGTTGACACCGATGCTGACCTGGCAGAACTCGTCCGGTTCCCCACCACTCGGAGTCACATGTGCAACCGCGGGAAACCACTGGACAGGCGACAGTTCGCGCCAGACCACGGCCTGCGGTTTGGTGCGCTCATACCAGCCGCTCAGCCCCTCTTTGTCGTCGGTGTCGTATCCGACTGCGACGTAGGAGCCCTTCTCGAGGCTCGACCAGCTGCAGGAGGGGCCCAGCCCTTCGACATGATCGGATTTCTGCTGCGTCTCCCCTGAGCCCAGGACTTCTTTCACCTGGGCGGCAGTCAGGCCAGTTTGGCACGGGTCGCCACTGAGAACAGACGACGGCAGCGGATTGGCTACTTTTGGTGCCCCGCTGTGTGGCAGTGCGCCCGCCTGAGAAGTCGGCGACGCACTGGGGGACGAGCTCGGTGCAGCCGGGGAATCCGTGGTGCTACAACCCGCGACCGCAGCCAGGAGTGTGAAGGGAACGCAGGCACTGACTATCGTCCGCGACTTCATCAGGCCAGCCCATCGTCGGCGCTCGAAGCTCCGTTGACGGCGGACGCGGCGTCTTCGTCTCCTGCGTGGGTGATGTTCAGGGCGTCTTCCAGCCTGTTGATCAGCTCGCTGATGTATCCGTGCTCGCGTTGGATGTGGCCAAGGCCGTAGCCAAATGCGCCGGCCTGTCCGCCTGATCCGGTGAGGAGCGCGTTGTAGGCGTTGCTGGCCGGTTCATCGGCAGGAGGCTTCAAGTGCGTGAGCCGTTCGGCGTCAGCGATCATGTCGCGAAGATCGTGCTGGATCCCGCGGGCCGTCTTGAGCATGCCCTGAGCCTCGTCCTGGCTGAGACTGAAGCCCGGTCCCGTGGCTGGTGGCGCTGCGCCGCCTCCGCCGGCACCACCCCCGCCAGGCTGGTCACCGAAGATATTGATCCCGAGGCCGTCAAGCCAGTTGCCCGGCGCCGGCGCAGGTTGAGACAAGGTGCACCCCTCGATTAACACACGTCAGCTCGGGACAGCCCATCCGAGGCCGTCCCGAATATCACGGTAATCGATCACTCACAGCGAGGTGATCGAATCGGGTCAACTCGACAGTCGACCTGCCGGACCACACCGACCCGACTCGACCCGGCGACGACGGCTCCGGGCCTGGCGCCCTTCTCTTCCCTCAGGTCACCGGCTGCCTGAGTGGACGGCCGAGCGCGCCGCACCGGTTGCCGCAGGTTCGGGCTCGTCAGCGCACATTCACATTGATTCGATGATCAGCAACCAAGCGGTCTGACCTGCTCGGGAGCGCAGAAGCAGACCCTGCTGACTACGTCAGATCCCACCGAATGCAAGTCCGTGCCAGTGCAAGTTCGAGTCTCTCCGGCCCTGCTTCGACGCGCTCGGCTGCGTCCGCCGGACTCCGGCGCGGGGAACATCGTTGGACCACGTGTTGTTCAGGCTGATAATCTGGCGCGGACCGTGGCCTGGCCCGAGGAGGTGAGTCCCCATGTACGCGGTATCGATGTGGGTGCTCCCCCTCGTCATGGCTGGGCGATGACGTAGGTCTCGCCGGGGGCGCCCTGACCGTGCGGCACTCCCGAGAGGGCAACCACGTATGGATTCTGTGCGCTTCGTCTCCGCATGGGCGGCCGCCGCGCCGGCGGAGTTGCCGAAGCCGTCGCCATCGCATTGTTCGAAAGTGCGGTGTGCCGGAAACCACCGGGAACGGGTGGTCCGCGCCGCGGCCGATCCAGCTTCAGGCCGCGAAGCGCAAGCCCCCGAACAGGCGCAGGACAGCACCTCCGCCCGAGAGGCGAGCGTCCTCGCGACCACCCGACGTGACGCCGCTGGACGAACAACCGCCGAAACCACCGGTTCACACGCGATCAGGACGGCAACGAGGTTGCGGAAATCGCGGACAAGCGGGTGGCCGACGACGGGGACCGTGGTCTGCGACGGCAACACCGAAACCGGCGGCGACGAGTGACCCGCCGTGAAGCTCGGTCGTTCCGTTGTCGCGACGCTTCCGAGCGGAGCGGCCGGGCCGTCCCGGCGAGCGGAGTCCGCTGCGCCCGCCGGAACCGGTTCACCGGCGCACAGTCAGCCGAGCCCGTCGAGGGTGAGGTTCAACGCGTCCACGAGATTGGCGCGGTTCCCGCTGCACACGGTGGCTTCCGTCCCGCCGTCGTCGGCGTCGCTGGTGAAGCCCAGGATACGGCCCGTGCCGGCGAGGTCGTACACCGTCAACGCGGTACTGCTGTCGCGTCCGCGCCCGTTGCGCACCGCGGCGTAGAGCTTGTGCACCGCGACCCGTTCGACCCGCATCAAGTGGCGCAACTCGTCGGCTGTCGCGGACATCTCCGACAGCGGGTCGACGTTGGTCCCGTCGAGGTAGGCCGTCGGCACCCGCATCAACGCGACGCGGGCCGGCGGATACGTCGGCAAGGTGTCCACCAGAGCCGTGGGGAGGCTGCGCGGCAGGATCGGATCCAACTGAATCGACCGGTTGTCGGTGATCAACCGGACCGCGTCCCGGCCGGCCGCGGCAGCGAACACCGCACCGTCGTCGCCCGGGTGGCCACCGAACGCGGTCCAGGAGTACACCTCACGCCCTGGCGCGGCGAGCAGCTCCAGCGTCGCCCGGAACTCCGCAGTCAACCGCCCATCCGACGTGGCCAGCCGCAACCCGGTGAACCGGGACATCGTGCGTTTGGCCCGTTCCGCCGCGAATTCCGCGGTCGCGTACTCGTCGTCCGGATCGACCACCACGGGCAGTGCACCGAGCCCGGCGTATTGCCACGCAACGAAGAACGCCGGCCGCGGAATCCGGACCGGTCTGTCGATGATCGTCATCGGCGTGCCTCAGCCACCGATGGTCGGCGGCGTCGGCGGCAACCCGGTACGCGGGTCACGCAACCGGCCGTCCTCGTCGTCGACAAGATCGAAGGCGGAATCGTCGTCCAGCCCGTACTTGCGCTGGTGTTCCTTGTCCTCCTCGCCCTTGCCGCCCTTACCGGCGCCCATGCCGCCCATTCCGGGCGCCCCGCGCGATCCGGTCGTCCCCCGGGCCGCCGCACCGGCCGACCCGCGCCCCACGGCTTCCTCCGCAGCACCCGCACCCGCACCCGGCCCGGCACCCAACCGACCGGCGGCGCCGCCACGGCCACCCGCACCCGTACCTCCGCCACGACCGCCCGCACCGGAACCACCGCTCCCGCCGCCGGACTCACTGCCACCGCCGGTCAAGCCACCACCCGAACCGAATCCGCCGACCAGCCCCGGCGACCACGTACCGCCCCCACCGCTGCCACCACCGGTCGGCAGCGACGAAGGCGGCACCCAGCTCGAACCGTTACCCGGGCCACTGACCGGATTGGCCGACGGCGGCGTCCACCCCGAGGTCGTCGTCCCGTCACCCGGACCCGTCCCGGGCTGATAGCCCGGCGGTGGCGTGACGCCACCACCCGGGGACGTGGTCGTCCCACCGGACTGCCCCGGCGAGAACGTCGGGCCACCGGCAGCAGACTCCGGGACGTCGCTCTTGCCACGCGACGAAACGCCCGGCCCCTTGCCGTGCGCCACCGCGCTCTTGTCGGATGAGCCGATGTCGACCTTGCCGTCTCCGAAGTCCGCCAGCTGCCCGTAATCAGTCTTCAAACCCTGACCGGCGGACTGCGCCTGGTCCGCGTAACTCTGGTACTTGGCGAGATTCTGCTGCCCGACCTCGTTGTAGTTCTTGATCTGCTGCTCGGTGTCGGTCGTCTTCCAGAACGCCATCTCATCAAGAAAGTTCTTGTGCGGCGGTGTTTCCGGCATCGGCTGCAGTGACGCCTTCATCTGGTCGAAACCATGCGCCACACCGCTCACCGTCTGCGAATTGGCCGTGAAGGTCTGTGACGCCGACTCCGATACATCCGCCAACGGCCGGATCCGAGCTTGCGCCGCATCCGCGCCGCCGCCGGTCCACACCGATTCCAAGCCCGCGCTCAGCTGCTGCACCCGACCGCTGACCTCGGAGTGCTGCTGGGCCAGTTTCGTGGCTTGTTCGCTGCCACCGTGCCATTCCGGCGCGCCTTTGCTCGCCATGATCGCCTTGACCAAATCCGACTGCGGAACGGACTGCTCGCCGAGATTCCCGTGATACAGGTCGCCGAACCAACCGCCAACATCCTCGGCCCGATCCCCAACCCAATCCGCAGCATCCTCAACCGCATGCCCAACCGACTTCGCCGCGTCACCAACCCAATCGAAGAACCCCATCACGAACCCGCCTTCTGCTTCAGGTTCGTCATCACCATGTTCGCGACCTGCTCCGTCACCTGGCACGGGTCCTTCGTGCCTTTCTTGGCGGAGCTGAGCCCGATGGAAACGTCGACAGTCTCCTCATCATTGACCCCGACGCTGACCTGGCAGGTCCGATCGGGTTCTCCCTGAGACGAGACATGCGCCACTGCGGGAAATCCTTGGACCGGTGACAGCACCCGCCATACGGCAGTCTGCGGCTTGGTGTTCTGATATACGCCGCTCAAGCCTTGACGGCTCTGCGTGTCGTAGGCGACCGCCACGTTTGCGCCGGTGTCGAGATTCGACCATGCACACGACTTGCCCAGCGTGCCGGCAGTTCCACTGTCCTGCCTTACCTGTCCCGACCCGAGCAACTGATTCACTTGGCTCGCGGTCAACGCTGCCTGGCAGGGATCGACGGCCAATGCGGAGGCGGACAATGGCGCCTCGACTTTCGGGGCACCGTCGTGCGGAAGGACTCCAGCCGAAGAACTGGCGGCAGGGCCCGCCGATGGAGGAGACGAAGGCATTGACGGCGTGCCGCTGCAGCCCGTTGTTACTGCGGCAAGGGAAATCAGCGTGCAAGCGCCGATGATCGTTCGAGCTTTCATCAGAGCACCCCATCGTCGTGCGCAGCCGTGCCCTCGACCGAATCAACCGCGTTTTGCTCTCCCGAACGGACGAGATGAAGCGCATCTTCGAGACGCTCGACCAGCTTGTCGACGTAGGCATACTCACGCTTGATGTGGCCGACGCCGTATCCGAACGCGCCGGCATTTCCACCACTGCCGGCCGCGAGCGCATTGAAGGCTTTGCTCGCCGGCTCTTCTGCCGGTGGCTTCATCCGGGTGAGCTGTTCGGCGGCAGGAATCATGTTGCCGAGGTCCGCACGGATGCCCTTCGCCTGGTTGAGCATGCTCGTGGCCTCATCTCGGCTGAGGCTGAAGCCCTGTCCGCTCGGTCCCAGGCCACCGCCGGACGCGGCGCCACCGCCACCGGCGCCACCGGCGCCACCGCCTCCGCCTCCGCCTCCGCCAGTCGGGTCCCAGATGTCGAAGCCCAGGCCATCCAGCCAGTTGCCGGGTTCCGGCGCAGGTTGAACCACGGTCACACCCCTCGAGTAACGCAACAGCGCGGAAACGGGGCGGCCCTCCCGAGACCACCCCAACCGCTACGGTAACCGATCACTCACTGCCGGGTGATGAAAACCGCTCATCCCACCTGGCAGCTGACAACCAGATGGCGTGACGTGCGCGGGTCCGGTGCCCTTCCCCCTGGGCAGCAGGCCCGACTCAGGCCGGAGAAGGCCTTCCTACCTAGGCAAATACCGGGCTCCGGCTCTCGTGTGCCTCGTTCAGGCTGAAGCCTCGGGACATGTCTCCCGTGTAGAGCGGGTGGCCCGAAGCCGGCGACCGCCCTGCGGTACCGGCCGGCCGCGGTGAGCACACGGCGAGCCGCGGCCAGAGGCGGATTCCCCGATGGGGTCGGCGTGCGGGCCGGTCCGCGTGAGCAGGGCTCCGAGCCAGGTCGGAGACGGCCTGCGCGATCTCGTCCGGGCTTTGGCGTCGGCGGGCATGGCCTGCACGACCGGCGCGAGTGCCGGCCTGACCACGGCGATGTCCGCTGCCGAGGCGCCCGGCTGTTTCGGGACCAGTCCGGTCAGCTACGACATCGCCGCGGTCAGGCCGGTCCTCATCGCGCGCAGCGACACGTAGTTGTTGGCGGGGTAGCTCGACGTGGATCTCGCGCAGCAGCTGGTCCTGGTCGGTGCCCAAATCGGCCGCTGTGGCGGTGGTCAGGGTCTGCCGGTGGCTGCTGGTGTACAGCTAGTCTCACGAGGGCCGCTACCGCGACGGCCATCGCATCGAACAGTCCGCCAGCATGTTCATGCAGGAGGCGCAGGCACTACACGAGGCAGAGTCTCGGAAACCCCTGGTCCCCGCATGACATGCGCCACACCTACGCCTCGTGGCTCATACTGAAGGGCGTGCCGCTGCCGGAGATCACGCGCATCATGGGGCGCTCAGACCTCGAGGGCACGCAACGGTGCGCACGTCTGGCCGACGGCTGGGGTCGACATGGTGCGTCGGCCGGACCGGGGGTGCGCGCTCCGGCGCGGGGAACATCGTTGGACCACGTGTTGTTCAGACTGATAATCTGGCGCGGACCGTGGCCTGGCCCGAGGAGGTGAGTCCCCATGTACGCGGTATCGATGTGGGTGCTCCCCCTCGTCATGGCTGGGCGATGACGTAGGTCTCGCCGGGGGCGCCCTGACCGTGCGGCACTCCCGAGAGGGCAACCACGTATGGATTCTGTGCGCTTCGTCTCCGCATGGGTGGCCGCCGCGCCGGCGGAGTTGCCGAAGCCGTCGCCATCGCATTGTTCGAAAGTGCGGTGTGCCGGAAACCACCGGGAACGGGTGGTCCGCTGACCCGGGTCACCGGACCACCGAACCGAAATCGACTGGAGAAATACAGAAACATGGCAGGAAAAGCAGGGGGCATCGAAGTCGAGGGCACCGTCACTGAGTGCATGCGCAACGCGACCTTCAAGGTCGAGCTCGAAAACGGCCACGAGGTTCTCGCGCACATCAGCGGGAAGATCCGGAAGAACTACATCAGGATCCTCCCGTTCGACCGGGTGCTGGTCGAGATCAGCCCGTACGACCTCAACCGGGGGCGGATCCTCTTCCGCTACCGGAACTAGCTCAAGCGTTCGCACACACCCGCCGGTTGCGCATCCGGACCGGCGGCAGAGATGATTTCTCGCGTATCGGCGGTCGGCTCGAGCCGGCCGCCGACATCTTTTCCGTGGCCCTTCGAGTGGTCCCGCGGTGGTAACTAGTTGCGGTACCGGAAACGGATCCGGCCGCGGCTCAGGTCGTAGGGCGTCAGCTCCACCAATACCCGGTCGAACGGCATGATCTTGATGTAGTTCTTGCGGATCTTCCCGCTGATGTGCGCGAGAACCTGGTGGCCGTTCTCCAGTTCGACCTTGAAGGTCGCATTGCGCATGCATTCGAGGACGGTGCCCTCGACCTCGATGACCCCTGCTTTTGCTGCCATACCCTCGTACTTCCCGTAACCGGCGGTGGACCGATGCGGGAAACGAATCCCATTTCACACACCGTGACCGAGACATTCGGCAGACGCCGGCCCGCTGGTTCCGCACTTCTTCGCAGATTCTGTGATTCGGCCAGGCAAGAGTCTGATTTTCACCCAGTCTAGTGCGCAGACCACGGGACGGGCCCGCCGGGGGCCACCGGGCCGACGCAGGACCCGGACGACACCGGGCGAATCAGGGGTTGCCGCCGACGACGTCGGCGCCGCATACCATCTCGCACCGACGAAGCCACGCAGCTCCTGCATCGAGCCTGCAGGCCACTTCGTCGACAGCGGCGCGGACGCTGCCCAGGGACAACAGATCGGCCGGGATCGAGGACCCGGAAGGGCCGAGATGAGCTCTCCCGCCGAATGAATCCGATGGACCGCTGCCGACGACCTGACCGGATACCGGTGCCACCGCACCGCGCCCGCGTCCGCACCATTCGACTGCGGTGAGCGATCCCGGCCGCGAGCGGAACAAGCTCACGCAGCCTTGACGGAACCGGCGTCCACGACCCAGTTCGACCCGATCGCGCTCGGCATGGTCGGGGACGAGAGCAACAGCACCGCACGGGCGATTTCGTCCGGTTCGATCAGGCTGTCGGTCAGCATGCCCACTTCCTTCGGCAGTCCGGCCACCAGGTCGGCGTGCTCGACCCCGAGCGCCCCCGCGACCTGAGACAGGTAACCGCCTTCGCCCGCCATCGCAGGGGTTCGCGTCGCGGCCGGCGACACGGTGTTCACCCGGACCCCTTCCTGCGCCACCCGCTCGGCAAGCCCTCGCGAGAATATGTTCAACGCCGCCTTCGCCGCCGAGTACGGCAGCGGCGCGTGGCCGGGACGCCGAGCGGCAGAGGAACTGATGTTGACGATCGCGCCGCGCGCTTCGGTCAGCGCCGGCAGCGCGGCCCGGGTGACCCGTACTGCCGAGCTGAAGTTCAGCGCGAAGACGTCCAGCCAGATGTCGTCCCCGCCGTCGAGGACGTTGCCGAGCGACCCTTCCGGCAGGCTCCCGCCACCGGCGTTGTTGACCAGCACGTCCAGCCGGGGGTCGGCGGCGAGGACCGCTTCGACCATGCGAGCGGGCCCGTCCGCCTCGGACAGATCGGCGGCCACGAAGGTCGCGCCGGTCGCCGCCAGCTCCGGCGTGCTGCGCCGCGACACGGCGGTGACCGACGCACCCTCCGCACGGAACGCCCGCACGATCGCTAGGCCGATGCCCTTGCTGGCGCCGGTCACCAGCACCCGCTTCCCGGCAAGCTCCAGATCCATGGTTCTTCGCTCCAGTAGTCGCTGATCAAGTCCTGACGTCATAAACGCAACACCGTTGACTCACTTTTGTCAACTAACGGGTCGCTGCTGTCTCGGTTAGTCTCGTCGTTAGGCTTGGTTCCACCATGGAGGTCCGATGAGCGCGCACACCCCGCCCCGCCCCGTTCGCGCGGACGCCGAGCGCAACATCGCCCGCATCCTGACGGCCGCTCGCACTGTCCTCGCCGACGATCCGACCGCCTCGCTGGAACGCATCGCCGACGAAGCCGGTCTCGCCCGCGCCACCGTCCACCGCCGTTTCGCCTCCCGCAAAGCCCTGCTGGAAGCCCTGCGCGCACAGCTCGACGAGCAGTATCTGCACGCACTCCACAAGGCGAAGGTCACGACCGCGCCACCGCTGGTCGCCCTGCACCGCGTCACCGAACTGGTCATCGAGTGGAAGCTCAGCCACCGCCTCGTGATGGACATCGTGGCCGCCGGAACGCACAGCGGCGAACCGTTGCTGAGCGCCGAAGTCCAGGACTGCGCCCAGGTGCTGTTCCGCCGGCTGCACGCCGCAGGCGCCATCGCCGCGAGCAGCCCCTCCTGGTGCCTGCGCGTCTACCTGGCGATCCTCGACGAGGTCCACAACATTCCCGCCGGGGCGCCAGAACTCTCCGCCGACAGCACCGACAGTGCCGACAGCGCCGCCGCCGAGACCGACCCCGACGCCGATCTGGCCGCCCGTACCCGCCTCCAGGTCACCACGGTCCTCGGTGCACTCGGCGGCGCGTCCCCGGCGAAGGGCTCGCGGCCCTAGGCTGGGGCGGCAGCCAGATCCGGGAGGTGGACCGTGCCGTCACGCAATCCGCTGCGCCTGATGCGCAAGTGGGCCGACTGGTTCGAAAACCGCGGGGTGTACATCCCGGGCGAGGAGAGCCGGGCGGTCGATCCGGTGCGGGACTTCGGCTGGCTGATGGTCGCGTGGGGTGCCGGGGTCGCGGTGTTCATCCTGTTGTTCGCGTTCGCCGTGTGAGTGGCAGTTCGGTGACAACTGTCACCCGGAGTGCCCTTTCGGTCACGGATCGGCCACGGGTCGACACCAGGTCCGCGTCTTCCTGCCCGCGCCGATGGGTGTGCAGTCAGAGTGGGTCGGGCCCGTCCGGCAGCTGAGCCGAACGGGCCAACCGCCCGGCCCCGACTGGAGTAACCGCGATGGCGCCCCCGCGCACCCCGAAGCTGCTGCTGCTCGCCTGCCTGCTGTGCCTGGTGGCGGCCTGCGGGGTCAACGGCAGGGAAGGCACCGCCGCGATGGGCGCCGGTGCGGCTCCCACGGTGCCGGCCAGGGCGGCCGCCGCGCCTGCCGCCGTCCAGCTGCAGTTCGGTACCGAACATCGGTTCGCCAGCGGGATCACCGTCTCGGTGTCCCCGCCGCAGTCGTTCCAGCCGAGTCCGGCGGCCTACCCGCGCAGTGCCCGCGCCGCGTCGTTCGGCATCGAGGTGACCAACAACGGGGCGGACACCTACCGGCTCTCCCGGCTGGCGGTCACCGCGCACATCGCAGGCACGCGGGCCAAACAGGTCGTGGACGCCACACAGGGGCTCGGCGGCATCCCGGACGCGGACAACGGCCTGCCGCCCGGCCACTCTGCCCAGCTCACCATCGCGTTCGCGGTTCCGGGGCAGGCGGCGGAGCTGACCATGCGGCTGCGGCCGAGCGCGGCCGCACCCGCCGTGGTCACCTACTGCGGCAAGGCCTGAATTACGCTGCGGTCATGACCGAGCAGCGACTTTCTCCCGGCGACCCCGCCCCCGGCTTCACCCTGCCCGACAGCACCGGCAAGGACGTCTCACTGAGCGAGTTCCGCGGCCAGTCGGTGGTCGTGTACTTCTACCCCGCCGCGGGCACCCCCGGCTGCACGAAGCAGGCCTGCGACTTCCGCGACAACCTCGCCGACCTGAACGACGCCGGCTACCAGGTGCTGGGCGTTTCCCCGGACAAGCCGGAAAAGCTCGCCAAGTTCGTGGCCGCGGAGGGGCTCACCTTCCCGCTGCTGTCCGATCCGGACAAGAAGGTGCTCACCGAATGGGGTGCCTTCGGCGAGAAGAAGAACTACGGCCGCATCGTGCAGGGCGTGATCCGCTCGACCTTCATCGTCGACGGCGAGGGCAAGATCGCCAAAGCGCTGTACAACGTCCGCGCCACCGGGCACGTCGCGAAGCTGATCCGCGACCTCGGCCTCGAGTCCTGAGCACTGCGGTTCAGTAGGCGGGGAACCGCAGCGTGAAGGTCGTTCCCCTGCCCGGTGCGCTGTCCGCGCGCACCGTTCCGCCGTGCGCTTCGGCGAGATTGCGCACGATGGCCAGTCCCAGGCCGCTGCCACCGGAGCTGCGGCTGCGGGACGGGTCCGCCCGCCAGAACCGGTCGAACACGTGCGGCAGGTCGCCGGGATCGATCCCGATTCCGGTGTCGGTCACCTCGAACACCACGTCCGCCCGGTCGCGGCTGCCGGTCACGGTGACCGAACCACCGGCGGCGGTGTGCCGCACGGCGTTGGACACGAGGTTGTCCAGCGCCTGCCGCAACCGCACCGGATCGGCGGTGATCGCCGGATCCGGCACCGGCGGCACCGACAGCCGCAACCCGGCCGTTTCGGCGCGCGCGGCGTGCGCCGCAGCGAGCTGAGCCAGCAGCGCGTTCGCGTCGATCGGCTCGGGGTGCACGCGCAGCGCGCCGGCGTCGGCGAGGGCCAGGTCCTGCAGGTCGTCCACGATGTGCTGCAGGTGCACGGCCTCCTCCAGCAACGAGGCGACCAGCTCGCCGTCCATCGTGCTCAGGCCGTCCTGCACCGCCTCCAGCCAGCCGCGGATGGTGGCCAACGGGGTGCGGAGCTCGTGCGCGACGTCGCCGACCATGGCTTTGCGCGCGCTCTCCAGCCGCTCCCGTGCCACCGCCATATCGTTGAACGCCCGTGCCAGCCGGGCGATCTCGTCCTTGCCCTTCACCCGCACCCTGGCACCAGTCTCGCCGGCGCCTATCCGCTGTGCGGCGCCGGTCAGCGCGCGCAGCGGACGGATCAGGCGGAGCGACGCCAGGCCGGTGACGATCACCGTGAGCACCAGGATCACCGCGGCCACCACGGCGAGCCGGAGCTGGTTCTCGGTCGAGAGGGTAAATCCGCTCGGCGGCGGATCACTGCCGTTTTCGGTGATGTAGAGCCAGGCCGCCGGCGCGACGTAGGGGGTCAGCTGCTCGCGACGGGCCGAGGTGACGCAGTTGACGACGGTCGGGTCGGTGGCACTCGTGGTGGGGCCGTCGAAGCTCCAGCCAAGCGGGAGCTGCACGGCGGCGCTCGCGCGGTCGTTGCGGCCGAGACAGGCGTTCACCAGATCACCCAGCCGGTGCAGCGCGGTCCGCTCGGTCTCGGTGGGTTCTTCGAGGCTCGAGGCTCGGCAACGGGCCAGCGAGGTCGGATCGGGTACCGAAACCCGCGGATGGCCGTTGGGCGAGATCTCGATGGTGCCAAGGCCGGTTTCCTGCCGGACGCAGCGGAGCACCCCCTGCGCATCGCGCAGCAGAGCGTCGCGTTCGGACGGTGGCAGTGCGTACGGGCCCACCGCGTCCGGGTCGATACGGTCCGGAGTGGACAGTACGCCCAGCCCCGGATCCACCGACAACGGATCGATCACCACGGACGGATGGTCCGGTAGCCGGCCCGGATCCGGGTCGGAACCGGCGATCAGCCTGCCCTGTGGAGTGGTCAGGGTGACCCGCCGTCCGGTCTTTTCCGCGTAGCTGCGAATGGTGGCGCCGACGTCCTGCCAGTTCGGGTGACCGGCGGCATAGGCCAGCAGGCCCTGGTAAATCGTGCCGTCGTCGGCGAAGACCTGCCCCTGTTCCTGTTCGAGCGCGCCGGAAGTGGTGCGGGCGGCCAGCCATGCGGTGGCGGCGATCGCGAAAACCGCGACCAGTGCGGAGACCGCGACCAGGCGCAGCAGGAGGCTACGGCGCATGGGGTGGTGCAGGATCACCGGCGGTCAGCTTGTAGCCGACGCCGTAGACAGTGCGCAACCGCGTGGGTTTTCGCGGCGACAGCTCGATTTTCTTGCGCAGGTTCAGCACGTGGACGTCGATCGCGCGGTGCGTGATGAACCGGTCGAAGCCGTGCAGGTGTTCCAGGAGCTGCCCTCGGGTGAACACCTGGTCCGGATGGGCCGCCATGACTTCCAGCAGACGGAATTCGCCCGGCGTGGTCTCGACGGCGTGGTCGTCGACGGTGACCTCGTGGCGGACCGGGTCGACGGTGAGCGCTCCCACCCGCAGCGGGCCGTTCGCCCGGCCGTTTCTCGTGCGGCGGAGCAGGGTGCGCACCCTGGCCATCAGCTCACGGGGACTGTAGGGCTTGGTGAGATAGTCGTCCGCACCCTGGTCGAGGCCGCGGATGAGGTCGTCCTCGGTGGATCTGGCGGTGAGCATGAGGACCGGCAGATCGGATTCCCCGCGAAGCACCCGGCAGATCTCCAGCCCGGTCATCCCCGGCAGCATCACGTCGAGGATGGCCAGGTCCGGCGGGGTGGCGCGCAGTGCGGTCAGTGCCTGCCTGCCGTCCGGGACGACGGTGACGAGGTGCTGTTCCCGTTCCAGGTAGAGACGGACGAGGTCGGCCTGTTTCCGGTCGTCTTCGGCCAGCAGGATGGCTGCGCACATGTCTGTGAGGATAAGGACGCCGGGGACGCCGGGCGAGCGGGAACCGTACGGCTCATCGGTTCCTGACAATTCACCGGGCGCGGGCGCGGCTGTCCGGTCAGCCGGCCGCGCCCTGCGCCAGCTTCGCGATCTCCGGCAGCAGCGCCTGCAGGGCCTTGCCCCGGTGCGAGTGGGCATCCTTTTCCGCCGGGCTCAGCTCCGCCGAGGTGGCCGTCCGTCCTTCCGGGACGAAGATCGGATCGTAGCCGAAGCCGTTGGTACCGCGGCGTTCCCGGGTCAGCTGCCCGCGCCATTCGGCACGGACGATGGTTTCGCGGCCGCCGGGGTGCACGAGTGCGGCGGCGCAGACGAAGGCCGCACCGCGGCGGGCGTCCGGGGTGTCGGTCAGCTGGGCGAGCACCAGATCCAGGTTCGCCTCGTCGTCGCCGTGCCGGCCGGACCAGCGGGCGGACAGCACCCCGGGCATGCCGTTCAGTGCGTCCACGGCGAGACCGGAGTCGTCGGCGATGGCCGGAACGCCGGTGGCAGCCACCGCGTCCCGGGCTTTCGCCACTGCGTTGCCCTCGAAGTCGGGTGCGGTCTCCGGCGCCTCCGGGTACTCCGGGACGTCCGCGAGACCGATCACCTCGATGCCCTCGATCCCTTCCGCGACCAGTATCCGGCGCAGCTCACCGAGTTTCTTGGCGTTGCGGGTGGCCAGCAGCAGGCGGGTCACTTCGAGCCCTTCTTCTTGCCCGGCCGCGGTTCCGGCAGCTCGCCGGGATACGGCAGGGCGAGCGCCTCGTTCTGCTTCGCGGTCAGTTCCGCGCAGCCCGCGAGTGCCACGTCCAGCATGGTGTCCAAAGTGGACCTGGCGAACGTGGCGCCCTCACCGGTGCCCTGCACCTCGATCAGGGTGCCCGCGTCGGTGGCGACCACGTTCATGTCCACCTCGGCCCGCGAATCCTCCTCGTAGGGCAGGTCGAGCCGGACCCGGCCGTCCACCACGCCGACGCTCACCGCAGCCACCGAGGACGACAGCGGCTTCGGGTCGTTGAGCCGGTTGGCTGCACCGAGCCAGGTGATCGCGTCGGCCAGCGCCAGGTATCCGCCGGTGACCGCCGCGGTGCGGGTGCCGCCGTCGGCCTGGATCACGTCGCAGTCGATCACGATGGTGTTCTCACCCAGCGCGGCCAGGTCGATGCACGCCCGCAGCGAACGGCCGATCAGCCGGGAGATCTCGTGCGTGCGCCCGCCGATGCGGCCCTTCACCGATTCCCGGTCGCTGCGGGTGTTGGTCGCCGACGGCAGCATCGCGTACTCCGCGGTGACCCAGCCGAGCCCGGAACCCGAACGCCAGCGCGGCACGCCCTCGTTGACGCTGGCCGCGCACAGCACGCGGGTGTTGCCGAACTCGATGAGCACCGATCCGGCAGGCCACTTCTGGAACCCACGGGTGATCGTGATTTCGCGGAGCTGGTCGTCGTTCCTGCCATCTTTTCTAGCCACGCCCTGAAGATACTGCGTGGCCCGCCGCTGCGTGGAAGCCGGTGGAGGCAGCGGCCCGCGCTCAGAGGTCGTAGACCGCGCCCTGGACCACCAGCTCGGCCTCCGGGAACACCACCCGCGCCTCGGCGAGCACCGCGTCCCGATCGGACCACGGTGCGACGTGGGTGAGCAGCAACCGGCCCGCACCGGCGTCCTTCGCCAGTTCTCCGGCCTGTTTGCCGGACAGGTGCACGCCCTCGGGCCGATCCGTCGCGTCCGTCCACGACGCTTCGGACAGCAGCACGTCGACGCCGTCGGCCAGCTCGCCGAGCGCACGGCACTGCCCGGTGTCGCCGGTGTACGCGAGGATGCTGCCGCCGTACGCAATACGCAGACCGAACGCCGGTGTCGGGTGATACACCTTGACCGCCGTGACATCGAACGGTCCGATCTGCACAGCCTCTTCGCGCAGCGCGTGGAACTCGTACACATCGGACAGATCCGCGGACTCGCGCTCGTCCGCGTCAGCCGCGTACGCGTGCGCGAGCCGCGAAGGCGCGTCCGGCGGTGCGTACAGCGGCAGCTGTCGCGGACGGGCCGGGTACGGCGGCGCGGGGTGGTAACGGCGCAGCACGGTAAGCGCGTTCACGTCCGCGCAGTGGTCGGAATGCAGGTGCGACAGCACGAGCGCGTCCAGGTCGAACGGATCGAGCACGGTCTGGAGCTGGGCGAACGCCCCGTTGCCGAGTTCGAGCCCGAGCCGGAACCCCTCCGCCTCCAGCAGGTAGCCGGACGCGGCCGTGTCCGGCCCGGGGATGCTGCCCGAGCACCCGAGGATCGTCAGTCGCACCCGGTCACCCTAACTCCGCACTCAGGCGCTGGCCGGGGCGAGCACACCGGGTGCGAAGCCCATGAACCGCTGCGCCAGCCTGGTGAACGGCTCGGGCGAACCGGTGGCGACGAACTCGTGCCCCGGCGGATCGCTCCGCTCTGCCAGCAGGTCGAGTTCGGTGAGCACGCGGTAGAGGTCTTTCGCGGTCTCCTCGGCACTCGACACGAGGGTGACCTCCTGCCCCATCACGATCTGCAGCACCCCGGACAGCAGCGGGTAGTGCGTGCAGCCCAGCACGAGCGTGTCCACCTCGGCCTCCAGCAGCGGCTGAAGATAGCCCTGCGCGAGTCCGAGGATCTGCCGGCCGGACGTGATACCGCGCTCCACGAAGTCGACGAAGCGCGGGCAGGCCACGCTGGTCAGCCGTACGTCCGGCGCAGCGGCGAAGGCGTCTTCGTAGGCTCGCGAACGCACCGTGCCCTCCGTGCCGATCACGCCGACACGTCCGCTGTGCGTGGCGACCGCTGCCCGGCGGGCGGCAGGCAAGACCACTTCGACCACCGGTACGTCGTAACGTTCTCGCGCGTCACGCAGGCACGCCGCGGACGCCGTGTTGCACGCGATCACCAACGCTTTCACGCCGCTCTCGACAAGATTGTCGAGCGCTTCGAGCGCGTACGCGCGGGCAGTGGCAATCGGCAGCGGACCGTACGGATTGCGAGCGGTGTCCCCGACGTAGCGCAGCTTCTCCGCAGGCAGGAGTTCGAGGATCGACCGGGCGACAGTGAGTCCGCCGACGCCGGAATCGAAAACTCCGATGGGCGCGGCCGGGGAACTCACCCCCCGAGGTTACCGGGCGGCTCGGGAACCGCCTTGTGTGCCTTGGTCCGCTCCCCGCGGGAAGTGAGCCACGCGGCGAGCACCCCGGCCAGCGCGCCGAACAGGTGGCCCTGCCAGGAAATCCCGGGGGTGCCGGGCAGCAGGCCCCACAACATCCCGCTCCACACCCCGAGCAGCACCACCGCGACCAGGATCTGCCCGAGCGAACGGTTGAACAGCCCCCGCACCAGCAGGTAGGCAAGCCAGCCGAAGGCGAGTCCGGAGGCACCGACGGTGTAGCCGTCCGGTCCCACCAGCCACACGCCGAGCCCGGACACGAGCCAGATGATCGCCGTGACCACGACCCAGCGGCCGATGCCCGCGGCCATCGCGAGGAACGAGAACACCAGCACCGGCACGGTGTTCGAGAACAAGTGCGACCACCCGGCGTGCAGCAGCGGTGCCCACAGGATCCCGTCGAGACCGCCGGCGTGGCGCGGCATGATGCCACCGTGGTCGAGATCCGCAGGCAGGATCACGTCGACGAGCTCCACCAGGTAGAGCACCAGCGTGAACCCCAGCGCGACGAACGCCGCGGCCTTCGGGTTCGGCGGCAGGATGCGCTTCGCCACGTCCGTGGGCCGGTCCGCGCTGCCGCTCGAGGCAGGCGTCGGAAGAGGAGGCAATGTGCTCACGACGACCAGGTTACGTCGTGCCCGGTCTGCCCCGCCTCGGGTGAATTCCCTGATCCGCGGATCAGGGTGCTCCTCGGCGTTCAGCCGCCGGAGCGTTCCCCGGCCGGACGGCGGCGCAGGCCCGGTTGCTGTACGGCCGGGGGCTGGTAGGCCTGGTCGAGCGGGCTGACGTCGGTGCCGGGCGGCACGATCTCGTCGATCCGGTCCAGGAGGTCGTCGTCGAGTGCGACGTCGAGTCCGGCGAGCAGGTCGTCCAGGTGGCTCATCGTGCGGGCGCCGATGAGTGCGCTGGTCACGCCGGGGTGCGCGATGGCGAAGGCCATGGCGAGGTGGGTCAGCGGCATGCCCGCTTCGGCGGCCAGCGGAACGAGCTGTTCGACGACGTCGATCCGCCGCTCGTCCCGGAGGTGCCGGAACATCGGCGCACGGCGGAGGTCGCTGTCTCGCCCCTTGCGGACCCGGCCGGTGAGCATGCCCTGTCCGAGCGGGCCCCACACCAGCGTCCCCATGCCGTAGCGCTGCGCGACCGGCAGCACCTCGCGTTCGATGCCGCGGTTGAGGATCGAGTACGGCGGCTGTTCGGTGCGGAATCGCGCCAGGCCGCGCCGCTGTGCGGTCCACTGGGCCGCCACGATCTCGGACGCGGGCGTGTTGGACGCCCCGATCGCCCTGACCTTCCCGGCGTGGATCAGATCGGACAGCGCGGACAGCGTCTCCTCGACGTCGGTCTCGGGGTCCGGCACGTGGATCTGGTACAGGTCGAGGTGGTCGGTCTGCAGGCGGCGCAGTGAATCCTCCACCGCGGTGGTGATCCAGCGCCGCGAACCGCCCTGCCGGTTGGGGTCTTCCCCCTGCGGGCGGCCGACCTTGGTCGCGAGCACGACGTCGTCGCGGCGGCCCTTGACCGCCTTGCCCACCACCACCTCGGAATCGCCGTAGGCGTCGGAGGTGTCCACGAAGTTGATCCCCGCGTCGAGTGCCTTGTGGATGACCCGGGCGGAGTCCTCGGGGTCGGGGTTGCCGACGGACGTCGCGAACATCAACGTCCCCAGCGCGTACGGACTGACCCTGATCCCGGTCCGGCCCAGCGTGCGGTACTGCATGCGGTTGCTCCTGCGATCACGGCCGGTGGGTATCCTCGACCTAAGCGGAATGCTTTTCCGGAACTATACGGAAAGCTATTCCGGTTAAGCAAGCCACTGTCGACCGAGGAGTGCCGTGCAGGAGAACCCGTCACCGGCCGCGCCGCGGCGTCGGCGTGCCGACGCACAGCGCAACATCGATGCCCTGCTCGAAGCGGCGAAGACGGTGTTCGCCGGATCCGGCGTGGACGCGCCGGCGAAGGAGATCACGGATCTGGCCGGGGTCGGCGTCGGCACGCTCTACCGGCACTTCCCGCAGCGTTCGGACCTGGTCACCGCGGTACTCCGGCGTGAGATCGACGCCTGCGCGGAAGCGGCACCGGCGCTGAGCGCAGCGCACGGACCGGACGAGGCACTCACGAAGTGGCTCGATCGGTACACCGAGTTCCTGGCGACGAAACACGGGCTCGCCAGCGCCCTGCATTCGGACGACCCGGCGTTCGAGGCACTGCGCGGCTCATTTCTGACGCAGCTCGGACCGGCTCTCGCCGCGCTGCTGGACACCGCGCAGGCGGCCGGGGAAATCCGGCCGGACGTCAGCGCGAAAGACCTGCTGTACGCGATCGCGCTGCTGTGCCAACCCGTGCCCGGCGAAGAACCTGCGTACAACCTGCGCATGGTCGCCGTTCTCATCGACGGCTTGCGCTACCGCACGTGAAGGAGCCGCTCACCATCGGTGAGCGGCTCCTTCACGGCTTACGCCCAGAGCTGACCGTCGAGACGTTCAGCTGCTTCGTCCAGCGAGCCCGCGTACGCGCCCGTGGACAAGTATTTCCACCCCGCATCTGCGACGACGAACGCGACATCGGCCGCTTCGCCGTTCGCAGCGGCCTTCTCCGCCACCGCGAGTGCCGCGTGCAGCACAGCGCCGGTGGAGATACCCGCGAAGATGCCTTCGTGCTCCAGTAGCTGACGCGTGCGGCGAAGCGCGTCGTACGCGCCGACGGAGTATCGGCCGTTGAGCACAGAAGGGTCGTACAGCTCCGGTACAAAGCCTTCGTCGAGGTTGCGCAGGCCGTACACCAGCTCGCCGTACCGCGGCTCGGCCGCGATGACCTGTACGTCCGGCTTCACCTCATGCAGGTAACGGCCGACGCCCACGAGCGTCCCGGTGGTACCGAGACCGCCGACGAAGTGGGTCAGCGTGGGCAGGTCCTTCACCAGCTCCGGCCCGGTGCCGCGGTAGTGCGCGTCCGCGTTGGCCGGGTTGCCGTACTGGTAGAGCATCACCCACTCCGGGTTCTGCTCGGCCAGCTCCTTGGCACGCCGCACCGCCTCGTTCGAGCCGCCCGCAGCCGGGGAGAACACGATCCGCGCGCCGTACGCCTGCAGCAGCTGCTTGCGTTCGGTGGAGGTGTTCTCCGGCATCACGCACACCAGGCCGTAGCCCTTGAGCTTCGCCGCCATGGCGAGCGAGATGCCGGTGTTGCCCGAGGTCGGCTCGAGGATGGTGGACCCGCGGCGCAGCCGGCCCTCCCGTTCGGCCGCCTCGATCATGGCCAGCGCGGGCCGGTCCTTGATCGAGCCGGTCGGGTTGCGGTCCTCGAGTTTCGCCCACAGCCGCACGTCGTGCGTCGGCGACAACCGCGGCAGCCCGACCAGCGGCGTGCCGCCGAGCGCGTCGAGAAGCGACTCGTAACGCGCCATGGGTCAGCGCGCGCCGCCGGCGACGGCGGGCAGGATCGTGATGGTGTCGCCGTCCTTCACCTCGGCGTCGAGGCCACCGGCGAAGCGCACGTCCTCGTCGTTGACGTAGACGTTGATGAAGCGGTGCAGCTTCTCCTCCTTGACCAGGCGCGCCTTGATCCCGGCGTGGCGCGACTCGACGTCGTCGATCACCTCGAGAACGCTCTTGCCCGCCGCCTCGACGGACTTCTCGCCGCCGGTGTGGGTGCGCAGGATGGTCGGGATGGACACGGTCACGGCCATGGGTTTTCTACCTCCGGTGGGTTTCTGCTCGCGGACGCCGTGGACTCGGACGCCGCCGGCGGCGCGGTTATTCCGGCAGTTCAGTCGACGAACTCGACCGGCTCCTCGGTGATCTCGCCGTCCACGATCCGGTACGAGCGGAACTCGTGCGAATCGGGGTCCCTGGTGGACACCAGCACGTAGTGCGCGTCCGGGTAACCGGCGATCTTCACATCGGTGCGCGACGGGTAGGCCTCGGTCGCCGTGTGCGAGTGGTAGATCACCACCCGTTCCTCGTCGTTCGCCTCCAGCTCGCGGTGCAGCTTGAAGTCCTCCGCCGGGTCGAACTCGTAGAACGTCGGCGAACGGGCGGCGTTGAGCATCGGGATGAACCGCTCGGGGCGCTCGGAACCGGCCGGGCCGGCCAGCACCCCGCACGCCTCGTCTGGATGGTCACGACGGGCGTGGGCGACGATCTGGTCGACGAGGTCGCGGCGGATCCGGAGCACACCGGACATCTTAGCTGGTGGACAGCACTTGTCCACATGGTGAGAGGTACCCCTCAGCCGAACCGTCCGCCGAACGCCTCCGGCCACACGTCCCGGTACGCGGCCACACCACCGGCCGCGGTCGCCGACAGCAGACCGTGCACCATCGCACGGGCGAAGACCCGCGCGGCGGCCGAGCACAACGCGTCGAGCCCGCCCGCGCGGTCGGCCGTCGCGAACGAACCGGGCCGCCGGGGCAGCTCACGGGCGCCGGTGGCCAAGGCGAAAACCGTGTCCCCGTCGAACATGCTGTGCGCCGGCCGCACGGCACGGGCCAGCCCGTCCTGTGCAGCCACCGCGAGCCGCCGGGCTTCGGCCTTCGACAGTGCCGCGTCGCAGGCGACCACGCCGATCGTGGTGTTCAGGTCGGTGCGCTGGCCGGGAGCCGAACCGGGCCGGTCCGGCCAGCGGACGTCGAACTCGCCCGCCACCTCGTGGTCCGCCGCGAACGCCCGCCCGGTGCGGAAATCCACTGCCTCGCCGGCGGCGTTCACCGCCGCGAGTGCGCCGACGGTCACCTCGCCGACCGGCTCACTCGCCGTGCCGATGCCGCCCTTGAGTGAGCCGGCCACCGCGCCGGTGCCCGCACCGACCGTGCCCTGCTCGACCGTGGCAGCGGCGGTTTCGCAAGCGGCGTAACCGAAACCGGCGTCCGGACGGTTGCCCCAGTCACTGCGCGGGAGGTCGAACAGCACCGCGGCGGGCACGATCGGCACGACCTCGTGCGGCTGCTGCCCGACCGGGAACCCCAGGTCGCGTTCGCCGAGCCAGCGCAGCACGCCGTCGGCCGCGGCGAGACCGTAGGCACTTCCCCCGGAAAGGCACACCGCGTTCACCTGCTGTACCAGGTTTTCCGGCTCCAGCAGGTTCGTCTCGCGCGTACCGGGTGCCCCGCCGCGCTGGTCGACCGCACCGGTCGCACCGCCCGGCACCAGTACCACCGTGGTCCCGGTGGCCCAGCCGTCGCCGAGGCGCTGGTGGTGCCCGACGAGCACCCCCGGCACGTCGGTGATCGCATTCACCCGCTGACCGCCTGGATCAGCGTCTCCTGCACCCAGGTCAGCCAGTGGTAGACGCCGAGGTGCGGGGCACGCGGATCGTCGTCCGGCAGCTCGTCGGGCATGTCCTCGCTGACGTCGAGCGCGGTGCCGAGCGCCAGCCGCACGTCGTTGAGCGCGCCGAGCCACGCGTCGGCCTGTTCGAAGGTCAGCCGCACCGAACCGCCGTCGCGGGGCAGCGTGTCGAGCACGATCCGGGCGACGCCGACCTTCGCCGCCAGCAGTTCCGGCTCGTGCAGGGACCGCATCGCGGCCGCGGAATCGAGGTCCTCGCGGCTCGGGTTGTCCGGGTCGAGCCGGTGGAAGTCCGGCAGCAGCCGGGAGAGCACCGGATCGTCCGGTGATTCCACGGGGCCGGTGCGGATCCCGGTCAGCTCGGCCAGCTCGTCCTGCGGGGTTTCCTCTTCCCGCGCCCGCAGCATGTCCTCCAGCTGCCCGACCAGACCGCGCAGCACCGCGGCCTCCTGCTGCTCGAACCCCGCGAGGATGGCATCGCCCTTGCGCCGCCAGGCCTTCACGAGGGTTGTTCCATGGTCGCCCACAGTCCCGCGGCGTGCAGTTTCGCCACGTCCGTCTCCACCTTCTCCTTGGAGCCGGACGACACGATCGCCCTGCCCTTGTGGTGCACGTCGAGCATCAGCTTCGTGGCGTGGTCCCGGCTGTAACCGAACACCTTCTGGAACACGTACGTCACGTACGACATCAGGTTGACCGGATCGTTCCACACGATGGTCCGCCACGGCTGGTCGGAGTCGGCGACCTCTACCCCGAGTGGATCAACCTGCGTCTGTTCGGATGCGACAGGCGTGGACATGCACCCCATGGTGTCACGGCGGTCACCCGGTACGCCGCGCCAGGTCCGGCCGGTGGGTGAATAGGCTGACCCCATGGGTTCACCCGAGCCGGTCACCAGCGCCAGCACGGCGCTGCTCACCGACCACTACGAGCTGACCATGCTGGCAAGCGCTCTCTCGAACGACACCGCGGACCGTCCGTGCGTCTTCGAGGTCTTCGCCCGGCGGCTGCCCGACGGGCGGCGTTACGGCGTCGTCGCCGGCACCGCGCGGGTACTCGAAGCGATCGCCGACTTCCGGTTCACCGACGCCGAACTGACCGTGCTCGAACAGACCGCGGTCGTGGACGCGGCGACGCTGTCCTGGCTCGCGGACTACGAGTTCCGCGGCGACATCGACGGTTACCCGGAAGGCGAGCTGTACTTCCCCGATTCGCCGATCCTGACCGTGAGCGGCAGTTTCGCCGAAGCCGTGGTGCTGGAGACGCTGGTGCTGTCGATCCTCAACCACGACAGCGCGGTGGCTTCGGCCGCGGCGCGCATGGCGGGCGCTGCGCACGGCCGGCCGATCATCGAGATGGGCGGACGGCGTACGCACGAGTACGCCGCGGTCGCCGCCGCGCGTTCGGCGTACCTGGCGGGCTTCGCGACCACGTCGAACCTCGAAGCAGGCCGCCGCTACGGCATCCCTACGCGGGGCACTGTCGCGCACGCCTTCATGTTGCTGCACGACAGTGAAGAAGCCGCGTTCCGCGCGCAGGTCGAACGGATGGGCGCGGACACGACGCTGCTCGTGGACACCTACGACATCACTGAGGGCATCGAAACCGCCGTACGCGTCGCCGGTCCGGAGCTGGGTGCGATCCGGATCGACTCCGGTGACGTCGGCCCGCTCGCCCGCAAGGCCCGTGACCAGCTCGACTCGCTGGGCGCCAAGGACACCCGGATCGTCGTGTCCGGCGACCTCGACGAGCACGCCATCGCGGCGCTGCGCGCGGAACCGGTCGACGCGTACGGCGTGGGCACTTCGGTGGTCACCGGCTCGGGCGCGCCGACCGCGGGCATGGTCTACAAACTGGTCGAGGTCGACGGCCGACCGGTCGCGAAGCGCAGTGCGCACAAGGAATCCCGTGGCGGGCGCAAGTACGCGCTGCGACGGCACCGCGACACCGGCACGGCGGTCGAGGAGGTCGTGTGGACCGATTCGGCCGACCGTCCGCCGGCCGGGCCGAACGATCGCGAGCTGCAGCTCCCCCTGGTGCGCGAGGGCAGGGCGGTGGATGATCTGCCCACGCTGGACGACGCACGCGCCCGGTTGCGGCAGGCGCAGATCACGCTGCCGTGGGAGGGGCTGAAGCTGTCGCATGGCGAGCCCGCGATACCGACGACGTTTCTGTAGGGAGCCTGCCATGGGGACCGCGCTGATCGTGGTGGATGTGCAGAACGACTTCTGCGAGGGCGGTTCGCTGGGACTGCCCGGCGGGGCAGCCGCCGCCGACGCCATCTCACGGCATCTGACCGCCGGTGGCTACGCGCACGTGGTGGCCACCCGGGACCACCACATCGATCCCGGCGACCACTTCAGCGAGACGCCGGACTTCGCCACCAGCTGGCCGCCGCACTGCATCGCCGGCACGGCAGGCGCGTCGTTCCATCCGTCCTTGGACGTCGTGCCGATCGAGGAGGTCTTCTCGAAGGGCGAGTACGACGCGGCGTACTCCGGTTTCGAGGGAAAGTCCCGCGACGGCGCGACCCTCGAGGACTGGCTGCGCGCGCATGCCGTGACCGAGGTCGAAGTGGTCGGTATCGCCACTGACTTCTGCGTACGCGCCACTGCGCTCGACGCGGCGCGTGCCGGCTTCGGCGTACGCGTGCTGCTCGACCTCACAGTCGGCGGTTCGCAGCCCACCGTGGACGCCACGCTGAAGGACTTCGACGAAGCAGGCGTCAGCTACTCCGGCACGCCCGCGCTGCCGGCCTGAGCGCTGCCGGTGCCCGGATCCGGTGGCTGCGGAGCACCGCCCTTGCCGAACGGGTTGCACGCCGCGGTTCCGAGGTAGATGTCGCCGCTCGCCGGACCGCCCTGTGGGTACAGCTCGATGTGCACGGCGTGCGTGACGAGACTGCCGTCCGGCGGCGCCGGGGTCACCGTCTCGTTCAACGTCACCGTGGCCAGCGCCGTGCCTGCCTCGCCGCCGGGGATGGTGATCCGGTAGTTCGACGGGACGGACGAGGGCACGGTGAACCCGCTGACCGCGCCGATCGCCATCGAGCCGGTGCTGCCGGACTCGGTGGTCACGCAGCCGGAGGAGTAGGTCCGGACCTGCAGCACCGGCCCGCCCCAGCGCTGCAGCACATCGGTCTCGAAGCGCTGGCCACCCGCCTGCACGGTGGCAACGGCACCGTTGCGGCCGCAGGTGGTCCCGCCGAACCCGAAGTCCGCGACGTCGCCTGCCACACCACCGCTGCTCCGCGCAGACGCCGGCCCGTCGGCAGCACAACGGGCGAGTTCCCCGGTGACCACGTGCTGGCCGTCGACCAGCACGTCGAGACTGCCCGCAGAACCCCAGCCGGTGGAGGTGACCGGATCGGCTTTCGCCACCGGGGCAGCTTGCGCCGGCCGACCGGCTTGCGTCCGTAGGGCGGCCTGCGTCAGCGGACCGGCGTGCACCCCCGGACCAGCCGATACTGCGGGAGCCGCCTGCGGCCGCGAGGCAACCGCCGCCACCGACCACCCTGCCTGCACCGCGGAACCGGCCTGCACCACCGGGCCCGCCTGCGCCCGCGGGACGGAATCGGCCACAGGACCGGCCTGTGTCAACCGACCGGCCTGCATCAGCGGACCGGCCTGCATCAGCGGCCCGGCGTGCATCAGCGGCCCGGCGTGCATCAGCGGCCCGGCGTGCGCCAGTGGATCCGCCTGCGCCGGCGGGGCGACCGCCCCCACCGACCCCGCCAGCAGGGCACCGGTCGCCAGCAGGGCCCGTCCGCGCATCGGCCTGTCTCCTTTCGCCTGTGCTTCGAGATCGGCAGCGCGCCGGGTAGGCCAAACGCCACCACCCCTACACCACCCGGACGTGTGGTGTGGTGAGGAACGCAACTTGTCCGGTCCGGTCCGGGTGCCGGGCGTTAACCTGCCTGGACGTCCGTTTCCGTCGTGGGAGGTCCCGTGTCGTCGCTTTCCCTCACCGGCCGCCGTCAGGTGCTGGCCGACCTCGTACCCGGCGCGCTCGTGCGCGACCTGACGCTGGTGGCCGGCGGCGCCGTGCTGACCGGCGCGGCCGCCCAGCTCGTGATCCCGATCCCCGGCACCCCGGTGCCGATGACCGGCCAGACGTTCGCCGCGCTGCTCGTGGGCGCGACGCTCGGCATGCGCCGCGGCGCCGCTTCGATGCTGCTGTACCTGCTCGTCGGTGCGGCCGGGGTGCCGTGGTTCCAGGGCGCGACGTCCGGGCTGTCCGGAGCGTCGGCCGGGTACATCGTCGGGTTCGTGCTCGCCGGAGCGCTCGTCGGCGCGCTCGCCCGGCGCGGCGGGGACCGGACGCCACTGCGCACGGCGGGGACCATGGTGCTGGGCAATGTGGTGATCTACGCGTTCGGCGTGCCCTGGCTGATGGCCGCCGCCGGCTACGACTTCACCACCGCGTTCGGCAAGGGCGTGGTGCCGTTCCTCGTCGGTGACCTGCTGAAGATCGTCGTCGCGGCCGGGGTGCTGCCGCTGGCGTGGGCCGCCGTTTCCCGGTTCGGCAAGCGGGACTGACCCAGTTCGCCGATCCGGCACGAGCGGCCCGTTCGCGCCGGATCGGCGAACCTGTCGGGCCCGGCGGCTATCGTATGTCGCTGTGCCCGCCCGAACCGATTTCCCCGGCGTCCTCGAACTGCTGACCCACGCGGTGGAGTCCGTGGGCGGCGCCGAGCGCCCCGGCCAGGTGAAGATGGCCGACGCCGTCGGTCACGCCATCCGCACCGGCGAGCACCTCGCCGTGCAGGCCGGCACGGGCACCGGCAAATCGCTGGCCTACCTGGTGCCCGCAATCCGGCACGCGGTGGAGAAGGACACCACGGTGGTCGTCTCCACGGCCACCATCGCGTTGCAGCGCCAGCTGGTCGACCGGGATCTGCCGCGGGTGGCGAAGGCGCTGAAGAAGCCGCTCGGCCGCACGCCGACCTTCGCCATCCTCAAGGGCCGCCGCAACTACCTGTGCCTGCACCGGCTCGACACCGGCCCCGCGGACGAGCCGGATGATGCGCAGCTGTTCGATCCGTTCGCGGTTTCCCGGCTGGGCAAGGAGATCACCCGGCTGCACGAATGGTCGTCGGACACCGAGACCGGTGACCGCGACGAGCTCGTGCCCGGGGTGTCCGACCAGGCGTGGCGGCAGGTTTCCGTCACCGCCAAGGAATGTCTCGGCGCGGCCCGCTGCCCGATCGGCACCGACTGCTTCGCCGAACGCGCGCGGGCCGAGGCCGGCAAGGCCGACGTGGTGGTCACCAACCACGCACTGCTGGCCATCGACGCGCTCCAGGGTTACCAGGTACTGCCCGAGCACGACCTGGTGGTCATCGACGAGGCGCACGATCTGGTCGACCGGGTCACCTCGGTGGCCACCGGCGAACTGACCACGGCGATGGTCGCCGCCGCCGCGCGCCGCTGCGGCCGGCTGATGGACGCGGCGGTCGCGGACCGGCTGCTGGAGGCGTCCGACGGGCTGGCGCTGATCCTCGACGATCTGCCTGCCGGCCGGATGGACACGCTGCCGCAGCCGTTGAAGGGCGCGATCCCGGCGGTGCGCGACGCGGCAAAGGAATGCCTCACCACGCTGGGCTCCGACCGCAAGGAGGACGTCGAGGAGGCCACCGCGCGCAAGCTGGCGCGTTCGCTGCTGGAAGAAGTACACGACACGGCAGTGCGGCTGCTCGACGCGTACACCGACGACCAGGCGCACCAGCGCGACGTCGTATGGCTCACCGGTGACCGGTACTCGGCCAACCCGCGGCCACCGGCGTTGAAGGTGGCACCGCTGGGCGTGGCGGGCCTGCTGCGCGAGCGGGTGTTCAACCTGCACACCACCGTGCTCACCTCGGCCACGCTCACCCTCGGCGGCACGTTCGACACGATGGCGCGGCAGTGGGGCCTGCCGCCGTCCGGGGCACGGGTGGAGAAATCGCCGGGCACGGCCACCGACAAGCAAGCACCCGCGGATGAGGAGACCGGGCCGAAGTGGACCGGCCTCGACGTGGGCTCGCCGTTCGACCACCGGCGCAACGGCATCCTGTACGTGGCCAAGCACCTGCCGGCACCGGGCCGGGACGGTCTCGCGGAGTCCACAATGGACGAGCTGGCCGAGCTGGTCGAGGCCGCGGGCGGACGCACGCTCGGGCTGTTTTCCTCGATGCGCGCGGCGAAGCAGGCCAGCGAGGCGATGCGGGAGCGGCTCGAGCACCCGATCCTGTGCCAGGGCGAGGACGCCACCCCGTTGCTGGTGCGGAAGTTCACCGACGATCCGCGCACCTGCCTGTTCGGCACGCTCACCCTGTGGCAGGGCGTGGACGTGCCGGGACCGTCGCTGCAGCTGGTCGTGGTGGACCGGCTCCCGTTCCCGCGGCCGGACGATCCGGTGTCCTCGGCGCGGCAGCGTGCGGTGGAAGCCCGTGGCGGCAACGGGTTCCTCACCGTCGCGGCCACGCACGCGGCACTGCTGCTCGCGCAGGGCACCGGACGGCTGCACCGTTCGGTCACCGACCGCGGGGTGGTCGCCGTGCTGGACTCCCGGCTGGCCACCGCCCGCTACGGCGGATTCCTCCGCGCGTCGCTGGCACCGTTCTGGCCCACCACGGATCCGCAGGTCGCGCGCGCCGCGCTGAAACGACTCGACGCGGCCGCGCCCGCGTGAGGGAGGGCACTGCCCAGGCGGGTACGGTAAGCGGAACGAACACGACAGGGAGCACCGGTTGACCCAGGATCCGTCCAGCGCACGATCCCGGACCGTCAGTGTCGACGACACCGGCGTGCGGCGCAGGCTCGCCGACGGCACCGAAGAGGCCGTCACATGGTCGGACCTGCAGTCCGTCATGGTGAGAGTCATCCCCGACGGCCCCTGGAACGAGGACGTCTTCTTCATGCTCGTGGGCTCCGACGGCCAAGGCACCGCCATCCCGAGCGGCGACCCGGCTGCAGACGCCCTGATCGAACGCCTGCAAACCCTGCCCGGCTTCGACAACGAGAAGTTCATCGAAGCCATGACCACCGACGCCGACCAGGCGTACGTGGTCTGGCAGAGCTGACCCTCCCCGCTCCACGCCCGGCCCCGCCCCGGACCGGCACCCGCCAGCAGCCCGAGCGCCGCCCCCGCAACCGGACGGACCCGCCGCCCCGGCAGCCCGCACCCCGGCCACGCCAGACCAGCCGCCCCGGCAGCCCACACCCCGGCGAACCGCACACCCCAGCCACGCCAGACCTGCCACCCCGGCAGACCGCACACCCCAGCCACGCCAGACCTGCCGCCACGCCAGACCGCACACTCCGGCCACGCCAGACCAGCCACCCCGACAGACCGCACACCCCAGCCACGCCAGACCTGCCGCCACGCCAGACCGCACACTCCGGCCACGCCAGACCAGCCACCCCGACAGACCGCACACCCCAGCCACGCCAGACCTGCCGCCACGCCAGACCGCACACTCCGGCCACGCCAGACCAGCCACCCCGACAGACCGCACACCGGCGGACCGCACACCCCGGCCAGCGGACCACCCCAGCGGACCGCACGCCCCGGCCCAGCGAGTCCCCGCACGCCCCGGCCGCTGGACCGCGCCCGGTCCGCCGGGTCTTCGCGCCCCACCACCGGACGACCCCCGGTCCGGCGGGTCGCCCATAGCACCCCGCCTACCGGGTCACCTCTGCCCAGCGAGCCTCCGCACCCAGCCTGGCCCGCCGCACGCACACTCCTGCGCGGCCAGCCTCCACACACCCCGTCCAGCAGACCACCAGACCCAGCAGATCTCCGCGTCCCAACCCGGCCCGCCGACCGCACACCCAAGCAGATCGAGCCCAGCAAGCAGGCGCCCGGCCGCCCCATGCAGATCCGGGCCGGCCAATCCTCGCCCATCCGGTCCGGCTCAACTCGGCCGGCACGCTCTCCGGCCGGCCCGGCTAGCGTTCGCACGCACCGGCTCGGTCCCTCCGGCCACACGCCACGCCAACCGTTCGCCGGACCGCACGTCACCTGCGGCCCCGGAGCGGTCTGGCGAGCCGTCCAACCCGGCCGATCCCTGTAGGCCAGGACTCGACCGCGCACACCCCAGCCCGCACACCGGGTCTGGGCTGCTCGACGTCACGCACTCGGGCCTGCCAAGTCGGCGCTCACATCGGGTTGCGTCCAGCGGTGGCAGCTGATCCGCCGGGCAGGGGCAGATCCCTCGCATGACCTTCACGGACGGACTGCGAGCGGATACGCCGGTCTCCCGGCAAAGCAGCCGGCACTGCTTTGCCAAGCCCCACAAGTACTTGGCGCGCAAACGTCACCTCATGCACACCCGGCAACGGTCAACCCGGACTGGCCACGACCGGCCCGCCGGCCGGGCGCGCATCGCCCGCCGACGTCGGTACCCGAACCCTCCGGCGCACGCGAGCCAGGACCGCCACACAAACCGACCGGTCACCACCCCAGCCACCCGCGCACCGAGTCAACACTCCCACACGCACGAACCGACCAGTCCCCCTAACCGCCAGCGCCCCCGAACCAGCACCGCCGCACAAGACGACCGGTCACCACCCCAGCTACCCCAGCCACCAGCACGGCCGCACCAACGCCACCGCACAAAACGACCAGTCACCGCCCCAGCCAGCCCGCCCGGCACCAGTCACCAGCCCCCGAGCCGGCGCCACCACAAGAGACGACCAGTCGCCGCCCAGGCCGGGCCGGTCGGTGTCGGTCTTCAGCGGCTTGTTCCGAGGCACGACCATTGCCCGGCTGGCGGGTAGCTGTCTGAACCCCGCCGGGCCGAGCGCATGCTGCGCCTACGAGAGCACCGTCCGGCCTTGCGTGGGGTCGGCGCGCGGTTGCTCGGTCTGCCGGAGGGTTGCTTCCGGTCCGGGTGCGGTGCCGCGGCAGTTCAGTGCGACGGCACCGCACCCGCTCGGCCTCGCCGAGCCGTTCGCCGGTGGTAAGGCGCACGGCTCACTCGGTCGGGAAGGACTCCGTCACCGGGGTTCCCTTGGTCAGGGTGCGGCGCACCGTGCACAGGCGGTCGATCGCGCGGTCCACTGCGGTCGCGAGCGCTTCTCGTTTGGCCGAGTCGAGGGTGGACAAGTCGACATCGAAGGCGACGTGCACCGCGTCCAGTTCGGAGGCTCCCTCGCGGCGGTCGGCGGACACCGAGACCCGGAACGTCGAGTCCTCCCCCACCCGGCGGGTGATCAGTTCCTCGGCGGTCACCGCGGAGCAGCCTGCCGTAGCGATCTGCAGCAGTTCCGCCGGGGTGAACGCGCTCTCCGCGCCCGCCCGGCCCAGTTTGACCTCGGCGCCACGGTCGTTGCGGCCGACGAAGCGGTGCGTGCCCTCGCGCTGTACTTCCAGACTCATCCCGAAAACCTTTCCGTAGTCCCACCAACCCCAACCCTGGGCGGTGCCACGGTGTTCCGGCGATCCGCTCAGGCGCCCGGGTACTGCGCGAGCACGGTGATCGTGCCAGGGGCGACCTCGGTGAATCCGGCGTCGCGGACGGCCACCACCCGGTGCTCCCGCCAGCCGCCTTCGGGATCGTCGACCGGGCAAAGTTCCTTCCAGCGGGCCGGCGTCGGCGTGCGCACGGCCACCCGGTAGTCCCGCGCCGCCCACTCGGCCAGTGCCGCGTCCGGCAGCAGCGACGCGAGCATCATCGTGCCGTGCCCGACCTGAGCCGAGGCCTTGCCCACGGTCATCGGCGCCTCCGGGTTCAGCAGCAGCACCGGCAGATCGTCCGCGGCCGGGCCGGGGGTGTCGAGCGGCAGCTCGCTCCCGGAAATCTGCAACCGCGAAACCTCTTTCGGCGCCTGCGAAACCAGCCCCGGCACGAGTGCTCGCGCCTGTGCACCGTCGACGTCGACGGTGATCCCCGGCAGGTCGAGCACTGCCTGCCAGTGCGCACCGCGCGCCCGGCGGGCGACCTTCCGGATCCGGTTGTCCAGCCACGCGTGCACCGGCTCGGCCCAGTCGCCGCCGGGCTCGGAACGTTCATCGAGGCACACGGCCAGCGCGGCCGCCGCGGCCGCCTCCAGCAGCGCGGTCCGACCGGGCGGTTCGGCCCGCTCGATCCGCAGGATGACCGGCATCGCGCGGACCTGGCCGGGCTCCTCGTCGGAGGTGTCGGACGTTTCCGCCGCGGACATCCCCAGCCACGAGGCGTAGCGGCTGCGCAGTGGTTCGAGGATCGGGTTCACTGCCGCGCCAGATCGAGCCCGTCGGCCGCGTCGGCCGCTTCCACCTCGGCCCGCGTGACACCGAGGACGAACAGCACCGCGTCCAGGTACGGGTGGGAAAGCGCGGTGTCCGCGACCTCCTTGAGCGCAGGCTTCGCGTTGAAGGCCACGCCCATGCCCGCCGCGGCGAGCATGTCGATGTCGTTGGCCCCATCGCCGACCGCGACGCAGGCGCCGAGCGGGATCCCGTACTCCCCGGCGAACCGGCGCAGCGCGGCCGCCTTGCCCGCGCGGTCCACCACCTCGCCGGTCACCCGCCCGGTGAGTGTGCCGTCCACGACCTCCAGGTGGTTCGCCGCCGCGAAGTCGAGCCCGAGGTCGTCGACCAGATGGTTGATGACCTGGGTGAATCCGCCGGACACGACGCCGCAGCGGAACCCCATCCGTTTGAGCGTGCGCACGGTGGTGCGGGCGCCCGGGGTGAGTTCGAGCTGGGCGGCGACCTCGTCCAGCACGGTGGCGGGCAGCCCGGCCAGCAACGCCACCCGCCGTTCGAGCGATTCGGTGAAGTTCAGCTCGCCGCGCATCGCGGCTTCGGTGATCTCCCGGACCTGCTCCTCGACGCCGGCGTGCGCACCGAGCATTTCGATCACTTCGCCCTGCACGAGCGTGGAATCGACATCGAAGACCACCAGGCGCTTCGCCCGCCGGGTGATGCCTGCCCGCTCCACGGCGACGTCGATACCGGCCGCGGACGCCGCGTCGGCCAGCTCCGAGCGCAGCTCGGAATCGGCGGCTGCGCTTTCGTCCCGCACCGAGACGTACAGTTCCAGCCCGGTCACCGGATAATCGGCGACGCTGCGGATCGAGTCGATGTTCGCGCCCACCGCGGCGAGCCGCCGGGCCACCTCGGAGAACGCGCGCGCGGTCACCGGACGGCCGAGCACCACCAGCACGTGCGACGAATCGCGCCGCCCGAGCGCGAACGGATCCGCGCCGATCGCGTCGCCGATACGGACCTCGACCTGCATCCCGACGGTCGCCATCGCCTGCTCCACGGTCTCCTGCAGCCCCTCCGGATCGCGGTAGACCCCGGCCAGCACGCCGAGCACGAGCTGCCCGCGGATCACCACCTGCTCGACGTCGAGCACGTCCACGTCGTGCCGGGTGAGCACGGCGAACAGGACGGACGAGACGCCCGGCTTGTCCGGACCGGTCGTGGTGATCAGAACGGGTGTCTGGGTCACTGGGATCTATCCCTCGTTCGTCGGGTGCTGGATCCGCCCAGTCTGGCCCGCGGAACCGGGGCGCAGAACTCCCGCGTGCCCTGCTTCACACCGCAGGAACCACGAACGGGCGACCACCAGCACGACAAAGGCGGGTGCCCGGCCGGGCACCCGCCTTTGCCACATCTGTCGACAGGCGCTTACTGCTCGTCCTGCTCGCCCGCGTTGTCCTTGTCGTGCTCGCCCGGCATCGTGGCTTCGACCAGTTTCTGCGACGGCGCGGACCCGTGCCGCGGTTTGCCGAAGAAGCCGATCTCGCCCTCCGCGTGCAGCCGTTCGACCATGTGCGGGTAGTGCAGCTCGAACGCCGGCCGCTCGGACCGGATCCGCGGCAGCTCGGTGAAGTTGTGCCGCGGCGGCGGGCAGGACGTGGCCCACTCGAGCGAGTTGCCGTAGCCCCACGGGTCGTCGACCGTGACGATCTCGCCGTAGCGGTAACTCTTGAACACGTTCCAGATGAACGGAAGCGTGGACGCGCCGAGGATGTAGGCACCGATCGTGGAGATCGTGTTCAGCGTGGTGAACCCGTCACTGGCCAGGTAGTCGGCGTAGCGGCGCGGCATGCCCTCGGCACCCAGCCAGTGCTGGACCAGGAATGTGCCGTGGAAGCCGATGAACGTGGTCCAGAAATGCCACTTCCCGAGCTTCTCGTCCATCATCCGGCCGGTGATCTTCGGGAACCAGAAGTAGATCCCGGCGAAGGTCGCGAACACGATCGTGCCGTAGAGCACGTAGTGGAAGTGCGCCACCACGAAGTAGCTGTCCGACACGTGGAAGTCGATGGCAGGTGCGGCCAGCAGGATGCCGGTCAGCCCGCCGAAGAGGAACGTGACGATGAAGCCCATCGAGAAGATCATCGGCGTCTCGAAGGACAGCTGGCCCTTCCACATCGTGCCGATCCAGTTGAAGAACTTCACCCCGGTCGGGACCGCGATGAGGAACGTCATGAAGGAGAAGAACGGCAGCAGCACCGCACCCGTGGCGTACATGTGGTGCGCCCACACCGCCACCGACAGCGCCGCGATCGCCAGTGTCGCGAAAACCAGGCCCTTGTAGCCGAACACCGGTTTTCGGCTGAACACCGGGAAGATCTCCGACACGATCCCGAAGAAGGGTAAGGCGACGATATACACCTCGGGATGGCCGAAGAACCAGAACAGGTGCTGCCACAGGATGACCCCGCCGTTGGCCGGGTCGAACACGTGCGCGCCCAGGTGCCGGTCGGCCAGCAGCCCGAACAGCGCCGCGGTCAGGATCGGGAAGGCGAGCAGGATCAGGATGCTCGTGACCAGGATGTTCCAGGTGAAGATCGGCATCCGGTACATGGTCATACCGGGCGCGCGCAGGCAGATCACCGTGGTGGTCATGTTGACCGCACCGAGGATGGTGCCCAGACCGGACACGATCAGACCGGCGATCCACAGGTCGGCACCGACGCCGGGCGAGTGGATCGCGTCCGACAGCGGCGTGTAGGCGAACCAGCCGAAGTCGGCGGCGCCACCCGGGGTGAGGAAGCCGGACAGCACGATCAGGCCGCCGAACAGGTACAGCCAGTAGGAGAACGCGTTCAGCCGCGGAAACGCCACGTCCGGCGAACCGATCTGCAGCGGCAGCACGAAGTTCGCGAACCCGAACAGGATCGGGGTGGCGTACAGCAGCAGCATGATCGTGCCGTGCATGGTGAACAGCTGGTTGTACTGCTCCTGCGAGAGGAACTGCTGCCCTGGCCGGGCCAGCTCCGTGCGGATCAGCATGGCCATCGCGCCGCCCGCCATGAAGAAGGCGAACGACGTGACCAGGTACATGATCCCGATCTGTTTGTGGTCCGTCGTGCGGAACAACCGCAGCAGGTACGAACCCTTAACCGACTCGCGCGCGGGGTATGGGCGCGTGGCGATCGGTTTGGGGGCTACGGCCGTCACTCCTGCCTCCAACACTGCAGCCTTGTGGTGGTCATCGTCCGGGTCGTCCGGGCTCAGGCGGGCCTGATCCGGGCGGTTAGGAGGATCGTAGCCCTCGTCACCGACAGTCGCTCGCACCGGCTGCTTAGATCGCCGGACGACCGCGCCTCACACCGCCGCCACGGCCGTCGCGGCGGTCCCCATCGTGCCTCGGCCCGACCTGCCGACCGGCCGCCCCGAGTGCCTCGCCGGTCCGCCGAACGTGCTGGTGAAGGCGGGTTTCGTGCCGAACGGCGCACCCGCTCCGGCCCCTCACCCGCGACCGGGCACGACGGACCAGCTCGTGTGCCGCGCGGCGGTGCCGCAGCCCCTCACGGAACGTGATGTGCGCGTCGTCTCACCGGCCGTGGATTCCCCGGCCGGACCGCATTTCGCGGAACGGTCACCAGTCACGCTCCGATACCGGCCGCGGCACTTTCCGGACCATCGGCACACCGCCGCCGAAACGACCCGCGCGCGACAGCGAACTGGCTGCGCGGGCTGACCTGACTTCGCGACGCGGGATAAGCCGGACGTACCGGTCGCGTACGTCGGCGAAGCGGGCCTCGCGGCATCGAGGGTGTTTCGTCCTCGCGCGACGGTTCCTTGTCGCGCAACGTTTCCCGTGTCCGGCCACCAAGAGCGTGCGCGCGTGATTCAGCTGATCGGGTACCAGCCGAGAATTGCCTCCGCCACGCTCGCCGGAGCTTCCAGCGGGGTCAGGTGCCCGGCGTCCGGGATGACCGCGAGTGTCGGATCGGGCAGTGCACCGACCATCACGTTCGCGGCGTCGAGCGGGGTGATCGCGTCCTGCTCGCCGACGATCACCAGCGCCGGGATGTCGTTCTGCCGCAGCACTTCCAGCGAATCGGGCCGGTTGCGCATCGCGCGGGCGGCCCAGCCGACACCGGACGGCGGCTGGGCGTCGATCAGGCCGCGCACACGTTCGACGACGTCCGGGGAAGCCGTTCCCGCCAGCAGGTTGGGCAGGTTCTGTTCGGCCAGCCAGCCGGTGACGCCGTCGGCCTCGGCCCGGTTCGCGACGTCGAGCCTGGCCTGCGCGGCTTCCGGCGCGTCGGCGGTGGCTTTGGTGTCGATCAGGATCAACCCGCCGACACGGTCCGGGGCCTGGCGGAGCACGGCCATCGCGAGGTAGCCGCCCATCGAACAGCCGCCGAGCACGACCCGGTCGATGGCGAGCTTGTCGAGAAGCGCGAGCACGTCGCGGGCGGCGTCGTCAAGGCTCGGCTCCCGCCCGGTCTCCGGCAGCGGGCTGCGGCCGAGGCCGCGCTGGTCGGGCGTGATGACCCGGAGCCGTTCCGCCAGCGGCACCCGGACCGGATCCCACATCCGGGCGTCGAGCGGGAAGGCATGCAGCAGCAGGAGAGGCAGTTCGGTCATGGCCGTATTCTGTCGGACCCGGCCGTTAGGGTCGGGACGTGCTGACCGAGATCGAAACCGGGCGGCTGGTCCTGCGCCCCTTCGTGGCGGCCGACCGTCCGTCCGCCGTGCGGCTGCAGACCGACCCGCGGACGAACCGGTTCACCCCGGACCCGCCGGACGCCGCGGCCATGCAGCAGGTGTTCGACGACTGGCTGGCGCACTGGGCGAACCACGGCTACGGGTACTGCGCCGTCCGCGAACGCGGCCAACCGGAGGTGATCGGCCTCGCCGGCGTGCGAAACCGGGAGTACCACGGCGAGACGGTGCTGAACCTGGCTTACCGCTTCAGCCCGTCGCACTGGGGCCACGGCTACGCATCGGAGGCGGCGAAGGCGGTGGTGGACTGGGCGGAACGAGAGGTCCCGTCGATCCCGGTGCTGATCAGCGTGAGCGTGCAGAACACGGCGTCGCTGCGAGTGGCGGAGAAGCTGGGGTTCACGCGGTATGTGGAGGAGGTGTACCGGGGGGAGCTTTCCCGGCATTTCCGTCGGTGAGGCGGTTTTTGCGGCGAGTTGAGCCGATCAAGCGGCGGGACAGTGCGGCCCAGCGCCACCGGCACGAGCGGCCGACAGCCGTGAGCCGCGGGCCGCGGGCCGTGAATGCAAGGGGCGCAACACGAGCAGGGAGACAGCGCGTAGGCACGTAGGCACGTAGGCACGTAGGCACGTAGGCACGTAGGCACGTAGGCACGTAGGCACGTAGGCACGGACACCAGTGGAGCGGCAGGGCGTCGGCACCAGCACCAGACACACACGCAGCGCGGGGGCACTGATGGGGTTAGCGGGGTCGCCGTGTGTCGCGGGCGGTGAGGCGAGACGTCGGTTGCCGGGGTTCTTGTCCTGCGGTGTTCCCGGCCTGCCGGTGTTCCCGGCCTGCGGGGGGGGTTCCCGCCCTGCCGGAGGTTCCCGCCCTCCCAGAGGTTCCCGCCCTCCCGAGGGTTCCCGGCCTCCCGAGGGTTCCCGGCCGGGTGTCGTTGGGGTGGCGGGCCGGGTCAGTGGCGGCGGCCGGGGCGGCGGCGGGACCTGGCGTCCCAGCATGGGCGGTGCCAGTGGCGGCGGTCGGCGACGCCGCCGGTTTCGTCGGCGGGCCAGGTGACCACGTGCGGGGTGCCGGGGCGGATCTCGTGGTCGCAGCCGGGGCAGCGGTAGGTCTTCCCGGCCTGTGCGCCCGGTACGGTGCGGACCAGCCATTCGCCGTCCGGTGCCGCTTCGGTGCGTGCCCATCCGCTCACCGCGCCGGGGTCCGGGCGCTCGACCGGTCCGGGGCGGCTCCGGCCGGGGCGGTTGCGTCGGGGCACCCGCCCACCGTAACCGGACGTCCCGGCGGGCCGGGGATCCGCCCGAACGGCAGCCCGGCCGCCTCCCCGCACTGGGACCTGCCGAACGACCACCTGTCCACACCACCACCCAGACACCCACCCGAACAGCCCTCGTCACACCACACCCGAACCGCGCCCGGTCACCACGGGCCAACCGCGTCCCCGGCATCCACCAAACGGCGGCTCAGCCACGCCCAACCGCAACCCAGCCCACACGCCCCCGGACCGGACGCCCCTCCAGATGGTGACTCAGCACCAGCCAGCTGCCCAAAGCATCGACCCAGCCCACATCACTGCACCAAGCATCCGCCCGAACGGCGCTCACTCAGATCAGCCGGCCACCCGAACCGCACCCAGCCACACCAGCCAGCCATCCCCAGCGCCGACCCCACACACCACCGCACCGAGCACCCCTCCACACGGCGGCTCAGCGCCAGCCCACGCCCAAACCGCAACCTGGCCCGCACGTCGCCGCCGCGGAGTCCCGCTTCACGTGCGGCTCAGCCCTGTGCGAGTGCCAGGGGTACCAGTTGCTCTGCTTCGGTGAGGGAGCCGTGGTGGCCCAGTAGGGCGGATTCGGCTGTTTCGGCCAGTTCGCGGGTCATGCCGAAGGTTCCGGTTGCTGCCGCGACCACGTTGCCGATGCGTGGGCGGACCCGGTCGCTCACGGTGGCGCCGAACCAGCCTAGCTCGATCGCCTCGGCTCGGGGTAGTACCCATGCCCGGTCGCCGAGCACGGTCTGCCACGCGGTGAGCACGTCGGCCTCCGCGCCCGGTTCGGTGTACACGTGCCGGGCCCGGACCTCACCGCCGAAGGCGCGGACGCCTGCCAGCAGCTCCGGGGTGGACTCCAGGTCAAGGGTTTCCCCCATCCGGACCATGCCGTGGTCGGCGACCACGGCGAGCAGCGCGCCCGCCGGCAGGCCGTCCACAAGGGACTCCACCAGCCGGTCGACCTGCCGCAGCTGCATCCGCCACGCGGCCGAACCGGGGCCGTACAGATGCCCGACGAGGTCGAGCTCACTGTGGTAGGCGTAGCAGAAAGCCCGTGACGACAGCACATCCAGCGTCCGCGCGGCCAGGTCACCGAGCGCGTGCACGCCCTCGTACCGCGCGCCGCTCTGGGTCGCTCTGGTCATCGCCGTGTCGGAGAACTGCGCCGACGACACCACGGCGGCGTCGATCCCGGCCGCAGCAGCACGTTCGAACGTCGTCGGCAGCGGCTGCACCTCGCGCGGCGGCAACGCACCGCGCAGATCACTGCCATCGTCGTGGGAACGCCAGCGCAGCGCGTTCAGCACGCCGGCGCCGGGAACCTCGAAGGTGTAACCGACCATCCCGTGTTCCCCCGACGCGAGCCCGGTACCGATGGCCGCGACACCGGCCGCGGTGGTCGACGGGAACCCGACCCGCAACGGGGTCTTCGCCAGCTCGGTCAGCACCGGTGCGTCGGCCGCGTGCTCGGACAGCAGCTGCCAGCCGAGCCCGTCGATCAGCAGCACGCACGCACTGCGCGCCTCCGGCAACGCGAGCGTGCCCGCTTCGCCGGGCACCCCCAGCGTGGCGAGCAGAGCAGGGACAACCTGGCCGAGGTGCGGAACATCCGCGTACTGGGGCACATCCACCAGGCAAGCTTCCCACTCCGCCTTACGGCCGCGATAATCACCGCATGCCGACCTACGCCTACCGCTGCCGCGACTGCACCGGGACGTTCGACCTCCAGCGTCCGATGAGCGAGTCCAGCACGCCGGCGCCGTGTCCGGAAGGACACACGGACACCGTCAAACTGCTGACCACCGTCGCGCTCACCGGATCGGCAGCCGCCCCCGCACCGGCAGGCGGCTGTTGCGGAGGCGGCTGCTGCGGCTGACCACGCAGATCAACCGGCCTTCAGCGCCTGGTCGAGGTCCTGCCACAGGTCCTCGACGTCCTCCAGCCCGACCGACAGCCGCAGCAGCCCGCCGGTGATGCCGGAACCGGCGCGGTCGTCCTCGGCCACGATCCGGTGGGTGAGCGACGCCGGATGCTGGATGAGCGTGTCGACGCTGCCGAGGCTCACCGCCGGGGTGATCAGCCGGACCGCACCGAGCACCGCATGCGGATCGCCGGTCACCTCGAAGGACACCAGCGGACCGCCCAGCTTCGGGTAGTGCACGCGGTACACCGCCGAGTGCGTACCGAGCCGCTCGACGAGCTCGGCCGCGGTCGCGGACGCGGCCTGCACCCGCAGCGGCAACGTCGAAAGCCCGCGCAGCAACAGGTATCCGGCCAGCGGATGCAGCACGCCACCGGTCGCGAACCGCAGGGCACGCAGCCGGGCCGCCTCCTCGGCACCGCAGGCCACGACCCCGCCCATCACGTCGCCGTGGCCACCGAGGAACTTCGTGGCGCTGTGCAGCACCAGCCGTGCACCGTGCCGGCCGGGCCGCTGCAGCACCGGCGTGGCGAAGGTGTTGTCCACCAGCACCGGCACCTCGCCGCAGGCCTCGGCCAGTGCAGCGATGTCGAGCTCGGACAACGTCGGATTGGCCGGCGTTTCCACGAAGACCAGACCGGTTTCCGGCCGCAGCGAGCCTGCCACGTCATCGGGCGCGGCCCAGGTGACGTCGGTGCCGAGCAGGCCGGTGGTGAGCAGGTGGTCCGTGCCGCCGTACAGCGGGCGAACCCCGACGATATGCGGTTTCCCTTGCGACACCGCGGAAAGCAGACACGCGGACACCGCGGCCATCCCGCTGGCGAACGCCACCGCGTGGCCGAACCCCTCCAGTTCGGCCAGTGCCTGCTCGAACCGCTCGACCG
This sequence comes from Amycolatopsis ultiminotia, assembly GCF_039536925.1. Classification (NCBI taxonomy): domain Bacteria; kingdom Bacillati; phylum Actinomycetota; class Actinomycetes; order Pseudonocardiales; family Pseudonocardiaceae; genus Amycolatopsis; species Amycolatopsis ultiminotia. The sequence continues at coordinate 95,068 of NZ_BAAAZN010000019.1, read as the reverse complement.
TCGGGTTGCCGATCCGGCCGTAGATCCCGGTGATCTCGCCGCCCGCGGCGAACTCGTCGATCCGCCGGGCCTCCGCCGCACTGTCGCGCGCGGGGTAGGTGGTGGAGAAGTCGATCGGGACGGCGTGCAGGCCGAGGTCGGCGAGATCGGCACGACCGGCGTGGACGGCGCGCGTACGCAGGGCGGAAGTCATGCGGCCACGTTCGGCCATCAGCCGGTGGTCGCGCAATATTCTCGGATAACATCCGGCGATGGGAGAATCTGTCGAACTGAGTCCGGTTGATCTCGAGATTCTGCGGGTGCTGCAGAACGATGCCCGGACCTCGAACAAGGAGCTGGCGACCGCGGTCGGCCTGGCGCCGTCGACCTGTCTCGACCGGGTGGCCCGGTTGCGCACGGCCGGGGTGATCACCGGCCAGCAAGCGCAGGTGGACGCGGCGAAACTGGGCCGCCCGCTGGAGGCGTTCCTGTTCGTGCAGGTCCGGCCGCACCGGCGGCCGCTGGTCGAGCAGTTCGTCGCGCATCTGCTCGCCCAGCCCGAAGTCCGCGCGGTCTACCACCTCACCGGCCCGGACGATTTCCTCGCGCACGTGGCCACCACCTCCGCGGCCGACCTGCAACGGCTCGTACTCGACGAGTTGACCTCGCGCGACGAGGTCGCCCGCGTGCACACGGACCTCGTCTTCCAGCAGTGGCAGGGCGGTCCGCTGCTGCCACCGGAAACCCGGCCCTGATCCGGGACAGCCGCAAACGCCCTTCGCCGCGGCACGCACGCGATCAGGGGACGTGATCGGATTTCGAGTTCGCCGGACACCACGAGCGCCGAATCGGCGGCGAGTGGCTCAGTAGTCGCGGAATCCCTTGCCGGTCTTGCGTCCGAGCCGTCCTGCGGTCACCAGGTGCTCCAGCAACGGTGCCGGCGCGAATCCTTCTTCCCGGAATTCGTCGAACAGCGTGCGCTGGATGGCCAGCGCCACGTCGAGGCCGACCACGTCGAGCAGGCCGAACGGGCCCATCGGCAGCCGGCACCCGACCTTCATCGCGGTGTCGATGTCCTCGGCCGACGCGTAATGCGCTTCGAGCATCTTCACCGCGTCGTTGAGGTAGGGGAAGAGCAACGCGTTCACGATGAAGCCGGCCCGATCGCCGCAGCGCACCGGATGCTTGCCGAGTGCCGCGCACACCGCGTTCGCGGTCGCGGCCGCCTGCGGGGCGGTCGCGATCGTGTCCACCACCTCGACCAGCTTCATCACCGGCGCCGGATTGAAGAAGTGCAGGCCGAGCACGTCCTCCGGCCGCGACGTCGCGGCCGCGCAGGCAATCACCGGCAGCGACGACGTGGTGGTCGCCAGCACCGCGCCCGGCCGGACCACCTCGTCGAGCGCCGCGAACACCTCCCGCTTCACCGAAAGGTCCTCGGCCACCGCCTCCACCACGAGATCGACGCCGGCCAGGTCGGCGAACGCGGTCACCGGCCGGATCCGGTCGAACGCCCGCTCGGCGTCCACTTCGGACAGCCGGCCCTTCGACACCGCCCGGTCCAGCGACTTGCGCACCTTCGCCACGGCCGCCGCGGCCTTCTCCCGGCTCCGCGCCCGCAGCAGCACGTCGAAACCGCTCTTCGCGAACACCTCGGCAATCCCGGTGGCCATCGTCCCGGTACCCACCACGCCGACCGTGCGCACCGCACGAGCCCCGGCCGAATCCACAGTGGACGATTCCGTGGAATCGACGACCACCGGCGAATCCGGTTCCGCGTAAGCATAAAAGCCCCGGCCGCTCTTGCGGCCAAGCTGTCCCGCGGTGATCATCTGCTTCAGCAGCGGCGCAGGCGAGTGCAGCCGGTTGCGGGACTGGTGGTACATCGTGTCCAGGATCTCGTACGCGGTGTCCAATCCGATCAGATCAAGCAACGCGAGCGGGCCCATCGGATAGCCGCATCCGTAGCGCATCGCCGCGTCGAGGTCCTCCCTGGTCGCGTACCGCTGCTCGTACATCCGCACCGCGTGGTTGAGGTAGCCGAACAGCAGTGCGTTGGCGATGAACCCGGCTCGGTCACCCATCACCACGGGTGCCTTGCCCAGCCGCCGCGCGAACGCCACCACGTCGTCGACCACCTCGGCCTCGGTGACGACGGTGCGCACCACCTCGACCAGTTCCAGCACCGGCGCCGGGTTGAAGAAGTGCATCCCGACGACCTTGCCCGGCCGGGCGGTGTGCACCCCGATCTCGGTGATCGACAGCGCCGAGGTGTTCGACGCGAACACCACGTCCGGCCGGGTCACCTCGTCCAGCTCGGCGAACACCGCCGCCTTCGCCTGCAGGCTCTCCGGGATCGCTTCGATCACCAGGTCCACTTCGGACAGTGCAGACAGCGAGGTGCCGCCGCGGATCCGGCCGAGCAGCTCCGCCCTGCCTGCCTCGTCGAGTTTCCCGCCTGTCAGCGCACGTTCGGTGGAATGCCGCAGATGCCCGAGCCCGCGTTCGAGGCCCGCGTCGTCCAGCTCCACCGCGACGACGTCGAGCCCGCTTCGCGCCAGCACCTCGGCGATACCGGCACCCATCGTGCCGAGACCGACCACACCGACCGTCGAGATTTCCCGTGCCACGAGGCCTCCCGAAGTTACTCGCTGGTAGTTTCCGCTCACTGTGCCACGCGGGCCCTCGGAGGGCACTTCGGAATCGAGTCAGTCCCGGCGAACTCACCCGGACGGCGACCGGATCATTCGCCGAAGCTCGTGTCCACCAGCTCGGTCACCTTCGCGATCGCCTCGCCCGCCTGCCTGCCGCGGGCCCTGACCACGATCCGGTCACCCTGGCGGGCACCCAGCGACATCAGCGCCAGCACACTGTGCGCGTCCGCCTCCTGCGCACCCAGGCGCACCGACACCTCCGCCTCGAACGAGCTGAGGCTGCGCACGAGCACCGCCGCCGGACGCGCATGCAGCCCGACCTCGTTGACCAGCGTGAGTTCCTGCTCTTCCACGCCTTCCTCGGGAACCTCGTGCACCGCCGCCAGGTCGGGCGCGAGACCGGCGCCGGTCGCGGCTTCGCGCACCGCCTCGCGGTCGGCGCCCGACTGCGCCGCCACGGCCGCGGCCACCGCGCCTTCCACCAGCGGCGCGTCGGCCACCACCGCGGCCGAGGGATCGGCCAGTGATTCCACCGCCAGTTCCGCGGTCATCTGCGCGCTGCCGAGGTCGTAGAGCAGCACCACGCCCGCCCCGGAATCGGCCCGCTGGGTGGCGGCGACGACCTCGTCGTAGTCGGTGCCGAGACCACCGTCGCCCGGCATCCCGCCGGCAGGCACGATCCGCACGTCCGGCGCCATCTGCGCGGCCAGCTCGGCCACTCCCTCGGCCAGCTTCGCGCTGTGCGACACGAGAACGATTCCGACCGTCACCGGGCCGCCTCCGCGAACGCACGCAGCAGCAGCGCCGTGGAACGCGCACCGGGGTCGAGGTGGCCCACCGCCCGTTCCCCGAGGTAGGACGCCCTGCCCTTGCGCGGGATGAGGTCCACTGTGGACTCCGCACCGCGGTCGGCGGCGTCCGCGGCGGCGGTGAGCACCTCGGCCACCGATCCCCCGGCGGCCGTCTCGGCTGCGGAGACCGCCGGGATCAGCGCGTCGACCATCGTCGCGTCGCCGCCCACCGCCTTTCCCCGCGCCTGCACGCCTTCCAGCGCCGCACGCAACGCATCGACCAGCAGCGCGCTGTCGACCTCGGCCGCTTCGCCGAGTTTGGCCGAAGCACGCAGGAAAGCCGTGCCGTACAACGGTCCGGCCGCCCCGCCGACCTTGGAGATCAACGTGGTGGCGGCAAGTTTCGCGACTGCGCCGGGGGTCGGCGGCAGCTGCGTCTCCAGTGCCGCGACGATCGCGGTGAAGCCCCGGTTGAGGTTTTCGCCGTGGTCCGCGTCGCCGATCGCGCGATCGAGGTCCACCAGCTCGTCGCGATGCTCGGCAATCACTTCGGCGGCAGCCCGCAACGCCGTCGCGAGCCCTTCGGAAGAACAACCCATCAGATCCCCCACCGCAGCGCGGGGGTGCGCACCGGCGCGTCCCACAGCTGCGTCAGCTCGTCGTCCAGTTTCAGCAGGGTCAGGCTGATGCCCTGCATCTCGAGGCTCGTGATGTACGGGCCGACCAGCCTGCGTTCGACCACGATCCCACGCTCGGCCAGCAGCCGCTCGGCGATGCCGTGCGCGAGGTAGAGCTCGAGCTGCGGTGTGCCGCCCATCGAGTTGGTGAACAGCAGCACCTTGTCCCCCGCGGCGAACGGCAGATCGGACACGATTGCCTCGACCATCCGCGCCACCAGGGCATCGGCAGGCTCGGCGGGGATCCGCTCCCGGCCGGGCTCGCCGTGGATGCCGATGCCGAACTCGATCTCGTCCGGCCCGAGGTCGAAACTGGGTTCCCCGACGTGCGGCACGGTCGGCGCGGCGAGCGCAACCCCGATCGAACGGACCTGCCCGATCACCTTGCGCGCCAGCGCTTCCACCGCGTCGAGCGTGTCGCCACGGGCGGCCGCGGCGCCGGTGATCTTCTCCAGCAGCACGGTGCCACCGACCCCGCGGCGGCCCGCGGTGAAGGTGGAGTCCTTCACCGCGACGTCGTCGTCGATGACCACGCTGCGCACGTCGAGTTCCTCGGCGGCGGCCAGCTCCGCGGCGGTCTCGAAGTTCAGCACGTCGCCGGTGTAGTTCTTGACGATCAGCAGTGCACCCGCCGGCCCGGTGGTCGCGGCGAGCGCGCCCTGCACCGCGTCCGGCGTCGGCGAGGTGAAGACCGCGCCGGGCACCGCGGCGTCGAGCATGCCCGGACCGACGAACCCGCCGTGCAGCGGCTCGTGCCCGGAACCGCCGCCGGAGATCACCGCGACCTTGCCCGGTACCGGGGCGTCGGCCCGCACGACCAGCGCCGGATCGTCGCGGACCCGCAGCAGGTCCGCATGCGCGACGGCAAGGCCTCTCAGTGACTCGGCGACCACTGTTGCCGGGTCGTTGATGATCTTCTTCATGCGGGGCCTCCGGCACGTCGGCGTGGTGGGTACCCCCAAACTAGTGGCCGACGGCGCGCACTGCCGCGCTTGACGGCGGAGTCGCACGACTGGGCCGGTCGAGCGCAGGCGGTCAGGGCTTCGGCAGTTTCCCGGCCAGCTGCCGGGCCAGCCCCACGGCCTTACCGCACGGATCGTCGCTCGCCGCGTCGCCTGCCGCGTTCTGGTACTCCAGCTGGGCGGTCTCGACGCGATCGTCCTGCCACGGCCGGTGCGGCCAGTGGACCTGGCAGTTCGAACCGCCTGCCGTGCCCTGCTTCCGGAACGCCTGGCTGGGGGTGCCGGCGTCGGCCTTCAGCCAGCCGCTCCCCTCCGACGGTGGACGGCCGGGCAGGAAGAGCACTTCCACGTAGACCGAAGTGCCCCATCGGCAGCTGTGCAATCCGGCGGCCTCGGGTTCGGCACCCGGGACCACCGCGGCCACTGCGCCCTTGTCGAGTACCGCGCACGGATCGGCATCCACCAGGGTTCCCTTGGCCGGCGCGTACTTCTGCGGCGAACCGTGCAGGGTCTGCGCGGCCGCGGCGGCCAGGGTGCGCCCGACCGGGCACGCGTCGCCGCCGGAATAGTCGATCTGGAACGAGACGCCCAGGTCGGGGTTCCGTGAGGTGAGCACGCTGACCGTGCACGAGCCGGTCCCGGCGGGCACCTCGACCTGGGGGAGCCCGCTGACCTGTCCGGTGGTCCGGTCGGCGGCGGACGGCACCGTCGTACCGACGTCGACCTCGATCGTGATCTGCTTGCCGCCGGGGTCGGTCACCGCCGCCCGGCACGAATCGAACCGCACGGCGGACGGCTCCGGTGCCTCCTGCGTCGTGCCCAGCTCGGCGAGCGCGGACTGGCCGACGAACTGGCACGGCTGCAGATCGCGCAACGCGGCCGGGGTGACCGCCGGATCGGTGATCGGCGCGGACGAGTCCGCACCGGCCGCCGCCGGGACGGTCGTCCGGCCGAAGTTTTCCTTGCCGAGGTCGGGGCCGCCGCATCCGGCGGCGGCCAGTGCCGCAGCCGCGATCAGCAGTACCAGCTTCGGGAACCGGCCGCGCCGGTGAACGTGCACCACGTCCGGCAACCTAGCTGGCTGCGGCGCCGGACGTGGTGGCAACCCGGCTATTCGCCCGGTTCGTTCGCCGCGGCGGCATCCGCGGTGTCGGTGCCGGCAGGCACCACGAGCGGACGCAGCACCGTCCACAGCCCGAACAGCGCCGTGATCACCAGCAGGCCGATCCCGGCCCACAGGTTGATGTTCACCCCGGCCGCCTTCGCCCGGTCTGCGTCGGAGGTGAAGGCAATCCCCATCACGGTCAGCACCACGCCGTAAACGCCGAGCAGCAGCGCGATGATCAGCCGGATGTCGAAGGCGCCCGCTTTGTGCGGCCGCGAGGACTCGGTCATGCGGGCCTCCTCAGAAGATGATGTTCAGGGCGATGGTGATCACGAGCACGATGCCGGCCAGCAGGCCCGGCTTGCGGTACCAGCCCGCGTTCTCGCCGGTGGCGTCGTGCTTGAGCGAACCACGCGGGGTCAGCGAGTAGACCAGTCCGGCCAGTTCGGCCTCCGCCTTCGGCCGGGTGGCCAGCGAGACCGCGACACTCACCACGATGTCCACCACGAACGCGCTGCCTGCGGCCACGAAGCTGATGCCCTGTCCGGTCAGCGGCAGGATCTCCGCCTGCGACAGGCCCCACACGGTGACCGCGCTCAGCGTGCCGAACACCAGCCCGCTCCAGCCTGCGTGCGGGGTCATCCGCTTCCAGAACATGCCGAGGATGAACGTGGCGAACAGCGGTGCGTTGAAGAAGGAGAACAGGTCCTGCAGATAGGTCAGGATGTTCGCCGAGTTCGACGCGATGAACGCGGTGCCGATGGCCAGCACCGTGGCGACGACGGTGGTGTTCCGGCCCATCTTCAGGTAGTAGCCGTCCGGCTTGTCCTTCTTCACGTACGTCTGCCAGATGTCGTACGTGAACACCGTGTTGAAGGAGCTGAGGTTCGCCGCCATACCGGCCATGAACGAAGCCAGCAGACCGGCGATCGCGATGCCGAGGATGCCGTTCGGCAGCAGGTCGCGCATCAGCAGCAGCAGCGCGTTGTTCGCCGTGACGCCACTCGGCGCGGTGCCGCCCTCGAGCAGGATTCCCTTGTCGCTCAGGTACTCCGGCACCACCACACCGGCGATCATGCCGGGGATGATCACGATGAACGGGACCAGCATCTTCGGGAACGCGCCGATGATCGGCGTACGCCGGGCCGCGGACATGCTCTTCGACGCCATCGCGCGCTGGACCTCGACGAAGTTCGTGGTCCAGTACCCGAAGGAGAGCACGAACCCGAGACCGAACACGATGCCGAGCACGGACAGGAAGTTGTTGCCGAAACCGGTCAGGTTGTCACCCGGCCAGGAGTGCAGCTGCGAGGTGCCGCCGGGGCTGCTGGTGATCTTGTCCACCAGGCCCTGCCAGCCGCCGACCTTGATCAGGCCGACGATGGTGAGCGGCAGCAGCGCCACGACGATCACGAAGAACTGGAGCACCTCGTTGTAGATCGCCGCGGAGAGACCGCCGAGCGCGGTGTAGCCGAGCACGATCGCCGCGGCGATCACGATGGACACCCACAGCGGCCAGCCGAGCAGCAGGTTGACGACGCTGGCCAGCAGGAACAGGTTCGCGCCCGCGATCAGGATCTGCGCTGCCGCGAAACTGATGCCGTTGACGAGGTGCGCGGGTTTGCCGAACCGGCGGCGCATGAACTCCGGCACGCTGCGGACCTTGGAGCCGTAGTAGAACGGCATCATCACCAGGCCGAGGAACAGCATCGCCGGAATGGCGCCGATCCAGAAGTAGTGCACGGTCGGCAGGCCGTAGAGCACCCCGTTGGCGGACATGCCCATGACCTCGACTGCGCCGAGGTTCGCGGAGACGAACGCGAGACCGGTCACCCATGCCGGTAGTGATCGGCCGGAGAGCAGGAAGTCCAGACTGCTGGACACCTGCCGCCGGGCGAGATAGCCGATGCCCAGCACCAGCAAGAAATAAAACGCGAGTTCGATGTAGTCGATCGGACTCGCGTTGAGCCGCAGGTTCGCGTCGGCGAGGACGAGCACCCGGCCACCTCCGAATCAAACATTCTCCCACAGGAAACACCATCGTTCCTGTCCGACGGGCACAGTACTGCATGGATTCCGAAGGGTCACGCCGACACCACAGAATTTTTCCGACCTGGTGCTGACCTGTGAGTTCACTGTGCTTCCCGGCCGGGGTGTGCGTTCGTGGTCGATCCCGTGGCAGCAGGCCATCACCGCATCCGAAGGTGCGGGGTTCTGCGGTTTTCCCGGTCCCTTCACGGCAGTTCGCACAGTGCCCGAAAGGCCCCGTTCCGGTGCCCGATCCCGCGCTCCGGCACCGCAGTGGCCGGCCTGCTGCCGGCCCGGTCACGGTGTTCCCGACGCCGTTCCACGACACGGTGCGTTCGCGGTTCGACACCAGGAGCTACCCGCCGACGGCGCCTGCCACCGGTGCCGGGTGATCGCTCAGAACAGCCGGAACTCGTCGGATTCGACGCCGCGCAGCGCGTCGTAGTCCAGGGTCAGGCAGCGGATCCCGCGGTCCTCGGCGAGCGTGCGTGCCTGCGGTTTGATGATCTGCGCGGCGAACACGCCCTGCACCGGGGCCAGCAGCGGGTCACGGTTGAGCAGCTCGAGGTAGCGGGTGAGCTGCTCGACGCCGTCGATCTCGCCGCGCCGCTTGATCTCCACCGCGACCGAAGCGCCTTCGGCGTCGCGGGCCATGATGTCCACCGGGCCGATCGCGGTCGGGAACTCGCGGCGCACCAGGGTGTAGCCGTCGCCGAGGGTCTTGATGTGCTCGGCGAGCAGCTCCTGCAGGTGCGCTTCCACGCCGTCCTTCTGCAGACCCGGTTCGGCGCCGAGTTCCTGGGCGTGGTCGTGGTAGATCTCGTCGATCGAGATGACCAGCTTCTCGCCCTGCTTGTTCTCCACGATCCAGAGCTTGCCGTCCTCGATGAGCCAGCACGGCGGGCTCATCCAGTTGAGCGGCTTGTAAGCGCGGTCGTCGGAGTGCACGGACACCGACCCGTCGGACTTCACGAGCAGCAGCCGGGTGGCCATCGGCAGGTGGGCGGTGAGGCGGCCGTCGTAGTCGACCTGGCACCGAGCGATCACGAGACGCACCCGCCGAGGGTAGGACAGGCTCGGTGATACTGGACGGGTGGACCCCATTCAGCGTGTCGCGACCCGCGAGGTGTACCGGAACAACTGGATGACGGTGCGCGAGGACGCCATCCGCCGTCCGGACGGCAGCGACGGTATCTACGGCGTGGTCGACAAACCGACGTTCGCACTGGTGATTCCCCTCGACGGCGACCGGCTGCACCTGGTCGAGCAGTTCCGCTATCCGGTCGGCGCGCGGCGCTGGGAGTTCGTGCAGGGCACCGCTCCGGATCTCGCCGAGGTCCCGCCCGCCGAACTGGCCCGCCGCGAACTGCGCGAGGAGACCGGCCTGCGCGCGGAGACGATCGTCGAACTGGGCAGGCTCGAGGTGGCCCCCGGCCTGACGAGCCAGCGCGGCCACGTGTACCTGGCCACCGGCCTCACCGAGGGCACACCCGAACGGGAGCCGGAGGAACAGGACATGCGCACCGCGTGGTTCTCCACGGCCCAGGTGCAGAAGATGATCATGACCGGGGAGATCACCGACGCGCAAAGCATTGCCGCGTATACATTCCTGCTGATGCACGAGCACCGGGCCTGAGTTCGTCGAGCGGACCGCCGATACCGGACGGCAGGTGGGCGAATCGCAGGTCGCGGACCGCAGACAGCTGGATCGCCGAGGACTGCCGGATCGCGGACGACAGATCGCGGGTGGCGCCGCTCGGTTCCCGCGTGGCGCCGCTCGGGACGCAGGTGGCGTGGCCCGGGACGCAGGTAGCGCCGCTCGGGACTCAAGTAGCCGGTCGCGGGGCGCAGGTAGCCGGTCGCGGGGCGCAGGTAGCCGGTCGCGGGGCGCGGGTGGCGTGGCTCGGGACTCAGGTGACGTGGCTCGGGACTCAAGTAGCCGGTCGCGAGACGCGGGTGGCGTGGCCCGGGACGCAGGTGACGCCGCTCGGGACTCAAGTAGCCGGTCGCGAGGCGCGGGTGGCGCGGGTGGCGCGGCTCGGGGTGCGGGTCAGTCCGGCCACTCCGGGGCACGCTTCTCCAGGAATGCGGCCATCCCCTCCTTCGCGCCGGGCAGCTGCGAAGCCGACGCCATCACCTCCACGGCAATTGCGTACGCGTCCGCTTCCGGGCGGTCCAGCTGGGCGTACAACGTCGCTTTCCCCATCGCCTTGCTCGCGCGGCTGCCACGGGTCGCGCGGGCCAGCAGTTCGGCCACGGCTTCGTCCAGTGCTTCGTCCGGCACGACCCGGTTGACCAGGCCCCAGTCCAGCGCGGTGGCGGCGTCCACCACGTCGCCGGTGAGGGCGAGTTCCATCAGGCGTTTCCGGCCGATCGCGCGGGCCACCGGGACCGCGGGGGTGTGGCAGAACCAGCCCCCTTTGCCGCCGGGCAGGGCGAACCCGGCGGATTCCGCGGCGATCGCCAGATCGCACGAGGCCACCAGCTGCGCGCCGGCGGCGGTGGCCAGCCCGTGCACCCTGGCGATCACCACCTGCGGCACGGACTGGATGGTCTGCATCAGTTCCGTGCAGAGCCCGAGCAGTTCGCGCACACCCATCAGGTCGCGGACGGCCACGTCGCCGAAATCGTGCCCCGCGGAGAACACCGGACCTGCCCCGGCCAGCACGATGCCGGTCGCGTCCGACGCACCGGCCGCGCGGAACGCCGCGAGCAGTTCGGCCAGGTGCTCGGCGGACAGCGAATTGCGCCGTGCCGCGCGGTTCATCGTGACGGTGACCGTGTCCCCGTCCCGCTTCACGAGGAGGTGTTCGTACTCGCCCATTCCCCGACCGTAACCCCGCAGTCGCGCGAACGGAACGTGCGCCGGTAGGAGTCCGGGCCGACACCGGTTTCCGCCCGCAGCCGCCGCCGCAGGTTCGCCGCGGTGCCCAGCCCGGCACGTTCGGCGACGCGGGACACCGGAAGATCGCTGGTCTCCAGCAACCGCTGCGCATGCCGCACCCGTTGCACGAGCAGCCAGCGTCCGGGGGTCACCCCGGTCGCCGCACTGAACTCGCGGTGGAAGGTGCGCGTGCTCATCCCCGCGTGCTCGACCAGGTCCGGCACGCCGATGCCGGAGTGCAGCCTGCGCACCGCCCAGTCCATCGTGGACGCAAGACCGGGCCGCGACGGCACCGCGGGCAACGGGGATTCGACGTACTGCTGCTGGCCGCCCTCCCGCGCCGGCGGCATCACGAGGCGACGCGCGAGCCGGGCCGCCACCTCTGCGCCGTGATCGCGCCGGACGAGGTGCAGGCACAGATCCAGCCCGCCGACGACGCCCGCGGAGGTCAGCACGCCGTCGTCTTCGGTGTGCAGGACATCGCGTTGCAACCGGGCAGCGGGCGCGGCGACGGCCAGCTCGTCGAGATGCCGCCAGTGGGTGGTGGCCGCACGCCCGTCGAGCAACCCCGCCGCGGCCAGCGTGAACGCACCGGTGCACAGGCCCGCCACGGTGCTGCCTGCCCGGTGCGCCCGGCGCAGTGCCGCGCGGGCGGCCGCCGGGACCTCGGCCGGCGGGTCGGCTCGGCCGGGCGCGAGCACCAGGTCGCACCCTTCGAGCCCGGCCAGCCCGTGCGTTGCGGCCACTTCGCCGAACGGGGACAGCGAGCTGCGGGCCCGGCCCGGGGCACAGAGCCGCATCGTGAACGGGCCGATCCCGCTGTCGGTGCGGTCCTGCGCCCACACCTCCGAGACCACGGCGAGGTCGAACGTCCGGCTGCCCGGCAGGAGCAGCACTCCGATCGTGCGCATGGCAGAAAAGTAGCGCATCGTGCAGGTTCTGCCACTCCCCTGCCGGCCACCGCAGCGGGCAGGCTCGAAGCCATGACCGCACTTCTGCTCATCGACGTCCAACGCGGATTCGACGACGCCGCGTTCTGGGGCCCCCGCAACAACCCGGCCGCCGAGGCCAACATCAAGGCGCTGCTCGGCGCGTGGCAGGCACGGCGCGATCCGATCGTGCTCGTGCACCACGATTCGGCCGAGCCGGATTCCCCGCTGCGCCCCGGCCAGGCAGGCAACGATTTCACCGCGGAACTCGACGGCGCCCGCGCCGACCTCGTGTTCGGCAAGCGGGTGAATTCGGCGTTCCTCGGCGATGTCGACCTCGACGCCTGGTTCAAGCGGCGCGGGATCGGCAGCTTCGTGCTCGCCGGGATCCAGACCAACTTCTGCTGTGAGACGACCGCCCGGATGGGCGGGAACCTCGGCTACGACGTCACTTTCGCCCTCGACGCGACCTTCACCTTCGAGCTGGCCGGACCGGACGGCACCGTGCTGAGCGCGGACGAACTCAGCCGGGCCACCGCGACGAACCTGCACGGCGGCGGGTTCGCCACGGTCACGTCGACCGGGCGAATCCTCGGGTAGCGGGGACGCTCACTGCGCGGCGAGCCCGTTCCGTTCGCGGACCAGGTCGACGATGCCCGCCATGATGCCGGTCAGCTCGTAGTCCTTCGGCGTGAACACCTTGGCGATCCCGCGCTCGGTGAGCAGCGCGGCGTCGTCCGGCGGGATGATCCCGCCGACGATCACCGGGATGTCCCCGCCGCCTGCCGCGCGCAGGCCGTCGACCACCAGCGGGACGACCTCCAGATGCGAGCCGGAGAGCACGGACAGCCCGACCACGTGCACGCCCTCCTGCACCGCGGCCGCCACGATCTGGTCCGGGGTGAGCCGGATGCCCTGGTAGACCACCTCGAAACCGACGTCGCGGGCGCGCACCGCAACCTGCTCGGCACCGTTGGAATGCCCGTCCAGCCCGGGTTTGCCGACCAGGATGCGCAGCCGCTGGCCCAGTTCGGCCTCGGTGCGGCGGACCTGTTCCCGCACCCGCGCCAGCTCCGGATCACCGGTACCGGCCGCGGCCGCAGCAGACACGCCGGTCGGCGCGCGGTACTCGCCGAACACCTCGCGCAGCGCACCGGACCACTCGCCGGTGGTCACCCCGGCCCTCGCACAGTCCACAGTGGCCTCGAACAGGTTGTCCGAAGTGGACGCTTTGGCCTTGAGCGCGGCGAGTGCGGTGGCCACCGCGGCGCCGTCCCGCTCCGCACGCCACTTCTCGATCGACTCCACCGCAGCTTTTTCCACCGATGCGTCCACGGTCTCGATCGCCGCGGCGCCCTCGGCCTGCAGCGGCGACGGCTCGGTGGTCTCGAACTTGTTGACCCCCACCAGTACCCGCTCGCCGTTTTCCATCCCGCGCCGGTACTGCGCGAGCGAGGCGACCAGCTGCGATTTCATGTAGCCGCTCTCCACCGCCGCGACCGCTCCGCCGAGATCCTGCACCCTGGCGATTTCCTCGCGCGCACCGGTGACGATCTCGTCCACTTTGGCCTGTACGACGTGCGAGCCGTCGAAGATGTCCTCGTACTCCAGCAAATCCGTCTCGAACGCGAGCACCTGCTGCATCCGCAGCGCCCACTGCTGGTCCCACGGCCGGGGCAGGCCGAGCGCCTCGTTCCAGGCAGGCAGCTGGATCGCCCGCGCCCGTGAGCCGCGGGACAGCGAAACGGCGAGCATTTCCAGCACGATCCGCTGCACGTTGTTCTCCGGCTGCGCCTCGGTCAGCCCGAGCGAGTTGACCTGCACGCCGTAGCGCAGCCGCCGGGCCTTCGGATTCTCGACGCCGTAACGGTCCCGCGTCAGCTCGTCCCACAGCTGCGTGAACGCGCGCATCTTGCACATCTCTTCGACGAACCGCACACCCGCGTTGACGAAGAACGAGATCCGCCCGACGACCTTGGCCATGTCCTCGGGTGCCACCTGGCCCGAATCGCGCACCGCGTCGAGCACGGAGATCGCGGTGCACAGCGCGTAGGCGACCTCCTGCGTCGGCGTCGCGCCGGCTTCCTGCAGGTGGTAGCTGCAGATGTTGATCGGGTTCCACTTCGGCACATGGTGCACGGTCCACGCGATCATGTCGGTGATCAGCCGCAGGCTGGGCCCCGGCGGGAAGATGTAGGTGCCACGGGACAGGTATTCCTTGATGATGTCGTTCTGCGTGGTGCCGGTCAGCTTGGCCAGCACTTCGTCCACGGCACGGCCTTCGGCCTCGGCCTGTTCCCGCGCCACCGACACGTACAGCGCGAGCAGCCACATCGCGGGTGCGTTGATGGTCATCGAGGTGTTCGCCTCGGCCAGCGGGATGCCGTCGAAGAGCCGGCGCATGTCGCCGATGTGCGACACCGGAACGCCGACCTTGCCGACCTCGCCGCGCGCGAGCACGTGGTCGGGGTCGTAGCCGGTCTGCGTCGGCAGGTCGAAGGCCACCGACAGGCCGGTCTGGCCCTTCGAGAGATTGCGCCGGTACAGCTCGTTGGACGCAGCGGCCGAGGAGTGCCCCGCGTAGGTACGCATCACCCAGGGCCGGTCGCGCTCGTGGTCGGTCGGGTACGGCACGGTGCACCTCGCTCACGCGGAGACAATCGCCCGATTGTACCCGTCGGTAACTTGATCCCGGGGGTGCAATGGGCCACGTACGGATGACGTCACACGGCGGGACGCTTGTCCTGGTTTCCCGGACGCACGACCAGGATCCCGCGATCGAGGTCCACCGCACCGAGCGGCGGCGCACCCTGCGCCTCCTGCTCGAGCGTCATCTCCACCGAGTCCCGATGGTCGAGCTCAGCGCGCTTCGTACCGTAGAGGAACGCGGTGACCTCGTCGAGGTACGTCGAGGACAGCCGTGCCTTCATCCGGGACGGCTTGCGCTTCGGCCGCATCTCCCACGCCCCGACGGCCACCAGCAGCAGCGTCATACCCGGCAGCCCGAGCGCGAGCCAAGTCTGCATACCCCACCCAACGACCGACGCCCACCGACCGTTCCACCCGATCACCCCCGGCACAGCCGGCACTGTGACCGAAATCCGCAAGACGCCCGCGAATCCGACCCCTACGCTGGGCAGACGTGACGTGGAGTGGCTACAGCAGCTATCTGGTGATCGTGGTCTTCATCGTGCTCGCGCCGGGGCCGGACACGATGGTGATGTTGAAGAATGCGCTGTCCGGTGGTGCGCGGGGTGGGTTGCTGGCCACCGCCGGGATTTTTGCGGGCAATGCGGTGCAGGGCACGGCCGCGGCGCTCGGGCTCGGCGTCGTCATCGCCAGGTCTCAGCCGGTGTTCGTCACGCTGAAGTGGCTCGGCGCGGCCTATCTGGTGTTCCTCGGCTTCCAGGCACTGCGCGGCGCATGGCGCGGGAGCTACGACACGGTCGCGGAAACCCGGCGCAAGCAGGCCGGCGGGTTCCGCCGGTGGCGGGAGGGCTTCCTTTCCAACATCACCAACCCGAAGGTGCTGGTGCTCTATCTGTCGGTGCTGCCGCAGTTCCTCGACCCGGTGCACACCACGACGGCGGACGCGCTGGTGCTCGCCTACACCGTCGCGGTGCTGGGCACGATCTGGTTGCTGGTACTGCTGTTCTTCGTGCACCGGGTGCGTACCTGGCTGGGCAGGCGCAAGGTCCGGCGCACGCTCGACGGGCTCACCGGCACCGCACTGCTCGGCTTCGGCGCGACCTTGGCACTGGAATCCTGAGCCGGCTCTGGCCGGCGCGGATTCGATCGCATACTTCGCACCGATGTCCTGGGCCGGGCTACTGTTCCAGCCATGACGTGGGGCGTGTACGGCGGGTTCGTCGCCATGATGATGCTGCTCGCCATCGTGCCAGGGCCGGACAGCATGGTGGTGCTGAAGAACGCGCTGTCCGGCGGGGTCCGCGGCGGTGCGTGGACGTGCGGCGGCGTCCTGGTGGCGAACGTCCTGCAGGGCACCGCGGCAGCGCTGGGCCTTGGCGCGGTCGTCACGAGTGCCCAGCCGGTGTTCGAGACCGTGAAGTGGCTGGGCGTCGCGTACCTCTGCTACCTCGGTTTCCAGGCGCTGCGTGGTGCTTGGCGCGGGGACTACGCCTCGCTGACCCAGTCCCGGCAGGCACGGCGAAGCGCGTTCCGACGGTGGCGGGAAGGGTTCCTGTCGAACGTCACGAACCCGAAGGTGCTGGTGCTGTACCTGTCGGTGCTGCCGCAGTTCCTCGTCCCCGGAGTGACCACCACCGCCGACGCGCTCCTGCTCGGCTACACGATCGCCGCGGCGGGCGCGGTGTGGCAGGTGCTGCTGCTCCTGCTGGTGCACCACGTCCGCAGCTGGCTGGAACGCCGCCGGGTCCGGCGTGCCCTCGACGGCGTTACCGGCACCGTGCTGCTCGGCTTCGGCGCCGCGCTGGCGTGGGAAGGCTGATCGGCTACAGCGTGTCGTCCAGCCAGTCGTAGATGCGGGCCGTGGCGAGGCGCTGGGCGCCGACGTGGCAGTGCGCGTCGGCTCCTTCCTCCGTGGTGAAGCTGAGCAGCGTCTTCGGACCGGTGAGCCGTTCGTAGAGCCGGCGTGGCTCCGACGGGGTTTCCGCGTCTCCGTTGAAGAACAGGTCGTCGGTGGCTTCGCAGACCAGCACCGGGCAGGTGATGCGCTCGGCCACGCCGCCGTCCAGGTGGTATTCGAAGTACTTCGCCAGGAACTCCCGGTCCGTCGCCGCGCCCATCACGTACCGGCCGTGGCCGGTCGCCCAGCGCAGGACCGGGTTCTCCGCCTTGCCACCGGCCAGCAGCGCGTCGAACTCCGGATCCTCGGCGGCGTTCGCCCGCCGGACGATCTCCTCCCGGTCCCACGGCAGCATGCCGACGACGCTGCCCGCCGCGTCGAACACCCCGTCCACCGCGACCACCGCGGCAAGCCGTGGTTCGAACGCGGCCGCGCGCGGTGCCAGCACACCACCCATGCTCACCCCGAGCAGCGCGACCTTCGCCGGATCCACCCCCGGATCGGCGAGCGCGAAGTCGAGCACCTGGCCCACGACGTGCTCCCAGTCCGTCCGGAACACCAGCCCGGAATGGTGGATGGCGCTCGGCTGGCCGGGTCCGTCGAAGGCCAGCACGTGGTAGCCGCGTTCCTGCCCGGCCGCGGCGCCGAAGAAGTGCAGCTCCTCGGAACTGCCGTCGAAACCGTTGTGCATCACCAGCAACGGCCGCGGTCCCGCGCCCGGCGCGCGGTAGAAGTACCCGTGCAGCACCTGGCCGTCGTACGGGATCTCGACCGGCTCGACGCCCGGCAGCGACTCGACGACGCGGTGGAAGCATTCCACGCTGCGGTCGTAGGCGTAGTCGATGCGCGGGTCGTCCGGGTTGCCGTGCAAGAAGAACTCGGCCGCGCGGTAGTACGTGGACGCACGCAGGTACGCGTCGCGCGCGCTGATCGGATGTGCGGTGGCGGCTTCCCCGGCAAGCCGCTCGGCGGTGCTGAGCCAGGCATCGTGCCAGCTGTCGTAGTCGCCCGGCTCGATCCGCGAGGCGGTGACCACGACCTCGCCGAACTCCGCGCCGCCGTAACTGATGTGGCCGAACATCCGCTGCGTCTCGAACCAGAACTGGGCGTCGTCCTCGAAGAGCAGTTGCTTCACCGGAGCTCCTCTTCGGCGAAAGTGCGGAAATCACGGGCAGGCCTTCCGGTGACCTGCTCGACGGTGGTGGTGACGCGGTCCTCGGCGCCGGCCCGGATGCCCTCGTCGAGCCCGGCGAGCACTTCCGCGAACGCCGTCGGGATGCCGTCGTCGGCCAGCCGCCGGATCTGCTCGGCGGTGCCGACGGACCGGTGCGTGACCGGATGTCCCAGCCGCTGCGTGACGAGCACGGCGGCCTCGGCGTAGCTGAGCGCCCGCGGACCGGTCAGCAGGTGCTCGGTGTTGTGCGGCTCCGGATCGAGCAGCGCGCGGACCGCGACCGCGGCGATGTCGTGCGCGTCGATGAACGCCACCCGGCCGTCCCCGGTCGCGGTCACGATCTCGCCTTCCCGTGCCCCACGCGCGACCAGGTGGTCACCGGTGAAGTTCTGCATGAACCAGGACGGCCGCAGGACCGCCCAGCCGGGCTGCCTCCGCACGAGGCGGTACAGCTCGCCCAGCCCCGGGGTGTGCTCGTCCACCGCGGACGAACTGAGCAGCACCACGCGTGCCTCCGGTGCGTGCGCAAGGAACGGTTCGACCAGCTGCCCCGGCGCGACCGCCCCGAGCGGCGGGACGACGTAGACCGCGGAGACGCCCTCGAGCGCCGGTCCGTAGGTGCCGGGGTCGGTCCAGTCGAAGCGGATCTGTCCCGGCTCGACCGGGTTGCGCGTCGCCGCCCGGACCGGCACCCCCTCGTCGCGCAGGCCACGCAGGACCCGGCTGCCGGTGGTGCCGGTGGACCCCAGTACCAGGACGTCAGACACCGGTGTTCCCCAGGATCTCCTGCACGGCCAGCGGGCTCCAGTAGTCGCGGTAGTGCCGGATGAGGCCGTCGCGCACGGTCAGCACCGCGATGTAGCGCAGCCGGTACGGCTGCTGCGTCGCGACCGCCACCCCGGCCACCTCGAACTCGGCGATGGTCACCTCCGGATCGGTGGTCTCGTACACGGTCTGCGAGACGATCTCGCGGATGTCGAGCTTCTCCGGGTAGTCGTGCAGGTAGCCGTCGATCGCGGTGCGGCCCTCGATCCGCTCCGGCTGCCCCGGCGCGGCGAACGGGAACTCGAACACCGCGTCCTCGGCGAACAGCTGCACGAACCCGCTCATGTCGTGCTGGAGCAGCAGGCCCAGCGCACGGTCGATGATGTTCACGCATTCTCCTCTGAAGTGAACGAGACGGTACCGTCTCGACCACAAGGTACACGAGACGGGACCGTCTCGTCCACACGCTAGACTGCGATCATGACTCCACGCCGGACGCCCACCGGGGCCGCGGTACTGCAACCCGAGGTCACCCGTGCCATCACCGAAGCGGTGCTCGACGAACTGGCCGAGGCGGGCTACGGCAGGCTTTCGATGGAGGCAGTCGCGAAACGAGCAGGCGTCGGCAAGAGCGCGCTGTACCGGCGCTGGCCGTCGAAGGAGGAGATGATCGCCGCGGTCGTCGCGGATTTCAGCGTGCACCGCGCCCCGAGCCCGGACACCGGCACCCTGCGCGGCGACGTCCTCGCGTCACTGCAGGCCGTGTACGAGTGGATCACGCACCCACGATTCTCCCGGATACTGCCCGACCTGATCAGCGAAGCCGGGCGCAACGCGGAAATAGCCGATTTCGCCCGCGTCGCGATCGGCGGTCCCCGCCGCGACCTCGCCCGGGTGGCCTTCACCCGCGCAATCGAACGCGGCGAACTCCCCGCGGACGCGAACCTGGAAATGGCCATGGACCTGATCGCGGGGCCGATCTACTGGCGGCTGATCGTGCGGCGCGCCGAGGTGGCGGAAGGCTATCTGGAGGAAGTGACCGACCTGGTGCTGCGCGCGCTGGGCGCGGCCGAACGGGGTTGACGGCCCGGCAGATCTCCTCGTCCGGCGCCCGGCCGTCGGCCGCGCTCAGGCCGGCTACGCCCGCTCGGGTTCGCCGGTCACGCGGTCGATCCGGGCGCCGAGGCGGTTCAGGTTCTCCACGAAGTGCGGATAGCCGCGGTCGATGTGGAAGACGTCCCAGACCTCGGTCACGCCGTCCGCGCACAGGCCGGCGAGCACCAGGCCCGCGCCTGCCCGGATGTCGGAGGCCCATACCGGGGCGCTGGAGAGCCGCTCGACGCCGCGGACCACCGCGTGGTGGCCGTCGGTGCGGGCGTCGCCGGAAAGCCGGATCATCTCCTCGATGAAGCGGAACCGTGCCTCGTAGACGTTTTCGGTGATCATCGACGTGCCCTCGGAGATCGCGGACAGCGCCACCGCGAACGGCTGCAGATCGGTGGCGAACCCGGGGTAGGGCAGGGTCACCCAGTCCACCGCCTTCGGCCGCTCCGGCTGCACCACGCGAAAACCCTTGTCGTCGAACGTGGTCACGTCCGCACCTGCCAGGCGCAGCTTGTCCAGGATCAGGTCGAGGTGGTGCGGGTTGACCCCGCGCACGGTGAGGTCGCCACGCGTCATCGAGGCGGCGAACGCCCACGTCGCGCCCACGATCCGGTCGCCGATCACCCGGTGTTCGGTCGGCCGCAGCTGCTCCACACCGTGCACGGTCAGCGTGGACGTGCCCGCACCCTCGATCTTCGCGCCCATCTCGGTGAGCATCGTGCAGATGTCGGCGATCTCCGGTTCGCGCGCGGCGTTGTCGATCACCGTGGTGCCCTCCGCGAGCACGGCAGCCATCAGGATGTTCTCGGTGGCGCCGACGCTCGGGAAGTCCAGCCAGATCTGCGCGCCGAGCAACGTCTCGGCCTTCGCGACCACACAGCCGTGCTCGATGGTGCTCGTGGCGCCGAGCTTGCGCAGGCCGTTCTGGTGCATGTCCAGCGGGCGCGAGCCGATCGCGTCGCCGCCGGGCAGCGCCACCACGGCCTGCTTGAGCCTGCCCACCAGCGGACCGAGCACGCAGACCGACGCGCGCAGCTTGCCCATCGCGGCCGAATCGGCCCGGTGCGACAGCTCCGCCGGGGTCGTGATGCGGGCGGTGTCGCCGTCGATCTCGACCTCGCAGCCGACGCTGCGCAGCACGTCGCCCATCAACGGGACGTCCAGGATCTGCGGGCAGTTGGTGATGGTCGTGGTGCCCTCGGCCAGCAGGGCCGCGGCCATCAGCTTCAGCACGCTGTTCTTGGCGCCGACGACGTCGACCTCGCCGACCAGCCGTGCCCCGCCGTGCACGTCGAAGTGCTCGCTCATGGCCGCCAATCATGCCCTCTCGCCCAGTTTTGCCCGACGCCGGGCCAGGTAGAGTCGCCTCCATGGTCGTTCGCATCAACCGCGTGTACACGAAGGTCGGCGACAGCGGCAGTACTGCGCTCGGCGACGGCTCCCGGGTGCCGAAGACCTCGGCGCGGCTGGCCGCGTACGCGGACACCGACGAAGCCAACTCCGTGCTCGGCCTCGCCGTCGCACTCGGCGGGCTGACCGACGAGATCGCCGGTGTGCTGCGCCGGATCCAGAACGACCTGTTCGACGTCGGCGCCGACCTGTGCCTGCCGGTGCAGGACGATCCGCCGTACCCGCCGCTGCGGATCACCGAGGACTACCTGACACGGCTCGAGGGCTGGTGCGACGACTTCAACGAGCGGCTGCCGAAGCTCACGTCGTTCATCCTGCCGGGCGGTACCGCGGGCGCGGCCTACCTGCACCAGGCACGCACGGTCACCCGTCGCGCGGAACGCTCCGCGTGGGCGCTGCGGGAAGCCGAGCCGGAAACCACGAACCCGTTCGCGGCCAAGTACCTCAACCGGCTGTCCGATCTGCTGTTCATCCTCGCCCGGCTGGCCAACCCGGACGGCGACGTGCTCTGGCAGCCGGGCGGCTGACTTCCGTCCGGCGAGTACGGAAACCGTTCGGAGGGCGGGATGATGGGCAAGACCGGTACCGGGTTGCTCGTGGGTGCTTCGGCCGTCGCCGCGGCCGGGTTCGCCGGCGGCGGATGGGCGCTGCGGAACCTGAAAACCTACGACCGGGCGCGGGCCCGGACGAGGTCCGCGGGTTTCGTGGAAAAGCAGGTGTCGATCGACGGGTCCACGATCAACTACGCCGCAGGCCCGGCGGGCGGCAAACCGCCGCTGGTGCTGATCCACGGACAGGCGGTCGACTGGCAGAACTACGCTCCGGTGCTGCCCGCGCTCGCCGAGGACTTCACCGTTTTCGCCGTCGACGTGCACGGCCACGGCAAATCCGGACGAGCGCCGGGCAAGTACTCCGCGGCGGCGATCGGGACCGACCTCGCCCGCTTCGTCGAGCGGGTGGTCGGCGCGCCAGCCGTGGTCTCCGGGCACTCCTCAGGTGGCCAGCTGGCGGCCTGGCTGGCCGGGAACCGGCCCGATCTGGTCCGGGCCGCCGTACTGGAAGACCCGCCGCTGTTCACCACGCTGCTGCCGCGTGCCGAGAAGACCTGGAACTGGGTCGACCTCGCCACGACCTGCCACGCCTTCCTGGAATCCGGCGAAACCGACTGGACCGCCTACAGTTTCGCCCATCAGAAGCTCTGGGATTTCTTCGGCGGCGGCGCGGAGCGCATCGTCCGGTCCGGACTGGCCCGGCACACCAAGCATCCGGACCGGCCGATCACGCTGTTCTTCATGCCGCCGAGCTGGAACGACCTGCAGCGCGCAACCACCGCTTACGACCCGCGCTTCGGCGAAGCGTTCTACACCGGCCGCTGGGACGAGGGCTTCGACCACGAGCGGACTCTCCGCACGATCGAAGCGCCCACCACGCTGATCCACGCGAACTGGACCTACGGGGCGGGCGGGATCCTGCAGGGAGCACTCGACGACCAGGACGCCCAGCGGATCGTCTCGCTGATCGGCGACGGGGAACTCGTGAAGGTCGACAGCGGCCACAACGTCCACGGCGAGCAACCCGCTCGCTTCACCGAGGTGGTCCGCGCGATCAAGGCCAGGCTGCGCTGATCAGCAGGCTCTTGGCGGCCGTCGCCCCGGTTGGTGCGGACGCCCTTCCCGCCACGACCACCGCACGACCCGATCCGCGATCGTGGCGTCGACCAGCACCTCGGCGCCAGTCGCTCGCCGAGACCAGCCCGGCACCCTCGATGCGCCGGCCGGGAACCCGGTCCGGCTCAGGCCCGCCGCTGGGCAGCCCAGTAACGTTCGTAATCGACGTTCCAGGTCGAATCCTGGCCCGCGTTCACGTCGTGGGTGCTGGTGGTGTCCGCAAGCCGGATGGGCTCGGGCAGTGTGGCCCACTCCCGCTGCCGCTCGCTGCGATCCTCCGCGTCCATGGCACCAGGGTAAGCGCGTTCCGGATCTGCGGCACGGATCAGGAAGCCCGGGGCAGCCGCTGCCCGGGTGGTGCGGACTCCAGCCAGGACAGGAACCCGGTGAGCGCACCCGGGCCCATCGCGATCTCGATCGCTTCCTGGGCGGACGACGCGCAGCGCAGCACGGTCGAGCCCTCCGGTACCGCGTAGGCCTCCGACCCGGACGGATCCCGCCGGTCGGCGATCTGCATGCTCTCCCGCTGGAACACCCGGTCCGGACCGCTGCGCAGGCTCCAGACGCGGTACCAGACGAACTCGTCGCCCTCGTACCGGCCGAGCCCGAGGTGCCAGCTCGATCGTGGATCATCCGGACGCCACCGCAACGCGACGCTCACGCCACCGCCCCGGCGCATCCGGATCCACCGCTGGCCGTACCAGCCCACCACGACAACGAGCACGATGACCAGCGCCAGCACCACGATGGCGATCTCCACGGCCTGGCCCCCGCTCGTCGTTCGGTCAGACCGACTGTCCGGCCGCGCGAAGCTGGGCTGTTGCCCGCGTTCGCTCCGCCTCGTCGTCGGCGTTCAATGCCGCCTTTGCCGCGGCCACGTCGATCTCGTCGGACAGCTCGGCGCTCTCCGCGAGCACACTCACCCCGGTCGCGGTGACCGACAGGAAGCCGCCGTGCACGGCCGCGGTGAGGATCTCGCCGTCGGTCGTGGTCACCTTCACCACGCCACCCTCGACGAGCTGGCCGAGCACCGGCTCGTGACCGGGCAGGATGCCGATCTCGCCCTCGGTGGTCTGCGCCACCACGTAAGTGGCGGTACCCGACCAGAGCCGGCGCTCGACGGCCACCAGCTCCACGGACATCTCAGCCACGTAGCACTCCTTCGCTCGGGGTGTCACCACCGAGTGTAATAGGTCCGGCTCCGGTTACCAGAACGGCGGGGTCATCAGTCCACAATGGACTTCTGCCCCCGCCGTCCACCGGAAGTCACTTCTTGGTGATTTCCTGGTACTTCTTCTCGAGGTCCTCCAGACCACCGATCCCCAGGAACGCCTGCTCCGGGTAGTGGTCGAAGTCGCCCTTGGTGATCCGGTCGAACGATTCGATGGTCTCCGACAGCGGCACGGTCGAACCGGGGATCTGCGTGAACGCCTCGGCGACGAGCATGTTCTGCGACAGGAACCGCTCGATCCGGCGCGCCCGCTGCACGGTGAGCTTGTCCTCTTCGGAAAGCTCGTCCATGCCGAGGATCGCGATGATGTCCTGCAGCTCCTTGTACTTCTGCAGGATCCGGATGACCTCGGAGGCGACCCGGTAGTGGTCCTCACCGACGATGGCCGGGTCGAGGATCGTCGAGGTCGAGGCCAGCGGGTCCACCGCGGGGAAGATGCCCTTCTGGAACACCGACCGGGAAAGCTCGGTGGTGGCGTCCAGGTGCGCGAACGTGGTGGCCGGCGCCGGGTCGGTGTAGTCGTCCGCGGGCACGTAGATCGCCTGCATCGAGGTGATCGAACGGCCCCGGGTCGAGGTGATCCGCTCCTGCAGCTGGCCCATCTCGTCGGCCAGCGTCGGCTGGTACCCCACTGCCGAAGGCATCCGGCCGAGCAGGGTGGAGACCTCGGAACCGGCCTGGGTGAACCGGAAGATGTTGTCGATGAACAGCAGCACGTCCTGGTTCTGCACATCGCGGAAGTACTCCGCCATGGTCAGCGCGGACAGCGCGACCCGCATCCGGGTGCCCGGCGGTTCGTCCATCTGGCCGAAGACGAGTGCGGTGTCGTTGATGACGCCGTCCTCGGACATCTCCAGGAACAGGTCGTTGCCCTCACGGGTGCGCTCACCGACCCCGGCGAACACCGAGGTACCACCGAAGTTCCTGGCGACCCGGGTGATCATTTCCTTGATCAGCACCGTCTTGCCGACCCCGGCACCGCCGAACAGGCCGATCTTGCCGCCCTGCACGTACGGGGTGAGCAGGTCGACGACCTTGAGGCCGGTCTCCAGCATCTCCGTCTTGCCCTCGAGCTGGTCGAAGGGCGGCGGGTTGCGGTGGATACCCCAGTGCTCGAGGTCCTCGCCGTAGCCGGGCTCGTCAAGGCATTCGCCCAGCGCGTTGTAGACGTGGCCCTTGACCTTGTCGCCGACCGGCACGCTGATCGGGGCACCGGTGTCGGTGACCTCGGCACCGCGGACGAGGCCGTCCTGCGGCTGCAGCGAAATGGTGCGGACGAGGTTGTCGCCGAGGTGGCTGGCGACCTCGAGGGTCACCGTCTTGCGCAGCTGCTCGAACTCGATGTCGACCTTGAGCGCGCTGAACTGGTCGGGCACGGAACCGCGCGGGAACTCGACGTCGACGACCGGCCCGGTCACCGAGACGATGCGCCCCTTGGCGCGGGGGGCTTCAGTACTGGTCATCAGTCATCACTTCCTGCTGCGGTGAGCGCGTTCGCGCCACCGACGATTTCGGAGATCTCCTGCGTGATCTGCGCCTGCCGGGCCTGGTTCGCCTCCCGCGTCAGCGTGTTCACCAGCTCGTTCGCGTTGTCCGAGGCGGCCTTCATCGCCGTGCGGCGGGCCGCCAGCTCGGAAGCCGCCGACTCCAGGAAGGCCGCGTACAGCCGGGTGTTGATGTACTTCGGCAGCAACGCGGCCAGCAGCTTGTCCGCACTCGGTTCGAACTCGTAGCTGGGCAGCAGGCCCGCGGGCTTCTCCTGCTCGCCCTCGGAGTACTCGACCTCGAGCGGCGCAACGCGCCTTGCGGTCGGGCGCTGCGTCAGCATCGACACGAACTCGGTGTAGACGACGTGCACCTCGTCCACCCCGCCGGTGCTGCCCGGCTCGCCGGCAGGCGTACCGGAGAGGAACGAGCTCACCAGCGTCTCGCCCGCCTCGACCGCGTCCACGTAGGACGGCTGGTCGGAGAACCCGGTCCAGCTGCCCGCGACCTCGCGGCCCCGGAACCGGTAGTAGCCGAGTCCCTTGCCGCCGGTCACGTAGACCTCGGGCTCCTTGCCTTCCGACCGCAGCAGCGCGAGCAGCTCCTCGGTCGCCTTCAGCACGTTGGCGTTGTAACCACCGCACTGGCCCTTGTCACTGGTGACGACGAGGACCGCGGCCCGCTTCGGGTTCGGGCGCTCGACCAGCATCGGGTGGTCGAGGTTCGCCGCCGCGCCGGCCAGCGCGGAGAGCACCTTGGTGATCTCGTCCGCGTACGGCCGGGAAGCGGCGACCTTCGCCCGCGCCTTGGTGATCCGCGCGGTGGCGATGAGCTCCATCGCCTTGGTGATCTTGCCGATCGACTTCGTCGCCTTGATCCGCGAGCGAAGTTCCCGGAGTTGTGCGGGCATGGGCTACCAGCTCACTTCTTCGGAGCGGGCTTGTTGACCTTGACGGTCTCCTGCCCGACCTTGTCGGCGTCCATCGCGTCGGCGGTCTCGGCCAGCGCCTTGCCCTCGGCGGTGGTGAACTCCTTCTTGAACTCGTTCACCGCCGCGACCAGGGCGTCGCGGGTCTCCGGGGAGAACTTGCCGGTGTCCTTGATCGCGCCGAGCACCTCGGCGTGCTTGCGCCGGGCGGAGTCGAGGAACTCGTGGTTGAACCGGCGCACGTCCTCGGTCGGGACCGAGTCGAAGTGCCCGTTCGTGCCCAGGAACACCGTGGCGACCTGCTCCTCGACCGGGATCGGCGAGTACTGCGCCTGCTTGAGCACCTCGTACAGCCGGACCCCGCGGTCGAGCTGCGCCTTCGACGCGTCGTCCAGGTCGGAGGCGAAGGCGGCGAACGCCTCCAGCTCGCGGTACTGCGACAGGTCGATCCGGAGCGAGCCGGAAACGTCCTTGAGCGCCTTGACCTGTGCGGCACCACCCACGCGGGAGACCGAGATACCCACGTCGATGGCCGGGCGCTGACCGGAGTTGAACAGGTCCGACTGGAAGAAGCACTGACCGTCGGTGATCGAGATGACGTTGGTCGGGATGTAGGCCGACACGTCGTTGGCCTTCGTCTCGATGATCGGCAGCCCGGTCAGCGAGCCTGCGCCCAGCTCGTCGGAGAGCTTGGCGCACCGCTCGAGCAGGCGGGAGTGCAAGTAGAAGACGTCGCCGGGGAACGCTTCGCGGCCCGGCGGGCGGCGCAGCAGCAGCGAGATCGCGCGGTAGGCGTCGGCCTGCTTGCTGAGGTCGTCGAACACGATCAGCACGTGTTTGCCCTCGTACATCCAGTGCTGGCCGATGGCCGAACCGGTGTAGGGGGCGATCCACTTGAAGCCGGCGGAGTCCGAAGCCGGGGCGGCGACGATGGTGGTGTACTCCATCGCGCCCGCGTCCTCGAGCGACTTCTTGACCGAGGCGATCGTGGAGCCCTTCTGGCCGACCGCGACGTAGATGCAGCGAACCTGCTTCTTCTCGTCGCCGCTTTCCCAGTTGGCCTTCTGGTTGATGATCGTGTCGATCGCGACCGCGGTCTTGCCGGTCTTGCGGTCACCGATGATCAGCTGGCGCTGGCCACGGCCGACCGGCGTCATCGCGTCGATCGCGGTGATCCCGGTCTGCAGCGGCTCGGCCACCGGCTGGCGCTCGACCACCGAGGCGGCCTTGACCTCCAGCGGGCGCCGGGTCGTGGTCTCGATCTCGCCGAGGCCGTCGATGGCCTGCCCGAGCGGGTTGACGACCCGGCCGAGGTAGCCGTCGCCGACCGGCACCGAGAGGACCTGTCCGGTCCGCTTGACCTGCTGGCCTTCCTCGATGCTCTCGAAGTCGCCGAGGATCGCGGCACCGATCGAGCGCGCGTCCAGGTTCAGCGCCACGCCGAGGATGCCGCCCGGGAACTCGAGCAGCTCGTTGGCCATGGCCGAGGGCAGCCCCTCGATGTGCGCGATACCGTCACCGGCGTCGACGACGACGCCGACCTCTTCCCGCTCCACCGAAGGGGCGTAACTCGAGACGTAGTTCTCGATCGCGTGGGCGATCTCGTCCGAGGAGATCGTCAGCTCCGCCATTTCGTTCCCGCTCTCGCTTCAAGTTCTGTCAGTGTGCAAAGTCTGTTGTGCCGACCGGTCGGCGCGTCAGGCCCGGCTCAGCCTGCGGCGCAGTGCCGCGACCTGACCGGAGGTGCTGCCGTCGATGACCTCGTCCCCGACCCGGACGACGAGTCCGCCGCCGAGTGCGGGATCGATCTCCACGTGCAGCGCGATCGGCCGCCCGTAGATTCCGTCGAGCTTGGCCGAAAGCCTGCTCCGCTGCTCTTCGCTGAGCTCGTTGGCGCTGGTCACGTACGCGACCGAGCGCTGACGTCGCTCGGCGGCGAGTGCGACCAGCTTGTCCAGCCCGTTGCCGACACCGCGGCCCTTCGACCGGCGCACGGCCTGCTCGACCAGTGTCTCGGTGACCACGTCGACCTTGTCCGCGAACAGCCCGCGCACGAGCGTCCGCTTCGCGTCGGCGGGAGCGGTCAGGTCGGACAGCGCGGCCTCGAGCTCGGGCGAGCCCGCGACGATCCGCGCGATCTGGAACAGCTGGGATTCGACGGTCTCGACGGCCCCGGACTGCTCGGCCGCGGTGAGCAATGCCGAGCGGCCGAGCGATTCGAGCCCGTCCACCAGCTGACGGGGGCTGGACCAGCGGCTGCCCGCCACGGTGTCGAGCACCTTCAGGGCCGGTTCGCTCAGCTTCGCCTCGAACAGCCGGCGGATCAGGCCCCGGCGGCTGTCCGGGTCGACCGAAGCGTCACCGAGCGCACGGCGCAGGCCGATCTCGCGGTCAAGGAGGTCGACGACCGACAGCAGCTCGTCACCGACCGCCGAGGGATCGGCTCCCGCGTCGGCCAGCACCTCGCCGAGACGCGTCCCGGCGAGGTCGAGCGCTTCCCGGCTCGCAGCATGCAGCGTCATCTCTGGTCTACTTCCCCGCTCCGTTGGTGGCCCCGGCCGGCTCCAGTTCCGCGAGGAACCGGTCGACGGTGCCGCGACGGCGCGCCTCGTCCTCGAGCGACTCGCCGACGATGCGGCTGGCCAGCTCGACCGCGTTGCGGCCGAGGTCGGCCCGCAGCTCGGCGACGATCTGCGCCTTCTGGGCCTGCAGCTGGGCCTGCCCCTGCGCGACGATCCGCTGCGCCTCGGCCTCGGCCTCGGTCCGCAGCTCCGCCTTGATCTGCTCGGCCTCGAGCCGCGCGTCGTCCCGGATCTTCGCGGCTTCGGACCGGGCATCGGCCAGCTGCGCCTTGTACTCGGCGAGCGACGCCTCTGCCTCGGCCTGGGCCTTCTCGGCCCGCTCGATGCCGCCCTCGATCTTCTGCGCCCGCTCCTCGTACGTGGCCTCGAAACGGGGCACGACGTACTTCTTGAGGATGAACAGCAGGATCAGGAACGCGACGATGCCGAGGATCAGCTCCGAGATATCCGGAATGATCGGGTTGCTGGCTTCCGCCAGTACCACTTCGGTCTTCAGCACAACGTCTCCTTAAGCGAGAGCAGACGACTCAGGCGGAGGCGATGAAGTAGATGACGATACCGATCAGGGCGAGCACCTCGGTAAGCACGAAGGTGGAGAAGCCGATGCCCTGCAGCTTGCCCTGAGCCTCCGGCTGGCGCGCGGTGCCGTTGATGACGGCGGCGAAGATCAGGCCCACACCGATGCCGGGGCCGATCGCGCCCAAGCCGTAGCCGATCGCGGCGAGGCCGGCATTGATGTTGGCGGGCTCGGCGGCCTGGGCAAGGAGGATGTTGCTCACGTGCGTTTCCCTTCACTTCGGTCCGCGCACTCACGCGGATCGGGGCTTCTGGTTTTCTCAGTGCTCCGCGGACAGCGCAGCGCCGATGTACCCCGCGGAGAGCAGGGCGAAGATGTAGGCCTGCAGGACCTGGATGAAGGCCTCGAGGAAGGTCATCAGGATGGCCATGATCCAGGCCACCAGTGACACCGGCTTGAGCGCCCAGCTCGACGTCTCGGTCAGCAGGAACGTCCCACCCAGGGTGAAGACCGCCAGGATCAGGTGCCCGGCGAACATCGCGGCAAACACCCGGATGGCGAGCGTGAGCGGGTTGAGGAAGAACTTCTCCGCGAACTCGATCAGCGCGAACAGCGGCAGGACCGGCTTCGGCACGCTCGGCGGAGCGAGTTCCTTCTTGAAGTAGCCCGCGAACCCGTGCCGCTTGAACCCGACGTAGTGGTAAACGGGGTACACGACGAGGACCGACAGCGCGATCGGGAAGCCGAACCGAGCCATGGTCGGGAACTGGAGGACGGGAATGATCCCGTACAGGTTGTTCAGTAGCACGAAGGTGAACATCGCGAAAACCAACGGCACGAACGGCTTGAAGTCCTTCGAGCCGATCTGCTGGCGCGCGATGTTGTTGCGGCTGAAGTCGTAGATCGACTCGGCGACGAACTGGCCCTTGGTCGGCACCAGCTTCAGCTTCCGCGTGGCAAGCAGGAAGTACGCCGCGATGATGATCACCGAGAGCACCACGAGCAGCATCGGCTTGGTGACAAAGCCGAACAACGGCGGCAACTCGAAACTCTCGGCACCGGGTGGCGAGAACACCGCACCTTCGGCCAGTACCAGCGCGCTCACTGCGCTCCTTCCGGTTCTCCCGGCCGGCGTTCACTCCGCCGGGGGAATCGTCACGATCTGGACTTAACGTACCCGATACGTTTCGGGACGCCGGAGGCGGCTTACCCACTGTGCGCAGAACACGGGATGACGCTCTGCACACCGGGGATGTCTCGCGTGAACACTGCCCTGCGGTCTACTTCGGACCAGCGGCCTAACGAGGAGAACCAGTCGGTCGCCACACTGCTGATCGCGGTTTCGTCGAGGGAGCGTGCGGCCGAGGCCGCCACCCATGAAGCGGACCATACCAGCAGGTCAATCGGTGCCGTACAGGCGTACTCCTAACCAGCCGAACGGCCGAGGACCTAGGTCCCGGGCCGGTCCGGGACCAGCGTCTCGAACCGGACGGAAGCTCAGCTGCCCGCCGGGATGATGGCCGGGATCTTGGTGCGGCGGAACGCGGCGAACTCGACCGCGGCGGCCACCAGGATCGCGACGATCATCGTGACGCCGAGGGAAAGCGGGTGCAGCGCGGTCACTCCCTTGAGCAGGCTTAGCGCGGCGAACAGCACGACCACCTTCACCACGTACCCGCCGAGTGCGATGACCATCACGAACATCGGGTCCTGTCCCGCGCTGAACCGCATCAGGCCCAGAGTGGACAGTGAGGCCAGCAGCGCCAGCGCCCCGCCCACGAGCGAACCGAGGAAACCGGGCTGCCCGAACACGATGCTGAACACGACGATGCAGAGCAGCACCGCGGGCGGGGTCAGCAGCAGCGAAGCCCGGGTCATCGCGCGGGCCGCCTTCTGCACCACGGCGGCGTGCGGGTTCTCGGTCTCGGTCTCGCTCACACCTGGCTCCCTGGTCGGTTCGACCGGCCAGTATAGCCGCCGGTCCGGCTCAGACTCCGGGGCGGTGCCGGGCACGCAGCCGCGGTACCAGCGACACCAGCGCGGCCAGCACCAGCACCGCGCCGATCACCCAGAAGACCACCGCGCTGTCGAACAGGGTCACCGAGACCGCGCCGAACGCCAGGATGCCTGCCCACAAGTAGATGAGCAGCACCGCGCGGCGCTGCGAATGGCCGATCTCCAGCAACCGGTGGTGCAGGTGCATCTTGTCCGCGGCGAACGGGCTCTGCCCGCGCCGGGTCCGCCGGATCACCGCGAGCACCAGGTCCAGCACCGGCACGAAGAGCACCGCGACCACGACCACCAGCGGCGAGAGCAGCGCCAGCGCGTCCGAGGCGGAGAAGCGGGTGTAGCTGACCCGTCCGCTCGCCGACGTGGTGGCACCGGCGAGCATCAGGCCGATCATCATCGACCCGGAATCGCCCATGAAGATCTTGGCGGGCTGGAAGTTGTACGGCAGGAAGCCCAGACACGCGCCGGCGAGCGTGGCCGCGATGAGCGCGGGCGGGTAGGAGCCGACGTCGCCGCCGGCGTTGTCGAGAAGGCCGAGGGAGAACGCGCAGGTGGCCGACGCCGCGATGAAACCGAGCCCGCCGGCCAGCCCGTCGAGGCCGTCGACGAAGTTCATCGCGTTGACCATCACCACGACCATCACCACGGTCACCAGTGCGCCCTGGTTCTTGTCCAGCACCAGCAGCGAACCGAAGGAATCGCCGGTACCGCCCCACGGCACCCAGAACGACACCCACTGCACGCCGAAGATCACCAGGATCCCGGCGCACATCACCTGTCCGGCGAGCTTCGTCCAGGCGTCCAGTTCGAACCGGTCGTCGAGCACCCCGATGAGGGCGATGACCCCGGCCGCGAGCAGCACGCCGACCGCGTCGAGCGAGGCGTCGAACCCGTGGCTCAGCGCGGGCAGCTGGTGCGCCAGCCCCATCGCCGCGGCCACCCCGAGGTAGATGCCGACGCCGCCCATCCGCGGGATCGGCGTGACGTGCACGTCCCTGGCCCGCGGGTTCGCGATCGCGCCGATCCGGATCGCGACCTTGCGCACGACCCCGGTCAGCAGGTACGTCACCGCGGCCGCGGTGAGTGCGACCAGGAGGTACTCCCGGATGGGCAGAAGTCCTTGCACTGCAGGCATGCCGCGTCACACCTGCCGGGGGGTCGGAGTCACCGCGTCACGCTACCGCGCCCGGATTCCGGCCCGAGCGCACGGCGGTCACCCTGCCCGCGCTCAGCCGAGCGCATCCGCGGGCACGCCGATGACCTCGGCGATCGCCGCCCTGGTCACCTCGCCCTCGCGCAGCACCACCGGATTGTCCCCGGTGAGGTCGACGATCGAGGACGCCACCGGCTCACCGCTGGACCCGCCGTCGAGATACACCGCGACCGTGTCGGCGAGCTGGTCCTGTGCCTCGGCGGCGGTCGCCGCCGGCGGGCGGCCGGACACGTTCGCACTCGACACGGCCATCGGGCCGACGTCGCGCAGCAGCTCCAGCGCGACCGGATGCAGTGGCATCCGCAGCATCACGGTGCCGCGCGAGTTCCCGAGGTTCCACTGCAGACTCGGTGCGTGCGGCAGCACGATCGACAGGTCACCCGGCCAGAACGCCTCCACGAGTGCCCGTGCCTGCGGCGGCATGCCGAGCACCAGGCCGTCCACAGTGGACCACGAACCGACGAGCACGCCGACCGGCATGTCCGGACCGCGGTTCTTGGCGCGCAGCAGAGCCTGTACCGCGCCGGCGTCGAAGGCGTCCGCACCGATGCCGTACACGGTGTCGGTGGGCAGGACCACCAGGCGGCTCGACCGCACTGCGGCGGCCGCGGCGGCCAGCCCTTCGGCTCGGGATTCCCGCTTGCTGCAGTCGTACACCGCACTCATGCCGCGAAGCCTAGCCCTCGCTCGACGGGCTGCCGCCGCCGTGGCACCTCAGAAGCCGATCGCGGTGCAGGTGGCGGTGGCCGTCTCGGCCGGGTCCGCGATCGACGTCGCAGTGAGCTGGACGCGTGCGGTGTGCGCCGCGCCGTCGGTGCGCTTGGCGTAAACGGGCACCTCGGCCGTGCCGCCGAACTTCGCCGTCGCCAGTTCGTTCGGCAGCCGGACCTGCCAGCCGGGTGTGCCGGTGCGCGCGCTCAGCCGGTAGGTGTCGGTGTCGTACGGCGCCTTCGCGCCACCGGCCGATCCGGGGTTGACCAGCGGGAAGTCGCAGGTGGCCAGTCCGCCGGCGGTGAACGCGGGCGGTGCCGGCCACAGCCGGGCGGCGCGGGTCTGCGGCCCGGAACCGTCGAGTGAGGCGACCGTGACGGAGTAGGACAGCACGCCGCGCGAATCCCGGTCGAGGTCGGTCACCAGGAAGTGCAGCCGGTTGGCCTCGTCGGTGTACTCGTAACCGCCGGAGGCGCCGGTGCCTGCCTTGAACGCGGCGTCGTTCAGCTGCCGGTAGTCGCCGATGGTGACCTTGACCGGCGTGCCGTCCGGGCGCACGTAGTCGGTCAGGCCGATGTCCTGCGGGTTGGCGTCCACGATCCATTCGAACGGGGCGTCGTCCGCCTTCTTGGTCTTGGCCAGCAGCACGCCGGAATCGGGCGTGAAGGAATCCGACCCCATCCGGTCGACGACCTCGAGGCTGTAGCCGTCGTAGCCACCGCCGTCGCAGCGCGGGTCGGTCGCCTGGTCACAGGCGGGTTGGTGGTCGCCGCCGGTGAGCGCGACGGTGAGACCGCGGTGCGCACCGGGTGCCGGCGCCGCCTCGCGGGCGGTGATCCGCGCGGTGACCGGGCCGGTCGAGGCGAGCCGGTTCCGGTCGAGCTGCAGCACCTCGTCCGGATCCACGATGCCGAGCTTCAGCTTGGTGCGCAGCATGTGCTGCGCACCCATCGAACCGCCCTCGGTGGCCGGGATCCGCCACCGGGTGTGCGGACCGCCGGGTCCGTTGAAACTGCCGCGGGACAGCATTTCCCACGGTCCGGTGTAGCTGCGCTGCGGTGGCTCGCCGAACGGGTTGTTGTAGTTGTCCCCGATGCCGAGGATGTGACTGAACTCGTGCGCGAACACGGCCTGCCCGGAGCTTTCCGCCTGGGTCGACGATCCGTCCGCCGCATTCGGCCACAGGCTCGACGCCGACGCCCAGGACGTCCACGGCACGTACCGGGTGCCGGCGGTGTTCGGCCCGCCGTCCGGCGGGCCGAACTCGTCCGGCACCTGCTCCGGCGCGGCGAACTTCATCTCGCCGAACTCCTGCCAGGTGGAACTCTCGTCCTGGCCGGCGGAGAGGAAGAAGACGAAGTCGAACCGGTCGGCCACCTCCGCCCCGACGTCGGCCCGCCACGCGGCCTCGGCGTCGAGCCGCAGGTTGCGCGCGCAGTTCGCACCGGCCGGGCACGCGTCCGGCTGGAACTCCATGCCGTATTCGAAGGACTTGCCCGGCATCCGGTACGGCCCGAACGCGGTGAGGTCGACGCCGAGCCTGCCGCCGGAGTCCTCCATCCAGTACTCGTTGATGGTGTGGCCGTGGTTGAGCGGCTGGGGTTTGTTGAGGAAATCCTGGTAGTACTGCGCGAGTTCGCCGCGGGCGAGCCCGCTCGCGGCCGGGTCCGGATTGCCGAACACGGTGGCGTGCGGTGACTTGGTGACCACGAAGTCCTGGTCCGGGTAGTCGGTGAGGACGACCGCACCGCGGAACGTGCGGTCGGTCGGCTCGCGGGCCGGATCGGCCCAGTCCGTGCCCGGGACCGCGCGGTAGTCGTCCCAGGTCATCGCCGCCTGGTCGGCCCAGCGCGCGGCGTCGAGCGGCGCGGGCCAATCCCGGGTGTGCGGATCGGCCGCTGCGGTCCCGGCCACCAGCCCGGCGCCCAGCAGCACCGCCGCGGCGAGCGAACCACCGCGGGAGAACGCCTTCCTGACCCGGCCCATCCGCACTCCTCACGATCGGAACCCGCCGACCGACGCTAGCGCCGCACACCACACACGAGACCGAACTCCACCCCGCTGCCGCACGACGAAAGTGGGACGAAGAGACCGAACAGACCCGAACCGAACCCGTCCCGCTGCAGTACCCGCCCGAGCCCAGCCGACCCACGCACCACAAACGAGTGCGGCCACACCCACACCGCACGCCGACCGGGTCCGCCCAAGTCCGAGCCACGCCGGACGCCTACCGAGCCGCCCGCGCCGGGCGGTGAGGACGGCGGTTGCGGCTCAGCCCAGGCGCCGGGCAGTGACGAAGCGGGGCCGGCCGGTCAGGTCGGGGTGGTCCTCGACCCCGGACAGCACGCGGCGGGCACGTACCAGTGCCGGAACCGCCGAGCTGTGCGTGTCGTCGTGTTCGATGGCCAGGCCGCCGCCGGGGCGGAGCAGGCGTGCGGCGGTCGCGATGGCGTGCCGGATCACCGCAAGGCCGCTTTCCGCGGCGAACACCGCGCGGGCCGGATCGTGTTCGCCGACCTCGGGGGGCACCGGGGTGCCCTCCGGGACGTACGGCGGATTGCACAGCACCAGGTCGACCAGGCCGTCCAGTTCGGCGAACATCGTCGGGTCGGAGATGTCGCCGGAATACAGCCGGATCGGGGTGTTGCCTGCGTCGGCGTGCACGTCCGCGTTGTGCCGGGCCCAGGCGAGCGCCTGCGCGTCCACATCGACCGCGTACACCACCGCATCCGGGCGTTCGTGCGCCACCGCCAGCGCCAGCGCGCCGGAACCGGTGCACAGGTCCACCACCACCGGATACTCACGGCCCTGCAGCAGCTGCACGCCCCACTCGAGCAGCAGTTCGGTCTCCGGGCGCGGCACGAACACGCCCGCGCCGACGTTCACCGTGACGTTCCCCAGCGCCGCCCATCCGGTGAGGTGCTGCAGCGGGATGCGCTTGGCCCGCTGCGCGACCAGCTGCCCGATCGCCTCGATCACCGGCGGGTCGACCAGCGGCACCATCGGCAACCGGCCGCGCTCCACCCCGAGCACGTACGCGGCGATCTCGTCCGCGTCCGCCCGTGGCGAGCCGACGCCCGCCTCCTTGAGGATCCGGGTCGCCTCCATGATGGCCAGGCGCAGCGGCTGCCGATTCACTGGTGTTCCTTCACTCGTCGGACCTGACACAGCAGGGGTGCCGCCAAGGGTATCGAGCCCGGCGCGGCATCGGGTGCCGCCTGGCCGGGACGGGCCGCGGCGACTTACCGGCCGGGACGGGCCATCTCCTAGACTCGGCCCGTGCGACACAGGGAACTGCGCTTCGGCCTCGCGGTCTTCGCCGCCTCGCTGGCTCTGCTGCTGGTGCGGTTCCTGGTCCCGCGCCCGGTCGGGATGGCGGACAACGGCGACGGCTGGCGGTTGCTGTGCAAACTCGGCGGACGGCAGCTCGACCGGCCGTCGGAGGGTTTCGTGCGGTTCAGCTACGGCCCCGCGCCGCCGTGCGACTCCGCCTACGTGTCCAGTCAGAGCTGGCTGGACTGGGCGGCGAGCAAGATCGGCAGCCTGTTCGGCGCGGCCGGGGTGCTGAATCTGGTCGTGCTGGGCGTACTGACCTGCGTGCTCGTCGCGGCCGCGGTCACCGCCACCGTGCTCGGGCTCGATCTGCGCGGGCGCAACCGCGTGCTCGCCACCGCGCTGCTGTTGCTCGTGCTGGGCGACTCGGCGTTCTTCGGCTACTTCGCCTCGGTGCTCAGCGAAGGCTCCGCGTTCCTCGGCATCCTGCTGATCTGCGGTGGCCTGCTGCTGATGCACCGCCACCGCGGCGCGCGCTGGGCAGGCGCCGCGGTGACCGTCCTCGGTGGACTGATCGGGCTCAACGCCAAATCGCAGACCCTGGTGCTCATCCCGCTTTTCGTGCTCGCGGTACTGCTGGTCCGGCCGGCCGGTGCGCGCGGCAAGGCACGGTGGCCGTTGCCGCTTGCGGTGCTCGTGATCGTCGGTGCCGGCACCTTCGCCATGCAGGCACAGGGCGATCCGGCCAACGCGGAGTACCGGCAGGCCAACATGTACAACGCGATCTTC
Organism: Amycolatopsis ultiminotia; assembly: GCF_039536925.1. Classification (NCBI taxonomy): domain Bacteria; kingdom Bacillati; phylum Actinomycetota; class Actinomycetes; order Pseudonocardiales; family Pseudonocardiaceae; genus Amycolatopsis; species Amycolatopsis ultiminotia. Next base: position 57,654 of record NZ_BAAAZN010000019.1, on the reverse strand, counting down.
AGCTCCATTGTGGACGGTAAGCACGATACGAAGGGTGACCTCGCCGCACTCGGGCTGCCGGAGTCGTTCGCGAAGTACATCGGCACCGGCTGGTGGAACGCGAACGCCGCCTGGCACGACCCGCGCTACCCGCAGTACGAAGACCGGATCAGCCGTCGCAATGTCGCGCACTACTACGCGACGCATCCGGGGCGGGTGACCGAAATCCTCCAGCAGGGCGGGGTGAACACGCTGACCGCGCGCCCGGACAACCTCGGCAGTTTCGGCGAACGGTCCGGTCAGCCGCGACTGTCCAAAGAGTACCGGGTGCCGGTGTTCTCCGGACTGTCCGCGCTCGCCGCGCCGCTCGGGCTGTTCGTGCTGGTACCGATCTGGGTGCTGGTCGCCTGCGCCGGGGTGCGTGCGTTCCGGGTGCGACGGCGGGAGTACGGGATCGTGCTGTTCCTGCTGTTGTTCTTCGCAGTGGGCCAGCTCGGGCTGTCCGCGCTCGGCGAGGGCGTCGAGGGCGTGAAACACCAGCTGCTCACGCTTTTCCCGACGGTGCTGTCGATCGTGTTCGGGATCCTCAGCCTGCTTCCCCGCGCCCCGCGCACTCCGGCCGAGCCGGAGCCTGCCGACGACCGGGACCCGCGGACCGAGGTGCTCGCCGCGCAGGTCCGCTGACGCCGGCGCTCAGCCTGCCTGTTCGAGCCGTTCCGCACGGTCGGCGACGGCCAGTGCGTCCAGCACGCCGTCGAGTTCGCCGTCGAGGACCTGGTCCAGGTTGTAGGCCTTGTAGTTCACCCGGTGGTCGGAGATCCGGTTCTCCGGGAAGTTGTACGTGCGGACCCGCTCCGAACGGTCCACTGTGCGCACCTGCGAGCGCCGGGCGTCCGAGGCCTTCGCGGCGGCCTCCTCCTCGGCGATCGCCTGCAGCCGCGCCTGCAGCACCTGCAGTGCGCGGGCCCGGTTCTGGATCTGCGACTTCTCGTTCTGGCAGGACACCACGATGCCGGTCGGCAGGTGCGTGATGCGCACCGCGGAGTCGGTGGTGTTCACACTCTGCCCACCGGGGCCGGACGAGCGGAACACGTCGATCCGCAGGTCGTTCGGGTCGATCTCGACCTCGACCTCCTCCGGCTCCGGGTAGATCAGCACGCCGGCCGCGGAGGTGTGGATCCGGCCCTGTGATTCGGTGGCGGGCACCCGCTGCACGCGGTGCACGCCGCCCTCGAACTTCAGCCGCGACCACACGCCGTCGACGTCCGCGCTCTTGCTCTTGACCGACAGCGTGGCGTCCTTGAACCCGCCGAGGTCGGAGTCGGTCGAGTCGAGTACCTCGGCCTTCCAGCCGTGGCGTTCCGCGTAACGCAGGTACATCCGCAGCAGGTCGCCGGCGAACAGCGCGGACTCCTCGCCGCCCTCGCCGGACTTGATCTCCATGACGACGTCCGAACCGTCGTAGGGATCGCGCGGCAGCAGCAGTTCGGTGAGTTTCTCTTCGAGCTGCGGGACCTGCGCGGCCAGCTCTTCGGCTTCCACGGCGAACGCCGGGTCCTCGGCAGCGAGTTCCCTCGCCGCGGTGAGGTCTTCGCGGGTCTGGTCCAGTTCGCGCACGGTGCGCACCACCGGGCTCAGCTCGGCGTAACGCCGGCCCAGCTTGCGGGCACGGGACTGGTCGGCGTGCACGGCCGGATCGGCCAGCTCCTGCTCCAGCCGCGCATGCTCGTCGAGCAGCCCCTTGAGCGAACTCGAATCCACTTCGCCGCCTACCTCTCGCACACCGCCCGGACAGAACAACGGCGCCCACCCCGCGTGGGGTGGGCGCCGTCGGTCGAGCTACTTGGCGTCGGTCTTCGTCCGCTTGCCGTAGCGCTTCTCGAACCGGGCGACCCGGCCACCGGTGTCCATGATCTTCTGCTTACCGGTGTAGAAGGGGTGGCAGTTGGAGCAGATCTCGACGTGGATCTGACCCGAGTCCTTGGTGCTGCGGGTGGTGAAGCTGTTCCCGCAGTTGCACGTCACCGAGGTGGTCACGTATTCGGGGTGAATACCGCTCTTCATGGTGTCCTCTCTCGTTGGCCCCGGGTCCCCGGTGATGGGGTGAACCGGTGCCGGACTTCAGCGGATCATTGTGCCAGACGCGCTGGCGAGGGCTGCAACGCACCCTGGTGACCAGGTATTCCCCCGCTCCGGCCACGGTGCGTAGCGGTCGGCGTGGCAGATTGTACGGTTCTTGTACCTTCCGGCGCGATCCTCCTGTCAGTCCGTGAATCACGCACCGACAGGAGGTCCGGACAATGCGCAAGACCGCCCTGCTCGTCCGGCTGGCGAAGCCCGTCGCGGTGGCCGCAGTGGCCGCGGCCGCGGTGCTCGCCGCCCCGGCCGCGAACGCGAGCACCACCCTCACCGCCGCCGACGTCCATCCCGCCGCGGGCACGTTCTCCGTGCTGCCCGAGGCAGCCGTCGACGGCTCCGGCGACGGCACCGCGGCCGGTGCAATCGCCTGGTACAAGGCGCACCTGGGCAACACCGGCTGGGAACACTACTGCGAGAAGGCCGCGGAGAACTCCTACGGCACCACCGGTGTGTGGGCCTCGGCCAATGCGCACTGGAACGGTGCCAGCCCGAAGCACACCAGCGGCACCCCGCCGGTGGGTTCGTTCGTGTACTGGAACATCAGCGCCTACGGGCACGTCGGCATCGCAGACGGCAACGGCGGCTTCTACGCCACGAGCGTCGGCGGCAAGATCGGCCACGGCAGCTCCACGAGCTACTTCAGCAACTACCGGGGCTGGACCCCGGCCTCGGTTCCGCACCAGTAACGCCGCACCGCCATCCCCGACGCGGCGGAAACGGGGCAGGGCTCGTCGCCGGAGCTGCTCCCGGCTGGGAGCCCTGCCCCGGAAATGCGGCCGGGCATGGTGAAACTGTCACACAGCGATGGCATTCCGCGGACATGCGCGGGCCACAGTGGCACGCATGCGCTTCCGATCTTTCGCGCTGCCGCTCGGTTTCGCCCTGACCGTCACGATGGCCGGTGCCAGTCCCGCGCCTGCCATCGTCGGCGGCTCCGAGTCTGCGCAGCCCTATTCGTTCATGGTTTCCCTGCAATACGATTCGCCCCGCCCGGACGGACACCGCTGCGGCGGAGTGCTCATCGGGCCGCAGTGGGCGCTGACTGCCGGGCACTGCGCCAACACGCCGACCGGCGTGACCACAGGTGTCCCGCGCGGCTGGCAAGTCCGCGTCGGTTCCTCGGACCCCGCCACCGGCGGCGAGCTCGTCGACGCCGACAAGTTCTACCGGCGGCACAACACCTACAACCCGCCCGGCGAAGACCTCACGCTGCTGCACCTGCGCAGCCCGGTCCGAGCCGAACCGGTGCGGCCGGCCACCGCCACTCCGGCCCCCGGCACCGCGGTCCGCCTCCTCGGCTGGGGCGCAACCTCGACCTCCTGCGGTGATTTCACCGATCCGGTCTGCTTCCCCCGCGCACTGCACGAGGCGGACACCGTGGTGCAGCCGCTGACCCAATGCTGGGACGACGACGGCACCACCCTTCCGCTGTGCATCGGCAGCCGGGAACCGCAGGTCGGGCCCGCGAACATGGATTCCGGCGGACCGGCGTTGCTCCGCGAGGACGACCACTGGCGGCTGGCCGGGACGGTGATCGGTTCCGGTATCCGCGGCGTCGCCATGCCGGACATGTACACCGACGTCAGCAAGAACGCGGACTGGATCAACGGCATCGTCAGCGGCACCGCCGTCCCTCCGGACTCCCCGATCCCGAACGTCGAAGGCACCGCCAGGATCGGCGCCTGCCTCGGCTCGGTGATCCGGCCCCGCACCGCGCGGCCGGACGACCCCGCGCTCGCATTGACCAACGGACACTGCATCCAAGGCGACCGTCCGGCACCGGGAACAGCGGTGGCCGACCAGCCGGCCGGCTTGGACCAGCCGGTCCCCATCGCCGACCGCGCGGGCTATCCGCAGACCACCGCACGCGCCACCCGGCTCGTCTACGCGACGATGACCGGGACCGACATCGCGCTGTACCGGCTGGACAAGACCTACGCCCAGTTGTCCGCCGAGGGCGCCAAGGTCTTCGGGTTGGCGACCGCCCCGATGCGCGCCGGCGATCACCTCGCCATGGCCTACGAAAGCAACCGGCCACGGTGCACAGTGGCCGCCGTCGTGCCGCATCTGCGCGAAGGCGGCTGGCAGCAGGACAACTCAGTGCGGTACGCGCCCAGCGACACCTGTGTGAGCCGCCCCGGCTACTCCGGCACCGCGCTGCTGACCCCGGACGGGAACACCGTCGCGGGCATCAACAACACCAGCAATCGCGACGGTGCACAGTGCACGGACAACAATCCGTGCGAGGTCGGGCCGGACGGCACGATCACCGCGGCAAAGGGCCGCAGCTACGGCCAGCAGGTCGCGCCGCTCGCGGACTGTCTGGTCCCGGGTTCACGGCTCGCGCTGTCCCGTCCGGACTGCACGCTGACCAAGGCCTGAACCGACGAAAACGGCCCGCCCCCGGAAATCCCGGGGGCGGGCCGTGGTGTGCGTGCGGACTCAGTCGTCCTCGCCGCCGCCGAGTGCGGTCTTGGAGACCTGCATCAGGAATTCGATGTTGGTCTTCGTCTTGCGCAGCCGCGAGATGAGCAGGTCGATCGCCTGCTGCGAGTCCAGCGCGTGCAGGACCCGGTGCAGCTTGTGCGTGACCGCGAGCTCGTCCGGCGAGAGCAGCAGCTCCTCCTTGCGGGTGCCGGACGGGTTGACATCGACCGCGGGGAACACGCGCCGTTCGGAGATCTTCCGGTCCAGCTTGAGCTCGGCGTTGCCGGTGCCCTTGAACTCCTCGAAGATCACCGTGTCCATGGTGGACCCGGTCTCCACCATCGCGGTGGCGAAGATGGTGAGCGAGCCGCCGTTCTCGATGTTGCGTGCAGCGCCGAGGAACCGCTTCGGCGGGTACAGCGCGGTCGAGTCGACACCACCGGAGAGGATCCGGCCGGACGCGGGCGCGGCCAGGTTGTAGGCCCGGCCGAGCCGGGTGATCGAGTCGAGCAGCACGACCACGTCGTGGCCCATTTCGACCAGCCGCTTGGCCCGTTCGATGGACAGCTCCGCGACCGAGGTGTGATCGGACGGCGGGCGGTCGAAGGTGGAGGCGATCACCTCGCCCTTCACCGACCGCTGCATGTCGGTGACCTCTTCCGGCCGCTCGTCGACCAGCACGACCATGAGGTGGGCCTCGGGGTTGTTCGTGGTGATCGCGTTGGCGATGTCCTGCATGATCGTGGTCTTACCGGCCTTCGGCGGGGACACGATCAGCGCGCGCTGGCCCTTGCCGACCGGCATGATCAGGTCGATCACGCGGGTGGTCAGCTTGTGCGATTCGGTCTCCAGCCGCAGCCGCTCGTTCGGGTACAGCGGCGTGAGCTTGGTGAAGTCGGGGCGGCGCTTGGCCTCCTCCGGCTCGAGACCGTTGATCGAGTCGACGCGCACCAGCGGGTTGAACTTCTGCCGCTGCTGCTCGCCGTCCCGCGGCTGGCGGACGACACCGGTGATGGCGTCGCCGCGACGCAGGCCGAACTTGCGGACCAGCGAGAGCGACACGTACACGTCGTTCGGCCCGGCGAGGTAGCCGGAGGTGCGCACGAACGCGTAGTTGTCGAGCACGTCCAGGATACCGGCGACCGGCAGCAGAACGTCGTCCTCGCGGATCTCGGTGTCCGGCGCGCCGCCTTCGCCCCTGCCGCCACCGCTGCCCCGGCGCCGCCGGTCGCGGAAGCGACGACCGCGACGGCCGCCTTCCTCGTCGTCGTCCTGCGCGCGGTTGCCGTCCTGCTGGTTGCCCCGCTGCCGGTTGTCCTGGTTGTTGCGGTTGCCGCCCTGGCGATCGCCACGCTGGTCGCGGTTGCCACCGTCCCGGTTGCCACCGTCGCGGTTGCCGCCGTCCCGGTCGCCACGCTGCTCGCGGTTGCCGCCGTCCCGGTCGCCACGCTGCTCGCGGTTCCCGCCATCGCGGTCACCACGCTGCTCGCGGTTCCCGCCGTCGCGGTTGCCGTCCGACCGGTTCGAGCCGCCGCGGCGACGGCGGCTGCGACCGCCCTCCTCCTGCTGCTGGCCCTCGGCCTGCCCCTCCTGCTGCGCGGGCTTCTCGGCGGGGGTTTCGGCCTTCGGTTCGGCCTTCGGCGCGGCCTCGGCCTGCGGGGCAGCCACCGGCGGCTGCTCGGCACGCGGCTGCTCGACCGGCGCCGACTTCGGCGCGCGGACCGGCTTCTCCTGCTTCTCCGCCTTCGGGGCCGGCTCGCCGACGCCTTCGAGCGGGAGCGTTTCCGCCGTGTTCGCCCGCTTCTTGCTGCTCTTGCCCTGCCGCTCGCGGATCGCGGCGATCAGGTCACCCTTGCGCATCCCCGTGGTCTCGCCCACACCCAGTTCACCCGCCAGCTGGCGGAGCTCGGCGATGACCATCCCGGACAGGCCCCCGGTGCGGCGCTTCGGAGCGGCCGCAGCCCCATTGCTCTCAGCGGCCGCGGCGGGGGTCTCCGCGTCGCCGCTCAACAGATCGGTGTTGCTCACACATGTCCTTCCTGACCGATCCACGCCTCCAGGTGGATCAGCGGGCTGCCGCCGTTCGCTTCCGAATCGCGAGAGACGGCTTCTGCCTCCGATGCGGGCGAGTCGCGCCTAACCGTGCGAGACACAGCGAAACGCCGCCAGCACAGGGTGTTTGTCTCCTCCGGACGGAGGAAACGGAATTCGGCACCGCCGGAACTCCGAAACCCGCCTTGCGTCCCTCCGCGTTCCGCGTGCCAGGCGGTGCGGATCGGCGGATCGACGAAGGATGCGGACTCCGGGACTCACGAGGAGGGGAGACCCGCACCGGGTGCGGAAACGCACGGTGATCGAACGCCCCCGAGGGTAGACCGCACCCGGTGCGGGTGCAACAACCACCCCCCGCGTGGCGCACGTTCCCGTCCGCCCCGTGACCGGGTCGTCACCGGGCGGCGACCCGTACACCGGCGAGGTCGACGTCCAGCCCGGCGATTTCGAACCCGGCAACACCCACCCCCGCGGGCAGGATTCCCGACTCGGTGAGAGCGAGCACAGTCGGGCCGGCGCCGGAGATGGTGGCCGGTACGCCGTGCGCACGGAGCGTGCCCACCAGCTCGGCACTCGCCGGATACGCCTTGGCCCGGTAGTCCTGGTGCAGCCGGTCCTCGGTGGCCGCCAGCAGCAGCTCCGGCCGCTCGGTCATGGCGAGCACGGTGAGTGCCGCCCGGCCCGCGCTGTGTGCCGCGTCCACGTGCGGGATGTGCTGCGGCAGCAGGCCACGCGTGGCCCCGGTGGACGAACGTTCCGCGGGGACCGCCACCACCGGCCGGATCCGCGGGCTCGGCACCACCCGTTCGGCGCGGAACCGGCCGTCCTCGCACCAGGCCACCACCAGACCGCCCAGCAGGCTCGCCGCCGCGTTGTCCGCGTGCCCCTCGAACTCCGCGGCCAGCTGCAGTGCGTCGGCGTCCAGCGGGCGTCCGGCCAGTGCGTACCCCAGCGCCACGCCGGAGACCACCGCGGCGGCCGACGAGCCGAGCCCGCGGGCGTGCGGAATGGCGTTGTGGCACCGCAGGTGCAGCCCGGCCGGGGCCACGTCCAGGTGCGCGCAGGCCCGGCGGATCGCACGGACCACCAGGTGGGAATCGTCGGTCGGCACGTCGGCGACGTCGCCTGCGCCCGCGTCGAACACCTCGACCTTGAGCCCGCCGTCGGTGACCTCCAGCTCCACCACGTCGTGGCGGGCCAGTGCGAGCCCGAGCGCGTCGAATCCCGGACCGAGATTCGCCGTGGACCCGGGAACCGTGGCGCGGAACCCGCTCATGGCAGATCCAGCGCCGCCGCCACGGCAGTCGGGTCCACCGCCAGCGGCTCGACCTCGACGTTGCCCTCCAGCGCCGTGGCGGGGTCCTTCAGGCCGTGCCCGGTGACCGTGCAGACGACCGTGGTGTCCTTCGGCAGCCGTCCGTCCGCGGCAGTGGCCAGCAGCCCGGCCACGCTGGTCGCCGACGCGGGTTCCACGAAGACTCCCTCCCGGCTGGCCAGCAGCCGGTAGGCCTCGAGGATCTTCTCGTCGGTGATGGCCTCGAACAACCCGTCCGAAGCCTCCTTCGCGGTGACCGCGCCGGCCCACGACGCGGGGCTGCCGATGCGGATCGCGGTGGCGACGGTGTCCGGGTCGGCGACCGGCGCCCCGTGCACGAGCGGGGCCGCACCGGCGGCCTGGAAACCGAACATCCGCGGCGTGTTCTTCACCACACCGTCGGTCGCGTACTCCGAATAGCCTTTCCAGTAGGCGGTGATGTTGCCCGCGTTGCCCACCGGCAGGCAGTGCACGTCCGGTGCCCTGCCGAGCACGTCGCAGATCTCGAACGCGGCGGTCTTCTGGCCCGCGATGCGCACCGGGTTCACCGAGTTGACGAGCGTGACCGGATAGTCCGCCGCGGTCTTGCGGGCCAGTTCGAGGCAATCGTCGAAGTTGCCGTCGACCTGCAGGATGCGGGCGCCGTGCAGGACCGCCTGCGCCAGCTTGCCCATGGCGATCTTGCCCTGCGGCACGAGCACCGCGCAGGTGAGCCCGGCCCGCGCGGCGTAGGCGGCGGCCGAGGCGGAGGTGTTGCCGGTGGATGCGCAGATCACCGCCTTGAGCCCGCTGGCGAGCGCGTGCGTGATGGCCACCGTCATGCCGCGGTCCTTGAACGAACCGGTCGGGTTGGCACCCTCCACCTTGAGGTAGACCGAGGTGCCGGTCAGCTCGGACAGGTGCGCGGCGGGCAGCAGCGGTGTGTTCCCCTCGCCGAGAGTGACCACGCGGGCCCCGTCCGGCACCGGCACGCGGTCGCGGTACGCCTCGATGATCCCAGGCCAGGAACTCATGCCACCGCCTCCACTCGGAGTTGCACCTTGCGCACCGGCGAAACGCCGGCCCGGACGACGACGGTTCGCCGGCAAGCTGCCCTCATTGGTCTTCGCCTTCCACCCGCATCACGCTGACGACATCGTGCACCACGTCGAGTTTCGCGATCTCGTCCACAGTGGACCGCAGCGCCGCGTCCGGCGCCAGGTGGGTGACCACGACGAGGCTCGCCGTGTCGTTCGCGTCGCGCTGGCGCACCGCCGCGATGCTCACCCCGTGCGCGGCGAACGCCTGCGCCACCTGGGCGAGCACCCCGGCGCGATCGGCGACGTCGAGGCTCACGTGATACCGCGTCGGCGTCTGGCCCATCGGCCGCACCGGCAGGCCCGCATGCGCGGACTCGCGCGGGCCGCGGCCGCCGGCGACCCGGTTGCGGGCCACCGCGACGAGGTCGCCGAGCACCGCGCTGGCGGTGGGCGCGCCGCCGGCCCCCTGGCCGTAGAACATCAGCTCGCCCGCCGCGTCCGCCTCGACGTAGACCGCGTTGAACGCGCCGCTCACGCCGGCCAGCTGGTGGCTGCGCGGGATCATCACCGGGTGCACGCGGGCGGAAACCGACTCCGTGCCGTCGTCTGCGGTCACCCGTTCGCAGATGGCCAGCAGCTTCACCGTGCGGCCGAGCACCCTGGCCGCGACCAGGTCGGACGCGGTCACCGCGGCGATGCCCTCCCGGTGCACCTGCGACGCGGTGACCCTGGTGTGGAAGGACAGCGACGCCAGGATGGCCGCCTTCGACGCGGCGTCGTAGCCGTCGACGTCGGCCGTGGGATCGGCCTCGGCGTAGCCGAGCCGGCTCGCCTCGTCGAGGGTTTCCGCGTACCCGGCGCCGGTCTCGTCCATCGCGGAGAGGATGTAGTTCGTGGTGCCGTTGACAATGCCCATCACCCGGGTGATCCGGTCGCCCGCCAGCGATTCGCGCAGCGGCCGCAGCAACGGGATGGCCCCGGCCACGGAGGCCTCGAAGTACAGGTCCGCACCGGCCGCGTCGGCGGCCTCGGACAGGTCGGCGGAGTACTCGGCCAGCAGCGCCTTGTTGGCGGTGACCACGGACTTGCCCGCCTTCAGCGCGGCGAGCAGCCAGCTGCGCACCGGCTCGATCCCGCCGACCAGCTCGACCACCACGTCCACGTCGTCGCGGACCACCAGCGCAGCCGCGTCGTCGGTGAGCAGTTCGGCGGGCAGCTCGGGGTGCTTGTCCGTACGGCGCACCGCGATCCCGGCCAGCTCCAACGGCGCACCGGCACGCGCGGCCAGCTCGGCGGCCTGTTCGGTGAGCAGACGGGCGACCTCGCCGCCGACCGTGCCGCAGCCGAGCAGGGCCACCCTGATCACGCGGTCCTCCGGTGGCGACCCGCTGTTCGTCAGGGACACAGTGGACACTTCTCAGACCTCCAGGCGCAGCATGTCGTCCGTCGTCTCCCGCCGCAGCAGCAGCCGGGCGCTGCCGTTGCGCACGGCCACCACCGCCGGGCGCGGTTGCCGGTTGTACGTGCTCGCCATCGAGTAGCAGTAGGCACCGGTCGCCGCGACGGCCAGCAGGTCGCCGGGAGCCAGCGTGTCGGGAAGCCAGCAGTCCCGGACGACGATGTCACCGGATTCACAGTGTTTTCCCACGACTCGGGACAGCAGGGCGGCAACCGGCTCGTCCCCGTCGGACGCCGACCGGGAAACCACCCGGCAGTCGTACACCGCGTCGTAGAGCGCGGTGCGGATGTTGTCGCTCATCCCGCCGTCCACGCTCACGTACCGGCGGGCGGTGTCGTCACCGAGCGCGACGTCCTTGGTGGTGCCGACCTCGTACAGGGTGAACGTGCCCGGTCCGGCGATCGCGCGGCCGGGCTCCCCGGCGATGCGCGGCACCGGCAGCTCGGCGTACGCGCATTCCTTGCGCACGATCTCGCGGATCTGGGTGATCATCTGCGCCGGCGGCGGCGGATTGTCCTTTTCGGTGTACGCAATGCCGAAGCCGCCGCCGAGGTCGATCAGGGTCAGCTGGTCCAGCAGGTCGCGGCCGTGTTCCTTGGCGAGCTCGGCGATCAGCCCGACCACCCGGCGGGCGGCGACCTCGAAACCGTCCGCGTCGAAGATCTGCGAGCCGATGTGGCTGTGCAGGCCGACCAGGCGCAGCGACGGGGCGTTGAGCACCCGGCGGACCGCCTCCGCGGCGTCGCCGGAGGCCAGCGAGAAACCGAATTTCTGGTCCTCGTGCGCGGTCGCGATGAACTCGTGGGTGTGCGCCTCGACGCCGACGGTGACCCGCACCAGCACCTTCTGCTCGACCCCGTGGTGTGCGGCGATCTCGGCGAGCCGGGCGATCTCGAAGGAGGAGTCGACCACCACCGTGCCGACCCCGGCGGCGACCGCGGCCTCCAGTTCGGCGACGGATTTGTTGTTGCCGTGCAAGGTGATCCGCTCCGGCGGGAAGTCCGCGCGCTGCGCCACGGCCAGTTCGCCGCCGCTGCACACGTCGAGGCTCAGCCCCTGCTCGGCCACCCAGCGGGCGATCTCGATGGACAGGAACGCCTTCGACGCGTAGTGCACCAGCGCCGGATCGTCGAACGCCTCGGCGTAATCGGCGCAGCGGGACTTGAAGTCCGCCTCGTCGACCACGAACAGCGGCGTGCCGTAGGCCTCGGCGAGGTCGCGCACGTCCACCCCGGCGATCCGGACCACACCGTCGGCGGCGCGATAAACGTTGCGCGGCCACACTTTTGCCGGCAGCTGGTCGAGTTCGCCCGCACTCGTGGGCGGGAACCCGGAGGCGTCGGCATGGGGGTAGACGTCGGCGTGGCGGGGTCCCGCGGGGTGCGCCATGGTTACATCCGTTCCGGAGCTGAGACACCGAGCAGCGACAGACCGTTCGCCAGCACCTGGCGGACGGCTTCGCACAGGGCGAGCCGGGCGTACGTGAGGGGGGTGGCCTCCTCGTCGCCCTGCGGAAGAACCCGGCCGACGGTGTAGAACTTGTGGTAAGCACCGGCGAGTTCTTCGAGGTAGCGGGCCACCCGATGCGGTTCGCGCATCTCCGCGGCCCGGCGCGTCACCCCGGGGAACTCCCCGATGGTGCGGACCAGTTCGCCCTCGACGGGCAGGGTGAGCAAGCCGAAGTCGACGTCCGCGCCGGAACCCGTCCTGGTGAGGCCGAGGTCGTCGGCGGAACGCTGCAGCGAGGACAGCCGGGCGTGCGCGTACTGCACGTAGTAGACCGGGTTGTCGTTGGAATGCTTGCGCAGCAGGTCGAGGTCGATGTCCAGGGTGGAGTCCACGGAGTAGCGGATCAGCTCGTAGCGCGCCGGATCCACGCCGACCGCCTCCACCAGGTCCTCCAGCGTGATCACGGTGCCCGCGCGCTTGGACATCCGCACCGGCTTGCCGTCGCTGACCAGGTTCACCATCTGGCCGATCAGCACCTCCACGGTGCCCGGATCGTCGCCGAAGGCGGCCGCGGCCGCCTTGAGCCGCGCGATGTAGCCGTGGTGGTCCGCGCCGAGCATGTAGATGCACAGGTCGAAGCCGCGGTTGCGCTTGTCCTTGAAATAGGCCAGATCGCCCGCGATGTAGGCCGGGTTGCCGTCGGTCTTGAGCACGACCCGGTCCTTGTCGTCGCCGTACTCGCTGGAACGCAGCCACCAGGCGCCGTCGGCGAGGTAGAGGTTGCCGGAGTCCTTGAGCTGCTGCACCGCGGCGTCGACCGCACCCGACTGGTGCAGCGAGTTCTCGTGGAAGTACACGTCGAAGTCGGTGCCGAACTCGTGCAGGCTCTGCCTGATCTGGGTGAACATCAGCTCGATGCCGATCCGCCGGAAGGTCTCGTGCCGCTCGTTTTCCGGCAGCGACAGCGCACCGGGCTCGGCCTTGATCACCTCGGCCGCGATGTCGCTGATGTAGCCGCCGGCGTAGCCGTCCTCCGGGGCGTGCTCCCCCTTCGCGGCGGCGATCAGCGACCGCACGAACCGGTCGATCTGCGCGCCCGCGTCGTTGAAGTAGTACTCGCGGGTGACCTCGGCGCCCTGCGCGGCGAGCACCCGGCCCAGCGCGTCACCGACCGCGGCCCAGCGGGTGCCGCCGAGGTGGATCGGGCCGGTCGGGTTGGCGGAGACGAACTCGAGGTTGATCCGGCGCCCGGCGAGCGCGTCGCCGCGGCCGAAGGCCGATCCCCCGGCGAGCACCTGGCGCACCAGCTCGCCCTGTGCGTCCGCGGCGAGCCGGAAGTTGAGGAAGCCGGGCCCGGCGACCTCGGCCGCGGACACCCCCTCCGCACCGGCGACCGCCTCGGCGAGCGCCTCGGCGAACTCACGCGGTTTGAGACCGGCTTTCTTGGCCACCTGCAGGGCGAGGTTCGTCGCGTAGTCGCCGTGCTCCGGGTTGCGCGGGCGTTCGATGGTCACCTGCTCCGGGAGCACGGCGTCGTCGACGCCCCGTGCGGCGAGAACCTGCACGGCGGAGCTGCGGACCAGATCGGCGAGAGCGGCGGGAGTCACCCGCCGGATTCTAGGTGCGCCCGCGCGCGCGGGCTCCGCCGGTCCGCCGCGGGGAGACGGCGCACACACCCTTGCCGCGGTCCCGCTCCGCTGCGCAGCTCACCGGGCGTTCACGGTGATCCGACGCCCGGTCTCTACACTGGGCTCCCGGCAGGCCCATCCGGGTCTCTCCAGCCCTCACGAGGAGATCGCGGGAACCATGGCGAACGGGACAACCGGGAAGAAGGGTGCCTCCGGCAAGGCGGCGGTGAAGGCGGCCCGCGGCCGCTCCGTCGTGGCCAAGAAGGGCACGCCGTGGGGCACCATCATCGGGGTGGTCCTGGTGGTCTGCCTGCTGGCCGGCGTCATCACCTACTACATGGTGAAGTCCGCGCCGCAGCGTGAGCAGAAGTCCCGGGACGAGGCGGCCGCCTCGTTCGCGCCGTCGGCGAGCAATCCGGACCCGTCCAAGAAGATCCCCGGCGTGATCACCGCGAAGTACGAGGGCTCGGTGCACGTGCTGCCCACCGAACGGGTGGCCTACGACCACAGTCCGCCGTTCGGCGGCCCGCACGACGGCTACTGGGCCGCGTGCAACGGCGTGGTCTACCCGAAGGCGGTGCGCACCGAGAACATGGTGCACACGCTGGAGCACGGCACGGTGTGGATCGCCTACAACCCGGACCAGGTCAACAGCGACCAGGTGGCCCAGCTGTCCGCGCGGGTCAAGGGCAAGCCGTACACGGTGATGTCGCCTTACCCCGGCCTGGACAAGCCGATCTCACTGCAGTCGTGGGGCCACCAGCTGAAACTGGACAAGGCCGACGATCCGCGCATCGACGAGTTCATCGCCGCGCTGCGGACCAATCCGAACGGGGTGTACCCGGAGATCGGCGCCTCGTGCGACGCACTCGGCCCCGGCCAGTTCGACCCCAACAACCCCCCGCCGTTCGACCCGAGCAAGCCCGGCCCGGACGCGAAGCCGATGGACTACAAGGGCACCACCGGCGCCACCGGCGAACAGGGCGGCATGCCCTCGGGCGCACCGGGCGGGCAGTGACCCGATGACCGAGCAGGAGCCCGATTCCGCCGAGGACACCGAGCGGCCGGCCTGGTCCCGCTGGGTGATCATCGGCGGGACGCTGGTGGCCGTGCTGCTGGTCGGCGCCGCGATCGGCATTTTCGCGGCGCGGATGTCCGGTGGCGACGAGGCCACCGCCACCCCCGGCGCCGGTTCGGTCGAGGTCGGCTTCGCCCAGGACATGTCGGTGCACCACCTGCAGGCGGTCACGATGGCCAACTGGGCGCGGGACCACACGAGCGATCCGGAGGTCAAGCAGCTCGCGTTCGACATCGCGAGCACGCAGACCGACCAGGTCGGCCGGATGAAGGGCTGGCTCATGCTGTGGGACCAGCCCGAGCAGTCCACCGGCCGGTACATGAGCTGGATGACCGAACCGGGCGGACATTCCGGTATGCAGATGCCGGGTACCGCACCGGCCGCCAACGGACTGATGCCCGGTATGGCCACCGACGCCGACCTGGCGAAGCTGCGCGCACTGAGCGGGCAGGCGATGGACGTGGAGTTCCTGCAGCTGATGCTCCGCCACCACCAGGGCGGCGTGCCGATGGCCGAATACGCACAGCAGCACACGAACGTGCCCGCAGTGCAGGCACTGTGCCAAAGCATCCTGACCTCGCAGGGCGCGGAGATGAACCAGATGAGGCAAATGCTCCAGGCGCGGGGCGCGCAGCCACTGCCTGCCAGCTGACCAGTCACCGAAGCACTTTTCCTTGACCGGCAAGGAAAAGTGCTTCAGCGGCGGTTTTCCGCGGCATCAACCGCTGGCCGGGGCGGGTTCCCCGGCAGTGCTCAGGTGCCCCGGCGGCGGGATTCGGCGAGCGGGACGACCGGCCGGTATTTCCCGCCGCCGGGTTGCTGCGGCGGCGGTTGCCGGGCGCGCACCACGGTCACATCCGGCAGGTCGTGGTCCGCGAGCAGCCGCTGGAGTTCACTGTGGACAGTCCGCCACACGGTGTCCGGGTCGGCGCCGCGCGTGACGGCGAGGCGAACCCGTAGCGTCGCCGGGGCGGTCTGCTCGATCTGGAACAGCTCGACCCCCGGCGTGCGGTCGAACAGCGTGCTGAACGTCAGCGGTGCGAACGCGACCGTTTTCCCGTGCCCAGAGGGGAAAGTGAGGATGTCCGCGGACCGGCCGCGGACCCGCAGCGCGGGCAGCGGATTGCCGCACGGGCACGGATCGGGCCGCAGCAGCACACTGTCACCGAGGTTGTAGCGCAGGAACGGCTGGACGCGGTTCGCGAGGTTGCTGATCAGCACCGTGTCCGACCACTCGCCCGGCGGGGTCGGCCGGAACTGCGCGTCGACCGGTTCGAGCACCGCCCAGTCGCTGTTCACGTGGTACCAGCCGTACGCGCAGCCGTTGCTGAGGTAAGTGCATTCGGTGCACGAGTAGAGGGTGGCGACCGTGGCGCGGAAGGCGGCGCCGATCCGCGTGGTGTCCGCGGTGGTCATCGTCTCCCCGGCGGGCACGACCAGCACCGGATCGATGTGCAGCCGGCCGGCCTGCTGTTCCGCGGCCAGCTGCATGATCACCGCTGCGTAGCCGATGACGACGGCCGGACGGTACTCGTCGAGTTCCGCCACCAGCTCCGGAATCGGCTTGTGCACCGAGAACGGCTTCAGGATCCGCTTGCGCCACCGGCTTTCCGCGACCGTACGGGTATATCCGGCGAATCCCGCGTAGTGCCCGCCGGTCGCGACCAGCTGGGCGAACCGCAGCCCGCGGGCGGCCGCGCGCACCGCACCACGGAAACCCAGCCACGAGCCCATCGCCTGCGAACCCAGTGCGCCCGCGACCGCGAGGTAGCGCTCGTCGAACACGAAGATGCCGCGCGAGCCCGTGGTTCCGGAGGTCGTGGCCACCAGGTACTTCCCGGCGAACCGGGTGCCGATCAGTCCCGGATCGTCCACAACGGAACGGACCCGGTGGTAGGTGATCTCGCGGTCGGTGGGCCAGTCGTCGAACCGGGCCATCAAGGTCTTCTTGTCGGTGACCGGCAACACCGCCGGATCCTCGATCCGCTCCGGCAGCCCCCGGTACAGCTCGCGGTAGTACGGCGAGCCCGCCCGCGCAGCGGCGACCGCGGCCGCGAGCCGAACCCGTTGCCGTCGCTCGATCACCGCCATCCCCTGCTTGCGGACGCGACGGATGTCCCGACCCGGCGATACCGCACTCTCATCCATACCGAGCATGAAACTACATCAAGTGTAATATAGCAACTAGTGTATTCTCGGCGCGTGGAAGAGACCCGGTACGAACAACGGAAGCGGCGGACCCGGCAGCTGCTCATCGAGACGGCACTGCGCCTGTTCGCCGAGCAGGGCTACGAGCAGACCACCGTGGCCCAGATCGCGGCAGCCGCCGACGTGGCCACGAAGACGTTCTTCAACCACTTCCCCAGCAAGGAAGACGTGGTGTTCGCCGATACCCGGCAGCGCAACACCATCCCGTTGCAAGTGATCGCCGAGCGGCAGCCCGAGGACACCGTCGCCGATCTGCTGACGCGCAGCTACCAGGCGATGCGGGCCGACTACCAGGCCCGCGGCGGGGAGCAGCACCCGACGCTGATGCGGGCCTACACCCGCCTGGTGCTGAGCGTGCCGAACCTGCAGGCCAAGGCCCTGCACCAGGTGTACGACCTGCAGCGGGAGGTGGCATCCGCACTGCACGAGGCGTTTCCGGACCAGCTGGACCCGATCAAGGCCGCGGCGGTGGTCGGCTGCCTGGTCGGCGCGACTCAGGCCGCCGCACTGACCAGCCTCGAACTCGGCCAGAGCGAGGACGAGTTCTGGGCAGCCATGCGCTGCGGACTCGACACCGGCCTGAGCGGGCTACGCACCTGAACCACCCGCGGGCGGACTCCGTCGGGTCAGCCGCGGTCGGTGTACCGCGGCCGCCGGATTTCCTTCACGGCGCCGAGCGTGGACCACTCGTCCCGGCCGAGGCGGGCCAGCGGGCGCAGCCGGTCGATCACCGGATGGTCGCCGTCGAGCACCTGCTCGGCCACCGCGAGGTGCACGACCCGGCCGAACACCACCGTGGACGCGCCGAAGCCGACCGTGCTGTGCAGCTCGCATTCGAACGCCACCGGCGATTCCGCGACGCGCGGTGGCCGCACCCGGAGGCTCGGCTCGCGGGTCAGGCCGGTCTCGTCGAACTCGCTGAGTTCCGGCGGGAAATCCGCGCCGGATTCGTTGACCTGCTCGAACAGCGCTTCGGGCGTCAGGTTCACCACGAACTGCCCGGTCGCCTCGACGTTGCGCAGCGTGTCCTTCCGCCCGACCGAGGTGAACTGCAGTACCGCGGGCGCCGCCGAAGCGACGGTGAAGAACGAATGCGGCGCGAGATTGTCCACGCCTGCCTCCGAAGTGCTGGAAACCCAGGCGATCGGCCGCGGCACCACGGTCGCGGTGAGCAGTCGGTAGAAGGCGTGCGGCGCGATCTCCGCCGGATCGAAGTCCTTGCGCATACTCCCGGTCTACCAGGACAGCTCCGTGCATCGACGGGCGCACTGCGGTGCTTCGACCTGCAGGGTGGCGTGGTTGATGGCATAGCGCGTGGCCAGCAGGTCCTGCGCCCTGGTCAGCACCGCGGACTGTTCGGCCTCCGCAGTCACCGTCAGATGCGCGGAGGCGACCTCCATCCCCGAGGTCAGCGTCCACACGTGCAGATCGTGCACGTCCGCCACCCCCGGCAGCGCGGCCAGCTCCGTGCTGATCCCGGCCACGTCAACGCCGGAAGGCGCGTGCTGGAACAGGATGCGCAACGCCCGGCGGGCGAGCGTCCAGGTGCGCGGCAGCACGAACAGCCCGATCGCGACACCGATGATCGGGTCCGCGTAGCGCCAGCCCGTCGTCAGCGTGACCGCACCGCTCACCAGTACCCCGACCGAACCGATCAGGTCGGACAGCACCTCGAGGTACGCACCCCGGACATTCAGGCTCTCCTTCGCACCGGAGCGCAGCACGAGGAACGACACGACGTTCGCCGCCAGCCCGGCAGCCGCCGCGAGCAGCACCGGCAGACCCGGCACCTCCGGCGGATCGGTGATCCGGCCGACCGCCTCCACCACCACGTACCCGGCCACCCCGAACAGCAGCACGGCATTGGCCAGCGCGGCGAGCACCTCGGCGCGGTACATGCCGAAGGTGCGGCTGTAGGTCGGGCCGCTGCGGCGCGCGAGCACGATCGCGGTGAGCGCCATGCCCACCCCGAGCACGTCGGTGAACATGTGCGCCGCGTCGGAGACCAGCGCCAGCGAGCCGGTGGCGAATCCGACCACGAACTCCAGCACCATGAAGCCGGCGCCCACCACGAGGGCGATCAGCAGGGCACGGACGTAGCGACCGGAGGCACTCGCCGGCGCGACGGCGTGCCCGTGGCCGTGCCCGTGTCCCATGATCGCCTCCCGTCGTGCACCGCTTCCGGGACGGGTGCCCCATCCGAAATATATTGTCGCATGCGCATATGTGCAATACAGGTAAGCCTTAGTTCACTTCTACCACCTGAACGGACGCACACCTATCCCCCGGCGACCGGTTCCCGCGAAGTGGGAGGGCTCAGCGCACGAGCCGGAAGAACCCGCGCACCTGGGCGATCAGCGATTCGGGCTGTTCCATGGCGGCGAAGTGCCCGCCGCGCGGCAGCTGCTCGTACCAGCGCAGGTCGGTGAACCGCTGTTCGGCCTCCCGGCGCGAGGGACGGCTGATCTCACGGGGGTAGACCGAGACCCCGGACGGCGCCGTGACCTGATCGCGGAAGGAGCCGAAGCTTTCCCAGTACAGCCGCGCAGACGACGTGGCCGAGGCGGTGAACCAGTACACCGAGATGGCGTCGAGGATCTGCCGGCGGGACAGCGCGTCCTCCGGATGCCCGTTGTTGTCCGTCCAGGCCCAGAACTTCTCGGCGATCCAGGCCGCCTGCCCGGCAGGCGAGTCGGTGAGGCCGTAGCCGAGTGTCTGCGGACGAGTGGACTGCTGCCCGGAGTAGCCGCGCCCGGTGCGGCCGAATTCCTTCGCCGCCTCCGCCGCGGCAAGCTCCTCCGGCGTCGCATCCGCGAACGTGCCGACCGGCGCGGCCGCCATGTTCACGTGCACGCCCGCGACCCGCTCCGGCGCGACTTCACCGAGTGCACCGGAAACGGCCGAACCCCAGTCCCCGCCCTGCGCGCCGTAGCGGTCGTAGCCGAGCGAGACCATCAGCCGGTCCCAGGCGCGCGCGATCCGGCCGATCCCCCAGCCGGTCCCGGTGGGTTTGTCGCTCCAGCCGTACCCGGGCAGCGAGGGCGCGACGACGTGGAACGCGTCGGCCGGGTCCCCGCCGTGCGCCCGCGGATCGGTGAGCGGCCCGAGCACGTCGAGGAACTCCAGCACCGAACCGGGCCAGCCGTGCGTGATCACCAGCGGGAACGCATCCGGCTCCGGCGAGCGGACATGCAGGAAGTGGATCCCGAGCCCGTCCACGGTGTCCCGGAACTGCGGGAAGGCGTTGACCCGCTCCGCGAACCCGAAGTCGTAGTCCTCGGCCCAGCTGCGGCACAGCTCCTGCGCGTACTCGAGCGGAATCCCCTGCGACCAGTCCCCGACCGTCTCCGCCTCCGGCCACCGAGTACGCCGCAACCGCTCCCGCAACTCCACAACATCCGCCTCGGCAACCCTGACCTGGAACGGCTCCGCAGCCACGACAGTCTCCCTCCGTCTGAGCCCCACCGACGCTAGCGCGAAACCGCCACCACAACCACGCACAGGCCCCCTCCAATGTAGCCCCGGAGACACCGTGCGCTAAGCTTCAGCACAGCCGCGCAAGCGGCGCGCCCTCGTAGCTCAGGGGATAGAGCACTGCCCTCCGGAGGCAGGTGTCGCAGGTTCGAATCCTGCCGGGGGCACTCCAAGGATGGGAACGGGAGAGGTGCTAGCCATGGCACCCTCCTTGTTCTCGTTGTTGTGTTTGCGCTGGTTGAGTCGCTGCTCTCGGTCGAACGGCAGGATGACGGCCTCGTCAGCGGCCTGACGGGTGGCTGGCAGTGTCGTTCCGGCCAGGGTGACCGTGCACTTGATCTGGTTGGTGTCCTTGTGGTAGCGGAGTTCGAGTCGGAGGGCTTCGAACAGTCGCCGCGCGGTGTCTTCGGGTAGTTCTTCGATCCGGACCTCACCCGTGGGCAAGGTGTCGAGCAGGTCGGGGTTGGGTGCCTGCTGGTTGGCCTCCTCGGCTTCGGCGAGCTGGGCTTCAAGTTGGGTCTTGCGCTGGTGAAGTTCGGCGCGTTCCTCGTTGATGTCGCGCACGAAGTCTTCGGTCGGTGTGTCGATACGGGAGAAGTTGCGGACGAGGTTCTTGATCATGCGGGTGGTGTCGTCGATCTCGCGTCGCAGGGCGGCGAGGCGTTGTTCTCGTTCCCGTTGGGCGGCGGCGCCGAGGTCTCGGACCGTGCTGTCGAGCAGGTTGCGGCGGTAGGTGCCGAAGATGTGGGTGGAGAGGAACTCGTTGAGTTTGTCGATGATCGCGTCTTCGCGTATCCAGAAGCTCCCAGCGGTGGGGTGGCCGTCGGGGACGTATCCCTTCTTCGGTTCGCACACGTAGTAGGCGTGGCCACGGCGGGTCTTGCCGTTCATGCGCCGGCCGCAGTCGCCGTGGAACAGGTAGGTGCGCAGCAGATACGAGCGTTTGGTCTGGGGATGCTTGACGTTGGTGTTGCTGGTGCTGCGTGAGCCGAAGCGGTGTCCGCTGATGTCTTGGGCTTTGAGCCAGTCCTCCAAGCTGACGAGCGGTTCGTGAACGGGTTGCGCGGACCAGATCCATTCCTCGATGGGGTTGGCGCGGTTGCCGCGGGACTTGCGGCCCTTGCGGTTCCAGACCATGTGCCCGGTGTATTTGGGGTTGGTGAGGATGTCGCGCACGTTCGAATAGGTCCAGCGGCCGACGGAGCGCTTCGGGTCGACGGGGACCGGCGGTGGATAGGTCGCAGGATCGAGGTTGAGCCGGTCCGCGATGGCCTGGTAGCCGAGGCGTTCGGTGATGCGCCAGTGGTATGCCATGCGGACGGCGGGTGCCTGCGCGGGGTCGACGTCGAGGAACGTCTTCTTGACGCCCTTGGCCCGTTTGGCGGGGACCGGGTGCGGGACGTGACGGGCGCGGTAGCCGTAGCAGGGTTTCCCGACGTTGTATCCCGCTTCGGTGTGGATCGCGAAGCCGTCCCAGGACTTCTCCAGCATGTCGACGACATAGAACTCAGAAATGCTCTGCTTGACCCGGCGGGTCAGCAACGAGGTGGCGACCTTCGGCTTTCGACCGTCCACTGTGGCCAGTTGGAAGGGCTCATCGGCCGCGAGCAAACGCACCCCGGCACGCTCCAGGCGGTGCTCGATGGTTGTGCCGTAGTACATGTGCCGGGCGGTCCGTTCGATGGACTCGCAGATGACGTAGTCGAATCGCCGATCGGGACGTTCGGCCTCGGCGAGCAGGTCTTGGATGCCGCCGTCACGCGTGATCGGAATGTCGAACTGTTCATGCGCGTGCCCACCGCCGCGGACGTCGAGGTCCATGCGCCCGGATTCGACGTCGTAGAAGTGCGCGACGATCAGTCCGTCCTCGGGCAGCGCGCGCTGCGACGAACCGAGCTGACGCGGCAAAGACAATGTGGGGTCTTGCATGTCGCGAGTGGACACTCGGCCCAACCACGCGAACCGCAGCAAAGTGGGCTGCGCGGCGGCGAGCGGCTCGCCGCCCGCTGCCGCTGCGCTGTAGGGGCTTCGCGCGCGTCCTACGCTGCGTCGTCCAGCCCACGCGCGGACCTGTTCCGGGCCTGCCATTGTGTCACCTCCCACAACACTCGTGCTTGTTCCGCGGCCAGTCGCTGAGCCTCTATTCCTTCCACAGTGCGGATTTCGGCGACCAGTTCCGGCGGTTCGTCAGGAGCCAGACGTCCGGTGGCGTCGTCGCGGCGTTCGTATTCGCCTGCCAACGCTCACACCCCTTGGCCGCTCATGTAAAGGTTTCCGATCGTGAAATAGCTGGAGCCTAGGACGCGGCGGCGGAGGAGCGCGGTGAGTGCACGCGCCTGCGGCAGCATCTCCAAGACCGGGTTCCAGGGCTCGGTCGCGTAGGCGATCGGGACGCAGTGCTGTGCGGCGAGGCGTTCGCGATCCAGAATCTCGAACGGATCGCGCGATAGCCGCTCCGCCTTCTCGGAGACGATCAGGTCGTAGCCTGGTTCCGGGGTGGTCAGAGACGCGGCCAGCTCGGGCCACCCGCCTTCGCGTCGGGGCAGTCCCGCATCGTGCAGTGTCACCGGGTCCACGTCGGCGGGCAGGTCGTAGAAGCAGTGGGTGATCAGCACGCGAGGACGGAACACCCGCTCGCAAAGCGAGTACTGCTGGCGTAGGAGGCGCAGGGCGATTGTGTCGGTCCTGTTCTTGCGTCCGTAGAACACCGCCCTGATCGGCTCGGGCGCGGCGGTGATCCCGTCGGTGGCCGTAGTCGCTGCTGGGGCGGACATGGGAATCGTGCCTCCTGGTCTCCTCGTCCCGCGCCACTTGTAAGCACCTGTCATTCAGCGCAAACCAGCTGGTCAGAGCGTCCTGCTGGGTGGTGCGGGCCTGGGATCGTAGCGTCGATCGGCGAGAAACGGAGGCCCCGAACGAGTGGGCCCCGCCTGTCGTCCGCGTCACACCGGCGCGGGTGTCACGCGGCGCGTGGAACCGGTTCCGGGGCCTGGTGGGTGCCGCGGGCTCGTGCTTGCTGGCGGGGGTCGTGGACGCGCCAGGTGGCGAGGCGGCAGTAGTCGCGGCTGGCATCCAGCGAGATGGCGCGCCGGCCGTGCACGGCGGCGGCCAAGGCGGTGGTTCCGGTGCCACCAAAGGGATCGAGCACCACACAGGGAACGCTGGCCGCGCTCGTGTCGGCGCAGTCGCAAGCGTCGGCGAACTCGGTGGCCCGCGACAACAGGAACTCGCGGGCGTAGCCGCCCAGCGCTGCGCGCGCCTCGGCGACGAGCTGTTCACCGGGATGCTCATGCCCGCCCGGACGGCCCTGGGTGTCGATGGCACGGGGCGTGTCATTCAGTCCCGCGGCTCGGAGCGCGGACAGGTGGGCCTCGGTCAGGCCGTGTTCGCGCACCAGTTCCAGCGCACGCCGCGTCTGCGGCCGGGAGGTGTCCAGGCCGAAGGCGACCGGAACCCGGCGGCGGCCATGCCCGCACGCAGTACAGACGCGTCGTGGCGACCACCCGAGGACGAGTCGCCGAGGCCATTCCACAGGAAACGACGCGAAGTGCGCGATGCCCAAGTGCGGAGGCACCCGCAGGGGTTGCGGTGCGATCTCCCATACCGATCCGGGCAGGCGGCCGTGCGGGTGCAACATCTGCCGTCGTTTCAGAGTTTGTTGTTCCGCACCCGGGTAGTACCGGCCGTCGCGTGCCGCGCGGCCAGGATCGGATCGGTGCGGTGCCACACGAGCGAGACTCGACGCGGAGTGCGGGAGCCTGATGGTGTCGAGGGCGCTGTAGTAGCGCGGGTTGAGCGTGAAGTGGAACCAGGTTTCGTGGCTGCGGCGGACCCGGTCGCGCACGGACTCGGGCAGTCCGTGGGGTTTGGACCAGATGATCTCGGCGCGCAGAATCAGCCCGAGTTCGTCGATGCAGCGCAGGGCGTAGCGCCAGGGCAGGCCGATCAGCGACTTCGCCGGCACGGCGTAACTATGCGGGTTGCCACCGTCCGGGACGCGCGTGGCGCTGCGGGTTCCGCTCGACGCGCGGCCTGTGCCGCTGCCTTTGGTGTGGCCGGAGTATTTGTCGCCGAGGTTGATGAAGATCGACCCGGACGGCTTGAGGACGCGGATCATCTCGCGGGTGCAGGCGATCAGGTTCTCGAGATAGGCACTCGGGGTGTCTTCGGCACCGAGCTGTCCGCGGTAGGCGGTGTCGCTATCGCGGTAGGTCCGCAGCCCGAAGTAGGGCGGGCTGGTGACCACCAGATCGACACTGGCGTCCGGGACCGGAAGGTCGCGGGCGTCGCCGTGGATGATCTCCGGTTCGACAAAGGTGGTGGCGTCGTCGATCATTGCGGCCCTCCTGCGTCCGGGCCGGCTGCGTTGATGCGCCGGAGTGCGAGGTCGTGGTAGGCGGCGTTGGTGTCGATGCCGGTGAAACGCCGGCCGAGCGCGCGAGCGGCGACGCCGGTGGTTCCGCCGCCGCTGAACGGGTCGAGGACGTGCCCGCCGGGCGGGCATCCGGCCGCGATGCACCGGCGCGGGATCTCCACCGGCGACGGCGCGGGATGCCCGGCACGAGTGCGGTCGGGCGGGATGGTCCACACGTTGCCGGGATTGCGACCCCGCTGTTCGTCGGCGGGTGTGCGGGGCCAGGTTCCGCGGGCAGTATTCGGCTTGGTGCCGCCGTGGTGGGCGCGGCGGGACAGGGCACGGTCGCCGGTGTAGGGCTGCCGGATCGCATCGAGGTCGAAGTAGTAGTCCGGCTGCGTGACGAACAGGAAGAGCATCTCGTGCCGAGTCGCGAGCCGATCGGAGATCGGAGTGGGCGTGGCATGGGGCTTGTGCCACACGATCGCCGACCGCAAGATCCACCCGTCATCCTGCAAAGCGAAGGCCAGCCGCCACGGCATGCCGAGCAGATTCTTGTGCGGCACGTCCGCTCGTGGCCGGTAGTGCGGCTGGCCGGCCTGACCGGGAGCGCCGCACCAGTAGCCGTCGGAGTTGGTGGAGTAGCTGTCACCCAGGTTGAGCCACATCGTGGCCCGTGGGGTGAGCACCCGCCGGGCCGCGGCGAACATCGCGCGCAGGGTCTCGATGTAGTCGTCCGCGGTCGGTTCCAGCCCGAGCTGCGGGTGCTCGCGCCGTGCCCCGCAGTCTCGGCACCGCCACCGCCCGGCACCCGCGTCGCGGAGGCTGGCCGGGCGGTGGCGGCAGCCTGGTCGGCCGCCGGTCCAGGTGTCGGGGGCGTAGTCGCGCAGCCGCCAGTAGGGCGGGCTGGTGACCAGACAGTCCACCGAAGCCTCGGCCAGGTTTCGGATTCCGGCTTCGGCGTCGGCGGTCACCAGCGTGACAGCGTCGTCCTCACGGGGACTTGCAGCGGATACGGTCATGCGGCCCTCCCAGTGTCCTGCTCGGACAAGCCGAGGCGGCGCAGGCCGATGTCGTGAAACTCCGGGTTGAGGTCGATGCCGAGGTAGGAGCGGCCGAGCTGTCGTGCGGCCAGTCCGGTTGTGGCGGCGCCGCTGAACGGGTCGAGCACCACCCCGCCGTCGGGGCATCCGGCGGCGATACAGCGCAGCGGGATGTCGACCGGGAACGCGGCGAAGTGCGCCTCCCGCAACGGGCGGGTGGTGATCGACCAGACGTCTCCGGGATTCTTGCCCCGAGCATGCGCGGCGGTGTGCCGAGCCCCGGTCGGGCGCATCGCGTCGCCGTGGGTTTTCCCGGCGAACGGATCGGCGTCCCGGTATTTGCCGTAGACGCTGTGTCCGCGGCGGCGTGCGGTCGCGTCGATCCCGCCGTGGCGGCCCTTGTTCGCGCCGCCGATCACGATGCCCTCCCCGACTGCCTCGGGACGTGCGAGTGGTTCGCGAATCGGGTCGAGGTCGAAGTAATACCGTTGCTGTTTGGTCAGCAGGAACAGCATCTCGTACCGGTTGGAGACCCGGTCGCGCACAGATTCGGGCATGGCGTTGGGTTTGTGCCACACGATCGCGTTGCGCAGAATCCAGCCGTCGGCCTGCAACGCGAACGCGACCCGCCACGGCATGCCGACCAAGTTCTTCCGCGGCAGTGACCGTGTGCGCGCCACCCCGGCCTGGCGCACCGACTCCCGCAGCGGCGCCGCCGCGCCACGGCCGGACAAGGTGCTCGCCCGCATCGCGTCCCCTGTGCGGCCGGGCGGTTCGGCGGAGTACGAATCGCCCAGGTTCAACCACACCGTGCCGGTGTCGGACAGGACACGGTGCAGCTGCGCGAAGACCTCCCGCAGCCGGTCGACGTAGTCCTGCGGGGTCGCCTCCAGGCCGTGCTGATTGTCCTCGCGGCGGGCGCCGCACCGGCGGCAGCGCTGCGGCACGCCACCGCGATGCGCTGCGGATGCGGGATAGGCGAGCCCGGGGTGTTTGGACTGGGGAATGTTGCCGCCGCGTCCGGTCGCGGCAAGGTGCGCGCAGCCGGGGTCACCGCCGACCCAGGTTCCGGTCCCGTAGTCGCGTAGCCCCCAGTACGGCGGGCTGGTGACCACGCAGTCCACCGACTTCTCCGGCAAGCCGGCGAGGGTGGCGGTGGCGTCGCCGGTGTAGAGCGTGACCGTCTCGTCGCGGTAGTGGACGGGGCTCGTCGGATGCTGGGTCATGCCGCCTCCCGGCTCTGGTCGGTGAGTCCGGTGGTGTCGGTGTCCGGGGTCGGTGAGACCCAGCGGGCTCGGCGGTTGTGGACCGTCCAGAACAGGGCGGGTTCGACCAGCGCCCGGTGGCTGCGCTGCCGCGACCACGTCCAGTTTTCCGGCGGCTGATCCACGCCGCGCAGCGTGCGATCACGCACGACGTAGCCGAGGTAGACGGGGTTGGCCAGGATGGTGCGCACCACCGCGCGGCTCCACGCGCGCGCCCGGCCGGACACGGGATCGAGCGGGCGGGGATGCTGCTGTTCGGTCAGGCGCCGGGCGACGGCGCGGTCGCTGAGGTTCTCGTGTGCCGACCAGGCGAAGATCAGCGACACGACCGGCGCGCGCAGCGCATCAACGACCAGCCGGTGCCGCCACCCCGCACGAGCGGACTCCGGCTCCACCCAGTGATGTTCCAGGGCGTAGCCGTACGGTGCGGGCCCGAGCCACCAGCCGTCGCGGGTGCGCTGCCACAGCGTCAACCGCGACCGCCGGGCCAGCTCCACCTGATACAAGTAGACGCCCAGATCGGCAGACTCGCGCCGATCATCGTCGTCATACGGAGCCAGCGGGTATCCGGTGAGGGCTTCGCGCAGCCGCCGCCATCCGGTGGGTGACTCCGGCCTGCGCGTGCGATAGCTGACGAACGGATAGAACAGAGGATTGATCCGGGGCGAGACCCGACGCGGGCGACGACCCGGTTGCGGGGTGAGGTCCATGAGATTCGCTCCTTCGGCAAGGTGGGTTTGAGGTCGCGAGCCGCGGGATGTCGGCTCCCGTCGCTGCGCCACGGGCAAGGCGCCGACGGCTGCTGGGTGAAGCGGCGCGCACTCAGGCGGCGGCCAAATCGGGCCGTGTCCCGCGCCCGGGGCGGGGTGGTCGCGGCGGTGCGGGCACCGCGGGGAGGGGCTGGTTCAGGGCCGTATCGGCGGCGTCGGGATCGGCCCGGAGCACCAGCGCGGTGTGGTGCGCGGGCAGCGCGACCGGATGCCCGAGCGCGCGTTCGGCGCGGGTGGCGGCGCGCCGCTGGGCCAACGACGCGCGGGTGTAGGTGCGGCCTCGTCGCACCGTCGCGGTCAGCGCCACACACCGCGCAACCGGTGCCAGCCCGGCCGCGGTGGCGACCGCCGCGATCCGGCTGGGAACGTCGAGCAGGTCGTGCCGCACGGGGTGGCGCTGCGGGGCACTGGTGATGACCACGTGCCCGCCCGGACGCAGCAGCGGCCGGTATTGCGCAAGCAGCCCGTGCAACCGCTCCAGCGCACCATCCAGGTCGCCGGCCGGACCGGGTCGCAAGGTTGTCAGGAGGAGATCGATCCGCCCGGTCAGTCCGGCCGTGGCCGCGGCGACGGCCGTGCCGGGGCGTCGGTCGAGGATGAGGACCATGCCGTCGACGAACACCCCGCGTGCCTTCGTGGCGGTCACGTTGGCGCGGGCCAAGCGCCACCACCGGCGCTGCCCGGTCAAGCCGATCGCGTGCCGCCCGGCCCGGAGCGCTTCGACGATCGTGGTGCCCGCTCCGCAGTCGGGATCGAGCACGACATCACCGGGCCGGGTCAGCGCCGCGATGGCGTAGTGGGCGATCGCCGGGGCCATCAGGGCAGGGTCGGCACCGGTGGCGTCGTGGTAGCCGCCCTCGTTCAGCTGGGCCGTCAGGCTGTCGGTCCCGGTCGGCCACACCGACGACACAACGGGACCTTCGGACCGCTCCCCCGCCGGGCGGGGGACCTGCGTGCCGGTGCGCTTAGACATCCGAGGTCTCCTTCTGGTCGAGGGCACCGCCGTCCGTCGCGTCCGACGCCATCCGCCCGAGCAGAACGAGGTCGTGGTGCACCGTGCGCAGCGGTGGCGCTGTGGCGTCGACCGCGCGCGGCGAGAAGTCCGGCACAGCTACTGCGGTGCCCATCCGGTCGGCGGTTGTGAGGCAGTCCGGCGTGTCCGGTACGGGCGCGGTGAGCACGGCGATGTGATCGAGACATCGCAACCCCTGACTACCCAGGGTGTTCAGCAAAGTCGCGTGCGGATCACGCAGCCAACCATCGCGGCTATCACTGTGTGTGACTGCCGCGAGGAGGCCGCGCGGGGCGAGCAGGGCGTCCCAGTCGGTGCGTGCGAGCCAGTCGGTGGCGTGCGGATCGAGCGCGGTGATGATCAGGTTGAAGCCACCGCGCGGTCCGTCTCCGTCGCGATGCCGAGGGCGTGCGGAGTCGGGGTGCGGTCCGGGAACCGGGTGCAGCCCGAGCCGACCGAGTCGGGGTCGCGACGCCGACTCGGATGCGGCGCGGCGGGATGAGTTGGTGTGCTCGGCCGGGTCGTCGGGGGCGGGTGCCGTGGTCGCGGTGTCGGCGCCACGGCCGAGCCGAGCGACGGTCCAGACTGCCTTGGCGAGACCGGCGTACGCCTCGGCGCTGCGGGCGTTGCCGGCCGCGTGCTGAAGAGCGCGCGGGGATGGCGGCGGCGTGAGCAGAAGGACGCGGTCGCCGGGGCGGGTGTAGGTCGTCACGAGGGTGACGATCGTGCGTCCGAGCCAGCCGGGAAGCAGTGCGGTACCGGGCAGCATCTCCGCGTCGGCGAACGACCAGAACGTCGCCGGACGTGGACGTCGGGCAGCTGCGGTAGCAGGTGTGGTCCGTGGCGCGCGGTGCCGGCCACGGCGGGGGCTCGCCGTGTCGCGATGTGGCAAGCGGCGGTGACGGCGTCCGGGCTCGGGATGCGGTGTTGAAGTCATCGGTGGCCTTCCTCGCGGTGTGATCGGCGTGGTCTGCCAAGTCACCCCAAGAAGCCGGTTTTGAGGCCGTTTTTCGACACCGCTCGCCCAAGTTTTTTGCGAACTCCCGAAGCCCACCGCCCCACGCATCTTGACGCGAACCCGAATACATCGACGCTTTCCCAGCGTCCGGAGGTATTCGAGCACGACACTGTGTGGATTGACTTGCTGTCGAATAACCCGCGCTCAGGTCAAGAAGAATTTCTGACCCGATTCAAAAGCGCTCGGCCGGAGTCGCCACGAGTCCACCACGGCGGACCGCCGACTGCCTACTAAGAAGCACTTAAAAGACCAGCTCACACGCTACTAAGGCGATCCTGGATGCCGCCGGGGCAGGCTGTCCCGAGCGGGGGTTTCTGAATCCTTCAAGGTGGCGGCTTTAGTAGTCGCGTCCACCTACTAAGAAGATCATCCTTGTTCTTTTCTTGTCCTTTTCTTGTCGCTGCCCTGGCGTCCTGACGGAGCTGATTCACCAACTCCAGTCAGGAGCACCTCAATGACGAACGACGAGATTGTGTCCGCACCTATCCGGCCCGATCACGAGGGGCACGAATGGTTGCCGCTAGACACCGCGCGCGACGCCTTCGGGTGGCTGGTCACCGGGCCGAAGCCGATGGCCGTGGACGGGGCCCGGTTCGCCGGATTGCCGCGGCGGCCGGTGCCGCTGGACGAGCTGCGGGACCGGGTGATGAGCAAGCAGTGCCCGCATCGCACCCAAGACGACGTGTGGGCGCATTTGGTTCTGCGTTCCCGCGCTCACGGGGGCGCGTGGACAGTCGCGTGCGTCGGGATGGCACTGCCGTCGCTGGCCTCGAGTTCCCGGTGGCTGGCGGCGCGGTATCCGCTCGATCGCGCAGATGTCCACGCGGCCGTCCTCGCCGGATTCGTCCAAGCGTTGGCGACGGTGGATCTGACCGATCCCGGGATCATCGCCAGGCTGCACTTCGCCGCTCGCCGTGCCGGGCAAGCGGCGCTGGAAGCGTCTCTGGACGCCCCGCTGCCGGCGGGCTCGGGCTATCACTCCGCGGCGCCGCGCCCGCCGTACGGGCACCCCGACTTGGTGCTCGCACGGGCGGTCGGTGAGCAGATTCTCACCCCCGCCGAAGCGGACCTGATCTCGGCGACCCGGCTCGGCGAAACATCGGTGACCGACTGGGCGCAAGCCCACGGCACCGCGCTCAAGACCGCGTTCAAGGCGCGTGATCGAGCCGAAGACCGACTCGTCACGTGGCTGCGCGATCAGCTCGCCGACACCGACTCCGAAGACCCCGTCGCCGACGCAGCGGTCGCCGCTCTGGTCGCCGACTCGCCGGACGCTCCCGCCGAGGAAAACCCGCACTTGTCACGCGCTGTGAGCGGTCGTCTGCGCAACGGCTGGCCGACCGATTCCAAAAAATCGTCACGGGCGGTGTCGAAAAACGACCCGCAATCCGGCTTCTTGGGGTGCGGGGAGATCCCACCCAGCTCTCCGCGTACCGCCGAGCACGAGCCGACTTCGGAGGTGCGCCGATGCGCGTGACACCCCATCCCCAAACCCAGCACACCACCGCGCCGCCGCGCTCCCTCGCGTCGAGCGCATCCGAGCAGAACCGGCCCCGCACGGGCGTCGCCGGCCACTCGCGACCGCCAGCACACGCGGATGCCGCACGTCCACGTCATCGGACCTCTCCGGCGCGACCGGTGCGCCGCGCGGTGACGCGCTCGGTTGCCTTCGCGGTACTCGGCGCGGTCCTGCTCAGCTCGCTCACCGCGGATGTGGCGCAGGCTTCCACACAGGTGCTCGCGATCGCGAGCAGCGTCGGGCAGGTCTTCGACAACATCAGGAATTGGTTGGTCGGGATCCTCGCCGGGCTGGCGACTGTGTTCCTCACCGTCGGCGGCGTCCGGTACCTGATGGCTGCGGGTGATCCCGGGGAAGTAGAGAAGGCCAAGCAGTCGTTCAAATCGGCGGGCTGGGGCTACGGGCTGGCGGCGCTGGCACCGCTCGTGGTGGAAATCCTGCGCGGGATTGTCGGGGCCTGAGGCCATGGCTGCGACCCGACACCCCCGCGTGCCCGAGCCCGATCGTGGCGAGCCCGGCACCGGCGCACGCCCGGCGGACCCGGCGCGCCGGGAGCGGGTCCTGCTCGCCCCGCCAACCTCGCAGCTCACCGGACGCGGTTCCCGGCGGCGGTTGGTCTGGCTGCTGGCTCTGGGGCTGACCGTGGTGCTCGGCGGTGCGCTGGCTGTCAGTGCGTGGGCCTCGCCCGGCGCACCCCGGCAGCCGGGCACGCAGCAGGCGGCGCTGGCGCAGCCCGCGGCGCAGCAACCGCCACCTCCGTTGCCGCTGCCGCCCCACCCCAGCGGCACGTGTGCCCCGAACTCGCCGAACCCGACGTGTCACTTTCCGACCGGCTCGCCGCGCCCGTCGGTCCCGGCGACGCCGCTGCCGCCGATCACTGAGCTGCCGCCGCCGACGAGTTGCTTCCCCGGCCAGATCGGGTGCACGCCCGGTGGCCCGTCCACCGCGCCGAGCACGACTGCGAACCCGCCGTGCGCGGGTGAGGACTGCATCCCGCAGCCCACCCCGCCACCGAGCACGAGTACGCAGCCGGGTGGTCCCAGTACGGGAAACGGCGATCCGGACTGCGGGCTGACCAACATCACCGGCTGCATCGCCAAGGCGATCAACGGGGTGTTCAAGGATCTGGTCAATGCCGCGCTGTCGCCGATCCTGGAGCTGCTCGGCCACACCGCGCTGACCACGCCGACGCTGGATCAGCTTCCCGGTATCGGCGAGCTGTGGAACAACTCGTGGCAGATCGTGCTGGCCTGCTACGGGATGCTGATCCTCGTCGCCGGGATCGTGGTGATGTCCCACGAGACGGTGCAGAGCCGGTACTCGATCAAGGAGATCGGCCCGCGGATTCCGATCGGATTCCTCGCCTCCGCGCTGTCGTTGTTCTTCGCGGAGAAGTTCATCCGGCTGGCCAACGCGCTGTCCGCCGCCGTGCTCGGCGACGGGGTGAATCCGCCGTCGCTCGGGTCGACCCTCAAGGACGCGGTCGAGGGCGCGGTCTCCGGCGGGTTCTTCATGATCCTGCTGGCGCTGGTGCTCGTGGTCGTCGGGATCGCCCTGCTGATCGTCTACGTCGTCCGCGTGGTCATCACGTTGATCTTGATCGTCACCGGGCCGCTGTTTCTGATGTGTCACTGCCTGCCCCACACCGACGGCATCGCCCGGTGGTGGTGGAAGGCGCTCGGGGCGACACTGGCGATCCAGGTTGCCCAGTCGCTGGTGCTGATCACCGCCGTGCGGACCTTCCTTGCCGGCGGAGTGCATCTGTTCGGCTCGACGCTGTCCGCGCTCGGCATGCTCATCGCCGCGATCGCGCTGTTCTACATCTTGTTCAAGATTCCGTTCTGGTTCCTCTCCGCCACCAAGATCGGCAACGGCCGGTCCTTCCTCGGCGGGCTCGCGAAGGCGTACATCGCGGCGAAGACGTTCGGGATGGTCGCCGGGAAGTCCGGCGGGCTGGGCAAAGCCGGAGCGGTCGCCGGTGGCGGAAAAGGCGGTAAGGGCGGTGGGGGCCGCGGCGGTGCTGCTGCCGATCCACCGTGGCCCGCTCAGCCGCGGATCGCGCCGACACCGGAGGCGGTCAACAAGCGGTTGCAGGCGGCCTACGACGCCGACCGCGCCCGTGCTGCCCAGCAGCCGCGCCCGCCCTCGCAGCGACCGGAGTTTCTGCAGCCCGGTCCGCAGGAGACCACCCACGACCCGGCCGTCACCCCGGCCACCCAAGGACCCGTCATGCCCGAATTCAGTTCCGCATCCAAGCCCGCTACTGCGGCCCCGCCGCCCGCCGGGCGGCGCCGCAAGCAGGCCCCGACAGCACCCCGGTTCCAAGCTCCCCGTGCACCGCGCCGCACCGGTGGCACCGTGCCCCCGGCTCGGCCGGTCGCAGCGGCCGCGGTTCCACCGCACTTGCGGTTCCAGCCGCCGACGCCCGACCCGCCCCACATGTCCCGGCCGGCCACGCCTGCGACCGCGCCGCCCGCCGCCCCGGCGTTCCGCACCGCGCACCCGCACCCGCAGCCGCGCCTCGGCGACGCCCGACCGCGCACGCCGTCCGTGCCGCCGGTGACGTTCCGGGCACCGACCACGCCGCCGACGCCGCCGAGGTCCGCGCCGAAAGCCCCGCCCCGTGGAGGCGAGAAGCCATGACCCAGCCCGTGCGCATCCCGTCCGACGTCGATCGCGAGGATCGCGTCCTGGCCAACCTCACCGCCCGGCAGCTGGCGATCCTCACCGTGACCGGAATCGTGCTCTACGGCGCCTGGACGCTGGCCCGCGGTGTCGTGCCGCTGCCGGTCTTCCTGATCGTCGCTATTCCGATCGGGGTCAGTGCCGCGGTCCTGGCGTTGGGGCAGCGCGATGGCATGAGCCTGGACCGGCTGCTGCTCGCCGCGGTCCGCCAGCGGCTGCAACCTCGGCACCGGGTCGCCGCTCCCGAAGGGGTGCGGGCCGCACCCGAGTGGCTGACCAGCAGCATCACCGCGACTGATGCCACCGGTGCTACGAGCACGTCGGAGGTATCTCCGGCGGCGCTGCGGCTGCCCGCGGAAGGAGTCACCGAGGCCGGTGTCGTCGACCTCGGCCCCGACGGGGTCGCGATGGTTGCGGTGGCCAGCACCGTCAACTTCGCGCTCCGCACGCCCGGTGAGCAGGAGGCGCTGGTCGCGTCCTTCGGCCGGTATCTGCACTCGATCTCCGCGCCGGTACAGGTGCTCATCCGGGCCGAACGCCTCGACCTGAGCCGTCAGATCAGCGACCTGCACGAGGCCGCCCCCGGATTGCCGCATCCGATGCTCGAAGCCGCCGCGCGAGAGCATGCGACCTACCTCGACCAGTTGCGCCGCTCCACCGATCTGCTGCGCCGCCAGGTACTGCTGGTGCTACGCGAGCCGATCCGCGCAACGGGGCCGACGGACGGGCTCGGCGGCGCGTCCCCGCTCGCCGCGCTGCGGGCACGGCGCGCCCGCGGACGGGACGGCGAGGTCACCGAGACCACGCGGCGCTCGGCGGAAACCCGGCTCGTGCGGAGGCTGGGCGAAGCCACCGAACTGCTCTCCCCGGCCGGGATCACGATCACGCCCCTGGACGCCGGGCAGGCCACCGCCGTACTGGCCACCGCATGCAATCCCGACAGCCTGATCCCGCCCTCGGCGGGTCTGGCCGGCGCGGACGAGGTGATCACCACCGCCGCTGCAGACCCCGACGACGAGCCACCAGTCCATCACCGAAGCACAGCCAGCCGGGGCGGGCGCGACAGCGCGTCGCCGGAGCCGACGGCCCTGGACGAGTGGGAGGGCGGGGACCTATGAGCAGGAAGTTCGGCCGTAGCCGAGGCCGCGGGGCACCGCACACGAACGCACCGTTGGGGAGGGCCAGTGCGTTCACTCCGGACTCGCTGTCGGTCGCGCCCCGGCACCTGGAGATCGGCGGCGAATGGGTCTCCTCCTTCGCGATCACCGGCTACCCGCGCGAGGTGCATGCGGGGTGGCTGCAACCGCTGCTGTCCTACCCCGGCCGCGTCGACGTGTCCCTGCACATCGAGCCGATCGACCCCGTCACCGCCGCCAACCGGCTCAAGCGCCAGCTGTCCAAGCTGGAGTCCGGGCGGCGCCACACCTCCGAGAAGGGCCGGTTGCTGGACCCGATGGTCGAGGCCGCCACCGAGGACGCCTACGACCTCTCGGCCCGCGTCGCCCGCGGCGAAGGGAAGTTGTACCGGCTCGGCCTGTATCTGACCGTGCACGCCACCAGCGAAGCCGATCTCAGCGAGCAGGTTGCCGCGGTGCGGGCACTCGCGGCGTCGCTGCTGATGAACGCTCAGCCGACCACCTACCGGTCGCTGCAAGGCTGGGTGTCCACCCTGCCGCTGGCGCTCGATCTCATCGGGATGCGCCGCACCTTCGACACCAGTGCGCTGGCCGCCGCGTTTCCCTTCACCAGCCCCGATCTGCCGCCCGCCGACCCGACCAGCGTCGCCGCACCGGCCGGTGTGCTGTACGGGTTCAACGTCGGATCGCAGGGTTTGGTGCATTGGGACCGTTTTTCCGCCGACAACTACAACGCGGTGGTGCTCGGGCGCTCCGGCGCGGGCAAGTCCTACCTGGTGAAGCTGGAAACCCTGCGCAGCCTCTACCGCGGGGTTGAGGTCGCGATCATCGACCCGGAGGACGAGTACCGGCGGCTGTGCGAGGCCATCGGCGGTACCTACATCCACCTCGGTAGTTCCGAGGTCAGGATCAACCCGTTCGACCTGCCGATCGCCCTCAGGCCGGACGGGCGTCGCACCGCCCCCAAGGACGCCCTGACGCGCCGGGCACTGTTCCTGCACACCGTCATCGGAGTGTTGCTCGGCACCGAACTGTCCGCGCAGCAACGCGCCGTGCTCGACCGGGCGATCATGGCCACCTACCAGCAAGCCGGGATCACCAGCGACCCACGGACCTGGGGCAGGCAGGCGCCGCTGCTGGCGGATCTCGCCGCAGTCCTCACAGCCACCGGCGATCCGATCGCCACGGACCTCGGCTCCAGGTTGCACCCGTTCGTCGAGGGCGCGTTCTCGGCGATGTTCTCCGGGCCGACCACCACGCGGCCCGAGGGCCACCTGACCGTGTTCAGCCTGCGTGACCTGCCCGACGAACTCCGGCCGATCGGCACGCTGCTCACGCTGGACACGGTGTGGCGGCGGGTGTCCAACCCGGCCATCCGACGGCCACGACTGATCACCGTCGACGAAGCGTGGCTGCTCATGCAAGACCCTGCCGGGGCGCGGTTTCTGCACCGGATGGCCAAAGCAGCCCGCAAACACTGGGCGGGCTTGACGATCGCGACCCAAGATGTCGGCGATGTCCTCGGGACAGACCTGGGCAAGGCGATCATCGCCAACGCCGCGACTCAGATTTTGCTTCGCCAAGCACCGCAGGCGATCGACGAGATCGTGGCGACCTTCAACCTGTCCGAGGGCGAGAAGCAGTTCCTGATTTCCGCGGACAAGGGACAAGGTCTGCTCTCGACCGGGACTCAGAGAGTCGCGTTCCAGTCGCTGGCTTCACCGCAGGAAAACGCGCTCATCACAACAGATCCGGCCGAGTTGGCGCAGTACGCGGAACACGAATCTAGCACGGACGACGGCGGCGCGTTTGTAGATCTCGGCGTCGACGACACCGAGCTGACGCTTGATGCGGACGCTGACGGTCACGTCGACCTCGGCAGCGCTGCGTAACCCGCCCCACCGCTGCGGATCGATCCCTTCAACCACAACGTTTCTGCTCGTTTCTTGCACCCCGACTGACTGCCTTTGCGAGGTGTCGTATGTCTTCTTCCGCCCACGTAACTACGGTTCCGGCGCGGCCAGCCCGGTTGCTGACGCAGAACCGGGAGATGCGCGCAATCGGTGTTTGGAACTGGACTCTGCCTGCGCTGGCCGCCCGGTTGCCCGACGGACGGACGCAGGTGACCTGCCCGGCGGCAAGCGCGTGTACTCGGATCTGCTACGCGCGCAACGGAACTTATCTTTTCCCTGCGGTCAAAGCCAAGCATACCGCCAATCTCGCGTACG
This sequence comes from Amycolatopsis ultiminotia, assembly GCF_039536925.1. NCBI lineage: Bacteria > Bacillati > Actinomycetota > Actinomycetes > Pseudonocardiales > Pseudonocardiaceae > Amycolatopsis > Amycolatopsis ultiminotia. Next base: position 20,397 of record NZ_BAAAZN010000019.1, on the reverse strand, counting down.
TTCTGGACGATCTTCCCGGTTGGACAGAGGCGATGATCCGCGAACTGTCGGCTCCGCGCCTGGCCGGGAAATTTGTCAGGGTGCACGATGCGGGCGATTTTTTCAGCGATGCCTACACTTTGGCGTGGTGTCGCGTGATGCGAGCCTGCCCACAGGTGACTTTTTATTGCTATACCAAGGAAGTTCGCCGATTCAAAAGGCTGATCGAACCTGACCCGCCAGAGAACTTCCTGTGGGTGTACAGCTACGGCGGTCGCGAAGACTCCTTTATCGATCCCGACCGTGACCGGGTCGCCGACGTGTTTCCTGACGAGGACGCCATCGCCGAGGCCGGGTGGTCGTCGCAGGAAGCCTCGGATCTGCTCGCCGTGCTGGGCCCGCGATTGGTCGGGGTGCCCGCAAATCGCATCCCGCAGTTCCTCAAGCGCATGGGCGGGCGGCGGCTGTCGGAGTGGCAGGCCGAGATCGACGCCGAACGAACACGCAAGCGGCGCCGTCATCTGCGACTCGTGCCCAACGACCCGTCCGCACCTACCTCGATTCCGGAAGTCCAACCGAGCGCGGACGACGCCGAGCGACACGCGGCCTGAATCCGCGTCCTTTCGACTTTTCCTTGCGAGAGAGGAGATTTCTGATGTCATCCACTCAGTCTGTTGTCGCTTCATCGAGGACGCTTGCCTCACCGTTGCAGGACTACCTCCGCGATCCCGGTGCCGCAATGCGCGCTGTCGTCACGGCACTGCGGGAATTCGCACTGACCTGGGGGCCACTGGTCGGGCCGGCCGTTGCGCTTGCGGTGGCTGGCGTCGTGGTCGGGCGACGGTGGTGGGCGCGCCGGTGCCATGACCGAATGGCCGCCGACGCCCGGGTGGTCACCGTGCTGGCTCCGCCCACGGTCGATCCGGACGGCGCGGCGGCCTTGTACTCCAACTTGGTTGGGCTGTTGCGGTCCGGCTGGAAACGGCGGATGCACGGCCAGCCGCACATCGTGTGGGAGTACGTGTTTTCCCATGCCGGGGTCGCCTTGCGGCTGTGGCTGCCGGGCGTCGTGCCGCCCGGCATGGCCGAACGCGCCATCGAGGCTGCCTGGCCCGGCGCGCACACCCGGACCACACCGGCCAAGCCGCCGATCCCCTTGTCCAACCCGCCGGGAAAAGCGGTCGAGGCCGCGGGCGGCGAACTGCGTCTGGCCCGCAGCGAGGCACTGCCTATCCGATCGGACTTCCCCACTGATCCGGTTCGGGCCCTGCTGGGCGCTCCGGTCGGCATGGCCACGCATGAACGGGCCGTGGTGCAGATCCTTGCGCGCCCGGTCACCGGCGCTCGTGTCCGCAAAGCCCGCCGAGCCGCCCGCCGGGTCCGCACGGGCAGCTCGGTCCGGCTGGCCGGGCGCCTCCTGGACCTGATCACCCCGCACACCGGATCGCGCAGGCCTGGCACGACCGCGAAGCGGCCGGTCGTCGATCACCAGACCTCTCTGGAAACCTCGGCGCAGGACCGGGTCATCGTCGCCAAGCAGCGCAGTTCCCAGTACGAGACCCGCGTCCGGTACGCCGTGGCCACCTTGGTTGACGAGCACGCGACCGGCGCGGAGCGGGTTCCGGTGCGCGAGCACCTGCGCGGACGCGGGCATGCCATCGCCAGCGCGTTCGCGGCTTACAGCGAACATAACTACTACCGTCGCGTCCGGCTCACCAACGCCGTCCGGGCCGTGGCCGAACGACGCCTCACCTCCGGTGATCTGCTCTCGATCGCCGAGCTGGCCGCGCTCGCGCACGTCCCGACCGACGAGGCCGTACCCGGTTTGCAGCGCGCCGGAGCGAAGGCGGTGCCGCCGCCACCGGGGATCGCCACCGAGGGCGCCGGAGTGAAACCGATCGGGATCACCGACTCCGGTCACTCCCGGCCGGTGGGGCTGCGCGTCGCCGACGCGCGTCATCACCTGCACATCCTGGGTGCGACCGGGTCCGGCAAGTCCGAGCTGATGGCGCGGACGATCCTCGACGACGCCGACGCCGGCCGCGGACTGGTCGTGATCGATCCCAAGGGAGACCTGGTCGCGGACACCCTGATGCGGCTGCCCTCGCGGCTCGGGGAGAAGGTGGTGCTCTTCGACGCCGACAGCCGCGCCCGCCCGCCGGTGCTCAACCCGCTCGAAGGCGACGACACCGCCCGTACCGTGGACAACCTGGTGTCGATCTTCTCCCACGTCTACGCCTCCAGCTGGGGGCCGCGGACCGAGGACATCTTGCGTTCGGGGCTGCTGACCCTGCGCGAGCTGCCCGGCACACCCACGCTGACTGATCTGCCGAAACTGTTGACGGTGCCCGCTTTCCGGCAGCGTGCGCTCGAACAGATCTCCGACGATGTCCTGACCGGGTTCTGGCACTGGTACGACGATCTGTCCGATGCCAGCCGGGCGCAGGTCGTCGCGCCGCTGATGAACAAGCTCCGCGGTTTGTTGTTGCGCCCGTTCGTGCGGGCATCCCTCGCCGGTGGAGAGTCCACAGTGGACATGGACGCGGTGCTCGACGGCGGAATCTGCCTGGTGCGTTTGGGCAAGGACGCGCTCGGGATGGACACCGCACGGCTGATCGGCTCGATCGTCGTGGCCCGCACGTGGCAGGCCGCCACCCGGCGAGCCCGGATACCGCAGCGCGAACGCCACGATGCCTCGCTCTACATCGACGAATGCCACAACTTTTTGAATTTGGCGTACCCGATGGAGGACATGCTCGCCGAGGCCCGGGGTTACCGGATGTCGATGACGCTCGCGCACCAGTACCTACGGCAGCTGCCGCGCGAACTGGAGGAAGGCATCAGCACCAACGCCCGCTCGAAGATCATTTTCTCGGCGTCGCCCGAAGACGCCCGGGACCTGTCCCGGCATACCGCGCCTCGGCTCTCCGAGCACGACCTCGCCAATCTCGGTCGGTTTCACATCGCCGCGCGGCTGGTGCTCGACAGCGAGGAAGCTCCCCCGTTCACCGCGGTCACCGAGAAGCTTCCGCCCGCGATTCCCGGCCGCGCCAAGGAGATCCGTCGGCTCGCGCTCGTGAACACCGAGCCTCGAAACACGCCCGAACCGGCCGAGAACGTCAAGCCGGTGGCGTTCGATCCGCGCCGAGCGGCCTGACCCGCTCAGCTTTTTCCTTTTGCCCGCAGGGCGTTCTCGCGTCCTGCCGTCCTTGGAGGTGCACGTCACGATGGTGAGCAATCCCACCCAGCAGCGACAATTGCGTGCACATCGGCCGGAACGACCTGGTGCGCGGGTGCTCAACTCGGCCGAGCATCACGCGTGGCTGGCCCGGCATCTCACCGAGCGCGACCGGTGGCTGTGCCGGATGCTGTTCGAGCACCACGTGCTCACCAGCACTCAGATCATCGATATTGCCTTCACCGGTCGCCGCGGGGCGAACCTGCGCTTGCGCAACCTCTACCAGTGGGGCGTGCTGCACCGGTTCCAGCCGCACCGCGACCGCGGCTCGCACCCGATGTACTACGTCCTCGACACCGCCGGAGCGGTCGCGCTGGCTCGCGAGGACGGCATCGACCCCAAGGAACTGGGCTACAGCCGTGAACGCGAGATCGGACGCGCGTTCTCGCTACAGCTGGCGCACACCGTGGGCTGCAACGGGCTGTTCACCACCCTGATCCGCCGAGCCCGTCAGCCCGGTGCCGCCGGTGTGCTCGCGGCGTGGTGGTCGGCCGCCCGGTGCGGCCGGCACTGGGGCGACATCGTCACCCCGGACGGCTACGGCCGCTGGCGTGAGGCCGGCCGGGACGTCGAGTGGTTCATCGAGTTCGACTTCGGCACCGAGCAACTGTCCCGCCTGGCGGGCAAACTCGCCCGCTACGAGCGGCTGGCCGAGGCCACCGGCATCACCACACCCGTGCTGGTGTGGCTGCCCAGTGCCAGGCGCGAGGCCAACGCACGCAGGGTGATGGCCGAGGCGCTGCGCGGTCTCGACCGGCCCGCACGCGTACCCGTGGCGACCAGCAGCGGCGAGGCCGCGGCGGATCCGCTCGACATGGCCGCGCCGCGCTGGCGACGGCTCGACGAGTCCGGCACTGCCGGTCGGGTGGCGCTAGCTGACCTGCCCACCCTCTGGCCGAACCTGCGCGCCTCGGCCCCCAGCGGTGGGCAGCATGCGGCGGCCGCCACGGCCGCCGCCGCACGTCCAGAGGTGGCCCCGCCCTCCCCGATGCCCCCGCCCGACCCCGCGCATCCGTGGAGGTGACGGGTCATGGGCAAGGTGGCCGCCGCCGGTGCCGGGTTCGTCGTCGTGATCATGCTCTTCATCGGTGGCGGCGCCATCGCTGTGGTTCAAGCCGTGTTCGGCAGTTCCAGCAGTTCCGGCGGGGGCATGAACTGTGCCCCCGCCGGGGCGAGCGCGACCTCGGCAGCGGGGTACGGACCGCTGGAGATGAGCAACGCGGCGACGATCGTCGCTGTCGGCAAACGGATGAACGTGCCCGAGCAGGGCTGGGTCGTCGCGGTCGCCACGGCGCTCACCGAGTCGCAACTGAAGAACTTGAACTACGGCGATCGCGACAGCGTCGGCTTGTTCCAACAGAGGCCGTCCCAAGGCTGGGGAAGCGTCGCGCAGATCATGGACCCCACCTACAGCAGCGAGCAGTTCTACCGGCATCTGCTGGCGCTGCCCAACTGGCAGAACATGCCGGTCACCGTTGCCGCCCAGACCGTACAGCGATCAGGCTTTCCTGACCGCTACGCGAAATTCGAGCCAGCAGCGCGCCAGATTGTCGGGGCTGTCCAAGGTGCCACCTGTACGACCAGTGCGACGACCGGCGGCTGGACGACACCCACGAACGGCACCTGCACCTCCGCATTCGGGTACCGCGGCAGCGAATTCCACAAAGGACTTGACATCGGTGCGCCCATCGGTACTCCGATCCTGGCAGCCAACTCCGGCACGGTGATCAGCTCAGGACCGGCGTCCGGCTACGGACTGTGGGTCCGCATCCAGCACGGGGACGGAATCGTGACGATCTACGGCCACAACGACCACAATCTGGTCCGCGAAGGGCAATCCGTTCAATCCGGCCAGCCCATCGCCGCGGTCGGAAACCGGGGAGCGTCCACCGGAGCGCACCTGCACCTGCAGATCGAGACCAACGGCCAAGCCGTCGACCCGGTGGAGTTCTACCGGCAGCGAGGAGGCCAGCTCTGCCGGTAGGTGCGCATCCGCCGCGTCGCAGGGAAGAGCCTGCGTGACATTTCCGGAGCGTTCCGGCGCATGGCTCTGGTTCTCCGATGATCGCCCAGCCGCGTGAGTCCGGCTACTCGTCCGCCGGGGTGCCTTTGAGGTGGTTGTAGAGGTTCGCGCGGCTGAGGCCAACCTCCTTGGAGATTTTCGTCTTCGGCACACCGGCCTTGTCCGCTTCGCGAATATCGGTGAGCCGCTCCGTGCGTTCGACCTTCCGCTGCTGGAGCAGGATTTCCCGCATCTCCTGCAGAGAGCTTTCCACGTCTCGGATGCTCTCCAGGGCGGTTTCGATCGCTTCGATGCGCTGTCGGCGGGCGCGCAGCTGCGCGATGTGCTCGTCCTTGTCCATCTGCAGCCCTCTCTCGCGTCGCCGGGGGTTGACCGGCCTCTGGGCGTGGCTGACCATCTTGTTCGTCGCCGTGTCGCCCTAGACACCTTACCGAGACAGCCCGCGGTCAGCAGGGGTGTGTCGTGACCAGCGATTCCTGGTCGCGAGACACCCCTGCTGACCTGGTCCCACGGTTCCGGCGGGTCATCGGAGTCCACGGGTGGCGGTGACCTCGTCGGCGCAGGTGACGGCCGTGGCCATCCCGGTACGCAGCAACTCGTTGGTCCCGCCGGACGTCGCCGAGGTGACCGGTCCGGGGACCGCGTAGACGCGGCGGCCGAGCCTCGACGCCGCACGCGCTACAGCCAGGGCCGGGCTGCGTCGGCCGGCCTCGACGATCACCATGGCCTCGCTCAGCGCCGCGACCAGGCGTTGCCGTGCGTAGGCACGCGTGCGGCGAGGTTTCGTACCGAGGGGGTACTCGGTGACCAGCACTCCGCCGGAGTCGGCGATCTCCCGCAAGAGCGGACCGTGGTCGGCGGGGTACTCGACATCGATACCGCACGCCAGCACGACAAGGCACCGGCCGCGTCCGGAGGTGCTCAGGGCACCCCGCAGCGCGTGCGCTTCGATCCCGAACCCGGCACCGTTGACAACAGCGATGTCCCGATCGGCGATGCCTCGCCCGAGTTCCGCAGCGACGTACTCGCCATACGGGCTGGCCGCCAGCGAGCCGACCACGGCCACCGGGCCAGCGGTGAGGACTCCGAGCTGCGGGTCACCGTGCACCCACAGACCCAGCGGCGCTCCCGTGCCGGAGGCGGCCAGGTCGTGCGCCGCCGCGTTCGGCCAGTCGTCGTCCTCGGGGGTGAGCAGCCTGGCATGCCCCGCCTCGAGTGCGGCGAGGTCGTCGCGTAGATCGGGTTCAGGCTGTGCGACCTCGGCGAGCACCGCCGGGGGTGCACAACCGGCGCGGATGCGTTCGGCGGCCTCCACTGGGCCGTGGACTGCGGTGTAGGCGCCGACGGATTGCGTGGGTGGCTCAGTCGCGCGCATCAAGAACAGTCGAGCGCGGACGATGTCATTGGATGCAGGCATGGCAAAACCTCAATCGTTCTCAGCGTTCGTGACACGAACAGCGGACTATCGGAACTCGGGAGGACTCAGAAAGGGCACTGTCCACTAAGGATTTGCGGCCGTGATGATGATCTCCGCCATCGACATGTCGTTGCGGAACCGATGCCCGATCTCGTCCTCGATCCGGGCGTACTCGGCCGCAAGGTCTGGCCGAAGGCGTGCGGCGCGCAGGAGATCCGCGCGGCTCCCGAGAATGCACAGAGAGCACGACAATCGGGTCATTCCGGCGTCGTAAGCGGGGTGGTAGGGCACACCGCTAGTGCGAATGTGTTGCCATACCTCCGTTTCGGTCCACTCGTGGATGGGCAGCCACGTGCTGACTTCGCGTCGGCCGTTGCTCGCGGGGTGATCCGGGCTCAGCTTCGCTTGCTGGCGCCGGGCAATGCTCGTCCACGTCGAATGATTCAGCAGGCTGGTGACTCTTTGTCACCTGTGCCGGTATGCGTTCCCGTCGTGGCGGTGCGGGAACCCGCCAAGATGCCCGACGTACGCCTGGTCCACGTGCGACGGTCGCGTGGACTGATCCGGGATCGGTCGCTAGTCGGTGCGCCACGGTGGGTTGGTGCTGGCCGATTTCGCGAGTCCGGTTAGCCGACAGAGCGCGGTGAAGCCGTCGTCCGTGCCGGGCCAGTGCTTGCGCACGGCGGGCAGCCCTGCACGATGAACCACACTGCGCAGGACTGCGGTGACGACGATGGCGTCGTCTGCGTAGCCGAGTACGGGTATGACGTCAGGTATCAGGTCCAGGGGCATGGCGAGGTAGGCCAGTAGCAGGGCGAGGCGAACGCGTACTCCGGGCGGCATTGTCTTGTCCGCGGCGAGGTTGCGGAGCAGGCGTAGGAGGTCGGGCAGGATGCGCAGTGCTTCGGTGAGCAGTCCGCCGCAGGGCCGAACGATCACCAGCACGATGATCAATGCGATCCACGCGATGAGGAGCGCGCCCGCGGAATCTTCTCCAGATTTCGAATGTCTCCTGAGACATCGACGAGTGGCTGGGGGAGCTGGTCAGAGCGTCGTGTCGAGTAGAACGGCAAGGCTGTGTTCCGGTCGACCGTGAGACACCACGGTCGACCGGCCCGAATCGGCGGAGTTCACTCAATCGTTGGTCGGCCTGCCGAGGCCGAACCGGGGCCACCCCACCCGCGACAGTCACCCACGCTGAGCGCGCCCAGTGGCACATGCCCTACTCGCCTGCTCAAGCCCCTCAGTTGGTCACCCGGCCCCAAACTCGGTATGAGTCTGTTGCGCGGCTACCTCATCGTCGCCGCACTCCTGTTGATCGTCAAAGCCGTCGAACTGTCCACCGGTTGATCACCACACCGCTCTGCCCCTGCGGCGAGCGACTGGGCGGTCTACAGGTCGAGGTGTTCGAGCGCGGCGAGGTAAGACTCGCTGTAGGTGGGGAATTGGGCGATGCCGTCGAGCAGGGTGTCGATGGGGATCTGGGCGCGGATGGCGAGGGCAGCGGTGTGGATCCATTCCCCGGCGTGGGGTGCGATGGCCCAGGCCCCGACGAGCACGCGCTGGGTGCGGTCGGCGATGAGACCGAGGGTGCCGGCGGGGTTGGTTTCGTAGGTCCAGGGCCGCGCGATCGAGTCGGCCAGGTCGAGTTCGGTGGTGGCGATGTCGAGGCCGTGCTGGCGGGCTTGGCCGGTGGTCAGGCCGACGGCGGCGATTTCGGGTTGTGCGAACACGACGCGGGGGATGCCGCTGTAGGTGGCTCGGCGGGGTGTGCCGAGGATGGTGTCGGCCACGATCCGGCCCTGGTACATGGCGACGTGGGTGAACAACGCGACTCCGGTGACGTCGCCGAGCGCCCACGGGCCGTCGGCCACGCGGCAGTGCTCGTCGACCTCCAGCGCTCCGCGAGTGTTCGGTTCGATCCCGACCGTGTCGAGGCCGAGCCCGGTGGTGCGGGGTCGGCGTCCGGCGCCGAGTACGACGACGTCGGCGCGCAGGGTAGCGCCGTCGTCGAGTTCGATGACGGCCTCGTCGCCGTCGCGGTGTGCGGTGGTGGCCTGGCGGCCGAGGCGGACGTCGATGCCGTCAGCGCGCAGGTGGGTGGCGACGATGTCACCGACACGGGGGTCTTCCCGGTCGAGCAGTCGGTCGCCGCGCTGGAGCAGGGTGACCTGGGCGCCCATGCGGGCAAGAAACTGGCCGAGTTCGACCCCGACGGCGCTGCCGCCGATCATCACCACTCGCTCGGGGATCTCGCGCAGAGTGGTGGCTTCCCGGTTGGTCCACACGGTGACCTCGTCGAGGCCGTCGATGGGTGGGCGCACAGGGTCGGAGCCGGTGGCGAGCACCACGTGCTCGGCGGTGAGTTCCCGGTCACCGGCGCGCACCCGCCACGGGTCCCGGCCTACCAGGGTCGCGGTGGCTTTGATGACGGTGACGCCTTGTTTCTCGTATCCGGTGATCTGGTCGGTGTCGTCGAGGTGGCGGATCATGTAGTCGCGGTAGTCCCGCAGCGCTGCCCAGTCCAGTGCCGGGGTGGACAGTCCGGCCGCGCGTCCGGCTTCGGCGCGGGCCTCGGGCGGCCGGAGCAGTGTCTTGGACGGGATACAGGCCCAGTAGGCGCATTCCCCGCCGATCAGTTCCTGCTCGATGAGGGCGACCCGTCGCCCGCCCGCGTGCAGGCGAGCGGTGGCGGTCTCGCCGCCCGGTCCGGCGCCGATCACGATCACATCGAAGTCCGTGCTCACCGTGCTTGTTCCCTTCTCGGTCGCGACTGCCAGACAGCTGTAGGCGGTGTCAGCAGCACCCGCCGGGCTCGGCGGTGTCGTCTTGGGCGGCGTCCAGCTCGCGGCCGAGTTGGTAGGCGTCGGCGACCGGCAGCACTGATCCGCCGGGGTGCTCGGACAGCCAGGGTTGGGCGGCCGCGGTATCGGTGAAGAAGTGCACGTGGTTGCAGAACGAGGCCCGCACCGAGGCCAGGTCGTTGGGGGTGACGATGGACACGACCGCGGTCTCGGGTTCGACGTCGGTGACCCGGTCGGGCTCGACGGTGAGCCGGATCGGGTCACCGGTGGTGTGGCAGGGGGATTCGACCTGAGCGGACCGGTCGAGGATGGCGGGGAAGATCAGGGTGTCCAGGGCACACCAGGTGTAGAGCGGGGTGCCGTCGACGGTGAAGCGGTGCGGGGTCGGGCGCAGCGTGATGCCGTAGCCGACGATCCGCCCCAGATCGTCATATTCGGTGTCGCCCAAGCGATCTACCGCCTGCGCGACGTCCTCACCGGGACGGCCGGTGGCGGCGGCCACCTCAGCGATCGTGACCGGTTCACCGCGGGCGAGCAGCCGCAACAGCGGCTGCCACAACCATCCAGTGGAGCTGTCCTGATGGGAGAAGACACTGTCCATAGCGGACACGACGGTGTGCAGGTCATTCGTCATCGGGATTGTCCCTTCGCGGACGTCACGGTTTAGGAGGCGCAGCAGGAGAGTTTGCTGACGTCGCGGGTGAAGGTCTGGGCGGCGAGTTTGAGGCCCTCGGCCATCGTCAGATACGGGCACCACAGCTCAGCCATCTCGTGCACGGTCATCCGGTTGGCCAGGGCATAGACGGCGGTGGCGATGACGTCCCCGGCGCCGGCGGCCAGCACGTGCGCGCCGAGCAGCCGCCCGGTGCCCTGTTCGGCGACGAGTTTGATCGCGCCGCGGGTGTCGCGGTTGACCAGCGCCCTCGGCACGTACTCCAACGGCAGCACCCGACACTCACAGGCGTAGCCCTGTTCAACAGCGTGGGTGTCGGTTAGTCCGGCGGAGGCCAGGCTCGGGGTGGTGAACGTGACCGCCGGCAGGTGGTGGTAGTCCAGGGTGCGCCCGGCGTCGTCGAAGGCGTTGTCGACCACGAGCGTGCCGTGGGCGCCGGCGACGTAGACGTACTGCGGGTGCCCGGTGACGTCCCCGGCCGCCCAGACGCGGGGGTTGTTGGTGCGCAGGTGCTCGTCGACCACGACCTCGCCGCGGACTCCGGTCTTCACCCCCACGGCGTCGAGGTTGAGCCCGGTGGTGACCGGGGTCCGCCCGGTCGCGAGCAGCAGCCGCTGCCCAGTGACCCGCCTCCCGCTGGCGGTGGTGACCACGACACCCGCGCAGTCGGTGTCGACCTCAGTGGCGCGCTCGGTGATCACGGTGATGCCGTCGTCCCCGAACACCCCGGCCAACAGCCCCGCGAGTTCCGGCTCGGTGTGCGGGGCGAACCGGCCCACGATGCTCACCTCGACACCGAGGTGAGCGAACAACTGTGCTTGCTCCAGCCCGACATAGCCGCCGCCCACGACCACCAGTGATTCGGGTAGTTCGGTCTGTTCCATCGCGGTGGTCGAGGTGAGGTAGTCCACCCGGTCGATCCCGTCGAGGCCGTCGGTGCGCGGGGTGGAGCCGGTGGCGATGAGGTAGTGCTCGGCGTCAATCCGGGTTCGGCCGCCGTGGTGCAGGGCCACCTCCAGCACCGGCCCCTCAGCGAAACGGGCCTGGCCGTGCAGGATCTGCCAGCCGTACTCGGCGGCCAGGTCGACGTACTTCTCCGCCCGCAACCCCGCCACCAGCGCGTCCTTTCCGCCGATCAGCGCGGCGGCATCCACCGGGCCCGCGTTGGTGGCGATGCCGGGAAAGCGCTGGTCCAGCGCCACGTGGCGGGCTTCGGCAGCGGCCAGCAGGGTTTTTGACGGCACACAGCCGACGTTGACACACGTCCCACCGATGACGCCGCGCTCGATCATCACCACGCTCTTGCCCTTGCCACGGGCCGCGATCGCCGCCGCGAACGCGCCCCCACCCGAACCGATCACCGCCAGGTCGTAGCGCACCATCAGCCTCCTCCACTCACGCATTCGTCTTCCCGGATACATCGATGCTAACCTAAGATTCGTCCATCCGGATACGACAGACACTCGATGTGAGGACGGCATCCCGTGGCCGACGCTTCCCCACGCAGCACCACGCTGCTGCCCACCGAACCGAACGGGGTGGAGATGATGGCGAAAGTCTTCCGCGCCCTCGGCGACCCGGCCCGGCTGCGACTGCTGGAGTTCCTGCTGAACGAGGAACACACCGTCACCGAGTGCGTCGCGCACATCGGCCTGTCCCAAGGCCGGGTCTCCAGCCACCTGGCGTGCCTGTCCGACTGCGGCTACGTGCAGCTGCGCCGTCAAGGCCGCTTCGCCTACTACCGGGTCACCGACCCCCGCGTCGCCGAACTCGTGCTGCTGGCCCGCTCGCTGGCCGCGGACAACGCCGCCGCCCTCGCCGCCTGTATGCGCATCACCGCCCCGAACACATGACCACCGGAGGAGAACACAGCCATGCCGACCACTCCCGGCTCGGAGGGCACACGCACCGCGCTCGCCGCAGCTGGTTTCCTGCTACTCCCGCTGCTGTGCTGCGGATTGCCGCTGCTGATCGCCGCCGGGGCCCTCGGCGCGGTCGGGTCAGTTTTGGGCAACCCCTGGGTGATCGGCGCCGCCGCCGTGGTCGTCCTGGCCACAGGGGTGTGGTTCGCGCGGCGTCGCACCAGAGCGGCCCGAGATGACTCGTGCTGCCCTCCGCCGAGCCTCAGCCATTCCGATCGGACCCACGAGCCCGCCGACCGCACTCAGGAGTTCTGACCCATGCCGCACGCGCCCGTCCCGACTGGTCGTCCTACTGCGCCGCGATCCCGTCGACGTCTGGTCTCCATTGCTTTGGCCGCTGTCGCGGTCGTCGGGATCGCCTTCGTGCTGTATTCGGCCTTCTCACCATCGAGCACACAGGCCGCATCCCCGGCCGCCGCCGACAGCGGCGCGAAGGCCGGGACCACAGCCGCTGCGGGAGCGTTCACCGCCCGCACCCTGCTGGGCGAGCAGGTCGCGGTGCCCGGTTCGCGGCCCAGCGTGCTGTTCTTCTTCTCCGTCGGCTGCGGCGGCTGCGGCCCGGCCACCCACGCCCTCGCGCAAGCCCAACAAGCGGTCGGCACCAAGGCGAACTTCGTCGCCGTCGACATCGGCCCAGGGGAAACCGAGCAGGACATCACGGACTTCCTCACCGCCAACCAGGCCACGACCCTCGCCTACGCCAGCGACACCAACACCTCGCTGATCAGCGCCTACCAGGTCACCCAACTGTCCACCGCCGTCGTGCTGGACGCCTTTGGCAAGCCCGTGTTCCGCGCCGTGGAACCCGCCGCCGAGCAGATCCGCGCCGAACTGGCCAAGGTCGGCGCATGATCGGCCCGCTGCTGGCGCTCGCCTTCGGCGCCGGGATGCTCGCCCCGGTCAATCCCTGCGGCTTCGCCGTGCTGCCCGCCTTCCTCGCCTACGCCGTGGGCACCGGAGGTGACCAGCAGGACACGCGGCCGGGTGCGCTGTCCCGGCTGGCCGGTGGCCTGCGCGCCGGCCTGGCGCTGACCGCCGGGTTCGCCAGCACCTTCACCGTCATCGGCCTGCTGCTCGCCCTCGGCCTGCGCTCCCTGACCGGTGCCATCCCGTGGCTGGCCGCCGCACTCGGCGCGATCCTCGCCGTCGGGGGCCTGGTCATGGTCGCCGGCTGGCGCCTGCCCCTGCGGCTGCCCGCCCGCCGCTCCGGCGCCCCGCGTCAGGGACCGATGGGCATGGTGGCCTTCGGCGCCGGGTACGCCCTGGCCTCGGCCTCCTGCACACTCGCGATACTGCTCGCGGTGGTCACCCAAGCCCTCGCCAGCACCAACATCTCCGGGGTCCTGGTCACCTTCGGCGCCTACGCCGCCGGCTCGGCCACTCTGCTGCTGTCCCTCGCGCTGTTCGCGGCCTTCGCCAGCGGCGTGATCAACCGCTTCCTGCGGCGGTTGCTGCCGCACATGCACCGCATCACCGGCGCCGTGCTCGCCCTCTCCGGCGGCTACCTGTTGCTGTACTGGCTGCCGCAACTGCTCGGCGGGCAACCCGGCACCGGCGCACTCACCGGCGTCGTGGGCGACCTATCGGCCTGGATCACCGGACACCAACTCGCCATCGCCGTCACCGCGCTCGGCCTCATCCTCGCCACCGTGATCGCTGTCCTCGCCGAACGCCGAGGCACCACCGACACCGCCGAAGACTGCTGCGCACCCGGTACACAGCCTGAAGAAGAACGGACCAGACACGGGGACACCATCACGCGGGCGACGCCCGGACAACGCTCGGCACGTCAAGATCGTCAGCCGCTCCGGAACGACATCACACTCTCCGGTAAGGATTGATCGATCGAGGTGGCCGACGTTGGTGCCGCCCCCTCACCTCACCCGTAGTCGGGCTGGCGCCAGCGGCTCGGGCCTCAAAGCCCACCACAAGCCAGTCATGAGCGGGTCCCCGTGGCCACGATTGCGGCCGATCGACTGGGCCAATCGGCACGGTCGACCGTGCTGGAGGCGGGGCGCGGCGAGGACGTCGGGGCTCAGCCGATCGCACGGTCGTCGCCAGTGTTCTGTTCGGTGGTTGTGTTGGGGGCGTTGGGTTGTCGCAGGGTGGTAAGGATGAGCAGGGCGGCTCCGATGGTGATGAGGGTGTCGGCGAGGTTGAAGGTCGGGAACCAGCCGGTGTGCAGGTAGTCGGTGACCACGCCGTTGAAAGCGCGGTCGAGCAGGTTGGACAGAGCCCCGGCGAGCACGGCGGCCAGCCCGATACGGCCAGGCACCGGGGTGCCCGGGGCGCTGCGCCAGGCGTAGAAGCCGACACCAGCGGTGATGAGCGCGGTGGCGGCGAGCACCACCCAGGTCGGCAGTCCCGCGCCGAGACTGAACGCGACGCCGGGGTTGAAGGTCAGTCGCAGTTGCAGCAACCCAAGGTCAACACTGCGCCCGTCAGCCAGGGCCGTGCCGGCCACGTGAGTCATGGCCACGACGATCGCAACTAGCGACACCGCGGTCACGGCGAAGCCGATCCGGGCGCGGGTGGGCTGGTGGCGTGCCGGGGTGGTCACGCCGACACCCCGGCGGCGGTCGCGGTCGTGTCGACTGTTCTACGCCTGTCGGGTGCGGTGATCAGTGGCCGGGCGCGGCCGGCGCGGACGCCGTTGGCGATGACGAAGACCTCGGCGACTTCGTGCACCAGGACGACCGCGGCCAGGCCGAGGACACCGAACAACGCCAGTGGCATCAGAACGGTGATGATGGCCAGGGACAGCCCGACGTTCTGCAGCATGATCCGGCGCGATCGGCGAGCGTGGGCCAGCGCTTGGGGCAGGTGGCGCAGGTCTTCGCCCATGAGGGCGACGTCGGCGGTTTCGATGGCGACATCGGCGCCCATCGCGCCCATCGCGATGCCCAGGTCGGCGGTGGCCAGGGCGGGGGCGTCGTTGACGCCGTCGCCGACCATCGCGGTCGGTCGCTGGGCGCGCAGGTGCTCGACCAGGCGGGCCTTGTCCTCGGGGCGCAGTTCGGCGTGCACGGCGTCGATGCCGACCTCGGCGGCCAGGGCGGTGGCGGTGCGGGTGTTGTCGCCGGTGAGCATGGCGACGTGGTAGCCGTCCCGGCGCAGGCCGGCGACGACCTCAGCGGCTTCGGGACGCAGCTCGTCGCGGACGGCGATGGCGCCGATGACCTCGCTGTCGCGTTCGACCAGCACCGCGGTCGCTCCCGCCTGCTGCATCCGCTCCACCTGATCGGCCAGGGCTCCCGCGTCGAGCCAGCCGGGCCGGCCCAGCCGCAGGGTGTGGCCGTCGAGGCGGCCGGTGAGCCCGGCGCCGGTGACAGCCTCCACCTCGGCGGCTGGGGTGATGTCATTCACGGCGGTGAGGATCGCGCGGGCCAGCGGGTGTTCGGAGCGGGCTTCCAGCGCGGCGGCCAGCGACAGCACCTCGTCGCGGGTGACACCGGCAGTGGTGGCGACGTCGATGACGGTGGGCTTGTTCGCGGTGAGGGTGCCGGTCTTGTCCAGCGCGATCCCGCGGATACCGCCGAGGGCTTCCAGCGCGGCACCGCCCTTGACCAGCACGCCGAGTTTGCTGGCCGCACCGATCGCCGCGACCACGGTGACCGGCACGGCGATGGCCAGCGCGCAGGGCGATGCGGCCACCAGGACGACGAGTGCGCGTTCGATCCAGGTGACCGGGTCGCCGAGCAGGCTGCCGAGCACCGCGATCAGCGTGGCGGCGATCATGATGCCGGGCACCAGTGGTTTGGCGATGCGGTCGGCCAGACGTTGGGAGGCGCCCTTGCGGGCTTGTTCGGCCTCCACGATCCGCACGATCCGCGCAAGGGAGTTGTCCTCGGCGCTGGCGGTGACCTCGACCTCCAGCACGCCGGTGCCGTTGATGGCACCGGCGAACACCTCGCTGCCGGGTCCGGCCTCGACTGGCACGGATTCGCCGGTGATCGCCGAGAGGTCCAGGGCGGTGCGGCCGGCGCGGATGACGCCGTCGGTGGCGATCCGCTCGCCGGGCTTGACCACCATCGTGTCGCCGACCCGCAACTCGGCTGGCGCCACCACGGTTTCGGTGCCGTCGCGCAGCACGGTCGCCTCGTCCGGGACCAGCGACAGCAGGGCGCGCAACCCGCGGCGGGTGCGCGCGAGGGAGTATTCCTCCAAGCCCTCGCTGATGGAGAACAGGAAGGCCAGCATCGCGGCTTCGCCGACCTCGCCGAGGATCACCGCGCCGACCGCGGCGATGGTCATCAGGGTGCCGACGCCGATCTTGCCCTTGGCCAGGCGTGTGAGGGTGGAGGGCACGAACGTCCAGGCGCCGACGGCCAGCGCCACGGCGTCGAAGGCGAGTTCGAGCGGGCGGGGCGCGGCGAGCCATCCGGAGATCAGCGCGGCGGCCAGGAAGATCCCGGAGACGGCGGCGAACCGGATCTCGGAGACCTGCCACAGCCGCTCCGGCTCGTGCTCCTCGCCTTCCTCGCCGATGGCAGGTTCGTCGTGGTCGCAGCCGCACGCGTCGCTCACCGCGGCACCTCCTTTTCCGTGTTGGTGGTGGCGTCGGTGCCGTAGTTCGGGCACAGCGCCACCGCGGCGCCGGTCGCGGCGAGCAGGGTCTCGGCCGCCGCGAGCAGGTCCAGCAGCTCCGGACGAGCCAGCGAGTAGAACACCTGACGGCCCTGCGGGCGGCCCACGACCAGGCCGCAGTCGCGCAGGCAGGCCACGTGCGCTGACACCGTGGACTGCGCCAGCCCCAGCTCACCCACCAGGTCCGCGACCCTGGCCTCGCCGCCGGCCAGGCGGCGCGCGATCGCCAACCGGGTTCCGTCGGACAGGCTATGGAACAACGCCACCGCCGCGTCCAGGCTCGATCCCGTCCCGCTCGCAGCGAGGCACCGCTCCACGCTATTCATCGTCACAACACGATGATAACCGGATTCCGACGATGAATCGAGGTCGGGGCGTCCGCCTCCGTCGGACCCTCCGGTGAGGACAAGCGCGGCAGAGGCGGATGCGTGGGGTTACTCGGGGCCTGTGTGGGTGTGCCCGTGGCGCAGGCGGCTGGCGACGTAGCTGGCGCGGTCACCGCCGTTCTCCTTGTGCCAGGCGCTCGCGGTGGTGTCGGCGACGCCGAGCAGATCGGCCAGCATCTTCCAGTGCACGGACCCGACCAGCGACAGCCAGGCACCGTTGCGCGCGGTGCGGGCGCTGGGGATGCCCAGTCTGCGCAGGCGGGCCTGCAACGTGGCCGAGGCCATCGGCCGGTCGGCCCGCAGCCCAGGAAACAGGTACGGGGTGGCGCGGTGCCGCAGCGGTGCGGCGAGCGGGCGGCGGTTCTCGACCAGCCGCTGGAGCAGCGCCGACAGGCGGGGCCGAAGCCACAGCGGGTCACGGCCAAGCCGCAGGCCGAGGATGCCAGGTTCGTCGGGATGCGCGAGCACGTCGTCGGCGGTCAGGTTGACCAACCGCCAGCAGCTTTGCCCGTATTGCAGCACCAGGCAGCCCGCGACCCGATCGGATAGCGCCAGCGTGTCGTCGGTCTCCAGCGTGACGGCGAGCAGGACGCGGTCGGTGTCGCTCATGATCTCCCGATCGCCGGTGCGGGCCGAGGTGCCGATTGCGACGTGGGCCGGGGCGAGGCCGCTGGTCGCGGCCCACAACAGGAACGGGCGCGCGTACGCCTGGCGCGGCCGGTTGCGGATCAGCCAGCGGTCCACCACGGATTGGGTGAGGACGTCCAAGCTGATGCCGCGGCTGCGGAGGTGGCCCAGGAGCAGGCGGGCGGCCTCCAGCTTCCTCCGGAGGTGTTCGCGCTGGTACTGCGTGAAGCCGGAATCCTGCTCGGCGCGCTGGTGGGCCAGCGGCATCAAGTGCCACCGGACATAGCGGGCCAGGACGGTCTTGTCCTGCGGCTCGGTCACACGCCCCAGCAGGGATTGGACGTCGCGGGTGAGCTGGGCGAGTTCTTCCTCACGGGGTTCGAGGATCTCGGCCAGCACCAGCAGGCCGCGCAGATGCTGGACCGCTGCGGTCTGCCGCAGTTCGTCCAGAGCCTGATGTGAACACGCGAGCTCGCCGGTGACCATGCGGCGGATGAGTTGACCTCCGGGCCTGCGCAGATACAGACACAGCGAGTACGGGTTGTCGTAGTTCTCCAGCAGCTCGGCCAGCGGCGCCATCCAGGACGCCGGTTGGCCATCGGGTTGGGTGAACACTTCGACCAGGTCGCGGCGCGCGGTGCACGACAGACACTGCCCGCGCAGGAGACGGCCCATGGCACCGCAGGTGGGGCAGCGGTAGGAGAAGGTGACACCCGCGCACTGCGGGCACAGCGGCCCGGCCGGCTCGCGGCGGAACACCCCGGCCAACTGACCGCACCGATGGCAAGGCTCGTGCGTGAGCCGAACCGCGTCCACACAGGACAGACAGACCGGCCCCTCCGGCCAATGGCGTTCGGCGCGGGCCGTGATCCCACACCGCGCACACGGGACCTGGGCAGCCAGGTAGCACGGTACGCACCTGGCCACATCGTCCGCTCCCCGCGCCGACATCGAGGGCCGTTGCCCGCAGTCGCTGCACGGTGGGCCGGGCCGTACCAGTTCCCAACATCCTTTGCACCAGGGTCCATTGTGGTCACGAGCGCAGACCACCATGCGGGTGCCGCAGCCCGAGCACAGTTCGGCCTGGGCTCGTCGGCGGCAGCCATCGCACCACGGCTCGCCATCCTCGTCGCGGTAGGCCACCAACGAGATCCGGCGGCAGTTGCGGCACCGCTGGCGCGGAGTCGCTTGCTGGGCGCAGGCCCGGCAGACCCCAGTGCTCACGATCCCGACCTTGCGGGTCTTGCCGCAGCGCGGGCAGAGCACCTCCGGTGCCCTCCGGTCGTCGCACTTCTCGCACAGTGGCCCGTCGTCGGTGAGTCGAGCCACAGGCTTATCCTCACCGCAGTCCCGACACCGACGCAGCGGGCGTTGGTGCACGCGTTGGTAGCAGGCCGAGCAGACCGGCCGCCCGTCTGTCCGGGTGGCGACCGGCGCGGTCCTGCCGCAGCGCGAGCAGGGTTCTGCGAGGTGAGCGCGGCGGCACCGCCCGCACCACGGCCCTTCCTCGGTGTGGGCGTAGGGCAGCACCACCTTGCCGCAGCGCCAGCACGGCATACGCGGGAGGGTTTTGCGGTGGCAGGTGTAGCAGACCCGTCCCTGCGGGGTGTTCTTCGTGGCCTTCAGCGTCCGCCCGCATGTCGCGCAGGGCTGCGGAATTCGCCGCTCGCGCTGCCAGCATCGTCCACACACCGGCAGTCCATCGCGCCGAGCCGCCACCCGGCCTGACCGGTCGCAGAGCGAGCATGGTTCGGCGCGGCGCTTTCCGTTGCAGTTCTGGCACCACGCACCCTCGTCTGTGCGTCCAATGGGGACGGTCAGTCGCCCGTAACCGCAACACGGTTCCTTGTCCCGGCGGGCGTGGTAGCAGGTGTGGCACAGCCCGCTGGTGACCAGAGCTCGATCTCGTCCGCATCCAGCGCAGACGCCTCGGCCTTTCACAGTTGGCGTATCCCGTGTCCGGTCAGCGCTCGGCGTCGAAGAAGTCCGAGGACAACAAGGGCATGTCCGGCACGGCCGGCCGCGGGCCACGGCGCGTGGGCTCCTCGGCGGCCGAGTCCGGCTCGGTCTCCACCACGAGGTCCTCGAAGCGGCAGTCGAGGATCTTGCACAAGGCCAGGATCAACTCGATCGGCATCTTCGGTGGATGATCAGCCTTGACGAGTCGATAGATCGAGCTGCGGTCGAACTCGAACCCGTACTTGAGCAGCTCCGGTATCAGCTTCGTGGTGGTGTACCAGTTCTTGCGGACCGCCATCAGCTCGCGCAACCGCCACTCGAAGCGCGGCTGCCGAGCCTGCAACTCCTCGTTCTGCTCGTTGGGCCCCTGCCGGGATACCGCGTCCATCACACCCTCCTTCGGCGGCCAGCAGGCTCGCATGGCGGTTGCTCGCTGAAGTCGTCGTCCATCTCCGCTTCCGTCTCAGCCAGCGCGAAGGCACGTTGCAGCGCGGCTTCCTCGGCCGCGTCCAAGTGTTCGCGGACTTTCAGGTTCTTGAAGTCGCTGCTGACCGCCAGGTAGATCGCTGTGGTCGCCGCGTGGGAATGGCCAACCTGGTCGGTGACGAACTGGCCGTCGTAGCCGGATTCGATCAACCTGGTCACGTACGTGTGCCTTGTCTCTGCAGTCGCCGTGTGCGGTCGTACTCGCGTTGCCATTGACGTGGTCCGATCGCGGCAAGTTCTCACGACACCGTCGTCTGGCTTCGTGTTGCGTTTTCGGCTATGCGACGTGGTGGACG
>NZ_BAAAZN010000018.1:88513-187617 GCF_039536925.1 Amycolatopsis ultiminotia | reverse complement strand
CGTCGGTGCCCGCGACGCCCATCGCGATACCGATGTCGGCCAGCGCCAGCGCCGGGGCGTCATTGGTGCCGTCGCCGACGACCGCGACCGTGTGGCCCTCGGACTGCAATGCCCGGACCACGTCCTGCTTGTCCTCGGGCAGCACCTGCGCACGGAACTCGGCGATACCCAGTTCCGCCGCGACTGCCTGCGCGGTCTCCGGATGGTCGCCGGTGAGCAACACGATCCGCCGCACCCCGTCGCGGCGCAGTCCGGCCAGCACCTCGTGCGCCTCCGGCCGTACCGTGTCCCGCAACGACACCAACCCGGCCAGCCTGCCCTCCACCGACAGCAGCAACGGCGTCTCCGCGTCCCGCCGGAGCTTGTCCACCCAATGCCCGGCTTCGGCCGGAATCGGGACATTCTCCCGGCGCAGCAGCTCCACGCTGCCCAGCAGCAGGGTCCGGCCGTCGCTCTGGACTCGCATCCCCTGCCCCAGCAGCACGGTGCACTCCTCGTGCGGGGGCACCTCGATCCGCCGCTCCTCGGTCGAGCGCAACACCGCCTGCGCCAGCGGATGCCGCGAGTGGATCTCCGAGCTCGCCGCGTAGGCGAGGACCTGCTCGGGTGACCAGCCGGGGTCGAACGACACCACGTTCGTCACCACCGGACGTCCGACCGTCAGCGTCCCGGTCTTGTCGAAGACAACAGCGTCGACCCGGCCCGCTGCCTCCAGGTGCGCACCGCCCTTGATCAGGATCCCGCGCCGGGCGCCGTTGCCGATCGCGGCGCTGATCGCCGTCGGCGTGGCCAGTCCGACCGCACACGGGCACGCCACCAGCAGCATGGTCATCGCCCGGCGCACGTCGCGGGTCGCCAACAGGGTCAGCGCCGACAACGCGAACGACGCCGGCACGAAACGCCGCGAGAAGGCGTCCCCGACCGTCTGGATCGGCGCCCGGTCCGCCTGAGCCTGCTCGACCCGGGCGACGATCCGCCCGATCGCGGTGTCCGGGCCCACCGCGGTCGCCCGCACGACGAGCCGGCCCCGCAGCAGCACCGAGCCCGCATGCAGGACCGCACCCGGCGCGACGACGACCGGCAGCTGCTCGCCGGTGACCGCCGCCTGGTCGAGGATGCCGTCGCCCTCGACGACGACCCCGTCCACCGGCAGCACCACGTGCTCGTGCACGACGACCTCGTCGCCGAACCTCAGATCGGCGATGTCGGCCTCGGCCTCGGCACCGCCCGGCAGGCGGACCCACGTGCGGGTCTGCGCGCCGGTGAGCAGCTCCGAAATCGCCCGCCTGCTCCGCCGCAGCGTGAGGTCCTGCAAGTACTCGCCGATGTTCAACAGCCACAGCACCGTCAGTGCAACCACGTTCTCCCGCAACACCAGACTGGCCACGGTCGCGGCGGACACCAGCGCATCGGTTCCCGCGCCCCGCCCGCCGATCAGCGTCCGCAGCGCACCCCGCAGGAACGGGTAGCCGGTGAAAATCGTGACCGCGGTGGCGGCGGTCCGGCTCACCGGACCGAGCAGCGGCGGCCTGCGCAGGCCGTAGCGCCGGACGCCGAGCAGGGCAAGCGCAGCACCCCCAACCGCCAAGCGCAGCAGCTCCCCGGCGCGCGCGTCCTCCGACCGCGGCACCCGGCCGGACGGCTCGGCCCGATCCGCGCGCAGCCCGGCTTCGACCGCTGCCACCAGCTCGTCGCGATCGCAACGGCGATCGTCATACCAGACCACGACGCTGCCGCTGCGCGGATAAGCGTGCACCTGACGGACTCCGGCGACCCGGTCCGCGGCGTCCTCGACCGCGACCGCGCGCGCCGGGCTGCCGCACAACGCGTCGTCGCGGAACCGGGCTCGCCCGGCCGCGTCCGACACCAGAGTCAGCACGGTGTGCTCAGTGCTCGTGGCCGTGCCCGGCCGCCGCACCCGGCACCGGCGCCTGCTCGCCGATCCGCTCACGCGCCTCGCTCACCACATCAGCAGTCGCCAGCCGCACCTTTTCCGCGCTCGTCTCGGCGGTCCGGGCACCCTTCAGCCCCCACGACACCACAGTCACCGTCGCAGAACGGACTGCACCCGAACGGGCGACCCGCTTGACCCCGTCGTACACCGCCGCCCCAGCGACGCCGGTCACCACCAGCCCAGCCGCCTTAGCGGCGATCGCGTGCAACACCACCGAGCCTCCTCCGCCTTCCTGCCCCGCAACCGCGCCCATCACCGCAGCGACGACACACCGGCGAAGCGAAGCCGACAGCCTAACCGCGCCGGGCATGCCTGTCCTGACGACGAGACTACCTGAGAACGATTGTCATTGCAGACAGGGTGGCTGTTGCTAGGAAACCGGACAGGGCCCTCACGGAGGCGAGCATCGACAGCTCCGCTGATGACCGGCAAGCCATGCCCGGCGGCGCTTGCTCGACCACGCGCAGTTGGCCGGCTGTTCTCCTCAACCGCTCCCGCTCGGCGGGAAGACCGTCCGCCCGCACCGGCGAACGAGCCGTTCTTGCGCGTCTGCGGTCTCGCAATGACCGCACTGACGCCCAGCCGGGACAACACACGAGACTGCCGAAAGAACGTTGTGCGCCGCAGGGCGGTCCCTGCAGCGGAGTGCTGCCCGGCGGGCTCTGGCTTCTCCATCTGTCGTCAACAGGGGCTCGTGGGGCAATGCAGGCCGGCACGCCATCGGGCGGCGACCGCGCAGCTCCACGCCACGATCCCGACCGAACTGTCAGCCCGTGTGCGCTCGGCATCGTGAAGTGCCGGTCAAGACCACCGCCCCCCGCTGACCAGCGCGAGGGGCAAACAGCGACCTCACGAGGGGCAAAGCCTGCCCCACCGTCCCACTTCGCCTCAGACGCCAGCTAAGATATGACGACGCTCCCCCGCAATCCGCACGTGGCAGCAGGCCTGCCCCACGCCGCAGACCACTCCCACTCCATCAACTGGAAGCGCGCGTTCTCAAGCCAGGCGGGCGCTTCAACGACGACGTCGAGCTCTTGCCCAATCTGCAACCCGCTTTCGCCTCCAAAGTCCCTGCCACCGGAGACGCCACCCACGCCGGCGGACCTGCCCCCACCCAAGTCCCCGTCGCCCAGCACCAAGGCAAAGCAGGCGCAGTCCCGATAGTCCACGACGACACCGCCCCCGGCTGTGAACTATCCGCCGGCCGACTCGTCCTGCATCCCCCCTCAAATCCCGGATCTGCTCCGTCCTCCGGCCCACACGCCCACATACACCGGCACCACCAACGAATGCTGTTCGTCCTCTCCGGGCACCTCGCCATCGTCCACGGCACCCACGAACCCACCCTCAACGGACTCCCCGACAAGGTTCCGCTGATCGCCGTGCACGACGGCGGGAACGGGAACCTGCAGCGACCGGATCCTCGCTAAACCTTGCACGCGAGCCACCGATGAATTACGCACCTTCTAAGACTCTGGGCAGGTGCGGATCAACGATCCTATACTCCCTGATCCGGTCAGTGCCGCTATCCTCGGTGTGCAACCCTGATTCTTCTGCAGTGATGCTTTCCTGCTTACCACTCCATGGTGTCCAGACTTCGAATACCATGCGAAAACATCGCAGCACATCAACATTATGTGGATCCACGGCGACGCCTGAGCAGACCCGATCACAGCGAATCGTCACAGGCCGACCGTCACAATCCCGCCCTGGCCGACGCGCAGCCACGGCCCTGCACTTTCGCGCCACCGGTGCCCGCAGCCGGAGCCAGACTGGCCGATCCATCGGATATCACGAACTCAAGGGGCGAACGCACCCCACGCGTCCAGGGCCCCGACCATGCACGAAGGGACCGACCTCAGTAGCGAGCTTTCGCGACTTCAGCCGTGACGCGAAACGGGGTCAACAGGTGGGGTCTCAGCGCCCAGCAGCGAAACTCATGAAAGTAAAGATGCTGGTAGAGACCATGGTTTCCCTTGCCGACCGCCCTCCGGAGGCAGGTGTCGCAGGTTCGAATCCTGCCGGGGGCACGGCCAAGGATGGGAACGGGAGAGGTGCTAGCCATGGCGCCCCCGGGTTTTGTTGTGTTTGTGCTGGTTTGGCTGCCCGGACTACGTCGGCCTTCGCCACCTGTCAGTCGGCCATGACGTTCGTTGCTTGCTGGGAAGAAGTGGCCGGCACGCCACGCGGTGCGGCGGCGCCGACGAGATAGCTGTCGAGGGTCTTCCGGCGTTGCGCCAGGTTCCGCTCTTGCCGGGCGAGTTCGTCACGAACCTTACGAATACGAGCCAGCAGTGCTGAGCAATCCGCCTCCGCGCGCGTGTCTCCGGCCAGCGGAAGGCAGTCACGAATGACCGATGAGGACAGACCCGCGCTGAACAGGTCCTGGATGAACGCGACCCGCTCTACCGCCTCCGGCTGGTACTCCCGGTAGGCATTGGCGGTGCGGCGGCTGCACAGCAGGCCCTGTTGTTCGTAGTAGCGCAGGGAGCGACTGCTCACGCCGGTGGCTGCGCTGAGCTCTCCGATCCGCACGGCGATTCTCCGGACGTCTCCGATGTTGACCTTGACACTGATGACACAGTTTAGCGTTCTGGGCATGACAACCGCACCGCAGATGAAGGGCCGGACCGCGGTCGTGACCGGCGCCACGTCCGGCATCGGGGCCGAGATCACGGAGCAGTTGGCCGGACACGGCTCCCATCTCGTGCTGGTGGCTCGCTCCGCCGACCGCCTTGAGACGGCGGCGACCCGCTTACGCGTTCAGTACGGCGTCGATGTCCGCACGGTGTCCCTCGATCTCGCCAGCCGCGAATCACCCCGGCTGCTCGCGCACCAGCTCGCTGAGGCGGGGATCGAGGTGGAGATGCTGGTCAACAATGCCGCCGCCAGTCAAGTGGGTGCACTGACCGACACCGATCCGACACGGTTGCGCGCGATGCTGGAACTCAACGTCGGGGCACTGGCGGAACTGACCGCCTGGCTGCTTCCCGGCATGGTCCGACGCGGCCGCGGAGCGGTGCTCAACATCGCCAGCACGGGCGCCTACCAGCCGACGCCGTACATGGCGGCCTACGGCGCGTCCAAGTCCTTCGTACTCTCGTTCACCCAGGCCGTGTGGGCCGAGGTCGCCGGCACCGGCGTGCGGGTTGTGGCCGTCGTCCCGGGCCCCACCGACACTCCGATGAACGCAGCGGCGGCACCGCTGCGCAAACGTCAGCCCGCGGACGTGGCCCGCACCGCTCTGGGCGCGCTGAGCCGGCGACGGCCGGCGATTGTGGACGGTGGCGGCAACGCTCTGCAGACCTTTGTCTTCGGCAGACTGTTACCGGCCGCAATAGCCGCCCGTGCCGGGAAGCAGATCTTCGAATCCACGATCCTCCGTCGCTGACCCGCGACCACGGCTCACCTCGTTCGCGAAAGAAGAAAAACATGCCCGAACCGATCACGACGACAGCCCGCGAGCTGGACGGCCTGCGCGGCCGCCGCGTTCTCGTCACCGGCGGCAGCAAGGGAATCGGGCGCGCCGTCGCCTCCCGGCTCGCAGCCGTCGGCGCGACGGTCGTCGCGGCGGCCAGAAAAGAACCCGAGAGCCTGCCACCCGGGGTGAACTTCATCTCGGCCGACCTCGGCACAGCAGACGGCTGCGCCGAGCTGGTTACCGCCGCGACCGATCTGCTCGGCGGTGTCGACGCACTGATCAACAACGTCGGTGCCGGTACCCCACCGCCTGACGGACTGCTGTCCGCGTCGGACGACATCTGGGAACAGACACTCCAGCTGAACCTGCTGGCTTCGGTCCGCCTGGATCGCGCGGTGCTCCCCGGGATGATCGCACGGGGTAGCGGAGCGATCATCCACGTCACATCGGTGGGCGCATACCTACCGATCGGTCCCGATGCCCCCTACCAGGCAGCGAAGGCGGCACTGTCGACCTACAGCAAAGCACTGGCGAACGAGTTCGCTGCACGCGGTGTTCGGGTCAACCGGATCTCCCCCGGCCTGATCGCCAACGACGCAATTTCCGCACTGCTGGGACAGCCCGCCCACGGCGGTCCAGACGACCCCGCGGCGCAGACGCTCCAGAACTGGGTCGGCGGCATCCCCCTTGGCCGCCCCGGGCAGCCTGCCGAGGTCGCCGACCTGGTCACTTTTCTGGTTTCCGACCACGCCGCCTGGATCACCGGATCCGACTTCCGCATCGACGGCGGCTCATTCCAAGCTGTGTGACCGGCCACGTCAACGCCGATCCAAGGACCGGCCGGCGGGTTGGGTGATCGACACGCTGAACCTGTCGAGCCACTGCGCCGTCCGTACCCGAACGCCTGCCCGACTTGCCTCTTCGCAGCTTCCTCGCCGCCGTGGGGGAAGCTCGCGTAGACCTCCAGCAGCACCGAGACCGACTGACCGCGGCATGACGGAAGCCGTAGGGGCTGGCAACGAGTCGCCCTCGCTGCGCTTTCGATTCTTCCGCTCCGGCGCGTATGAGCGAGTGCGCGTCGGGAGTGGGTCACCGACCTTGGCGGACCCGCCGAGCGCTTTCAACCTGATCCGCAGCGAGCCCTACAAACCCAAGACGCTGACACAACGGTACAACCGGCCCGCCGATCGACTTGGCATCAACACCACCATCCGCTGCGTTCGGCACTATGCAGCGACCGAACCGATCGTCGCAGGCGTCGACATTCGCGCCGTGGCAGGCCCGCCCTCGGACTTCTTCGGACCTGGGAATGCGCAGTGGCACGCGGCCGGTCACGAGGCCTTGCGGACCACGCCGACCGACGTGATCCATCCCACACCAGATGACTCTTGCCGAAAGTGGGCACAGGTTTAGCCTGACCTTAAGTGAACTTAGTTAGGCTACGAGTCCGACGGTGGGAGAATCCCGTGCACATCGCCATTGGCGAGGGCAGATGCTGCGGGCCGGCCAGTATTCCTGGGTACGGAGGTCGCTTCGGTGGCGCGCGAGGCGGACGCGGAGGTCACGCTGGTGTCCGGTTTGGACACGCCACTATCCGATGTGCCGGGTCCGGAGCTCGGCAGCCTGCCCATCGAGCTGCATCGCGCGCACGAGATGCCGGTGTCGACCGGTTCGGTCCCCGGCAGCTGGTCGGGCCAGTACCACCGCAAGGTCCAGATCCACGGCCTGCCACGGGGGCCGACACGTTCGCGGTGACCGAGGGCAGCACGGCCGACGGCAAGCTCGTCGCGTTGTACGGCAAGAACAATGCCGTGCGCAGCACGGTCGGCGTCGGCATGGTGCGCTCCGTGCGGTCCGCACGTGCACACGTCGTCGCGCGGACGGCATGGGGCGAAGTCGTTACGCAGAAGGGAGTTCCGGCATGAGTGCAGTACCCGGCGAACAGTCGAGGGCCGGGGTGATCGGCCTGGGCATGATCGGCGGCGGAGTTGCGGTCAGCCTGGCCCGCAGCGGCCAGGCCCCCGCCGTCTACGACATCCGGCCGGAGGCCGCGGACGGGCTGGCCGGGGTGCCGGAGCCGCTCGGGTCGCCGGCCGAGGTGGCGCGCGCCAGCGATGTGGTGCTGATCGCCGTGGTCGACGCGGATCAGGCCAGGCAAGTGCTGTCCGGAAAGGACGGAGTGCTCGCGGGCGCGCATCCGGATCTGGTTGTGGTGCTGCTGTCGACGGTGGCGGTTCCGGTGGTGCACGAGCTGGCCGAGTCGTGCGCGAAGGACGGCGTCGAGCTGCTCGACTGCGGTGTCACGCCGGGAGACAAAGCCTTCGAAAACGGCATGGTCGCAATCCTCGGCGGCGACGAGTCCGCGGTGGCCAAGGCGATGCCGGTACTGTCCGGCTTCGCCAAGCAGGTCGTCCACTGTGGACCACTGGGTGCCGGGATGGCGGCCAAGATCGCTCGCAACGTCATCACCTACGGGACGTGGCGCGCCGTACACGAGGCCGCCGCACTGGCCGAAGCCGCCGGGGTGGCCCCGAACAAGCTGATTACCGTCGTCGAGGAGGCGGACCCCCAAGGCGCGACATTGTTCTCGTGGCTGCGGATGCGGCTGGCGGGCGAGGCGAGTCGAGCCCTCGCCGGACAGGTAAAACGGTTGCAGGACAAGGATCTCGCGGCAGCACAGGACCTGGCCGGACGCGTGCACGTGACGTTGCCACTGGTCGAGGTGGCCCGCGCGTGCGGCGCAGAAACGCTGGCGATCACGGCAGGGGAGAACGCGTGAGCAGCGAACGGGGCCGCGCGATGATGGACCAGGTCTACGGCGAAGGTTTCAGCAAAAGCCTGCCGGCGGAGACCACGCCGATGCTGGAGAAGACCGTCGAGCACCTCTTCGGCGAGATCTGGAGCCGCCCCGGGCTGTCGGTGCGCGACCGTCGGCTGCTGGTGCTCGGCGCGACCGCCGCACTGGGCCGGGCCGATCTGATCCGGATCCAGGTCCAGGGCGCACTCGCCGGCGGGGACCTGACCGCGGAACAGCTACGGGAAGCGGTGCTGCATTTGCAGTACTACGTCGGCTGGGGCAATGGAACCCAGGTGCACAACGGAGTCGAAGCAGCGCTGCACGCGCACGACGAGAAGGAGCACAAGTGACCGTCGAACTGCCCGAAATGCCGATGGTGCGCCAGCGATTGCTGGACCCGCCGGTGGAGTACGACCGGTTGCGGGCCGAGCAGCCGATCGTGCGGATGCGTTTCCCGAGCGGCCGGACCGGCTGGCTGGCGACCCGGTTCGAGGAGGGCAGCCAGGTGTTCTCCGACCCGCGGATGAGCGCCCGCCGTCCGCGCCACGACGTGCCGCCCGAGGAGGACGACGACCACGGCTCGGACGAGTCCGGCGAGGAGATCGACCCGACGTTCGTGTTCATGGACGAGCCCGACCACAGCGCCTACCGGCGGCTGCTGGCAGGCCGGTTCAGCCCGAAGTCGGTGCAGCAGAAGCTCCAGCCCTACATCGACCGGATCGTGGACGAACACCTCGCCGCCATCGAGTGCGCCGGCGCCGACGGCACCCCGGTCGACCTCGTCGAACACCTCGCGCTGCCGATCCCGTGCCTGGTGATCTGCGAACTGCTCGGCGTGCCCTACGCCGACCGCGACGGATTCCACCACGCCACCGAAGTGATGATGGACGTGAGCAAGACCCGCGCCGAACGCGGAAAGGGCGCCCGCTGGCTGCAGAACTACATCACCGGCCTCGTCACGGCGAAGAAGGCCGACCCGCAGTCGTCCGGACTGCTCGCCGACCTCATCCGCAGCAGCCAGGAGGACGGCTCGATCCTCACCGACAAGGACCTCGTCAGCATCGGCGTGCTGCTGCTGTTCGCCGGGCACGACACCACCATGGCGATGATCGGGCTGTCCGCCCTGACCCTGCTCACCCACGACGAACAACGCCGGCACCTGCAAGAGCACCCGGACAACATCGGCCCTGCCGTCGAGGAACTGCTGCGCTACCTCACCATCGTCCAGTTCGGACTCGGCCGGACCGCGAAAGAAGACCTGGAAATCGGCGGGCAGCAGATCACCAAGGGTGACCTCGTGGTCGTCGCGATGCCCGCCGCCAACCGCGACCCGCGCGCGTTCGACAACCCCGATACGCCGGACTTCGAACGGGCGAGGACCCGCCATCTCGCCTTCGGCTACGGCGTGCACCAGTGCCTCGGCCAGAACGTGGCCCGCGCCGAACTCAAGACGATCCTGCCCCGCCTGTTCGAGCGCTTTCCCCGCCTACGCCTGGCCACCCCGCTCGAAGACGTCGAA
The DNA here is from genome assembly GCF_039536925.1 of Amycolatopsis ultiminotia. Classification (NCBI taxonomy): domain Bacteria; kingdom Bacillati; phylum Actinomycetota; class Actinomycetes; order Pseudonocardiales; family Pseudonocardiaceae; genus Amycolatopsis; species Amycolatopsis ultiminotia. The sequence goes on along the minus strand of NZ_BAAAZN010000018.1, from coordinate 177,926 downwards.
ATGGACACCTACGGCACCAACTACGGGGTCCGCAAGATGCTCGTCACCTGGTGACGACCGACGCGTCGGGGTGGCGGTGCCGGGGCGCCGCCACCACGGCGTTTATCGTGAACCGGTGGTGAAAGGCAGGTCTTCGACCGGGTCCGGGCGGCCCCGCAGCCGACGGGGGCAGGGCGAGCGGCTACGCGCCGAAGTGCTCGACGCGGTCAACCGCCTGCTCGACGACTGGGGCAGCGACGAAAGACTGACCATGCGCGCGGTGGCCAAGGAGGTCGGCGTCGCTGCGCCGAGTATCTACCTGCATTTCGCCGACAAGGCCGAACTCGTCTGGGCGGCGCTGACCGACAAGTACGAGCAGCTCGCTCAGCAGATGCGCGCCGCCGACCAGCAGGCGGCCGCCGCCGGGGCGCGCGAACGGCTCCGGGCACAGGTCGCCGCCTACTGCCGGTTCGCGCACGAAAACGCCGGGCACTACCGGCTGATGTACGAGGTCCGCCAGCCCACCGCCGATCCGGCACGGATCGGGCACCACCCCTCGCGGCTGGTCTCCCGCGGACTGCGCCGCGCGCTGGCCCGGTGCGCCGACGAAGGCTATCCGCTCGCACTCCCCTTGCACCAAGCCGCACACACCCTGTGGACCGGACTCCACGGTCTCGTCTCGGTCCAGCACAGCCTCGCCATCAACACGCCGATGACCACGATCACCGACTTGGCCGACGGCCTCGTCGACGTCCTCGTCAGCACTGAGCGCACAGCCGGTCCCGGCTACCCGCAGTCGACCGAGGTCGACCGGCTCATCGCCGAAACCGTCCTCGACCACGACTGAATAGCGAGTTCACGAGGCCGCTGCGGCGGCCAGCCGAACCGCGCAGCTGCTGGCAGGACACGCGACCGGCCCCTCCAGCCGCGCGGCCAGTGCGACGCACTCCGCGAATGCCGGCGTCGGCGCCTCGTTGTCGCCTCAGGCCGAGCGACGACCTGCGCACCGAGGCGGTCGGCAAGCTTGCGTCGGTCGCCGCGTTCGGTGCCTTCGACGCCGGCGATCAGCCGACGTCGGCGACGGTCCGATAGGCCAGGTCGTCCCGGCTCTGCGAGAGGGCCGGCCAGTTGTTCTCCGGCGTCGGGAAATCGACCGGGCTGATCGGGAGGGAGAAGTTGCGGAGGAAGTCGCGGCGGAGGATTCTCCACTGCCCGTTTCGACGTTCGAACACATCGTGGTAGCGGTTCGAGTTCAGCCAGTTCAGTTCCGGGTCGTCACCGGGTTCGCGCCAGTAGAAGGAGAACTGGTAAGTCTCCGCCACCGCTCGATCCCCGTCGACCTCGATGAGCATGTTGCAGAGGTGGTGCTGCGAAGCGGTGAAATCACCGAACCCGGCCCATTCCTGGTCGAAGAACTCCTCGGCGGTACCGGTGTGGAGCCTGCCGTGCCTGCCGATGTGCACGTCGACGGCGCCCGGCCAGAAACAGGAGAGCGTCAGCTCCTTGTCCATGCGGTCGACACCGCGGCAGTATCGGCACATCAGCTCGTAGATCTCTTGTTTGGCCAGCAAGGTCAGAAGTCGTTCATCGAGGTCCACACTGTCCTCCGGTTGTTCCGCCGACCGACTGCTTCCCGACACATGGTGCTCGGTCACCCGGCCCGGCCACTGTCAAATAGCCGACAGTTCGCCGGGTGGCCGGACCCGCACCACGACCGCACGTCGCCAGGTGCCACACCGGTTTCGTTCGCCCTCAGCGCAGCAATGCGATAACCGGGGCGAACGCTTCGAGCTCCAGCTCGTTCACGGTCACGTAGCCGAACCCAAAGCGCCTGCGGTTCTCCCGCAACCTGTCGGCGATTTCCGCGGCAGTGCCGAAATACGCCGTGGGCAGTTCGGCGATTTGGGCGACGGTCAGATCCGGAAGCTCTTCCTGTGCCTTGACCAACGCGGTTTCTCGATCATCGGTGATCACCAGGTGATAGACGGAGATGTTGAACTCCACGTCGTCGGCTCGGTTCCCGAGCTTCCCGCGGACGAACTCGACCCGCTCTGCGATCGCGCCGGCATCGGCGAGACCCGGCCGACAGCCCGTGTTGCCGTGCACGGTACCGCTGAAACCGACGATGTCGGCGTGCCCGGCCGCGAGTGTGAGTACCCGGTCACCGCGACCGGCGATCAGCAGCGGCGGGCCGGACCGCTGCGCGGGCCGGGGCTCCTGGCCGGGATCGGCGTAACACCGCTCGAGTTCGGCGACAGTGCGCTCCAGCTGGTCGACCCGGCGCCCGGCGGTTTCCCAGGGGATGCCGGCGGCTTCGAACTCCGCCTTCAGGTACCCGCCGCCGAGGCCGATCTCGATCCGGCCATCGGTGAACCGGTCGGTTCCGGCGACCTCCCGGGCGAGCAGCGTCGGGTGGTAGAACGCGGCGTTGAGCACGAAGGTCGTCAGTCGTACTCGTTCGGTCGCCTCCGCCGCGAGCACCATCGCCGGGAACGGCGGAGCAAGGCCGAGGTGGTCGGCGACCCCGATGACGTCGTAGCCGAGCTTTTCGGCCCGGCGGCATTTCGCCATCCACTCGGCCCGCGACGACGGCACGAACATGGTGACTCCGAAACGAAACGGTTTCTCACTCATGGTTGCCTCTTCGTTCGCGTCGTGCGGTTCAGCCGGCCGAGCCGAACCACCGGTTCAGCGCCGAGCGGAGCGCGTGCTGGTCGGTGCCTGCCCAGGCGACGTAACCGTCGGGACGGATGAGCAGCGCGCCTGCCGGAGCTTCTTCGGCTTTCGCGGAGACCCTGGCCACCCGATCGGCCCACGGTGCCACGGCATCGGCGAGCTCGGTGCCGCCGGTGAGGTCCAGCAGCAGGGGGCGCGCGTCGTGCAGGAGTTCGGCGAGGCGGTGCGCACGCCCGTCCTCGGTCAGCACGTCCAGGATCGGGACGAACCACCCGGTGGGCGCGGCGGGGTGCTCCTCCCCCATGTCGTACCGCACGTCCGCCCCGGCCATCAGGTCGGCGATCTGCTGGACGTTTTCCTTGCGGGTCAGCAATTCCGTGAACAACTGCCGGAGGGCGGTCACGTCGGCACCCGGTGCCATCAGCGCGGTCTGGGACTGGGTCTGCATGAACACCCGCTGCCCGATCGCGCGGCGTTCGGTCTCGTAGGTGTCCAGCAATCCCTTCGGGGCCCAGCCGTGCACCTCGGCCGCGAGCTTCCAGGCCAGGTTCGCGGCGTCCTGCAACGCGAGGTTCAGGCCGGGCCCGCCCGCGGCGGCGTGCACATGCGCGGCGTCGCCTGCGATGAACACCCGCCGATCGCGGTAATGCTCCGCCAGCCGGGTGTTCCGGCCGCACAGGCGGCGCAGCAGCGCCGGGGAACCGGCCGGGGGCGGGACCAGGGGAACCCGCACGCCGAGGACCCGTTCGACGCTGTCTTCCATTTCCTCGATCGTCATCGGTTTGCCGGGGCCGGGGAAGTTCCCGGCGGGGTGGTCCTCCCATTCGATCGTGTGCAGGAACGCGTGCTCGGAATCGGAGAAGGAGATGGTGAGAACACCTCGTTCGGTGCGGTGGAAGTTCGCCTCGATCTCACCGAACCCGTCGATCGCGACTCGCCCGTCCGGGGCGGGCCGCAGCCCCTCGTGCGCACCGATGAGCATCGACCGGTCGACGACGCGTCCGTCGGTGATTCCGTGGAACCCGATGCCGGACTGCTTGCGGACGACACTGTGCGCGCCGTCGCAGCCGACGACGAACCTGGCGCTGAACGTCGTCTCGGCACCTGCCTCGTCCGACGCGACGACCTCGACGTGGTCCTCCGCCTGGCTGAAGGCCCGCACGTCGTACCCGCGACGCACGTCGACTCCCAGCTCGGCCGCCCGCTCGCCGAAGGCGCGCTCGATGTCACGCTGAACGACACGGTGGGCGTACATGGAGTTGTCCGCACCGAGGACGTGCAACGGCAGTGTTATCGCCCCGAAGAAGAACTCGGGGACAGGTACGGGCGCTCCCGTTCCGCCGGTGCGCTCGAACAGGCCGCGGTGGTCCAACAGGCGCACCACCTGCCCGGTGAGCCCGTGCGCCTTGTCCGCCTGGTTCGCGCCGGGCAGCCGCTCCAGGACCACCGGGTCGATGCCGGCGAGCTTGAGTTCGCAGGCGAGGAAAAGACCGACCGGCCCACCACCGACGACGATCGCATCGAACATCACGAGTGTTTCCTTTCACGGCCCGGGAAAAGCGTTTGTGCGCGGAGATCGTCGAATCCGGCACCCAGCCGGGCAAACGCCGCACGCAACAGCGGAAACAGTTCGACGGCCGGTTCGGCCCGGAGCCAGAAGTCCACCGTCGCCAGTTGTGTGCTCAGAGCGGCGTTGGCGACCAGTCGCGGAAGGATGTCCGCGGTGCCGTCCACGCCCAGCCGCTGCGCGATCGCCTTGGCAAGTTCCTCGGTCGCCACCCGCGATCCGCGAGCAGTGGCGTCCTGCATGTCCGGTTCGCTGAGGACGGCGGCGAGGCTGTCCTGTTCTTCCCTCGGCTGCGCGGCGGTGACCTCGAGGCGCTCCGAGTACGGCTCGACGACGACTGCCGTGATCGCGTCCCACAACGGTTCGCCCGCGGGCCGTTCGAGCAGGGCCTGCGCCGCCTTGCGCGTCCGCTGGACGTGCCGGTCGGCGATGGCTTCTTCCTTGCTGGCGAAGTAGTTGCTGAACGTCCGGCGGGACACCCCGACCCGCTCGACGATGTCCTCCACCCGGACGTTGGCCAAGCCGTGTTCCTTCGCCAGCAGCACCGTGGTCAGGCTCAGCTGGTCACGCAGTTCGCGACGCTTCCGCTCCCGTAGTCCGCTCGCCATACCCCGAGACTAACAGAACTTGCGCAGTGTGCAACTTTGCCCTTTGGGCAATTATCTGCACCTTCACAGCAGCGTGGGGTCCGCGCCGCCGTCGACGGTCACGGTGCTGCCGGTGACGTAACCCGCTTGTTCGGAGGCCAGGAAAAGCGCGGCGGCAGCGACCTCGGCGGGGGTGCCGAACCGGCCCGCCGGGATGAATTCGTCCGCGATGGCACGGCGCTGCCGTTCGTCGGGGAATTGGCTTTCGTTGATCTGGTGGGACTCGATGAGCCCCACGGTCACGGTGTTGACCGTGACCCCGGTCCTCGCGACCTCCCTGGCAGTCATCTTCGCCACGTTGACGAGCCCGTACTTCGCGATCGTGCCCATGTTGAACTGCTGCGGGGCACGGTAGGCGGCGCCGGTGACGTTGATGATCCTTCCCCACCCGCGCTCGCGCATCCCGGGAAGCACCGTTCGGGTGACCTCGACGTGGCTGAGGAAATTGAGCTGGCTGCTCGCGTGCCATTCTTCGGTGGTGCTCTCGAGCGAGGCGGGCATCGACCGGCCGGCGTTGTTCACCACGATGTCGATTCCCCCGAACCCGGCGATCGCCGCCTCGGCGGCCGCTGCCGGTTGGCCCGGCACGCCGAAGTCCGCGGAGTGCCATCGGCAGCGAACGTCGTACCGCGCCTCGATTTCCTCGGCGGTCCGGGCGAGCAGCTCGGAGCCGCGCGCGATGAGGAACAGGTCCACCCCTTCGCCCGCCAGCGCGTCCACCACCCCGCGCCCGATTCCCTGTGTGGCACCGCTGACCAGAGCGCGACGTCCGGCGATTCCCAAATCCATGTCGATCGTCACCATTTCTGTTCGTCGGGAGAAATCAGACCGGATTCCGCAACGCACGGTGAGTGCCGAAAACGCGACCGGAATAGACCAGCGGATCGCCCTTCAGTGCATCGGCGGCCAGGACCCGGCCCGGTACGAGAAGGTGGTCACCGCCTTCGACCAGTTCGCCGGTACGGCAGGCGAGCCAGCCGGAACCGCCGAGGCGGGGCAGGCCGTGGTCGGCGGTCCAGCCGACCCCGTCGAACTTCGCGGCGCCCCCTTTGCGGGAGAACGTCAGTGCCAGATCCGACTGACCGGCGCCGAGGACGTTGACCCCGAAGTGGCCGGTGGTACGCACCATGGCCAGCAGCTCGGAGCCGTGGTCGAGGCAGATGACCACCATCGGCGGGGTCATCGACAGCGACGCGAACGCGCTGACCGTGGTGCCGTGCGGCACGCGGTCCGCCATCGCGGTGATCACCGCGACCGGGGACGGTACCGCGGCCATCACGTCGCGGAACCGGTCGGCCAAGCCGGGAACTGCCGCTGCCGCGGGGTGCTCAGCGGCCGTTCGGTGGTCGAAATCGGTGGTTCGCATGAGCTCTTCTCCTCTTGAACCGGGTTGGTGTGCGGGCCGGTCAGCTGCCCTGCTCCGTGGTCGCGCTCAGCCGCGCGCGCAACTCGGCGAGCTCGCCCCGGTAGGCGGCCGCGTTCCGCACCTTGATGTCCTCGTACCCCCGGACGGTGTCGGGCAGGCCGGCGATCCGCACCGCCAGTGCGTGGCTGCCCGGGTCGACCCGCTCGGCCAGCTCCGCCACCACCTGCTCGTACTCCCGCACGAGGTCGCGTTCGAGCCGCCGCACCCTGGCCGGGCCGAACGGGTCGAACGGGGTCCCGCGGAGCCGGCGCAGCACCGTCAGCAGCCGGAACACCGGCCGGAACCACGGTCCGAGACTGATCTTGCGGCGCAGGCCCATGGCCCGCAGGACCGGCGGGTGCAACCGGAAGGACACCCTCGCGCCCGCACCGAACCGTTCCCGGACGTCCGCATCCACGGCGGGGTCCAGTGCCAGCCGCGCGACCTCGTACTCGTCCTTGTAGGCCATCAGCCGGTGCAGGTGGTGTGCCACGGCCTCGGTCAGCTCGGACGAACCGGGGACCCGCTCGTCCTCGGCCCGGTGGACCCTGGCGACCTGCTCCACGTACCGGCGCGCGTAGCGCAGATTCTGGTAGGCGACGAGATCCGGCACGCGGATGCGGAGCAGCCGATCCAGCTCGGACCCGGCGGGCGCACCCACCAGCCCGAGCAGTTCGCGGATCTCCGCGCCCGGCTCGGCGGGCAGTTCGCCGGACGGCTCGGCGGGCGGCTCGGCGGCGTCGGCCCGGCCGAGCCGGAACGCGAGCAGATTGGCCTGTACCGCAACGCCGTTGACGCTGATGGCCTCCTCGAGCGCTTCCGGCGGGAGTGGGAGCGCGCCCCGCTGCACGGCCATGCCGGCGAGATAAAGGTTGGCGTACTGGTCGTCGCCGAACAGCTCACGGCTGCGCCGCCGGGCGTCGACGAACACCGCGTCCCGGGTCGCACCCGCGATCCGGTCGGTCAGCTCGCCGATCGGCGGGAAAGCGGCCGCGACGTCCGAGACCATCCGGCCGGTCGGCACCTCGGCGGTGGACACCAGGGCCACCGTCCGCTCGCGTGACACGGCGGCGAGGTGCGCCGGGTCGGCCGCGACCAGGATGTCCGCGCCGAGGTAACAGTCCACCTCGCCCTGCGCCGCTTTCGGCGCGCGCTCCCACGGCCCGACGCTGAGCGCGACGTCCGCGATGACCGCGCCGCCCTTCTGCGCGAGCCCGGTCTGGTCGAGCGTCTTGACCTCGCGGCCGGCGAGCATCCCGGCGACCCCGATGATCTGCGACAGCGTGACGACCCCGGACCCGCCGACCCCGGCGATCCGCAGCACATGCCGGTCGGTGCGCCCGGCCGGCACCGGCTCCGGCAGCGGGCCGGGATCCGCCGGCAGCGCCTTCTTCGCCGCTTTCCCTTGGCGCACAGTGAGAAACGACGGGCAGTCGCCATCGAGGCAGGAGAGGTCGCTGTTGCACGAGGGCTGGTCGATCCGGGTCTTGCGGCCGAACTCCGTCTCGACCGGCTGCACGGACAGGCAGTTGGACTTCGCCCCGCAGTCGCCGCAGCCCTCGCAGACCCGCTCGTTGATCAGCACCTTGTCGAGCGGCGCCTTGAGTTGCCCGCGCTTGCGCTTGCGGCGCACCTCGGTCGCGCACTCCTGGTCGTGGATCAGCACCGTCACGCCCGGCACCTCGGCGAGTTCGCGCTGCGTCTCGACGAGCCGGTCACGGTGGCGCACCTTGACCCCGCGGGCCAGCCGGATCCGGCGGAACCGGCTCGGATCCTCGGTCGTCACCACGATCTTCGCGACGCCCTCCGCCTGCAGCCAGCGGGTCAGCTCGGGTAGCCCCATCCGGCCCTCGGGCTGCTGGCCGCCGGTCATCGCGACCGCGGAATTGTGCAGCAGCTTGTAGGTGATCGACACGCCCGCCGCCACCGCCGCCCGGATCGCCAGGCTGCCGGAATGGTGGAAGGTGCCGTCACCGAGGTTCTGCACCAGGTGACCGGTGCTCAGGAACGGCGCCATGCCGATCCACTGCGCCCCCTCACCGCCCATCTGCGTCAGCCCGGTGACGTCCCCGACCTGGGCCGGGTCCATGAACAGCACCATCGCGTGGCAGCCGATGCCACCGCCGACGAGGGTGCCGTCGGGGACCTTCGTGGAGCTGTTGTGCGGGCAGCCGGAACAGAAGTAGGGCGTGCGCGTGACCATCGGGAGCTCGATCCGGGACGCGACCGGAGCAGTCGTGACCGGCAGGAATTCGCCGAGCCTGCGGCCGAGCCCGGTGGCGATGGCGTCGGCGCCCAGCTCGCCGGAGTGCGAGAGCAGCGCCCGCCCGTCCGGGTCCTTCTTGCCCGAGACCCGTGGTGCGCCGGGCCGGCCGTACAGCAGTTCCTTCACCGCCGTCTCGATCATCGGCCGCTTTTCCTCGACGACCACGATCTCGTCGAGGCCCTCGGCGAACTCCGCCAGGATCGTCGGTTCGACCGGGTGGACCAGGCCGAGGCGCAGCACCCGGATCCGGTCGTCGCCGGCCACGCCGAGTGCGTCGAGCGCCTGGTCGACGGCGAGCGCAGTGGCCCCGGCGCAGACGATCCCGATCCGCGCCCGCGGCCCCGCCGCGGTGATGCGGTTGAGCTCGTTGAGCCGCGCGTACCGCAGTGCGGTCTCGAGCCGGATCCCGGACTGCGACTCCTCCAGCCGCCCGAGCACAGGCTGGGCGAACTGGGCGGTGACGGTGTGCCGGAATCCGCCGTCCGGCAGGACCGGGGACACCCGGTCCGGGTCGACCCGGACCAGCCCGGCCCCGTCGGCGACCTGGGTGGCGATCTTCAGCGCGGTCCACAACCCCGACGCCCGCGACATCGCCACCGCGTGCAGGCCGAGGTCGAGGACCTCCTGCGGATCGGCCGGGCTGAGCACCGGCATCCCGAGGTCGGCGAGCAGCCGTTCGGAGGTACCGGGCACGGTGGACGACTTCGCCCCCGGGTCGTCGCCGACCAGCACGACCGCGCCGCCCTCGGGGTGCGTGCCCATCAGGTTGGCGTGCCGCAGCGCGTCCGCGGCGCGGTCGAGGCCGGGGGTCTTGCCGTACCAGAACCCGGCGACGCCGGAGACCGTCCGCTCGTCCCGGGTCGCGGCGAGCTGGGTGCCGGCGACGGCGGTGGCGGCCAGTTCCTCGTTCACCGCGGGCCGGAAGACGATCTCCTCCTCGTCGAGCAGGGCACGCTGCCGGGCCAGCTCCAGGTCGTAGCCCGCCAGCGGCGAACCCTCGTACCCGGAGACGAACACCCCGGTGTCCCGGCCCGCCCGGCGATCGGCCCGCCGGACGTCGAGCGGCAGCCGGGCCAGCGCCTGTACCCCGGTGAGGTGCACGGTGCCCGTGCCGAGCAGGTAACGATCGGTCAAGACGGTCGACGACGTCACGGTGGTTCAGTCCTTCCAGACCCGGTCGTGCTGCTCCACACCGGCTGCCGCGAGGGCCTCTCCCAGGCGCAGGATGTCGAAGAGCTGTTCGCCACGGTCGATCGCCGCGCGGATGCCGTGCTCGCGCTCCACCCGGGCACGGGCGGCGCGGACCACCTCCGGGAGGATGTCGAGCGGGAGGCTGATCACCCCGTCGCCGTCGGCCACGATCACGTCGCCGGGCTCCACCAGAACGCCACCGCAGACGACCGGCACGTTCACCGCACCCGGCCCCGCCTTGTCGGTGTGCCCCGCGTAGATGCCGCGAGACCAGACCGGGAAAGCCATCTCCGCCAACGCATCCGAGTCGCGGATCGGCCCGTCGACCACCACGCCGACGGCGCCGTTGGCACGTGCGGCCAGCGCGGTGAGTTCGGCGAACATCGCCGCGGCTCCGTGCCCGCCATTCACCCCGACGAGGAGCTGTCCCGGCCCGAGCAGCTGGATCGCGCGGTGGGCGAGCAGGCCGTCGTCCGGGCTGCTCCGCACGGTCACGGCCTGGCCCGAGATCCGCGTGCCCCGCAGGAGCGGCTTGATCGCCGGGTCCAGCAGCGCCGCGCGGCCGCGGTCGAACCCGAGCAGCGATCCCAGCGCCTCGTGCAGATCGGCCACGCTGCACGCCTCGACGGCGGCGAGCGATTCGGGGTCGGCAGCGGGAATCTTCAGATACACAGTCATGACAGCTCCGCCCGTGCGTGCCCGAGAACCTCGGGGTTGAACAAGTACCGCGGCCGTTCGCCGCGCAGCACCGCCAGTGCGGCTTCGGCGGCCTCGACGGCCGACCGCACCCGGGCCAGCTCGGTGCCACCGCCACAGTGCGGGGAGAGCACGACGTTCGGGGCGGCGAACAGCGGGGCGGACACGTCCGGCGGTTCCTGCTCGAAGACGTCGAGCCCGGCGGCGCGGATCGTGGCCGTCGCGAGTGCCTTGGTCAGTGCCCCCTCGTCGACGGTGCCGCCGCGCGAGGTGTTGATCAGGATCGCGCCCGGCTTCATCCGCTCCAGTTCGGCGGCGCCGATCAGGTGCCGGGTGCCCTCGGTGAGCGGCAGGTGCAACGTGACGATGTCCGAGCGCGCCAGCAGTTCGTCCAGCTCGACCTTCTCCGCACCGGGCGTCTCCGCCTGAACCGGGTCGTACGCCAGGACCGTGCACCGGAAACCTGTGAGCAGCTGCGCGACGTCCCGGCCGATGTTGCCGTAACCGACGATCCCGACGGTCGCGCCGAACAGATCCGGGAACGCGGTCATCCGCTCACGCTCGCGGTAACCACCCGCGCGGACCGCCGCGTCGAGCTCGGGGACCCGGCGCAGGACAGCGAGCATGAGGGTCAAGGCGTGCTCGGCGACGCTGGTCGAGTTCGCGTTCCCGCTGGTGGCTACCACGATGCCCAGCTCGGTGGCGGTCTCGAGGTCCACGGAGTCAAGTCCGGCCCCGTGCTTCGCGATCACCTTCAGCTTCGGGCAGCGGCGAAGCAGGGCACCCGGTAACGGCACGGACCGGAGCACCATCGCGTCGGCGTCGGCGAGGGCCTCGGCCATTTCGGCCTCCGTGGCGACGCCGTGGTGCACCTCGCGCACCTCGAAGGCCGGGCGCAGCAGCTCGATGCCGCGCTCGTGGATCGGCGCGGACACGACGATCACGGGTTTCGGAGCTGTCGACATTGACATCATCACCTTCAGTACAGGGAAAGAGGATTGGTGGTGAGGATCGAGCGGGCGGCCGCCGCGCCACCGGCCCACTGCACGAGCAGGCCGAGAAGCCCGCCGTCCTCGGGTACGGGGCCCTCCTTCATCGGGTGCGGCCAGTCGGAGCCCCACACGCAGCGATCCGGGGCGGTCTCGACGAGGGCGCCGGCGAACCGCCCGGCGTGGGGGTAGGGGCCGGGCCCTAGCCCGTCGATGGCGTAGGGATGCGAAAGTTTCACCCAGCCCTCCCCCGCGGAAAGCCACTCCCGCAGCGCGCTGAACCCGCGGCCCGACACAGTGTCACCGGCCCGTGGACTGCCCATCGCCTCGACCACGACCCGAACTCCGGATCCGGCGACGGCGTCGATCAGCGCGGGCGCCGAGTCGCTGTGGTCGAGCAACACGTCGGCATGCCAGCCCAAGGTGCGCAGCCGCGGCAGGATCTCACCGATCCGGTCGGCGGTCTGCGGCCAGCGCAGCCGTAACCCGCAGACCCCGGCCAGGCCACGCAGATCCTCCTCGGCGGTGGCGAGCAGGTCGAGATCGACGACACCACGGAACCGGGCCGGGTGCGCCGCAAGTGCGGCAAGCAACCGGCTGTTGTCGGTGCCGTAGCAGCTGGGCTGTACCAGTACGCCGTGGCTGAGCCCGAGCGCGTCGAGCGTCCGCAGGTAATCCGCTGGGGTGGAGTCCGGCGGGGTGTACGTACGTCCTGCGGCGTAAGGGAAATCGGCGGCGGGGCCGAAGACGTGAGCGTGGGTGTCCCAGCCGCCGTCCCCGACGTCCCAGCCGGGGTCGCGCACGTCGGGACGGAAACCGGGGATACTCGGCGGCTCGCTCACCGCGGTCATCGGGAGACCGTGGCCCGCGCGCGGAATTCCGCGCCGGGATGCCCCGCCGGCAGGCGCGGTCCGCCACCGGCGACGTTCTCACGCAGGGTCGCCGCCGGATACGCGGCCGGTACCCGGCCACGGCGCTGCAGCTCCGGCACCACCATCTCGACGAAGTCCGGGAAGGTGTGCAACGGCGCGTAGTCGTAGATGTTGAAGCCGTCGATCCCGCCGATCTCCATGATCTCTTCGAGCTTGTCCGCCACCGTCTCCGGCGAACCGACGACAGTGATCGCCCCGAGCGAGCGCGCCATCTTCTCCGCGACCTGCCTCGGGGTCCACACGCGGTCGGGATCGCCGATGGTGAAGCGCTCCAGGAAGGACCGGATGCCGTCGGTCTGCACGTACTCCAGCGGGGCGTCGATGTCCGCCGCCCCGAAGTCGAGCTGCATCAGTGCGGACTGCCTGGCCAGTGTGCCCTCGGCACTCACGAACCGGACCTGGTCCTCGAACTTCCGCTGCGCCTCGGCGTCGGTCGGCGCGACGACCACGGACACCCCGGCGATGAAGGTGAGGTCCCGGCCGGTCCGCGCCCTGATGTCGTCCACAGTGGACCGCATGCGGCGTGGATCGGTCTCGACCAGGAAAACGGCCTCCGCGTGTTTCGCGGCGAACTCCTTCCCCGCGGCCGAAGCACCGGCCTGGAACAGGGCCGGCGTGCGTTGTGGCGAGGGCTCACACAGGAACCGGTCCGGTACGGCGAAGTACTTTCCCTTGTGCGCAGCCGGATGGACCTTCGCCGGGTCGGCATACCCGATCGCGGGGTCACGGATCACGGCGTCGTCCTCCCAGCTGCCCTCCCACAGCGCATAACAGGCCTCCAGGAACTCCTCCGCGATCGCGTAACGCTCGTCGTGCGGGACCTGTGCGTCGCGGCCGAGGTTGCGGGCCGCACTGGCGGTCGCCGAGGTGACCACGTTCCAGCCGACCCGGCCCTTGGTGAGGTGGTCGAGGGTGGCCATCGTGCGGGCGAAGGAATACGGCTGCGCGTAGGTCGTGGAGGCCGTCACGGCGAAGCCGAGGTGTTCGGTCACCGCGGCCATCGCGGAGATCGCCATCATCGGGTCGTTGATCGGCAGCGCGATCGCCTCGCGGATGCTGGTGTCCGCGCTGCCCTGGTAAACGTCGTTGATCCCGGGGAAGTCGGCCAGGAACAGACTGTCGAACAGGCCGGCCTCGAGGGTGCGCGCCGTCTCGATCCAGTAGTCGAGATCGGTGTAGCGGTATTCCTGGTTGTCCGGGTTCCGCCAGCTGCCGACGGCTGTGTGGCCGACCCCGGCGATCTTGAATCCGTGCAGATGAATGCGCGTCATTGACACACCTTCCGCTGGGCTTTTCCGGTCGTGCGCGACCGATGACTCGACGGTAGAAGCAGCTGCCGCTCCAACACTGTCAAAGCGGCGACAGTTCACCGGAGCTCGCGACGGAGGATTCGGTGCCGGCGTCGCGAAGCCGGGCACCGCGGGTCTCCGGGGTGCGGAACACGACGATCAGGCCCACCACGGCGATCGCCATGACGTAGCACGCCGGGGCACTGGACGAGCCCGTCGCGCTGATCAGGGCGGCCGCGACGAGTGGCGCTGTGCCACCGAAAACCGCGTACCCGACGTTGTAACCGATGGAGTGACCGGTGACCCGGACAGCGGTGGAGAACAGCTCGACCATCGTCACGAACCCGCCGGAGGCGAACAGCGCGACGCCCACCGCGAGCACCAGCTGCCCCGTGAGCGCCCCCACGATCCCGCCCGTACCGGCCAAGGCGAACGCGGGCCAGACGCCGAGCAGCAGCCAGCCGACACCGGCGAACATCACCGGCTTGCGGCCGAACCGGTCCGCGATCCAGCCGAACGGCAGCATCAGCAGTGCCATCACCACGATCGCCGCCGCGTTGGTGAGCAGCGCCGCGGTCACCGACAGCTGCGCCACCGTGGTCAGGTAGGTGTAGAAGTAGCTGAGCAACAGGTAGGCACCGACGGCCTGCACCGCGACCAGCAGCGTGACGGTCACGATCGCGCGCCGATCCGAACGCAGGGCCTGGCGAACGGGATGGGCCGCGCGTTGCTCACGCGTGGCCTCCACGTACTCCTCGGGATCGTCGAGCGTGCTGCGCAGCCAGAGCCCGATCAACGCGAACAGGCCACCGAGCAGGAACGGCACCCGCCACGCCCAATCGAGGTACGCCGCGTTCCCCAGCCCGCCGCGCAGACCGAGAATCAGCAGCGACGCCAGCACCGAAGGCAGCCACGACATCGCCACGGCGACCCCGATCCACCGCGCGCGGCGGTCGGTGGGCGCGGACTCGAGGATGTAGCTGAGGCCGCCGCTCGTCTCCCCTCCGGCGGAGAATCCCTGTGCGATCCGGCAGAGCAGGAGCAGCGCCGGTGCCCCGATGCCGATCGACTGGTAAGTGGGCAGCAGACCGATCACCATCGTCGACGCCCCCATGAGCAGGACCGTCACGGCGAGCACCCGGATCCGGCCACGGCGGTCACCCATCGCGCCGAAGACGAGCCCGCCGAGCGGACGGACCAGGAACGAGACGGCGTACACGGCGAAAGTGCCGAGCAGCGCCGCCACGGGGCTGGACCCCGGGAAGAAGTACACGGCAAGGATCGGGGCCGACAGGCCGTAGACGAGAAAGTCGTACCATTCGACGAACGTGCCGACGAAACCACCGACCAGACGACGGCGTGGGGTGACAGCGGACATGCGCAACTCCTCGCGGGCGGAGCGCCGACGAGGAACGACGTCCCATCCTCGCGACGATGTCCAGGACGCTAAGTGTGCCGCGAGCCGCAGACTGTCAACATCACGACAGTTCGGCCGAACCCGCCAGTGCCCGCAACCCCGGGGGGTCGGCCAGCCGGATCACGCCGTACGACAGCCGGACCAGCCCCTGGGCCTCGAAACCCTTCAGCACCTTGTTGAGGCTTTGCCGGGACACCCCGAACACGGCGGCGAGCTCGGCCTGCGGCAGGTCGACGGCAAGCACGCCGTCGCGGTCGGGGGCCGAGAGCAGGAGCATCCGCCGGGCGACGCGCGCGGGCAGCCCATCGAGTGAGGCCTCGGCCAGGAAACCGATCAGGATTCTGATGTCGCGCAGCATCGACCCCATGATCGCATCGTCCACACAGGAATGTTTGCGACGCAGCTGCGCGAAGGCGTCCCAGTTGAGGACCTGCACCGTGACCTCCGTGCGGGCCGTCGCGCTCTGGGGCAGGCCACGGCCGTCGACCAGCGAGCTGATCCCGAGACACTCACCGGGACCGACCAGGCCGTAGCGCAGCTCCTTGCCGTCCGGCCGCGAATACGACAGCCACACCCGCCCGTCGACGATCCGGTACATCACCCGATGCCGGTCCTCCTGGGTGTAGAGGCGGGCCCCGGCCGGTACCACCCGGCTGACCGAGCGCGCGACGAAGTCCTCCTGCGCAGCAGGGGTGAGCAGGCCGAAAAGATCGACCCGCCAAGCCTCCGCCTGCTGCGCACCGACGCGGCCACCGTGGCGAGGTGTCATCCGACGGACGGTACAACACTTCGGCCCGCACCCCACTGAGATCGAGGACCTGCCGGCAGTTCCCCCGCCTTGACACCCGCCGGGCACACGGGCAAGCGGTCTCTCATCGTTTGTCCTTGGATATCCCGATGGTGAGACCAAGGCGGTGAATGGGCAGCACTCGTGCGACCTGCGTGAAGCAGGCCCGACCTCCCGGCGCGGCAGGAGCGCGGATGACCGTCGGTGCCCGGACAGTGCCCGGTCCCGGGCAGACCGACCGGCCGGTGCGGGTGTCTTCGGTGCGGAAGTCGTTGCCGAGCAGGCTCTTCGGCATCGCCCGCACCCAAGGCAGGATCGCGCTCGACACGAACTGGGTACCGCCATTCGTCCGGGAAGTCTTGCGCACAAGCAGCTTCCGGCCGAAGGGGAGCCCGCACCGGAGCCTCACGCCTGCCCGATGCGGGTCATCAGGGGATGTGTCGCCAGCGGGGTCACCTCCGCGGTGACCAACGGCCAGATCGGCAGGCTCTGCAACGCCTCCGCCAGCTCGTCGGCATCGCGGGCGGACCACAGGCCGACGTTTCCCTGGTACCCGGGCACGCGCCAGAGCGTGCGCAGGATGCCCTGAGCGTGCAGCTCCTGCCCTCGCGCCCACTCGCGTGCCAGCAGATCGCGATACTCCTCGGCGGGCAACGCACTCACCCGGCTGGTCTCGATCCGTACCAAGAAGTCCATCAGGACACCTCCCGAAGAATTGTTTCCGGCGTGACCCGCACCGTCGGGTCGACCTCCCCGGAGCAGCGCAGCCCGTCGCGCCGGGGTTTCCCGGCGAGCGCCGTATCGCCGACGCCGAGCTGCACCGCGTCTCCCTTGGTTGGCCGCCGAGGCCGGAGTGACTTGACCAGGCTGCAGAACAAAGCCACTCTACGTGCTACTGTCTAGCACACTGTTCCGACTATGCGAACACTCGTCCACCTGATGAACCTGGGCCGGACACTGTTGTTCTCCCCGGAGATCACGCGCGGCGAGCCGAGCGCGGGCGGGGTGGCGCACGGTGCGCCGGTACTCGCCCCGCCCTGGATCACCACCGGGCGGCAACTACGCGTTCGCCGGCACAGCGATCATCGGAGATCCGGACCTCTGGCTGATGTTCGCCGGGCAGGCATGGCCTCTGCCGGAGGACTTGTCGCAACGCCTGGCGCCCGCCGGGTTCGGGCTCTGGTCGAGCCGGGAAGGACGCACCCGCACAGTGGTGGCGTGTCACGAGTGGACGGATCTGGGCAACACCTGCCTATCCGTGCCTGTCCTGCACGATGGCCGCATGCCGGCGCACCGTCACGCGCCCCACTTCGAGCGACAGGTCGTTCCCCGATCTCCTGCAGACTCGCGGGCAGTACGAGGACCGTCCGCCGCTGCCGTTCATCCCCGGCTGCGAGATCGGCAGCGTGGTGGTCTCCGCCCCGGCGTCGAGCGGTCTCGCACCCGGCGACCACGTCGCGGCCGACGGCCGGCTCGCGACGGGCGATGAATACCGATCCCGACAATACAAGAGCGGACATCAGACTCAATGTCCGATGTCCGAC
Organism: Amycolatopsis ultiminotia; assembly: GCF_039536925.1. NCBI lineage: Bacteria > Bacillati > Actinomycetota > Actinomycetes > Pseudonocardiales > Pseudonocardiaceae > Amycolatopsis > Amycolatopsis ultiminotia. Next base: position 160,541 of record NZ_BAAAZN010000018.1, on the reverse strand, counting down.
ATCCCCCAGCTGGGCAGAGATACCGACGGATCGTGCCTGACCTCGATGGACGCGGTCTACTGCCGCCGCGACCGGGAGAGCGACGGGAACCGATGCTCCTGTGCGAGAAGCCGATGCCGGATTCGGTTCCACGGCCCGAGCACGCTGAGCGTGCTGCTGAGCCGTTTCGACCGCGTCGCCGGCGAGACGTCACCGCCTTCAACGCCGAACTCCAGGAATGGCGCGACTTCCGCCGCCCGCATGGCGGACCCGACGGCGAGGCACCCGATGATCACACCCTCTCGGTGGTGTGTGCCGCGAGTGCCCGGAACTGGCTGGCGTGGAAGACCAGCGGGGGCCGCGTCGGGTCCGCACTGCATCCGAGCACTTCCAGGAGCACGAGTACGTGATCGCCTGCCTCGAGTTCCTCGTACACCCGGCAGTCCAGGAATGCGGTGGCGCTGGAGATGAACACGCTCCCCTCCACCGTGGCTTCCCAGCCGATTCCGCGGAAGCGATCACCGTCTCGGCTCGACAATTGCCGAGCGCTCCCGATGTCGCCTGCGGCCAGGACGCTGAGCCCCAATCGCCGACGGGGGCGTAGTTCAGGCCACGTTCTCGAGGTGTGCTGGACGCAGACGGACACGAGCGGCGGCGCCAACGAGACCGAGGTGAACGAGTTCAGGAAAAAGCCCGATGGAACACCGCCACTCGTCGCCGCCAAGGCCACCGCCCCGGACGGGAAGCATCCGACCGCCTGCCGGAGTGACCGTCCGGGGTCGCCGGCAGTCCTCATTTCGAGCATGTCAATCCTCCTGGCGCACCGAGCCCGAGTCGCCGAGCACCCACGTCACAGCATCGCGCCGGTCACCTCGAGACCGAGCGCGTCCCGGCCGAACATCGCAAGCGCGCTTTCCACGTCGTTGACCACGTGGCCCCGTCCGGTGTGCACATCCCGCCAGATGCGCTCGAGTGCGCCACCGGATCGCATCGCGCTGCCACCCGCGTTCTCCATCACCAGGTCGACCGCACCGACGGCCCGCTCCGTGGCAAGCGGCTGATCTCGCCTCAGCCGCGTCCGCAGTCCCAGCGGCGTGTCCTCGCCCGATTCGGCGCACGTGTAGACATCTGCAACATTGCGCGTCAACTGCAGCCACGCCCCGTCGACCGCACTCGCCGCACGGGCAATGCGGACCTGCGCAAAGGGATCCTCGGCGACCCGTTGGTTGCCGACCACCCGGATGCGCTTGCGCGTGGCATCCAGATACGCCGCAAGGCCGGCCTCGGCCATCCCGACGATCGCAACCGAAATGGAGGTCGTGAAGATCGTGGCCAGCGGCATCCGGTACAGCGGCTCCGGGTTCACCGCGTGCCCCGGACACTCCGGCAGCGCCACTTGCGCCGCACTCAACGTCCGATGCTCCGGCACGAAGACCTCGGCGATGTGCAGATCGTTGCTCCCGGTGCCCCGCAGTCCGACGGCGTGCCACACGTCCTCAACGACGAAATCGCTCTGCGGCACCAGGAACGTTCGAACGTGCGACGGCGTGCCGCCGCCCTCCTGCACCACCGCGCCGACCAGCGCCCACCCAACGTGGTCGCTCCCCGAGGAGAAGCCCCACCGGCCGCTGAGCCGGTAACCTCCCTCGACACGGTGCGCGGTACCCGAGGGTGCCAAGGATGAACACACGACCGCGTCGAGATCGTCGATCAAGCCGCCGGCGGCCCAGGTCGGCCGTCGGCAATCCCGTCCCGCTAGGAAACATCCCTCAGGAGCGTCCGGGGGCTAGTGCTCACCCCTTCGCCTTGCCCATGTTCGCCTGCACAGCTTGGATCGCATCCTGGGTGCGCGGGTCGCGAAACAGCTTGCCCTGCGGCGGCCGGGTCACAGAGGCACAGAGGCACAGAACATCGAAGCTTTTCAAGTCACACTCCCGCTCGTTTGAGACGCACACGTGGGAACTCGTCAACCTCGCGGCGCCGCGGGCAACCGACGGCAACGCAGAGGCAAACGCAATGCGACCGAATCCCGCGGCAGGCGCGTGAACACCTTGCCGAGCGGCTCGTTTGCCGTCTGCGGAAGCCACAAGCTTCACCGGAAGAACCTATGTTTACTGAGGTGCGGGTTCAGCTGGACAGGTTGTTCGTCCGAAACCTCGACACGCCTCGTCGCATCATCGAGACCGGTTTCGACCTCACCGGTCAGGTTCAGGGCAGGTCCACGGAGGCTCCGGCGAGCACTCATGCGGGCACCCGGCAGAAATCCGAGCGTCGAGCGATCGGCCGCAAGGCGACGAGCGAGGCGACCATACAGGCACTCCGAGCCGGAGAGCGACGCCCGGCAGCACACTGGCGACAGGCTTCGAGATGGTCTTCGGTATGCGCTTTGGGGGAGATTTCCGGCACAGTCGACATAGTTGGACTTCCTACTATATGGTGTCCTCAGGTCTGCGGTGCAGGGAAGCCGGTGCGAGTCCGGTGCGGTCCCGCCACTGTGACCGGGGAGCGGTGTTCCACCGGGAAGACGGCCACTGGCGCGAGCCGGGAAGGCCTGGGGCGCCGCGGATCCGGGAGCCAGGATACCGGCCGCAGATGTCCGTGTTCGTCCACGAGGATGGAGCTGAACGCATGCGGATTCTTCCTGCCTGCGCGAAAGACGCCGGACCACCGCCGCACCGGCGGTAGTTCAGCCTGCCCGTCGACCCGGCCACCACCTGTGCGCCCCGGGCAGTCCGTCCTGCGCTCTCGCGAAAGGCGTTTCATGACCACCGAACTCCAGCACTTCGTCGGCGGCAAACCCGTTCCCGGCACCTCGGGGCGGTTCTCCGACGTCTTCGACCCCAGTACCGGCGCCGTCCAGGCCAGGGTGCCGCTCGCCTCCGCCGGGGAGGTCGCCGCCGCGGTCGGCGTCGCGGCCGATGCCCAGCTCGAGTGGGCGCGCTGGAACCCACAGCGCCGCGCCCGTGTGCTGATGCGGTTCCTCGATCTTGTCCGGTCCGAAGAGGACAGTCTGGCGCGGATGCTTTCCGCGGAGCACGGCAAAACGGTCGCCGACGCCCGCGGTGACCTGCAGCGCGGTCTGGAAGTCGTCGAGTTCGCGATCGGGATCCCGCACCTGCTCAAGGGCGAGTTCACCGACTCCGCAGGCACCGGCATCGACGTCTACTCCATGCGCCAGCCGCTTGGTGTCGTCGCCGGGATCACGCCGTTCAATTTCCCCGCGATGATCCCGCTGTGGAAGGCCGCGCCCGCGATCGCGTGCGGCAACGCCTTCGTGCTCAAGCCGTCCGAACGCGACCCCTCGGTGCCGCTGCGGCTGGCCGAGCTGTTCGGCGAGGCCGGGCTGCCGCCGGGTGTCTTCCAGGTGGTCAACGGCGACAAAGAAGCCGTCGACGCGCTGCTCACCGATCCCCGGGTCGAGGCGATCGGGTTCGTCGGCTCGTCGTCGATCGCCGAGTACATCTACACAACCGCTGCCGCACAAGGGAAACGCGCACAGTGCTTCGGCGGGGCCAAGAACCACCTGATCGTCATGCCCGACGCCGACCTCGACCAGGCCGTCGACGCGCTGATCGGCGCCGGCTACGGTTCCGCAGGCGAGCGCTGCATGGCGATTTCGGTCGCGGTGCCGGTCGGCGAGGCGACCGCCGGCGCGCTGGTGGCGCGACTAGCCGAACGCGTGAAGACGCTGAAGATCGGCCCCGCGCACGACGAGAGCGCCGACTTCGGTCCGCTGGTCACCGCCGAGGCCGTCCAGCGCGTCCGCGACTACCTCGAGGTCGGCATCGCCGAAGGCGCCGAACTGGTCGTCGACGGCCGCGGCCGGACCGTACCCGGTCACGAGAACGGTTTCTTCCTCGGCGGCTGCCTGTTCGACAACGTGACGCCGGACATGCGCATTTACCGGGAGGAGATCTTCGGCCCGGTCCTGTCGGTGGTGCGTGCCACCGATTACGAGGCGGCACTGCGGCTGCCGAGTGAACATCAGTACGGCAACGGCGTCGCGATCTTCACCCGCGACGGCGACACCGCCCGCGATTTCACCGCTCGCGTCAACACCGGCATGGTCGGCGTGAACGTGCCGATCCCGGTCCCGATCGCCTACCACACATTCCGCGGCTGGAAACGCTCCGGATTCGGCGACCTCAATCAGCACGGCCCCGATTCGGTCCGGTTTTACACCAAGACGAAGACCGTCACCTCGCGGTGGCCGTCGGGCATCAAGGAAGAAGCCTCGTTTGTCATCCCGACGATGGACTGAGGCAGGTCATGAGACTGACCGAAGAACAACGCGCACTGCGGGACACCGCCGCGGAGTTCGCGGCCGAACACCTCGCCCCGCACGCGGTGGAATGGGACCGGGCCAAGCACTTCCCGGTCGATGTACTGCGCAAAGCAGCACAGCTCGGCCTCGGCGGGATGTACCTGCCCGAGGACGTCGGCGGCTCCCGGCTCGGCCGGTTCGACGGGACGCTCGTGTTCGAAGCACTGGCCGCCGGATGTCCCTCGATCGCCGGCTACGTGTCCATCCACAACATGGTCACCACGATGATCAACCGGTTCGGCAATGCCGCCCAGCGCCACCGGTACCTGCCTCGTATGTCCACAATGGAGTCGCTGGGCAGCTACTGCCTCACCGAGCCCGGTACCGGTTCGGACGCCGCCGCTCTCGTGACCCGCGCACGGCGGGACGGAGACCAGTACGTCCTCGACGGGGTCAAGCAGTTCATCTCCGGTGCGGGCGCCTCCGACGTCTACGTCGTACTGGCCCGCACCGGTGGTCCCGGTCCGCACGGAATCTCCGCGTTCATCGTCGAACGGGACATCCCCGGGCTGTCGTTCGGCCCGAACGAGGTCAAGATGGGCTGGCACGCCCAGCCCACCCGGCAGGTTGTCTTCGAAAACGCCCGTGTCCCCGCGACGGCGCTGCTGGGCGAAGAAGGCGGCGGCTTCACGGTGGCGATGTCCGCTTTGGACGGTGGACGGCTGAACATCGCAGCGTGCTCACTGGGCGGGGCGGAAGCGGCTCTGGGCAAGGCAGTCCGATACCTGTCCGAACGCTCGGCGTTCGGCGCAAAGCTGTCGGAGGCATCGGCCCTGCAGTTCCGGCTGGCCGACATGCGCACCGACCTCGAAGCCGCCCGGACCTTGCTGTGGCGGGCCGCGGATGCGCTCGACCAAGGCGAGCCGGACGCCACTCAGCTCGCCGCAATGGCGAAACGGTTCTGCACCGATACCGGATTCGAGGTCGCCAACCAGGCGCTGCAGTTGCACGGCGGTTACGGCTACCTCGCCGAGTATGGGCTGGAGAAGATCGTCCGCGATCTGCGGGTGCACCAGATCCTCGAAGGGACCAATGAAATCATGCGGGTGATCATCTCCCGCCGGATGTTGAAGGAGGCCGTGTGAGCGACGTCGAATTCCTCGTGCACAGCGGGATCGGCCGGATCACGCTCAACCGTCCCCGCGCGCTCAATGCCCTGACCCACGAGATGGTCCGCGCGATCACCGTCCACCTCGACCAATGGCGCGACGACCGGAGTGTGCGCGCAGTGGTCGTGGACGGCGCCGGTGACCGCGGACTGTGTGCCGGCGGCGATATCCGGTCCATTTACGACGATGCGAAGGCGGCAGGCACCGCGTCGTTGGAGTTCTGGGCGGACGAATACCGGATGAACGCGGCCATTGCCCGCTATCCCAAGCCCTACCTCGCGATCATGGATGGTCTCGTGATGGGCGGCGGGGTCGGGGTGTCTGCACACGGCAGCCACCGCATCGTCACCGGCCGGTCGCGGATCGCCATGCCCGAGGTCGGCATCGGATTCGTTCCCGATGTCGGCGGCACCTACCTGCTCTCGCGCGCTCCCGGCGAACTCGGCACGCATACTGCGCTGACCGCAGTCCGGCTGTCCGGCGCCGACGCAATCCACTGTGGACTAGCCGACCACTACGTACCGGCCGCAAGACTGCCCGATCTCTTCGACGCTCTCGCCACGAACACACCGGACGCGGCGATCGCGACGGTCGCCGATCCGCCGCCGCCGAGTGCGCTTGCCACCGAAAGCACGTGGATCGATTACTGCTACGCCGCCGGCACCGTCGAAGAGATCCTCGATCGACTGCGCGATGGCGGCGACTCGGCCGTGGCCGCGGCCAAGGAGATCGACGGCAAGTCCCCGACCGCGCTCAAAGTCACCCTGCGCGCCCTGCGCACTGCGGCGGCTCTGCCGGACCTGGAAGCAGTACTGGCGCAGGAGTACCGGATCTCGCACCGTGCGTTCACCTCCACGGAGTTCATCGAGGGCATCCGTGCGCAGGTCGTCGACAAGGACCGGGCACCCCGATGGTCGCCGGCGACCCTGGCCGAGGTCGACGACGAACTGGTCGAACGCCATTTCGCCAACCTGGGCAACGAAGAATGGACGGGAGTGCCCCGATGAGCATCGCTTTCCTCGGACTCGGGAACATGGGCGGGCCGATGGCCGCCAACCTGGTCAAAGCCGGGGAGAAGGTGACCGGCTACGATCCGGTGGCCGAGACCCGCATCGCAGCGGAGGACAACGGAGTGTCCATTGCGGACTCCGCAGTCGCCGCAGTCGTCGAGGCGAACGTCGTCATCACCATGCTCCCCAGCGGACAGCATCTCCTGGATTGCTATCGTGACATCGTCCCCGCCGCGGCGCCTGGCACACTGTTTCTCGACTGCTCCACCATCGAGGTCGCCGACGCCCGCACCGCTGCCGACCTGGCCGCCGCCGCAGGGCACCTTGCCCTCGACGCACCGGTATCGGGCGGGGTGGTCGGCGCCACCGCCGGCACGCTCACGTTCATGGTCGGTGGCCCGTCAGCGGCGTTCACCGCTGCTGAACGCTGTCTGGCGCAGATGGGCAAGAAGATCGTCCACTGTGGTGAGACCGGTGCCGGACAGGCGGCGAAGATCTGCAACAACATGATACTCGGCATCTCGATGATCGCGGTCAGCGAAGCGTTCGCCCTCGGCCGCCGGCTCGGCCTGACCGACCAGGCCCTGTTCGATGTCGCCTCCACCGCCTCGGGACAGTGCTGGGCGCTGACCACCAACTGCCCGGTCCCCGGACCGGTGCCGGCCAGCCCGGCCAACCGGGACTACACCGGCGGGTTCGCCAGCGGCCTGATGCTCAAGGACCTGCGCCTGGCCCAAGCCGCGGCACAGGCCGAGGGCGTCCGTACCGAACTCGGCAGGCACGCCGAAGAGCTCTACACCGCGTTCGTCGGCAACGACGGACCGGCTCGGGACTTCTCCGCCATCGTCACCACTCTCACCACGGACGGCACCCCATGACCGAAACCATCCTCCTCGACCGCCCCGCCGAACGAGTCGCCCGGATCACCCTCGACCGGCCCCGGGTGCTCAACGCACTGAACCTGCGGACCATGCAGGAGATCACTGCGGCAACGTCCGAACTGGACGGTGACCCGGATGTCGGCGCGATCATCCTCACCGGCTCGGCGAAAGCGTTCGCCGCCGGCGCGGACATCAAGGAAATGGCGCCGCAGAGTTTCGGCGACGTCCACGCCGCGGACTGGCTCGGCGGATGGGAAGCACTCAGCCGCGTCCGGACGCCGCTCGTGGCGGCGGTCGCCGGCTATGCCCTTGGCGGCGGCTGCGAACTGGCGATGATGTGCGATCTGCTGCTCGCCGCGGACACCGCCAAGTTCGGTCAGCCGGAAATCACCCTCGGCGTGCTCCCCGGCATGGGCGGTTCTCAGCGACTGACCCGCGCGATCGGCAAGGCCAAGGCGATGGACCTGATCCTCACCGGCCGGACGATGGACGCCGAGGAGGCCGAGCGCGCCGGCTTGGTGTCCCGGATCGTCCCGGCCGACGCGCTATCGGAGGAGACCGTCAGCACGGCGTCGAAGATCGCGTCGATGTCCAAGCCGGCGGTGATGCTGGCAAAGGAAGCCGTGCACCGCGCATTCGAAACCAGCCTCTCGGAGGGCTTGCTGTTCGAACGACGGCTCTTCCACTCGACGTTCGCCACGCACGACCAGAAGGAAGGCATGACGGCGTTCATCGAGAAGCGGCCACCGGAGTTCCGGCACCGCTGATGGTGCGGACACCACCGGTCCGGGTTCTGGGCGGACCGTCGGCTCCGCTGTCCACTCAGGACCCGGACGGTACGGGAAGGTCACGCGTTCGCGGCGAATTCGCGGAGCAGCGCGTTTCTCTTTTCGAGTGTCTCCGCGGTTGACGGCACCATGATCGGGGCGCCCTCGGCCGCGAAGGCCTGGCACTTTTCCACGTAGGGGCGCAGCAGTTCGTGGTAGGTCGCCGCGGCGGCGCGCAGGTCTGCGTGGTACTCGGTCCAGGTGGTGGCCAGTAGTTCCGCGGAGCGGATGGCCAGGGTGGTTCCCATACCCGACAGCAGGGCCGCGCAGTGCGCGGCGTCGCCGATGACGGCGACGTTTCCCTTGGTCCAGTGGGGCAGGTGGGTCTGGCTCACCGAGTCGAAGTAGAAGCCCTTGGCGGCCGGATCGGCGAACGCGGCCCGGATTTCGGGTACCTGCCAGGCGTCGACCCGGGAAAGCAGGCCGTCGATGATCGTGCGCTGGGCGGGAACGTCCCGGTAGTCGTAGTCGAGCTGCGGGCTGGCGGCCAGCATCATCGCCAGCGGTCCGTCGCCTGCGTCGCGTACCACGACGGTGAGGCCGGGGACGGTGAGCATCGCCCGCTGCCAGTCGATCTCCCGCGGGAGGTCGACGAGTGCGACGTAGTAGCCGATGTGGCGTACGTAGCCGGACTCGGCCCCGAAGACGAGCCGCCGGACGGTGGAGTGCAGGCCGTCGGCGCCGACCACGAGGTCGAAACTGCCGGACGTGCCGTCGCTCAAGGTGACCTCGGCCCGCTGCGGGCCGTCTTCGAGTGCCACGAGCGAGGTCGAGAAGCGGAACTCCACCTCGGCGGGCACCACGTCGAGGAGAATGTCGTTGAGCCGGTCCCTGGAGATCTCGACGTCCTGGTCGGTCTCGTTGGCGAACCAGTTCAGGTCGATACCGGCCACCTGCCTGCCGGATCCGTCCAGCACCGGCCACACACCCTCGGCACGCACCCGCGACCGGTTGATCCGGTCGAGGATCCCCATCCGCTCGACCGTGCCGAGCGCCTCTCCGCGCACGTCGATGGGAGCGCCGCCGCGGCGCAGGCCCGCGGCCCGCTCGACCACGGTGACGCGGTGGCCCAGGCGCGCGAACCAGTGCGCGGCGGAGAGTCCGGCCATGCTCGCACCGGAGACGAGAACGTCCATCGGGTCCAGCTCCTCATCGTGATCGGGGCAAGTGGGGACTCTCGCATTGTTGCATGGAATCTCCATAAGATGGGATGCAATATGGCCTTGTTCGTGCACCCCCGGTCAGGCAAACGCTTGCCATCGGATAACTCGGATGCAACTATGGCTGATAGCATCCAATTCGGCCACCACTGCGTGGCCGCCGGGAGGCACACACTGCGACCAGATCGGTGAGGGTGGTCATGAGCTACGACGAGTACCGGGTCGCCGAGGTGGCCGGCAACCGGATCCCCTACCACGAGACCGGGACCGGTGAACCGCTGCTGATCCACCACGGGGCCGAGTCGCACAAGGGGCAGTACGCGATTTTCGCGCCGTTGCTGCCGCCCGGTATCCGCGCCGTCTCCTACGACCAGCGCGACGTCGGCGACGCGGAGAGCGTCGACGCCGACTACACGATATCCGACCTCGCCGATGACTGCGTCGGGCTGATGGACGCGCTGCACATCGAGAAGGCGCACGTCATGGGCATCTCGTTCGGCGGTGCGATCGCACTCCACGTCGGCCTGCGCCATCCCGGCCGGGTGCAGTCGCTCATCGTCGGCGCGGCGCCGGATTCCTTCGCACGCCCCAATGCCTACGTGGCGAAGATGATGGCGGCACCGCCCGAGCAGAGGGGTGCGCTGATGCGTGCGGCGAGCCTGTCCCCGGAGGCGCAGCAGGACGAGTGGCTGCTGGCGCGGCTGGCCGATCTGGGGCGGGGCACGGTCACCGCGCTGGGTTCGCGACGCCGCGCGGCGATGGAAAGTCACGACGTACGGGACAGGCTGGCCGAAATCACCGCACCGACGCTGCTGCTCTACGGCGAGCTCGACCCGATCGCGCCCCCGGAAGCCGGTGCGGACCTGCACGCGCAGCTGCCGTCCTCGGAGCTCGTCGTGCTGGCAGGCGCGCGCCACGGCCTCTCGTTCGAGTTCCGCGAGCGCACCGCCGAGCTGGTCACCGACTGGATTGCCCGGCACGGAACCGGATCGGCCGCATGAGCGTCCCGGAAACCGGCCTGCGCACCCGGCCGGATCTGGTGGGCTCGTTCGGCATGGCGGCCAGTACGCACTGGGTCCCGACCGCCGTCGCCCAGTCCGTACTGGAACGCGGCGGCAACGCGGTCGATGCCGTGGTGGCCGCCGGATTCGTGATGCACGTGGTGGAGCCGCACCTCAACGGTCCGGGCGGCGATCTGGTCGCGTTGCTCGCCCCGGCGGGCGGGGACGTTCGCGTGGTCGCAGGCCAGGGACCGGCACCACGGCGGGCGACGATCGAGCACTACCGGTCACTCGGCCTCGATTCCGTGCCGGGCTCGGGCGCGCTCGCCGCCGCGGTGCCGGGAGCGGTCGAGGCGTGGCTGTGGATGCTGCGCACACACGGCACTTGGGACGTCGCGGACGTGCTCGAGTACGCCGTGCACTACGCGGAAGTCGGCCAGCCCCTTGCCCCGCAAGCCAGTGCCGTCATCGAGACGATGGCTGCGCACTTCACCGGGCACTGGCCGACTTCCGCCGACCAGTGGCTGGCAGGCGGCCGCGTTCCGGCTCCCGGTGAACTGGTCGCGATTCCGGCGTACGCCGCCACATTGCGCCGTCTGCTGGCGGCGGCGGGCAGCGGGGACCGGGTCAGCCGCATCGAGGCCGTCGGGCGGGAGTGGCGGAGCGGTTTCGTCGCCCGTGCCCTCGAGCGTGCCGCGGCGCAGGTGCACCGGCACTCGGACGGACACGACTACGCGGGAGTGCTCGACGCCGCCGACCTCGCCGCGTTCGAGGTCCGCGCCGAAGCACCGCTGACCCTCGACTTCCGGGGGGTGACCGTGTGCAAGGCGCCCTTCTGGAGCCAGGGCCCGGTTCTTCTCCAGGCACTGGCCATCCTCGACACCTTCGACGGCCCGGATCTCGACCCCGGCACGGAACGGGGCGCGCATACGATCCTCGAGGCGCTCAAGCTCGCGATGGCGGACCGGGACGCCTACTACGGCGAGGCGCACGACGCGGCGGACCTGCAGCAGCTCCTCTCCCCGGAGTACGCGAAGTCGCGCGCCGCCTTGATCACCGATGAGGCGTCGGCGCAGTGGCGGCCGGGAGTACTCGGGAAACCGGTCCCCCACACGCCGCCGCTGCGCATCGCCGAACCGGCCGTCCCGGCGATCGGAACCGGCGAGCCCACCGTGCGGGCGACGGGCGAGACCCGCGGGGACACGGTCCACCTCGACGTGGTCGACCGGTGGGGGAACCTGGTCTCGGCCACCCCGTCGGGCGGCTGGCTGCAGTCCAATCCCACGATTCCCGAGCTCGGCTTCTGCCTCGGCACCCGTCTGCAGATGACCTGGCTGGACCCGCGCAGCCCGTCTGCGCTGATGCCGGGACGACGGCCGCGGACGACGCTGAGCCCGACCATGCTGCAGCGCGGCGGACAGACCGGCACCGCACTCGGCTCGCCCGGCGGGGATCAACAGGACCAGTGGCAGCTGCTCTATCTCCTGCGCACCATCGTCGGCGGCCTTACCCCGCAGGAGGCCATCGACGCCCCGATGTTCCACACGACCGCCGCAACCCAGTCGTTCTGGCCCCGCGAATGGACGCCGCGCGGTGCGGTGGCCGAGCAACGGCTCGGGACCGAGGTCATCGCCGGGCTCCGCAGGCGCGGCCACGAGGTCACCGTCACGGGCCCGTGGAGCCTCGGCCGGCTCTCGACCGTCGCGCGCGATCCGCGAACCGGCCTGGTCTCGGCCGCCGCCAACCCGCGGGGAATGCAGGGCTACGCCGCGGGCAGGTGAAGCCGGGACCAACGACCGTACAGCCGACGTCGGGAAGTGAGTGTGCCGTGGAAACCCAGTGCAGGCACCGTCGAAGCATTCCGGTGTGGGCGATGCTCGCCACGCCGTTCACCGCCGACGGCACCGACGTCGACCACCGGTCGCTTCGCCGTTACTGCGACGAGGTGATCGGCCGAGGCTGCTCCGCGGTAGTGGTGCTGGGGGTCATCGGGGAACCGGGTGCGCTCAGTCCGCCGGAACGCTCGGCCGTGATCGAGACCGCGCTCACGACCGGCGCCGAGGTCCACGTCGCCACCATGGCCGCCACGCGGGAGGAGCGGTGCGCCGAGGTCGCCGCGCTGGCGCAGCGATTCGGGGACCGGATCGCCGGTTATCTCGTCCCCGTCCTGACTTCGGACCCGCAGGAGCTGCGCGCCGAGCTCGACCGGCTGCACACCATCGGTGGCCGGAGGATCGTCGTCCAGGACTACCCGGCGTCCTCTGGCGTCCGGATCTCCGTCGACGACCTGGCCCGCGCCGTCGCGGGGGCACCCCACGTCGCGGCGGTCAAATGCGAGGCACCGCCCACCTTCGGCCGGATCCGCCGGCTGCGAGAGCTCGTCCCCGAGGTCGCCCTGATGTCCGGTCTCGGCGGGCTCAGCCTCGTCGACGACCTCAGCCAAGGTGCGGGACTCGTCGCCTCGGGCACGTCCCGCCCCGAGGTGGCGGTCAAGGCCGTGCAGTCGTGGCTGGACGGCGACGAGCGGGCTGCCCGGCGGCTGGTGGCCGCCTCGGCGGCCGCCACCGGCTTCGAAATCCAGCAGGGCACCAGTATCGCGATCCGGAAAGAACACTGGCGGCGGCAAGGCGTGCTCACCTCGGGCGCGGTACGCGCACCGACGACGCCGTACGAGCCCTACCTCGCTCCGCTGAGCGATGCCCACGGCTTCACCGTCACCGGGGGCCGGGTTTAGTCGCCCGGGTTCCGGAACAGTTCCTCGCGCCCGGCCCAGCGGATGGTCGCCTCGACGGCGCCGAGGATGTGTTTCTTCATCAGCTCCCTGGCCAGGTCCGCGTCTCCGCTGACGATCGCCTCGGCGATCCGGGCGTGCTCGTTGACGTTGCGGCGCAAGAGGGTCGTGCTCTCGGCGTAGGCGGCGTACGCGCTGTTCGGCGGGAAGCGGCTGTGGATGTCCTGGATGCTCAGATACAGCTGGCGATTTCCCGAGGCACCCAGTATCGCGGCGTGGAACTGGTCGTTCGATTCGGCCCAGCGCCGCCCCCGGTCGTCCGATTTGGACTCCGGGTCGAAGTCGCGCCACGCGGCTTCCATGCGTTCTTGCTGGTCGTCATTGATCCGTTCCGCGGCGAGCGCCGCGGCGAACCCCTCCAGCTCGGCCCGTACCTCACCGAGTTCCCGCACGTCCTGGCTGGAGTGCCCGTTGATCCGCGCACCGCGGTTCTTCACGATCGTGACGATTCCGCGTGACTGCAGTGCACGCAGTGCCTCCCGGACCGGCGTCCGGCTGGTGCCGAACTCCTTGGCGAGCGCTTCGTGCCGCAGCCAGGAGCCGACCGGCCGCTCGCCGAGCAGGATGCCACGCTGCAGGGCCAGCACGATCTCCTCGCTCTTGGCCAGCGGCGCATCGGATTCGGGTGAAACCATGGCCCCATGATCCCACACCGGTGGATGCAAGCCGGGCCGAACTGGAGTGCAAGCTGTCCGGGATCTCATGCATCCTGCAGTCCGGTGGACCGGCGCCGGCCCGCGAGGGCACCCGCGACGGCGCCGAGCACGATCAGTGCCGGCATGGCGGCCACCGCGGGCGACGAACTTCCGGTGACCTGCCCGTAGTTGAGGACGATGAGCGCACCGACGGCGAGCAGTCCGGCGCAGGCGATGAGCGAGAGCGTCCGGGTGCCGAGCCCGGCACCGTTCAACGTGCCGCGCACCGAGGAAACCACGGCACTGAGCGCGCACGAGACCATCAGGAAGATCAGCGACAACGAGGTCACACCGGAAATCGACGGGAAAACGGTGGTCAGCGGATCGGCTCCGCCGACGACGAACGGGACGAGCACCAGCACGTCGATCGCCACCTGGATGCCGACGGCGATGTGCGGGGTCGCCCGGACCCGGTGGGTCCTGCCGAGCACGCGGGGCAGCAGGCCGGCGCGGCCGAGCGCGAATCCGTAGCGCGCGGCCATGTTGTGGAACGCCACGGCGGCGGCCAGGAAACTCAGCGCGACCGTGACGCTGATCAGCCCGCCGGCGTAGCGGCCGAGGTAGTGCTCGGCCGCCCCGCCGAGCACCGCGCCGGGGTCCGGCGCCGCCGCTGCCTGGACATCGTCGTAGGCGGCGACCAGGGTCCAGGTCGAAATCAGGAAAACCAGCACCAGCAAGCCGAGCGCGAGGTACGTCGCGTATTTGATCTTCTTCCCCGGTGCGTTGCATTCCTCTCCGTAGGTGGCCGCCGCCTCGTAGCCGGCGAAGGACAGCAGGACGAACACGACGGTCAGTGCAGCGCCGCCGCTCGTCACCGACCCGGGCGTGAACCCGTCGGTCGCGAACTGTCCGGGGTCCCTGCCGAGGACGGCGATCGCCAGCACGGCGAGCAACACGAACTGCAGCAGCGAAACCACGGTGGCCACCTTGCTGGCGAGACCGGCGCCGAAGAACCCCAGCAGCCACACGACCGCGAGCGCGACCACCGAATAGACCGCCCATGGCAGGTCGATACCCGCATACGTGGTGAGCGCCTGATCCGTGAAATAGCCGGTCGCCGCGATCATCCCGGCACAGGCCAGGTTGTAGGCGATGGTGGCGACGAACGCCGCAGCCCCGCCCGCGGACGGCCCCAGTCCGTGCCGGACGAAAACGTGGTACGCACCGGCACTCACCACCGTCCTGGCGAGCGCGATGTAGCCGGCCGTGAAGAAGACCAGCAGCACACCGATCAGGAGGATCCACCCGAGAGTCCCCTCTCCTGCGCCGAGCCCGAGGCTCAGCGACAGGTTGGAGGCCATTGCGGTCAACGGCGCGGTGGCCGCCACCACCATGAACACCATGCCGGGCACGCCGATGGCACCCCGGCGAAGTCCGGGGGACGCAGCCGGATCCGCCGGTACTTCCGTGCGACGCTCGGCATCGGGTGGTGTGGTCGCCGGTGCTCCCGCGCTCGAGGGGTCCATCGGGTGCCGCCTTCCGCCAGATTGGATGCTATCAGCATGAATGGGATTCAATGTGAGCTGTCCCGCATCAGGTGTCAAGTGCCGAGGTTCGGCGGCGGCGGTATGGACGCACGCGCAGGACCGCGACCACTCAACGTCCGGGGAGTCCGGCGGAACGCGACAGACCACTCGGACTGGGCATCGCCGAGCTGCGGAAACGCCGTCGCACCAGCGGCGCGGTCCGCGCCACCCGGGCAACCGGACAGTCGGGACCGGTTGCGCCCGCGCTAGGGTTTCGTTTGCATCCCACACGGCATATATTGCATTAACTCGGGAAAGGACGAAGCCATGACGGAGTACCCGCCCACCCCCGGCGACACCCTGGTGTTCGAGAACGATCGCGTTCGCGTGTGGTCGATGACCTTGGCGGCCAACGGCGGCATGTTCGACTTCCACCAGCACCACCACGACCACCTGATCCTGTGGCCGGACGCGGGCCGCGCGGAGGCACAGGAACTGGGAGACGAGGGCTGGCCGGTCAGGCAGGAGGCGCAGCCCGGATTCTGTCTCTTCAAGACCGTCGGAACCGGTGGGCCGATGCCGCCGCACCGGATCCGGAACCTGGAGGACCATCCGGTCACGCACTACATCGTCGAGCTGATCAGTGAGCCTTCACCGAGCGCGACCACCCTCCCCGCGGAGGCCAACGACCGGGGGTTCAGCTCGAATCCGCTGATGGGCACCACCGGACCCGAGTCGGACTAGTACACCGACCGGACTTCGTGCGGTCACTGCCGGGCTGCCCGCAGACACTCGTGCGCACCGGTCGAGCCTGACCGGTGACGCAGAATGGTGGCCGGCGCGCCGGATCGAGAGGGCGTCCTTCGCCGGCCCTGCGGGCTACCGCAGGGTGGCCGGACCCGTTTCCGGCGGCGAAGATACCGCGCAATCGGTCGACGCGGATTTCCCTGGCAGCAAACGCCCTGGCGTCATGCTCATCCAGCGCCGCCGCCTCCCCGTCAGCTGAGCCTGCCGGCGCGACAAGACCTACTGCTCCCCGCCATCCCCACGATCGCTGCCGTCCCGCGGGCTGGACAGCGACGCCGTGGACGTTGGCTCGCGTATCGGCGTGATGCAGAACAACGTTCTTGTTTCCGAGCGCAATACTGGCGCCACGAATCGCGACGACTGTCACCCACGGCATCGAACCGAACACTCAGTAGCATGACTGCGCCGGTAATTGCCAGTTACCGAGTCGAGTCGCACCCCCTTCACCCTTGCCCTTGTCGCCATGCCGACCATCTACTAGAATACTATTCTAGTAACGTGCACGGACGCCCGCTGACCGGCGTCGTGGTCACGGAGGAGCGCGACCGGCGCTCGCTACCGGCTTGTTGATCGAGAGGGACGATGAGGTTCTCCGACACCGTCGAGGAGCAACGCTTTCGGGCAGAGTTGCGTGCCTGGCTCGCGGACGCCGTTCGACGTCACTGGGGCGATGATCCGATCACCGAGGCAAGGCAGGATGTGCAGCGGCTGCGTGACTGGAGCCGCCTGCTGCACCAAGCCGGCTGGATCGGGATCACCTGGCCGCACGAGTACGGCGGGCGCGGGCTGCCGCAGTCCTGTCAGAACATCTTCTACGAGGAGCTCGGGCGGGCCGGGGCCCCCAACCACATCAACACGATCGGCCTCAACTTCGTCGCACCCACGATCATCGAGTGGGGCGATCAGGACCAGGCCCGGCGATTCCTGCCGCCATTGCTCAGCGGCGACGAAATCTGGTGCCAGGGATTCTCCGAACCCGGCGCGGGTTCCGACCTGGCGAACGTCCGGACCCGCGCGGTCCTCGACGGTGAGGAGTGGGTTGTCAACGGGCAGAAGATCTGGTCGTCCTTCGCGCACCTCGCCGACATGTGCATTCTCGTGGTGCGCACGGAGGAGGACGTCCCCTCCCACCGGGCACTCACCTTCCTGCTCCTCGACATGCGCACCCCCGGTGTCACCGTCCGGCCGCTCACCCAGCTCACCGGTGCTGCCGAGTTCAACGAGGTTTTCCTCGACGACGTCCGCATTCCGGTCTCGCGGGGGCTCGGCGAGCGGGGCGAGGGGTGGCGAGTGATCATGACGACGCTGGAGCACGAGCGCGGCACCCTCGCCATGGAGCTGGCCGCGGACTTCTCCCGGCAGCTCGATCGCGCGGTCACGCACCTGCGTGACAACGCCACGGCGGTACCGGACCACCATGTCCGGCGCGGCGTGGCGGACGCCTGGGTCCTGGTGCAGGAACTCCGCTACACCAACTACCGGTTCCGGACCGAAGCCGGCGAGACGGGGTCTCCCGGACCGAAGGGGTCGGTGGCGAAGATCGCCTGGAGTGAGGGGCACCAGCGGCTGACGGCACTCGCCCTCGAAAGCCAGGGGCTCGCCTCGGTCCTGAATGGAGCCTCGGCGGCGGAGTCGGGCTACTGGCAGCTCGAACGCCTGCGCTCGCGCGGCAACAGCATCGAGGGCGGCACCACCGAGATCCAGAAGAACATCATCGCCGAGCGGGTGCTGGGGCTCCCGCGCGGACGCTAGCGACGGGGTGACGAATGGACTTCTCCTTCAGCGACGAACAGCACCTGTTGCGGAAGCTCGCACGGGAGTACTTGACCGATCGCCTCCCGCCCGAGCGCATCGGCGAACTCGCCGACCGCGCGGCGGGCCGCGATTCCACTGTGGACCGTGAACTGTTCGAGATGGGCTGGTTCGGCGACGAGCTCGGTTTCGTCGACCTGCTGGTCCTGTTCGAAGAGGCCGGGCGTGCGCTCCTGCCGTCCGCCTGGTTTCCGACGGTCGCGGTGGTCCGCCCCCTCCTGGCTGCCTCCGACGAACTCGCCGAGCAGATCCGGAACGGGCGTACCTGCACGCTGGCCTGGGCTGCCGACCGCGCGCGCAGCGCACTCGACCGGACGCCTGCGCTTCCCGGCCTCGTCGGTCCGGGATTGCTCACCACGTCCCGGGTTCTCGTGCCCGACCTGGAGCAGGCTGATTCGGTTCTCGTGCTGGGGCTGGATGCCGGCCGGCTGGGCGGCCTCGAGGTGGACACCGGTGCGCACCCCGAGGTGATCAGCCGATGCCCGAACGTCGACGGCACAAGAAGGTTTCACGACCTGCACACCGACCGCACGCCCGCGCGCCGCGTGCAGCTCAGCGCCACCGGAATCGAAAGCCTGCGTGCGCGGTTGTGGGTGGCGCTGGCCGCCGAAGCGCTGGGAGTCGCCGGCCGAGCCCTCGACTTCGGGATCGAACACGCGCGCACCCGAACTCAATTCGGCCGGATCATCGGCACTTACCAGGGCGTTTCCCATCGGCTCGTCGACGCCTACGTCCGCATCGAACTGGCCCGTTCCCTGGTCTACCGCGCGGCCGGAATCATCGAGGAAGGCCTGACCGGCGACCCGCTCGAGATCGCGGTGTGCAGTGCCGCGAAAACCCGCGCGGCCGGCGCCGCGGTGTTCGCTGCCGAGAACTCGATCCAGGTACTCGGGGGGATGGGCATGACCTGGGAGCACCCGATCCACCGGTGGCTGAAACGCGCGATGACCCTGAACGCATGGGACGGAAACCCGGACACCCATCTCGACCGGATCGGAGAATCGATCATGGCTTTCTCGACGTGAGCGAGGAAGAGCACTTCCCCGGAACGGACGCACGCAAAAAGCGGCTTCCCAGGACCTAACCGGGCAATAAGACGTCGATCGCGGAATCGACCCTTTCCAGGAGCTGAGCATGAGTACAACGGCCGGTGTGCCATTCGACCAGCTGGTCCCACCAGAACGACTCGAGAACGGCGACGGCGATGGCCCGGACTGCTTCCGGGGCGTCGGTGATCACTTTTGCCAGCCCGGCGGAATTGCGCCGACGGGACCGGAGCATCTGCTCGCTGGCGAACGGATCGGTTGACACCGTGGCGAACACCAGGAGGCCGAGCATGTTCGGGGTCCGCTGGAACGATCGCGTGC
This sequence comes from Amycolatopsis ultiminotia, assembly GCF_039536925.1. NCBI lineage: Bacteria > Bacillati > Actinomycetota > Actinomycetes > Pseudonocardiales > Pseudonocardiaceae > Amycolatopsis > Amycolatopsis ultiminotia. The sequence goes on along the minus strand of NZ_BAAAZN010000018.1, from coordinate 141,312 downwards.
CGCGGACGATGTATGCCGAGGCGCGGCCGCGGTCGCTGCCGTCCCGCAGATCCGGCTCCCCGACTTCGACGAGCGGGGTCTGCCAGCGATCGAAAGCCGCGGCGAAGAGGTGGTCCTTGGAATTGAAAAAACGATAGAGGGTCGCCAGCGCCACACCGCTGTCCGCCGAAACGGATTTCAGGTTTACTGCCGCCACACCGTGGAGATGAACCAGCCTTACCACACTGTGCAGAGCATTGTCATACTTCTCGATCTGCCGGGCAGTAAGCGACTCGCGCGGCAACGGGCCCTCCATGCACAGGCCCCTTCCTCTCGTCTGCGATCAAGGTTGGTGATCAACGATCAGTATAGCAAATCGAGCACCGCCGGTGCACCGGCGGGCACCCGGCAGATCGGTCCGGTAAACAGATTTGTCACGTCATTCGGAAAATGCATTAGTCCTCGCTTGAACGAAAGGTTCGACATGGCCAACGACCCGTTCCACGGACTGCCCGAAGTGCCGTCCTTCACCCTCACCAGCCGGCTCGTGAAGGACGGTGGCGAACTCGCGCTGCCCCAATTCTCCGGGATATTCGGCGTGCCGGGCGGCGAGGACACCTCTCCGGACCTCGCCTGGTCCGGTGCCCCGGCGGCGACCGAAAGCTACGCGGTGACGATGTACGACCCGGATGCGCCGACCGGTTCCGGATTCTGGCATTGGGCGGTGGTGAACCTGCCCAGCGACGTGACGGCGCTGCGCGAAGGGGCCGGAAGCTCCGACGATTCCCTTCCCCCCGGCGCCTTCCACTTGGCCAACGACGGCGGTGCGCGGCGTTTCGTGGGGGCTGCACCACCGGCCGGGCACGGCAGGCACCGCTACTTCCTCGTTGTCCACGCGCTGGCGGTCCGGGATCCGGGCGTCTCGCCCGACGCCACGCCGGCCTTCCTCGGCTTCACCATGGCCGCCCACATCGTCGGACGGGCCGTGCTGACAGCGACGGCCGAGATCCCGGCATAACGACTCGCGACCATTGGTGCTCGGAAAGGAAAACCCGTGACGACAGAGCAGTCCACGCGGCTCGCCGCCATGTTCAACCCGGCTTCCGTGGCGCTGATCGGCGCCAGCGACCGTTCGGCGTGGTCACGGACCATCCTGCACAATCTGGTGAACGGTGGCTACGCCGGCGACGTGCATCTCGTCAGCCGCCGTGGGGAGCCCGCACACGGCAGGCCGACCGTCACGAGCGTCGGCGAGCTGCCGTCGCCGCCCGATCTGGCATACCTGCTGATGCGCTCGGAGGCGGTGTTCCCGGCACTGCAGGAGGCCGCTCGCGCGGGCGTGCGGAACTTCGTCATACCCGGAGCCGGTTTCGGCGAAGCCGGGCCGCCGGGCACAGCGCTCGAGCACGAGGTGGCGAGCTACTGCCGTGCGCACGGGCTCACCGTCCTCGGCCCGAACAACCTCGGCTTCGTCAACCTGGCCGACTCGGTCTACGGCTACGCACTGGAAGTCGGGGACCTGCCGCGCGGCGGGATCAGCATCATCTCGCAAAGCGGGGCACTGGCCTGGAAGCTGATGGGCTACGTACCGTCGCGCGGCGCCGGCCTCGACCACGTCATCACGGTCGGGAACGAAGCCGTGCTGGACGCGGCGGACTGTCTGGAACACCTGCTCTCGGTGCCCTCCACCACCGTCATCTGCCTGTACCTGCACGCGATCCGGAACCCTGGCAAGTTCGCCCGGATGTGCCGCCGGGCGGCGGTCGAGGGAAAACCCGTGGTGGTTTTCAAGGTCGGATCCGGTGCGCAGTCGGCACGGGCCGCGGTCGCGCACACCGGCGGGCTGGTCGGGAACGACCGGGCCATCGAGGCCGTGCTCCGGCACAACGGGGCGATCCGGACCGCCTCCGTCGAGGAGATGATCACCACCGCGATCGTGCTCGAGGGGTACGGCGAGCTTCCCGGGACCAGGGCCGCGGTCCTCTCCGGAGCAGGTTCCGCCTGCGAGATGCTCAGCGATCGGGCGGACCGGCTGGGGATGACGTTGCCCGAGCTGACCGCCGAGACCCGGGACAAACTGGTCACCGCCGGGCTTCCGGCGTTCGCGACTGCGCAGAACCCGCTGGACGTCACTGCGGCGGTGACGATCGACCACCCGGATTTCCTCGACGACTTCGCCCGGATCATGCTCGAAGACCCCGGCGTCGACCTGCTCATCATCCAGGGGCTCGGCCTGGGAAATCCCTTCGACCCGCGACGCCGGGAGAACGCACAGTCCCTGCGGGACCTGCAGTCCTCGTCGGCGAAACCGGTGCTCGTCTTCGCCGATCTGACCGGCGACGCGGTCGAGGACTGGCAGGCGCTGCGCGCCGAGTTCGGCACCCCGCCCGTCGTCGAATCCATCGATCGGGGACTGCTCGCGCTCCACCGTTCCGGCTGGTGGTCGCGCACCCGCAAGCAGCTGCTCACCGAACCGGACCCGGCACCTGCCGGTTCGCCCGGCACCGCAGGACAGCTCGGTACCGGCGGGTGGTCGGAGTGGTCCGCGCGGGACTACCTGGCCGGGCAAGGCGTCCCGATGGTTCCCGCCCGGCTGGCGCGGTCCTCGGCGGAGGCGGCTGTCGCGGCCGGACAGCTGGGGTTTCCGGTCGTCATGAAGATCTGCTCCCCGGACATTCTGCACAAGAGCGATGCCGGCGGTGTGGTGCTCGACGTGCGGACCGCGGCCGAGGCCGGGAGCGTCTTCGACGAGCTGACGACGCGGGCCGGCGTCGCCGAGCCCGCGGCGGCCGTCGAAGGTGTGCTGATCAGCCCCCTGCGTTCCGGTGGTGTGGAGCTCATCGCCGGGGTCACGCGCGATCCGGACTGGGGCCTGATGCTGGCGATCGGGCTGGGCGGGGTCTGGGTCGAGGTCCTCGAGGACGTCGCGTTGCGGCAGCTGCCGGTCACCCCACAGCAGGTCGAGAGCATGCTCGGCGAGCTGCGCGGTGCCCCGTTGCTGCGGGGTGCGCGCGGGATCCCGCCCGCCGACATCCCGGTCCTGGCCCGAGCGATCCACCGGCTGACCATCGCGGCGCTGGATCTCGGCGAGGCCGTGCAGGCGGTCGAGGTCAACCCCCTCCTCGTCCGCGGCACACAGGTCGAAGCACTCGACGCCCTCATCGTCCGCGGCGATTCCGCTTGACCGGAAACGGCTGCACTGAATACCTGGGAAAGTGAGAAAAATGGAGTACAAGCAGATCATCGTCGACCGGGTCGGTACCGACGAGCGCCTCGCGCGTATCACGCTCAACAATCCGGACAAGCTGAACGTGCTGGGCCCGGAGATGCTCGCCGAACTCATGGACGCACTGCACGTCCTCGAATCCGACTCCAGTGCCAGGGTGATCATTCTCCGGGGAGCCGGCCGCGCGTTTTCGGCAGGCTGGGATTTCGGACAGGACATCGCCACCGCGGACCCCAGCTACGCAGGCAAGGATTTCAAGGTGGTCGACGGTGCCGGCCACCCGCTCGCGATGAACCAGGCGAGTGCGCTGAAGCGGGGCGCCGAACAGCAGCTCTACTTCTGGAGCATGTCGAAGGTCACGATCGCGCAGCTGCACGGCTACTGCCTCGCCGGTGGCCTGGAGTGGGCGATGATGGCCGATCTCGTGACCGTCGCCACCGACTGCATCCTCGGCCACCCCGGGAGCCGGGGCGTCGGCGTGGCCCGCAACGCCGCGCTGCTCCCGTTGCTGACCACCATGCGCAAAGCCAAGGAACTCCTTCTCACCGGCGACTCGCTCACCGGCGACGACGCGGTGGCCCTCGGACTGGCCAACTATTCGTGGGACGCCGCCGACCTCGACGAGCGCACGATCCAGCTGGCTGATCGGGTCGCCAACATCTCGGCCGACCACCTGGCCGTCACCAAAGCCGCCGCCAACCGCTTCGTCGAGAACATGGGAATTCGATCGAGTATCGCGTCGGTCACCGAACTGGACGCAATCGGCCAGAACACCGAGTCCAGCCGGACGTGGAACAAGAAACTGCGCGAAGAAGGCCTCAAATCGGCGCTTTCCTGGCGGGACGAACCTTATCGCGATTACAGTTTCCGGCCGCGAGAAAACGGTTAGCAGACCACCCCTCCGATTCACATCCGCACCGGATCACACACGACCGCTGCTGTTTCTGCTCCCCCACCGTTTCGACACAAGACGGAGGTTCGACGATGAATGCCGTCACGACACTCGCCCCACGACGATGGAAGTACATCATCCCGGCCGTGATGGTGATGTACCTGCTGGCCTACCTCGACCGCGGCAACGTCGCGATCATCCTGCCCTACATCGGCGACGGCCTCCGGCTCTCGGACGCGGCCCAAGGACTCACCTCGGGGATCTTCTTCCTCGGCTACCTGATCCTTCAGGTGCCCGCGGTCGTACTGGCTCGCCGATGGGGTGCCCGGCCGGTGATCACTTTCCTGCTCACCGGCTGGTCGGTCGCCGCGGTGCTCTGCGGGCTCGTGCAGAACGACGTGCAGCTCTACGTCGCGCGCTTCGTTCTCGGCGTGTTCGAGGGCGGTGTGCTGCCGGTGACCCTGCTGCTGCTCACCCGCTGGTTCGCCGATGGGGAACGGGTTCGCGCGAACACCCTGTTCCTGACCTGCCTTCCGCTCTCGGCCGTGCTGTCGCCCCCGTTCACCGGCTGGCTGCTGACCTTCGTGCACTGGCGCACGGTTTTCGTGATCGAGGGAATCGTGCCGCTCGTCTGGCTGGTCCCGCTGATGCTGATCCTGCGGGAGCGCCCGGCCCAGGCGAGCTGGCTCGACCGGGATGCGGCCGCCGAGCTCGAGCGGATCATCGCGAGCGAGCAGGCGGCGAAAACCGCAGTCGTGCGGAGCAGTTACCGCCAGGTGCTCCGCAGCCGTCTCGTCTGGCAGCTCATCGCCATCTACTTCCTCTGGACGGCGGGAGCGTACGGGCTCGTACTCTGGTTGCCGACCGTGCTGAAGGGCCTCGCGTCCCAGGAAAGCTCGTCGTTGCAGGTCGGCCTCCTCAGCTCGATCCCGTACCTGGTCGCGCTCGCCGGAATGCTGGTCTGGAGCAGGTGGGGGCGCGCAGTCCCGGCCCGGACCGCCACCGCCCTGCCGCTGCTGGTCGCCGGGGTGGCACTTGCGCTGGGACAGGTCAGCACCGGCGGTGTTCTGCAGATCGTCCTGCTGTGCATCGTCGCCGCGGGTGGTTACCTGACGCTGGGCACGTTCCTCGCCATTCCGAGCCTGATGTTCCCCGAGGCGTTCACCGTGGTCGCCATCGCCGCGATGACCACGCTCGGCGGGATCGGGGGTTTCGCCGGGCCGTTTCTGGTCGGCTGGGTCTCCGGGCTGGCCGGGGCCACTTCGGCGGGGCTGTACACGTTGGCCGCGTGTTTCCTGCTCTCCGGATTGCTCTCGATCGTCACCATCCCCCGGCGACCGCAGGTCACCACCACCCCGTCCGAGAGTAGGGTCACCATGTCGAACTGAAGATGCGAGCCTGCACCGAGCCGCTTTTCACAACACTCCGAAGGATGTTCTCGGCATGCCGCACAACGAGACCCGAGCGATCGTCGTGGACCATCTCGCGCCGGAGCGGCTGGCTGTGCACCGTGTGCAGCTGCCCGCCCCGGAACCCGGCGAGATCACCATCCGGGTCTCGGCGGTTTCGCTCAACCGCGGTGAGACCAAGCGGGCGGTCACGACCAGCGAACCCGGTACGCGCCCAGGATGGGACTTCACCGGGGTCGTCGAGGACGACCTGGGTGTTGCGAATGCCCCGAAGGCCGGGACCCGGGTTGTCGGCATCGTCTCCGAGGGTGCGTGGGCGGAGCGCATCCACGTTCCCGTTTCGTCCGTTGCGGTCGTGCCCGACGAGATCTCCGACGCGCAGGCGGCCGGCCTGCCGATGGTCGGGTTGACCGCACTCCATGCCTTGCGCAAGGGCGGTTCGCTGCTCGGCCGCGCCGTGCTGATCGACGGGTCCACCGGCGGAATCGGGCAGACCGCGATCCAGCTCGCCGCCGCCTCCGGCGCCCGCGTCCACGCGCACGTCCGAAACGACAAGGATGTGGCGATGGTCGCCGCGTTGGGCGCCGAGGAGGTCATCGTCGGGGCCACCCTGGAGGCCGCCCGTCCGCACGGGCCGTTCGATTTCGTTCTCGATTCGCTCGGCGGATCGGCGCTCTCCGCGGCCATGACAATGCTGGCCAGGCGGGGAACGTGCGTCACCATCGGCATGACCGAAAGCCCGGACGTCCATTTCGACAACAGCAAATTCGTCTTCTCCCGCGGGGCCTCGCTGCAGGGAATGGTCGTCTTCGACGAACTGGCCGCCGAACACCCCGCCGACGGATTGGCTCTGCTGCTGGGTTTGGTGGCCCGTGGTCTGCTGAAGCCGGCCATCGCCGTCGAGGCGCCGTGGACGGACGTCGCCGAGATCGCGCGAGACCTCCTGGCCGGGCGCATCCAAGGCAAGGCCATCCTCCACCTCGGCGACTGATCCGTCCCGGCGGCACGCAGCCCCGGAACTCCGGTGCACACATCCGGCGTCGAGGAAGCAGCGGCCCCGAGTAGGTTGCGTTCCCGACTTCCGTTACTACCTCGCGATACGCACCGGACGGTAGCGCGACCGGAAGAGGTCCACAGTTCTGCGAACGGTCACCGGGCCAAGCCCGGCGATACCGGCCGCTCAATTGCCACCAGGTATTCGTCTTTCCGCGGTCATCGGGCACCGGCCGCGGTCGCCGTCGGGCGGTACCCCGCCGCGGGCCGGGGTGGACGTACGGGCAAACGCCGATACCGATGTCGCCCCGTTTCGCCGGTCTCCTCTGCGCATTTCACGGCACGTGTGAAAGGTTGGCGGTTCGTCCGCCGACCGAAGGGAAACCGCGTGTCGTCCCGTCTGCTCTTTCCGGTGCTGAACGACCTGGCGCGAGTCGTCGGCACGACGACCCTCGAGCAGGACAGCGCACCGACGCCGTGCGGCGATCTCGACGTGGTCTCGCTGCGCAGGCACCTGTTCGGCGGGCTCGGGTACTTCATCGTCGCACTGGCCGACCCGGCGGGTGACCAGCGGCCGGAGCCCCGGGAGTACACCGGCCCCGACGAGCCGGAACGTCTGGTCGCGGTGATCGAGCAGCTGTCGGCGACCGTCGAAGCCGCGCTGGCCGACGGCGTCGAGACGGGTCCGGTGCGGGTGCCGGCGCTTGGCGGCAGCTATCCGGGCGACCACGTGCTGAGCATGCTGCTCGCCGAGATCGTGGTGCACGGCTGGGACCTCGCCCGTGCCACGGATCAGGTCTGGCAGCCCGATCCGGCCGCGGCGGAACGAGCACGGGCCCTGCTCGCGGTCGAGATCCGGCCGGAGTACCGGGGCGGCGCGGGAATGCCGTTCGCCCCCGAAGTGCCGATCAGCGCGGACGCCCCGGCGCTGGACCGGCTGCTGGCCTTCGCCGGCCGATCCCCGGACTGGACGCCACCGACCGGCGGCTGACGAGCAGCCGAGCGAGGTGGCCGCGGCAGGCGGCGCACCACCGGTCAGGCGCGGTCGTGGAGAGTGATCTGGTAGCCGTCGGGGTCGGCGAAGGTGAAGGTCCGGCCGAAGGGGCCGTCGATCGGCGCGGAGACGATGGGGTGCCCGTCGGCGACGAGCGCATCGTGAATGGCCTGGACATCGGTGGCGTGCAGCCAGATCGCGGCGCCGATGCCGGGCTGGGCAACGGATGCGAGATCGGTGCCGGGAACGATGTCGCGAAGTGCGAACGCGATCGGCTTCGTCTCGAAGACGACGGCGTGCGGCGGTCCGGCCGGCGAGCGGACGAGGCCTAGGTACTGCTCGTAGAACGCCTGTGCAGCGTCGAGGTCGCGCACTTGCAGCGAGATGAAGTCGGGGCCGGTGGCGGACATGGTGCTGCTCCTTCTCTTCGTGTCAGTCTTCTGACACGGGTCAATCTATGTCAGAATGCTGACATGAGTCAAGACGGGGCAGGCGTCGACCTGGAGACGTCACTGGGCTACCTGCTGAAAGAGGCGTCGAGCGTGCTGCGCTCGGCCATGGAGGAGGTGCTGCGGCCACTCGGGATGAGCGTGACGCACTACTCCTGCCTCGAACTGCTGGCGCAACGACCGGGCTTGTCGAACTCCGAACTCGCACGCGGCACATTCGTGACCCGGCAGTCGATGAACGTACTGCTCCGAACCCTGGAACGTGCGGGCCACGTGACCAGGCCCGCGGAAGCACCGGTCGGGAAGGTTCTCCCGGCCCGGCTCACACCGCGCGGCAGGCGAAAGCTCGAGAAGGCGACCGTGGCGGTCCGGTCCGTCGAGATCAGAATGCTGGCCGGCCTGACCGAAACCGAGCAGTCCGGCGCATTCCGGATCCTGCAGAGCATGATCCACTCCCTGCGCGATGGCAACGCCGGTGCCTAGAGATTTCGCTCACCGGCAGACGATCTGGACCTGGCACCGCGCCGGATGAGCGGCCACGGAACGTGGGACGCCGCGTCTGCCGCGCCTGCTCGCCGCGGCAGACGCGGCCGGGCAGGTGGATCGGTCAGTTTCGGTGGATTCCACGACCGCACAGGCGCATCAGCACGCCACCCCCAGGGGCTGGGTCGAACCACGCAGATCTGCTGGACCGCTACGACGACCTCGCCACCGGCTACCGCTGCGCGGCCCTCCTCCACGCCGTGGTCACCTGGACCAAGACACTGTCGGACACGCCCCACCTCGTTGCACACGGCGCACCTCTCGCCGCGCTCGGAGCGGAGGTCGTCCGAGCGGAAAATCCGTGCAGGCAACCGGGAAACCGGCAAATCCCGGCTGCGTCCGCTGTTGCGCTGAGCCGGTTTTGGCGGGTGGGCGGGCGCTGTCCAGGTGCCGCCTTGCCGCCGGCGCTGCCGCCCGAGTATCGTGACCCCTCGTTCAAGTGGCGGTCTTTTGTTTGGGGTGCGTGGCGTGTTGGTGACGGGAACTGTGGTTCGTTTCGACAGCGTGAAGGGTTATGGCTTCGCGCGCCCTTCGGATGGGCGCGAGGATGTCTTTCTGCACGTCAACGATTTCGAGTTCGAGAAGAATCAGCTTGCGGTGGGCGCCAAGGTCCAGTTCCAGCTCGAAGAAGGCGACCGGGGCTACAAGGCCTCGCGGGTGAAACTCCTCCAGGAGACGGCCGCCGAGCCGGCATCCCAGTCGGCGCTGGTGGCCGCGGCGCAGAACCAGGTGGACCCCGACCGGGTGGACCCCGACCAGCTGGACGACGACGGTCTCTGCGACGTGCTCTCTCCTGCCGAATTCACCGTCGAGGTGACCGAAGGCCTGCTCGCCGAGGTGCCCAGTCTCACCGGGGAGCAGATCCTGCGGATCCGGCAATGGCTGGGCGGGATCGCGCAGCGGCACGGCTGGGTCGAATCCTGATCCTGCCCGGAACCGGGCGCCCTCGGCCGGCGGGCCCACCTCACGGGCGGTCAGGCCGAGGTGGTCGAAGCCCGCGCGGGGACAGCACGTTCTCCGGCAGCCGGGATTTGCCGTCGGTCACGTCCAGCGACGTCCGACGGCACACCGCAAGGCGCATCAACCGGGCCTGAACGCGGCTTTCTTTCCGAATCGGGAAAACGCAACCAGCACGTTTTCCCGCCCGCATTCCGCGGCGTGCCGCGCTGCCCTCGTCGAAGTCGCTGCCGCGCGGGTCATCGGTATCGTGGCTGTCTGATCAGGCAGGAACGACGACCCACGGGCACGGCCGGCGTCCGCTGCCGGCTTGGAGTGGGAACGAGCATGGTGACCCTGGACCGCCTGGTGAATGTCCTCGGCGGATACGGCGCGCGGTTGTGCTGCTGTCCGGTCTCGCGGGACGTGGCACTGCGCGACGTCGTGATGCACGACCCCGACGCCCAGGGGCTGCACGGGGACGTCTTCCTCGCAGTGGCCGCCGGTTCCGCACTGCGCGCCGTCGAACTGGCGGCCGCGGCCCGTGCGTCCGTCGTGCTGGTGCGCGGGCCGGGACCGCTGGCACCGGAAGCGGTACGGAGCGCGGAAAGCGCCGGGGTCGCGGTACTGCTGGTGGAGCAGGACGTGTCGTGGGGGCAGCTCGCCGCGGTGGTCTACGGACTGGTGCTGGAGGGACGCGAGACCGAGTCGGGGCGCGGCCCGACCGATTTGTTCGCACTGGCCGACAGCCTTGCGGACGCACTCGGCAGCGCGGTGACCATCGAGGACCAGCTGTCCCGGATCCTCGCCTATTCCAGCCTCCAGCAGGGGGCCGACCGGGTGCGGCTCGAGACGATCCTCGGCAGGCGGGTGCCGGAACCGGTCCGTGAGCTGTTCGAACGCCGTGGCGTGTTCCTGCACCTCGCCGAATCGGACGAGCCGCTGTTCGTCGAGGCCGAACCGGCGCACGGGCTGTCCGGCCGCATGGTGGTCGCGGTGCGGGCCGGACGGGAATCGCTGGGGTCGATCTGGGTGGACTGCGAGCACCCGCTGAACGAGGCCCGCCGCAGCGTGCTGCGGGACAGCTCGCGCACCGTCGGCTTGCACCTGCTGCGTTCCCGGGCAAGTGCGGATCTGGAGCGGCAGGTCGAGTCCGATCTGGTGATCCGGCTGCTGGAGGGCACCGCGGACACCGCGTCGGTGCTCAGCAGGCTCGGGTTGCCGCCCGGCCGGTTCCGGGTGGTCGCGGTACAGGCGCACATCGCCGACGAACGCCATGCCGCGCTGCTGCTGGCGTTCGAGCGCGCGACGACCGGTTTCGGCTGGTCGCGGCCGGGGCGGAGCACGTTGTTCAGCAATACCGTCTACACCGTCCTGCCCGGGGACGACGTCGCCGCGGCAAGGGCGTGGGTCGACGCCCTGTGCGCCGCCCTGCCCGGCCAGGTGAAGGTGGTGGCCGGGGTCGGTGCCGCCGCCACCACCGCGGAGCTGCCCGCCAGCAGGCGGGAAGCCGACGAATGCCTCGCACTGCACGACGCGCGAGCGGTCCCGGAGACCGCGATCGCCTACGACGAGTCGTGGGACGACATCCTGGTGCTCCGGCTGCGCGCGGCCGCGGCCGCGGGCCGGGCGCCCACCCGGGGGCCGATCTCCGATCTGGCCAGGCACGACACCGCCCATGCCACCAGCTACGTTGCCACGCTCCGCGCGTGGCTGGAGACCCAGGGTGACCTCACGCAGGCCGCCGAACGCCTCGGCGTGCACCCGAACACCATCCGGTACCGCCTGCGGAAGATGGCCGAGGTGACGAACCTGCAGCTCGACCAGCCGGGCAAGCGACTGGCGATGATCATCGAACTCGCCGTGTCCGATCCGCAGGATTGACCGGAACGGACAACCCAGCCCGCGCCGTTTGTCGGGTTCGGACAACCCTCCCCCGGCTGGTCCGGGTCATCCTGGCCGTACACGCACCACTCATACGGCGGAGGAACCCATGGGCGAGCCCAACCGGCTGGACGGCGGACCGCGCTCGGCGATCGTGATCGGCGCCGGCGTGGTCGGTCTCTCCACCGCGTGGTTCCTGCAGGAACGCGGGGTGCGGGTGACGGTGGTCGATCGTGCGGGCATCGCGGCAGGCTCGTCGTGGGGCAACGCGGGCTGGCTTGCTCCCGGGCTCGCAATCCCGCTCAACGAGCCCGCCGTGCTCCGCTACGGGCTGCGGACGTTGCTGGACCGGCAGGCACCGCTGCACGTTCCGGCGAGCCCCGACCCCCGGCTGCTGAAGTTCCTCGCGCGGTTCGCCGCGAACTGCACCAGCACGTCGTGGTCGCGTGCAGTGCGGGCCAACCTTCCGCTGAGCGAGGAATGCCTGGAGGCGTTCGACGTCCTCACCGCCAACGGCGTCGATGCACCGACCATCGACGCGCCGATCACCGCGATGTTCGAGACCGCAGGCAACGCGACCGGACTGCTGGAGGAGTTGCAGCGCCTCGGTGAAGCGGGACAGAAAATCTCCTACGCCGAGCTCACCGGGACCGAACTTGCGCAGCAGTTCCCGCAGGCGACGTCCCGGCTCGGCGCGGGGGTCCAGCTCGACGGGCAGCGTTACGTCGACCCGGGCCGCTTCGTCGAATCGTTGGCGCGTTCGGTGATCAGCCGCGGCGGCAGCATCCGGCACCGCTTCGCGGTCGACCAGATCCGCCGGCACGAGCACGCCGTCAGCGTGCGCTCGGCCGGGGGCCGGTCACTGCACGCCAACGCGGTCGTGCTGGCGACCGGGGCGTGGCTCGGCGATCTCGGCCGGAAACTGGGGATCCGGGTGCCGGTGCGCGCCGGACGTGGCTACTCCTTCACCGTGCCGACCGACGACCCGGTGCCCAGCCCGATCTACCTCCCGGACATCCGGGTCGCCTGCACGCCCTACCGGGACGGCCTTCGGATGGCGGGCACCATGGAATTCCGGAAACCGGACGCGGCGCTGGACCCGGCCCGTATCGAGGCGATCATCGCCTCCGCGCGGCCACTGCTCACCGGCATCCGCTGGGAAGAGCGGACCGACGCCTGGGTCGGCTCCCGCCCGGTCACCACCGACGGACGTCCGGTGATCGGCGCGGTGGACACCCCCGGCCTGTTCGTCGCAGGCGGGCACGGGATGTGGGGGCTGACCCACGGGCCGATCACCGGACGGTTGCTCGCCGAGCAGATCACCACCGGCAACCGGCCGGAAGCCTTGCGCCCGTTCGATCCCCTGCGCTGAAGAAGGCCGGAAACCCATGCACCCGGAAAGCGAAAACGCATCCGCCGGCGCGTCCGGCCAGGCCGCGCTGACCCCGGACGAACAAGCCGAGCTGGCCTGGCTGCGCGCGGAGAACTCGTTGCTGCGCGCCGAAAAGGACCTGCTGTTGAAGGCTGCCGCCGGATTCGCCGCAGACGCCGGCGCACTCCGGGCAGCCCGTCCGAGCGAGCCAAAGCCGCGTTGATCGGCACGGACCCCGGTCGAGGAGTCCACCACCCCCACTCACCCTGGAAGGCGAACGAGCATGACCGTCACTTCGGCACGCCACTGGCTGACCCCGGATGCCCATGCCCGCCTGGTCAGCGAACTCGCCGAGCTGGTACGCGGGCAGGACCGGGCAGGAACCACCGATCCGGACGATCCGGCCGCGGACCACGACGAGCACGACGAGTTCGTGCAGAACAGCCATCGGCTGGCGCGGATCCGCCGGATCCGGGAACTCCTGCGCCAGGCGGTCGTCGGCGAGGATCCGCCGGACGACGGGATCGCCGAACCGGGCATGGTGCTCACCGTTCGGTACGACGACGCGGACACCGCCGAGACGTTCCTGCTCGGCACCCGCGACGAGGTGGAACACAGTGACCTGGAGGTCTTTTCCCCGGATTCGCCGATCGGGCGTGCGCTGTCCGGCGCCAGGCCGGGCGAACAGCGGACCTACCGGGTCCCCAACGGTGCCGCGGTGCGGGTCACCCTCGTCAACGCCGAACCCTACGGACACTTCCGGCGTACCACCGGCCAGTAGACCAGCCGACGGTCGCGACGGAACTCGTTGCGCGGCAAGCCAACCGGTCCGAGCCGAGCCCGACAGGCAGTCGCACGTCCCCACCCGAACCGGATCCGGCAAAGCCCGCTACGGCAGCCCTTCCAGCTTGCGGGCTTCCCCGAAGGTGCGCCGGTATGCGGTGGGGGTGGTACCCAGCGCGCGCCGGAAGTGCAGGCGCAGGTTCGCGGCGGTGCCCAGTCCGCAGTCCCGCGCCACCTGGTCCACCGAGTGGTCCGTGGTCTCCAGTAGTTCCCGCGCGGTGCCGAGCCGGGCGTTCAGCAGCCACTGCAACGGGGTCGTGCCCGTCTCCTCGGTGAAGCGGCGCATGAAGGTGCGTTGCGAGAGGCCCGCGTGCCGGGCGAGCACGCGCAGGGTGAGCGGCTCGGCAAGCCGTTGCAGCGCCCATTCCCGGGTGCCGGACAGCGACGCCTCCCCGGCCACCGGAACCGGGGCGGGCACGTACTGGGCCTGACCGCCCTCCCGATGCGGAGCGGCGACCAGACCGCGCGCGATCTGGTTGGCCACCACCGCACCCAGATCACGGCGCACGAGGTGCAGGCACAGGTCGATGCCGCAGCACACTCCTGCCGACGTGAGCACCTCGCCCTGGTCGACGTAGAGCACGTCGCTCTCGACCGTGACCTCGGGAAAGTCCCGTTCGAGAGCGTCGATGTGCTTCCAGTGGGTGGTGGCGTGCAACCCGTCCAGCACGCCCGCCGCGGCCAGCGCGAAGGCACCCGTGCAGATCGACGCCACCCGCCTGCCCCGGTCACGGGCCTCGGCCAGTACCTCGAGCACCGCGTCCGGCGGACGCTGCAGCGGCTCGAATCCCGGCACGATCACCGTGTCGGCGGCCCGCACCTGCTCCAGGCCACCGCCGGCATCCAGGGTGAACCCCCCGGTGGTGGCCACTTTCGAACCGAGCGCGCACACCGTCATCTCGTAGGGCGTTTCCGGCCGGGCGTTGAAGATCTGCGTCGGGATCGCCAGGTCGAGCGGGGTGACCCCGTCCAACGCCAGCACCGCGACTCGCTGCACCACCATGGCAATATTCTAACGAAAGGGGGCACTTTTGCCACTCGCCAGGTCAGCGCGGTGGCGAGCAGGCTGGAACCCATGAACGGACCGACCCGCACCCGCCAGGCCGCCGACCTGATCGCGCTGCCCGGCACGCCGCTCACCGACGCCGTCGTGCACCTCGTCCAGCCGGTGGAAACGCCGTCCGTGTTCAACCACAGCATCCGCAGCTACCTGTTCGCCCGGCTCGTGGCCGCTCGCCTCGCCCTGGCCGACGGCCGCGACTACCGCGACGACCTGCTGTTCGCCGCGTGCACGATGCACGACCTCGGCGTCGCCTCGGACGGCAGGCACGATCAGCGGTTCGAGGTCGAAGGCGCCGACCGGGCCGCCGAATTCCTCACCGGGCGCGGAATGCCCGCCGCGGACGCGGACCAGGTCTGGCAGGCGATCGCGCTGCACACCTCCCCTGGCATCGCGGAACGCCGCGGGGTGCTGTGCGTGCTCGTCCGCGAAGGCGTCTCGCTCGATTTCGGCGGCCCGATGGGCGCCAACCACCTCGATGCGGTCACCGACGAGCAGGCCGGCGCCATCCACGCCGCGTACCCACGGCTGGAAATGATCCGCTCGCTCACCGACGCCATCGTCGCGCAGTCCGCGAAAAACCCGAAGAACGCACCACGGTATTCGATTCCCGGCGAATTCCTCCGCGAACGCGAAACCTATGGCCGGACCCGGATGGAGTACGCCTGCAGTTCCTCCCGATGGGGCAACTGAATCCCGACCCAGTACAAAACGAAAGGTAAGCACCACCATGAGCTTCCACACCGTCGAGATCCCCGAGGGTTCCGAGGTATTCGGACAGACCAGGGCCGCCTTCACGAACTTCGGCTATTCGGCCGCGGTCCGGGCGAACGGCCTGCTGTTCATCGCCGGAACGATCGGCCGCCGCGCCGACGGGGTCATCGCGGAAACCATCGAAGAACAGACCGAAATCGCCATCCGGCGCATCGAAGAAATCCTTCGGCTGGAAAATCTGGACCTGTCCGCCCTCGTCGACGTCACCAGCTATCACGTGGACATCCACGAGCACCTGGCCGGCTTCCAGAAAGCCAAGCAGCGCCTCGTCAAGCCGCCCTTCCCGACCTGGTCGCTGATCGGGGTCAGCGGTCTCGCGAGCCCGGGGCTGCTCGTCGAAATCCGCGCGACCGCCGCGTATCCCGACTCTTCCCGCTAACCCACCGCTCCTGGGCCCGGCACCCGGGCCCAGGAGCCCTGCGCGCCTCGAGGTTCGTCCGTCACGAAGACCGCACGGCGGCCCGGTCTCGCGCTGCCGGCCCCGATGGTCGTCTCGTTCCTGGCCGCTTCGAGCGCACCGACGCCGATTTGCGCCGGCTATTTCGCCGGCACCTTCGCGGCAGGGATCGGCTTCGGCGCCGGCTTTCAGAGCGGAGTCCGCACCGTCGTGCCCTCGGTCGCGGTGCACCCTCGCCCCGGCCACCCGGGACAACGCGGTGTTCGTGGCCCGGTCAGCTCCGGCGCCGGGCGTCCTCCAGGTAGTGCAGGACCGCGGCCACGCGCCGATCCACCCGGTCGGCCGGGGACAGCTCGAGTTTGCCGAAAATGCTGCGGATGTGCTTGTGCACGGCGCCTTCGGTGACGAACAGCCGCTCGGCCACAGCGGTGTTGCCCAGTCCTTCGGCCATCAGCGCGAGGACGTCCCGTTCCCGCGGGCTGAGCCGTTCCAGGCGGGTGTCCTGCCGCGTTCGGGTGAACAGCTGGGCGACCACCTCGGGGTCGATGGCGGTGCCGCCGTCGACCACTCTCTCCAGTGCGGTGAGAAACTCTTCGACCCGGCCGACCCGCTCCTTCAGCAGGTAGCCGAGCCCGCCGGCGCCACCGGCGAGCAACTCGCTCGCGAAGCTCTGCTCGACGTAGGCGGACAGCACGAGCACGGCCAGGTCCGGACGCCGCCGCCGGGCTTCGACGGCCGCGCGGATGCCCTCGTCGGTGTGCGAGGGCGGCATCCGCACGTCGAGAATGGCGACATCCGGCCGGTGCCGGTCGATGGCGGCCAGCACCTCGTCGGCGGTACCGGCCGTGGCGACCACGTCGAGCCCCTCGGCTCGCAGCAACAGCGCGAGGCCCTCCCGCAGCAACGGGTCGTCCTCGGCGATCACGATCCGGACATCAGGTTCCACTGGGCAGATCCACTTCCAGGGTCGTCGGGCCGCCGGGCGGGCTGGCCAAGCGGAGGGTGCCGTCGTGGGCGGCCAGCCGGCGGCGGATGCCGGTGATCCCGGAACCACCGGACTCGTCGGCCCCGCCCCGGCCGTCGTCGGTGACGGTGAGCCGCAACCGGCCGCCCCGCGCGCGGACGGCGACCGCGACCCGTCCGGCCCCGCTGTGCTTGGCCACGTTCGTCAATGCCTCGGCGACCACGAAATAGGCGGTCGCCTCGACCGAGGCAGCGCACCGTTCCGGCGCGTCCACCTCGATCCGGCAGGGTACCGCGGACTCCGCGGCCAGCCCGGACAGTGCACCGGCCAGGCCGCGGTCCTGCAGCACCGGGGGCAGGATGCTCCGCGAGATCGACCGCAGTTCGGCCAGCGCCTGTTCGGCCGCGGACTGCGCGCGTTCGAGGATTTCCCCTGCGCCGGACGGATCGCGCGCGACCTGGCGGCGGGCGGCACCCAGCAGCACGGTCACCGTGACGATCCGGTTCTGGCTTCCGTCATGCAACGCGCGCTCGATCCGGCGCAGTTCGGCGGCATGCGCATCCAGTGCCGCGGCGCGGGTGGCGGTCAGTTCGGCGATCCGCAGGGAAAGATCGGTGCCGGGATCGGCAGCCAGCAGCCGGCGCCCCGGGTTTGCCTGCACCCGCGCCATCCCCGGCGTGAGTCCGACGATGATGGCGACCCAGGCGATCCCGAGCAGGGTCACCGCAAGTGCCTCCGGCCAGGAGTGCGCGACACCGAAACCGAGCGAGGTAGCGGTGGTGTCCTGTGGGAAGAACCGCCAGTAGAGCGGAAACGCCAGATCCCGCACGGCGGAGACCGGCAGCCAGATCCCGAGCAGCCCCAGCAGCAGGCCGAGCGTGGCGTGCCGGACCAGCCAGCGCAGCTCCCGCCTCGTGACGGGGTCGGCGACGGCGAGCCGCAGCCGCGTCGGCGGCGGCTCGGGATCGAGTACCTCGAACCCCGCCCTGGTCAGCCTGCGGCGTTCCCGCCCGGCCAGCGCGTGCAGGGCAGCCAGGACGAGTGGCGCCAGCAGCAGGCCGACGCCGACCACCGACGTCACCGCGGCGATCACCACCAGCACGAGCACCCCCACCGCCGGGATCGCGGTGCCCACCCCGCCGACAAGCTGCCTGAGCGCAGTGCCCGCGGCCTTCGACGAGCGCAGGGCAAGGGCCGGCACGTCCGGCTTCCGGTCGTCGTCGGTCCGCGGGTGCGTTGCCATCCACCTTCCCCTCTTCGTCCTGACCGACCTAAACAGCTGGGCGCGAGGTTGTCAGCCCGGCTGCCGCAAAAGTACAGCCTGCTGTACCACGACCGGGCGGCGTACGGGATGGGCCGCAGCACCCGGTCCGCCATAGCGTCCCCGGCATGACGATGACGAACTCATCCCAGCCCAACGACACCTCCCCGGTATCTCGCGGACACATCGCCAGGACGCTGCTCTGGACCCTCGTGGTGATCAGCGCGATCGCCAACATGGTGGCCTCGTTCGTCGGCGATTCGACCTGGCCGCATGTGGTCTGCGGTGCGGTCAGCGTGCTCTGCGTGGGCGTGCTGGTGGCGGGACGGCTGCGGAAACGCCCGGATCAGTGAGTCCGCACGAAATCTCTTACCGACAGAACACCCCAGGTGAAAGGACCCGGAAAACATGGAAACCCCATCCGATACCGAGGAGCTGTCCGGCAACGGCGTGCGCACCGTGCGCACCTCCGTTCTTCGCCGTCGTCCGCTGACCTCGTTCTTCGTACTGGCCTTTGCACTGAGCTGGCTGGCGTGGCTGCCGTACATCCTGTCCGGCAACGGAATCGGCGTCTGGCACTTCAGCTTTCCCGGCGGGGCCATGGGCAGTCAGCTCCTCGGCGTGCTGCCCGGGGCCTATCTCGGTCCGATCGCCTCGGCGCTGCTGGTGACCGGGGCCACCGAGGGGCGCGCCGGACTCCGCGTCTGGCGCCGCCGGATGACCAGGTTCCGGGTGCGCTGGTACTGGTACCTGGTGGTGCTCGTCGCGGTACCCGCGGTGCTGGTCCTCACCACGGTCGCGCTGACCGAGCAGAGCCCGGTGCTGCCGCCGCTGGCGGTGCTGACCGCCTTCCTGCCCGGTCTGCTGCTCCAGATGATCACCACCGGTCTCGCCGAGGAGCCCGGCTGGCGCGAGTTCGCGATGCCGCGGATGCAGCAGCGGCTGGGACCGGTGCCCGCCACCCTCGTCGTCGGCGTCCTGTGGGGTGCCTGGCATCTGCCGCTGTTCCTGACCGAATGGGGCGGTCCGGCAGACAGCCTCCGCCAGCCGCTGGAGTTCCTGGGCACCGTGATCGCGTTCAGTTTCGTGATGACCTGGGTCTTCAACCGCACCGGCGAAAGCATGCCACTGGTCATGTTGGTGCACACCAGCGTCAACAACTTCTTCTCGGTCGCCTGGTCCTCGGTGTTCCCGAACGTCGCACCCGACTACACGACGCATGCGTTCCTGGTCGGTTCGATGGCCGCAGCACTCGTCCTGCTCGTCGCCACCCGCGGCCGTCTTGGCCTGCCGCGGGCCGGCTCGTCACCGCAGCAGGCTGGTACCCCTCGTTTCGGGAATCCGGAGCAGCAGCGGTAGTGCGAGCACTGCCACGACGCTCGC
Source organism: Amycolatopsis ultiminotia (assembly GCF_039536925.1). Lineage (NCBI taxonomy): Bacteria > Bacillati > Actinomycetota > Actinomycetes > Pseudonocardiales > Pseudonocardiaceae > Amycolatopsis > Amycolatopsis ultiminotia. Next base: position 121,953 of record NZ_BAAAZN010000018.1, on the reverse strand, counting down.
GTAGATGGCCGGCGACAGCAGATTTCCGGTCCCGTCGACCAACAGCTGGCTGAACAGCGGGGCGGTTCCGCCGAAGATTGCGTAGGCGACGTTGTAGGGCAGTGCCATTCCGCTGAAGCGGACCTTTGTCGGGTACAGCTCCAGCACCGAGATCGCGCCCGCGCTCAGCAGGTTGACCGCCAGCAGCAAGACCAGCAGGGCAGCCACGACCGCGGCCAGGTTTCCGGTGCCGACAAGCAGATACGCGGGCAGCACGAGCACGATGGCCGCGACCGCGCCGAGGCGGAGCTGGATCCGCCTGCCGTGCCGGTCCGCCAATACGGCCAGCACCAGCCCCACCGGAATGCTCAGCACGTTCACGATCGTCAAGATCCAGAGCACCGAAGACGCCGGGAAACCGGCCGCCTGCTCGAGATAAGTCGGCATGTACCCGAGGAAGCTGTGCGTGAACAACCCGAGAACGGCGAAGTAGGCGAACAGGATCAGCAGGGTCCGCCCGTGCCCGCGCAGCAGTTCGCGGAACGGGCGGACCGGCCGCTCGGCAGGCTGTTGTGCCTGCATTGCCTTGAACACCGGCGTTTCGTCCACCCGCATGCGCAGCACCAGGCCGACCAGTGCAATCACCCCACCGAGCAGGAACGGACCTCGCCAGCCGCCACCGGCGAAGCCGGCTCCGGTCATCGCCTGGAAGGCCAGCACGACGCCGGTCGCGCCGATGGTGCCGAGCCAGGTCGACGAACCGACCAGCGCCAGGTACCAGGCGCGGCGGTCGTCCGGGGCGTGTTCGACGCTGAACGCCATCGCGCCGGTGTACTCGCCGCCCGCGGAAAAGCCCTGCAGCAACCGGCACAGCAACAGCAGGATCGGTGCGGCGACGCCGATCTGCGCCCACCCGGGGATCACCCCGATCGCCGCGGTGGCCGCACCCATCAGGACGATCGAGATGCCCAGCGACGTACGCCTGCCGCGCCGGTCACCGATCCGCCCGAACACGATCGCCCCCAGCGGCCGGGCCACGAACGCGACGCCGTACACGGCGAACGCGCCGACCAGTCCGGCAACGTGGTTACCGGCCGGGAAGAAGGTCGCGGCCAGTGCCGCCGCGGTGTAGCCGTAGAGGGTGAAGTCGAACCATTCGACGAAGTTTCCGATCGACGAGGCGAACAGCACGGTCCGTCGAGACTTGCTCGCTGCCGTGACTGCGGCCGTTGCTGATGGTGCGGACCGGCTCATGACACCTCCGCGAGATCGTGGATCGTTCGAGTGTGCGCAGTGCGCCCACCGGGATCCATCGCGAGATGTCGCGTCGGCCCGCGCCTCGCCGCGACATGTGTCACTCGCCGCGGGGCCGGAAAACTCAGCCGCCGAAGTGGTCGCGGTATGCGGTGGCGATGGCGCGGAGCTTGAGCCCGAGGTGCAGCATGAGCCGGTCGTCGCCGTTGTCGAAGTTGCAGCCGGTGATCTGCTCGACGCGTTTGAGACGCTGGTACAGCGTGGCGCGATGGACGCTCAGCGAGTCCGCGGTGCGCTGGATGTTGCCGCCGTGGTCGAAGAATTCGGTCAGCGTGCCGATCAGCACCTGGTGGTTGTCCTCCTTTTCCAACGCCACCAGTGCCGGCACCGGCGAGGTACCCAGCAGGTCGTCCAGCGGCAGTTTCAGCAGCAGTTCGTACGGGCCGAGCTCGCCCCAGCGGGCGAGTTCGCCGATGCCGGGCAACAGCAACGCGGCGCGGGCGGCCAGCAACGCCTGCTGGTAGGAGGTCACGACGGCGTCGAGTCTGCCGACGGTGCCGCCCAGTCCGAAGACCAGCCGGGCCCGGTCGTCGGTGAGCCCGCGGAACCGGCTGGTGATCCGGTCGGCGACGGAATCCACCAGCGCCTTCGCCGGCGGCCGTTGCCGGACCAGCAGGATCCACGCACGCGACCGGTTCGCCACCATCAGTGCGACGTCATCGCCGACGGTGCGGACCCCGTCCTCGATCGCGGCTTCGAAGGCGACCTGCTGCGGGGCCGAGGGCGTCTGCGCGATCCGGCATTGCACGGCGAGCACGGTGAACTGCGTGCAGTCGTCCCCGAAAAGCTGCTCGGCGCGCAGATCCTCGACTGCCTGGACGCGCACCGCGAGATCGGGCGAAACGAGTTCCCGCAGGATGCCTTCCTGCCTCGCCTTCGAGCGTTCGTGCAGCAGCAGACGGCGGTAGAGCAGCGCACCCGCGGTGGCCGCCGCTTCGGCCGCGGCGGTCGTCTCGCGGTCGGTGAACTCGCCTTCCTTGTCGATCAGCCACAGGTAACCCAGCAGCATTCCGTTGCAGCGCACCGGGGCACACAGCCGTGGCAGCGCGCCCTCGAGGTCGACCCTGCCCGGAGCAGACCATCGCGCGATGCCGAGCGCGAAGATCCGGTCGGCCACCGCGGGATCGACCGAGCGATTGAGCACGGACGAAACGCGCTGCGGATCCTCGTCGCCGAAGTGGCGGCTCGCGACCAGCAGCCGGATCGACGGATCGTCGATCGCGACCGAACGCCGCAGCCGCTCGGCAAGTTCATCCACAATGGACTGGAGGTCGATGTCCGACATGGCACCCTTCCCGCTCGGCAGCAGGCGGTGCCGGGCACCGCCTGCCGTCCAAGGTAGACCGGAGGGCCGGGACACGCCCGCGCCATCCGCTCACCCGGGCGGGTGCTCAGCCCATCACCGTGCCGGAACTACCGGTGTTGTGCCCGCGCCGCCGGGAAAAGCTGCCGAGGTCGATCGCCAGTCCGGTGTGCGCGCCCTTGTACTGCACGGGTGCCCGATCGTGCTCGGCACCCGCCTCGACCTGCTCGATCAGGGTCGCCATCAGCCTGCCCACCACCGGTGCGTTCTTGAACTGGTTGCCGCTGGTGCCGATCGCCAGGTAGAAGCCGGGCAGCTCGGTCCGGTCGTAGATCGGGGTCCAGTCGTCGGCGACGTCGTAGACGCCGACCACCCCGCGGGCCCGGTTCGGCACCCGCAGCTCGGGCAGCCGGCGCGCCGCCCGCGTCACCTGGGCTTCGAACACCGCCATCGTCGGGTTGAGGTTCGCCTCGTCGGGATCGTCGAGCCACTGGAGCGGATCGCATTCCGGTTCGGTGCCGCCGATCAGCAGGCCGCCACCGACCTCGCCGCGGAAGTACGTGCCGAGGTCGAGGTCGCCGACCGAGACCCCGACCCCGCCTGCCGGGTGGTAGCCCTCGGGCGCGAGCACGTGCGCGACCTCCTGCCGCATCGGCCGCACGCCGACGGTGAAGTCCGATCCGACACCGGCCAGTTCGTTCAGCTTCCCCGACCACGGGCCCGCGGCGTTCACCACGACCGGAGCGGAGATCCGCGTACCGTCCGCCAGCACCACCGAGCTGACCCGGCCGTCGGCGGATTCGACCGCGGTCACCTCGGCGCGGAAGCGGAACTCGACGCCTTCGATGGCCGCCGCGGCGGCCAGGTTCTGCGCGGCCAGCCGGGGATCGGTGACGTAACCGGCGTCGGGCGTGTAGACCCCGCCGAGGGTGCCCTCCGGATCCGCCCAGAACCGGTCGTCGTCGATCCGCTTGGGCGGCCAGTACCGTCCGGCGTCGATACCGGGCACCCGTTCGGCGAGCGTCGCGGCGTCCCATTCCTCGTACCGGACCCCGACCTCGTCGAACAACGGCAGCCAGTCCGCCCGCGGGGCCACCGCCACGTCGAGCATCACCATGCCGCTGCGTTCGAACCTGGCCAGGTCCCCGACCTCGTGGCCGAGGTGCTCGGCCCACGCCGACCAGCAGAAATGCGCCTCCCATGCAGCCGTCACCCCGGCGAGGGTGGAGAAGTTGTACCGCACCACGGCACTCGACGCGCTGGTCGAGCCCTGCCCTGCCCCGCCTGCGCGGTCCACGACGACCACCCGGCGAGCCGTCTTGGCCAGCTCCAGCGCGATCGCCGATCCGATCACGCCGGCGCCGACCACCACCGCGTCCGCGCTGACTTCCGAGCTCATGGTTCCCGTCCTCCCTGCGATTGTCGTGCCCCACGGGACGGGTTCAGTGTGCTTCGCCTGCCGCGTCGAGACAGCCAGCAACCGTCACGTCCGAAGCACCGCAGGCACGACATCTGTAGCCGGGGGTGCCGGCACGCGGCAGGCGTCGACACGTGTCGCGCCACTGCCACGCAGCACTCGACGAATGTCCATGGCCACCCGCTCCGGCGAGGCACACAGTGAACGGAAACCTCCACGAGCGGGAGTACCCATGTGGCTCGCAGGCGCGACCGTCATCGACGGCACCGGCGCAGATCCGGTCCCCGGCCAGGCTGTTCTCCTCGAAAACGGGCGGATCGCCGCGGTCGGCGGCTCGCCACCGGCCGGAGCGGACGTGGTCGATCTGTCCGGGATGGTACTCACCCCCGGGCTGATCGATGCGCACGTCCACCTCGGGTTGTCCAGTGACCTGGACCGGATGAGCACCACCAGGCAGCTCTCGGTCGCCGAACTGGCCGCGGATATGTTCGACAACTGCCGCCAGACCCTCGAATCCGGCTTCACCACCGTCCGCGACACCGGCGGGGTGGACCAGGGCATCGCGCACGTGGTCGAGACCGGCAAGGTGCCCGGCCCTCGCGTCATCCACTGTGGACCGATACTGGCGCAGACCGGCGGACACGGTTATCTCGGCGCGGACTGGGATTCCGCGGAGGACTGGGCCGCCCGGCAGATCCCGGGACTGCTCGCGACGTCGCTGCTGTCCGACGGCCCGGACCAGGTTCGGCACAACGCACGGGAGGCGTTCCGGCGCGGCGCAACGTTCCTGAAAATGTGCGTCACCGGCGGTGTGGTGTCCCGGCACGACAAGCTGAGCGACACCCAGTTCACCCACGACGAAATCGCCGCCGCGGTGTCCGAAGCCACCGCCCGCGGCACCTATGTCACCGTGCACGCGCACAACAACGAAGGCCTGCGCACCGCGATCGAAGCCGGCGCGAAATGCGTCGAACACGGCACGGCAGTGGACGAGGAAATGGCCGCGCTGCTGGCCGAACGCGGCGTCGCGCTCGTGCCGACGCTGTCCGTCGTGTACGCGTTGAAGGAAGACTCCACCGCGGCTGGGCTGCCCGCGCACATCGGTGACCGCGTCGGCAACGCCATCGAAGGCCAGACCGCCGCGATCCACCACGCGCGGGCGGCCGGCGTGCTGATCGGGTCCGGTTCGGACTACGTGGGGCCGAAGCAGCAACACCGTGGCCTGGAACTGGTTCTGCGCAGCGAGATCGAGACTCCGATGCAGGCACTGGTCTCGGCCACCCGGGACAACGCCCGCGTGCTGCGCATCGACGGCGAAGTGGGCACGATCGAACCGGGCAAGATCGCCGACCTCACCGTGTTCGGCGCCGATCCGCTGGCCGATCCACCGGTGTTCGATCAGCCCGATCAGGTGAAAGTCGTGCTCCAGCGCGGCCGGATCGTGAAGGACGTCCGCTGAACAGCGCGAGCGCCGTCCGGCGGCAAGCGGTACAACCGTGCACAACGCTGTGCCACCGAGGAGGAACATGACCAGCACAACGGCAGCCGAACCGGGCCGGGTCGGGCCGAAAGAGCCCGTGCACGGCAAACGCGCGGTGGCCTCGAGTCAGCACCGGATCGTCACCGACACCATGCTCGACACGTTGCGTGACGGCGGGAACGCGGTCGACGCGGCGATCGCGGGCAGCCTGGTGCAGGCCGTCGTGCAGCAGGACATGACCAACCACACCGGCACCGTCACCGCGCTCGTGTACGACGCGAAGACCGGCGAGGTCGCCGAGCTGAACAGCATGGGGCGGATCGTCCCGGGACTGGCGCCGTTCGCCCCGGTCCCGGCAGGCAAGGGGCTGTACGCCGCGGCACCCGGCACGCCCCGCGCGGTCACCCCCGGTTTCCTGCCGGGGATGAAGGCACTCTACGAACGATCGGCCACCCTGCCGTGGGCCCGGCTGTGCGCACCGGCGGTCCACTGGGCCGAGGAAGGCCACCGGGTCACGTCGTTCGAACACCTCGTCATGGCGCAGACGGTGGACTTCTTCCTCTACACCGAATCCGGGCGCAAGCACTTCACCCCCGGCGGGCACCTGCCGCAGGTCGGCGACCGCTGGGCGGCACCGGAACTCGCCGAAACGATGCGCAACCTCGCCGCGGACGGACCGGACTACTTCATCACCGGCAAGTGGGCGCAGGACTTCGTCGCACGCGGCAACGAACTCGGCTGGCAGGTGAAGCTGGAACACCTCAGCGCGATCCCGCCGCGGTGGACGTCCGGGCACCGGTGGGAGCACCGGGGCGCCACCGTCGTGCAGCAGGCCGCGCCGGAGCGGCAGGGCATCTACTGCCAGATCGTGCTGGGCATCCTCGACGAACTCGACGTCGCCTCGATCGGGCACTGGTCGGAGAACGCGGAGGCGCTGTACTACCTCGCCCACGCGCTGCGCCGGGCCGCACACGAGACCGGCCTGCTCAACGACCCGGATCTCTTCGGTGACACCACCGGTCCGCTCACCTCGCCCGCGCTGATCAAGGGCTTCGCGGACATCCTCCGCAACGCCAAGGCACGCATCGACCTCACCGAGCATGTCAAGCTGACCCGTGGTGTGCCGGCAACGGCCGCCTCGGGCGCGGCCAAGCAGCCTGCCGGCAGCTGCGAGCTGACCGTCGTCGACGAGCAGGGCAACTGGGTGCAGATGATGAACACCCTGCAGAGCGGCGGTATCCCCGGCGAGGTCGTCGGCGGTGTGCCGATGGTCGGCAGCCACTGGATGAACAGCCTCGCCTCCCCGATCGAAGGCTGGGTGACCGGCGGCGGGCGGATGCGCTCGGTCCTGTCCAACACGATGGTGCTGCGCGAGGGCAAACCGTGGCTGTCGCTGGGCTCGCCGGGCAACGTGCACTGCACCGTGCCGCAGGTGCTGTCCAACATCCTGGACTTCGGCATGGACCCGTACGCGGCCGACGACGCGCCGCGCTGCCTGCCCTACGCGGACGACCACACGATCTCGGTCGAATCCCGGGTCGCGCCCGAGGTCCCGGCGGGGCTGGCCAAACTGGGCGTGCTCACCAATCCGCTGCCCGAGTACGACTACCACATGGGCACCTACCAGATGGCCTGGCTGGCCGAGGACGGCAGCCTGAGCACCTGCACCGGACCACGCAGGGAAGGTGTGGCCGGCGGGTTCTGAACCGGTCCGGCCGCGACGCACCGGGCGTCGCGGCCGCCCGGCCGGGCTCAGCCCAGCAGGTACCGGTCGAACCACTGCAGGGCCCGCGCGAGGAAGTCGAGCTGCGCGGGAAACGCCCGCACACCATGGCCTTCCTCCGGGTAGATCAGCAACGCCGAGGGCACCCCGTTGGCACGCAGGGCGTGGTGGAACTCGCGGGCCTGGCCCGGCGGTGTGCAGTGGTCGTGCGCGCCGGCCACGTTCAGGCAAGGGGTACGGGCGTTGCTCGCGTGCAACACCGGGCTGCGGGTGTGCGCCCTGCTGCCCGCCGCCTCCGGGTCCGCGTCGAGGAAACGGTTGCCCCAGGCCGAAATGTTGCTCGTGAAGCTCTGGCTGTACCAGTCGGTGACCGGGGAGATCGGCACCGCCGCGGCGAACCGGCGGTCCTGGGTGACCAGCCACGACGACATGAACCCGCCGTAGCTGCCGCCGATCAGGCCGATCCGGGCTTCCTCGGCGATCCCGCGGGTGACCAGCGCATCGATGCCGGACAGGTAATCCTGGGTGTCCTCGCCGCCCATGTCCCCGACCACGCGCCCGGCGAAGTCCTGTCCCCTGCCGCTGCTGCCGCGGGGATTGGGGTTGAGCACCGCGTAACCCTGCGCGACCAGCAGCGGCACCCACGGATACCGCATCGACCAGGAGTTCTGGAACGACCAGATCGGTCCGCCGTGGATGTTGACCACCAGCGGGAACGGTCCCTCGCCCGCCGGGCGGCAGAGGATCCCGTCGATCTCCAGCCCGTCCGGCGCAGTCCAGGTGATTGCCTCCGCCGTGCCCGCGACCGACAGCAGATAGGAGGTGCCCGGATGCGCCACCGACGCGAGCATCACGCGGCCGCCCGGTCCGGTGAACACCAGCTGAGGTGCCACCTGGTAGGAATCCTGCACAGTCAACGTCCGGCCGTCCGCGGTGAACGCGCCGTGCGGGTAGAAACTGCCGCCGCTGCACGACAGTTCCGTGGCGAAGACCTCCTGGATCCGCTCCTCGGGCAGTGCGACGATCCCGGCGACCGAGTCGAGCCTGCGCTGCCCGAAATAGCCGAGCCGGTCCGTGTCGAGCCATTCGACCTGGGTGACGTCCGTGCCCTCGGTACCGATCCGCCGCACCGCACCGGTTTCCGGGTCGACGAGCAGCAGATCGCCTGCAACCAGCCAGCGATCGCTGCACACCGCCTCGACCACGGCCACCTTGGTCCCGTCCGGCGACCCCGCCGGCAGACCCAGCTGAACCGCACTGCCGAGCAGCTTGCGCACCTCACCGTCGAAGCCCAGCAGGCTCAGCTGCGCGGTGTACCAAGCGTCTTCCCCCGGCTCGTCCGACGAGATCGCGACGACCCGGTCCGGGCCGCACCATCCGGCTTCCCAGCAGTTCAGGCCCTCCGGCGAGAGCCGCGTCAGCTCTTCGGTGGACACCGTGTAGACCCACAGGCTGCGCCAGGCCGCGTCATCGGTGCCGTCGTCGATTTCCGGGAACCACGAGGGTTTTTCCCGCTGCTGCTTCGCGTTCGTACCCGAACCCTGTCCACCGGACAGCTCCGCGCCGAGCCCGGCGACGCCGAGCAGAATCCGCTCGCCGTCGGGCGACCAGTGGGCGTACTCCACGGTCCCGGGCACCTCGGGAGCGGGAAGCGCCTCACCGAGGCGCCCGTCCGGCAGCAGCTGCAGCTGGAACACCCCGGCCTCGCGGCGGTCGGAGAGGAACGCGAGCATGTTGCCGTCGGGCGAAAACCGTGCCCCTCGTGCCGATCCCCGCCCGGCGGACACCGCGCGGAGTTCCCCGTCCTCGGTGGTGTACACCACCGTCCTCGGCAGCCCGCTGAGCTCGTCGAGCACCGCACCGGTCACCACCACGCGCTCGCCGTCGCGGGTCACGTGCGGCTCCCGGATCGCATGCGGACGACCGAACGCAGGCTCGTGCAGCGCCTGCAGGTGTTCCGTGACCTTCCGATAGGCCGTTGTGGTTTCCAGATCTTCCACAGTGTCTTCCCTTCCTGCCAGGGCCGGTCGTCCATCGTGCCGCCGTGCTCCTGCGACACGAACTCCACCGCAACCTCCGATTTCCTCTGCGGTACCACGGTGATTGTCTCGGCCATCCAGACCCGGCACAGCCGACGTTTGCCGACTGCGCAACCTCGGTGAGGCGACAACTGTCGCCACGTCGCGCGTGCCCGGTTCCTCGGGCGAGGGCAACGGGCGCACGGTGTTCTGCACGTCGGCCGGTCCCTGGGGCGCACCACCGACGTGGCAGACTCGTGCCGAGCCAAGATCGTCGAGAGGGGCCCGTGGTGGTCGACAGCGAGCATCCGTCCGAATCCTCGCCGAGTGAGGTGATGGCACAGCTGCTCGACGGGTTCGCTCTCTCGCAGGCGTTGTTCGTCCTGGCGGAGGCGGGTGTCGCAACCGTTCTCGAGCGGGAGGGGCCGCAGACCGTCGCCGCTCTTGCCGAGCGCACGCAGTCGGATCCCGGGGCACTCGGACGGCTCATCCGCTCCCTGGCACCGCACGGTGTGTTCCGCACCGACGGTGACCGGGTGGCCGTGACAGCTCTCGGGGCCACGCTCTCGGAGCACCATCCCCAGTCGGTGCACAGTGTCGCCGTCGGCTCCATGGACCTGCACTACCGGGCCTTCGCCGAGTTGCGACACACCCTGCGGACCGGGGAGCCGGCAGCCACCAGGTACTTCGGCGAGCCCTACTTCGACTGGATCGCCACCGATCCCGCGCGGGCGAAGCTCTTCGGCGAGGCGATGACCGCGTTCGGGACCATGCGTGCCGGAATGTTCGACGGTTACCGCCTCCCGCCGGGGCGGACGATCGCCGACCTCGGCGCATCCGACGGCAGCCTGCTCGTCGACCTGCTGCTCCGTGACCACCAGCTCGATCGGCGCGGCATCGTCTTCGACCTGCCCACGACGGTCGAGAGCGCGCGACCGGTTCTGGCAGCCGCCGGTGTCGCCGATCGAGTCGACCTGGTGGCAGGCGACTTCTTCGAGGCCGTGCCGAGCGCCGACATCTACCTGCTCAGCTGGATTCTGCACGATTGGAGCGACGCGGACAGCAGGCGGATCCTCACCTCGATCGCCTCCGCTGCCCCACCGCACGCCCGGTTGCTGGTCGTGGAGCAGATCGTGCCCGCGGGCGACGATCCGCATCCCACGAAAAAGTTCGACCTGACCATGCTGGGCATCTTGGGCGGCAAGGAGCGCAGCGAACAGGAATACCGGGAACTCCTCGACAGCGGCGGCTTCGCCGTCGACCGCGTCGTCCCCACCTCCGGCCCCTTCGTCATCATCGAAGCCACCCGCCGGGACGCCGCCTCCGACCGACCGTGACCCGGGACGAACAGTCCGGTGATCGATCTCCGGCCAGCTAAGGGTGTGTCTTAGTAGGTGATGTTCTTGAGGCAGGTGAGGGTGGCGGGGGGGTGGGGAAGGCGCAGAAGTGGTTGGCGTAGCGCTCGTATCGGGTCGTCAGCCGGTGGTAGCCGAAGAGCCAGGCGATGGATCGTTCGATGACCCAACGGTGTGTGCCGAGTTTCGTGCGTGGCTCGATGCCTTTGCGGGCGATGCGGACCTTGATGCCGTGGTCGCGGACCCACTTTCGCGGGCCGGCGTGGTCGTAGGCCTTGTCGGCATGTAATTTCGCTGGTTTACGTCGGCGTGGGCCGCGGCGGGAGCGGATCGTCGGGATCGCCATCACCAGAGGCTTGAGGGCGTAGGAGTCGTTGGTGTTGGCCGCGGACACCGCCACCGACAGGGGCAGCCCAGACCGGTCGGACAGGACGTGGATCTTCGAGCCGCTCTTGCCACGCTCGACCGGGTTCGGCCCGGTCATGGATCCCCCCCTTTTCCGCCCTGACGGACGCTCCGTCACAGACCGCACGGGACCAGTCGACCATCCCCTGACCACCGAGTTCATCAAGGACCACGCGGTGCAGCCGGGACCATAGACCGGCCTTGGTCCATTCAGTGAACCAGCGATGCGCGGTGGGCACGGTGACCCCGAACGAAGGCGGCAGATACCGCCACGCGCACCCGCTGGTCAACACGAACACGATCGCCGTGAAGACCGCTCGGTCATCCACCCGCACTCGCCCGCCACCCTGCGGGCGAACCCCATGCACCGGAACCAGCGGCGCCGCCAGTACCCACAACCCATCCGGCACCAGTCGCCGAGACAAATCATCCACGACCCGAGATCACGCACCACGACCAGCCAAACCCCCACTAAGACACGCTCTAAGCAGGGTCTTGTACGCGGAGCGTGCTAAACGTCGGCCGGCGCCTGAAGTTCCTCCCGGCCGGGCGGTACCGACAATTGCGTTTTCACCCCGAACGCGATGAGGGATACAGTTCTCGTCATTTCTTTTCCCGGACCGCGCCGAAATGGTGTGCACGCCCTCCATCGAGATCACTTGCACCGGAACCTACTGGCTGGTAGGTTACCGTCCACTGTGATCCACTTCATGGTTCGAAGGGGAGTCATGATCGGGAAAATTACCCGGGCACTGGCCGTCGCGGTCGTGCTCACCGGATCCGTCGCCGCACCCGCGGCCGCGGCCACCGACGATTCGTTCTACACCTACGGCGGCAGCGAGCCGTTGTCGTCTTTCGCCCCCGGCGAGGTGCTCAAGACGCGTACGGTCAGCTACCACGTGCTCGGCATTCCGACGCCGGTGCAAGCCACCCAGTTGCTCTACCGGACCGCCGACGCGCAGGGCCGCCCGACCGCCAACGTCACCTCGGTCGTGCGCAGCCCCGCCGGGAACGGCAGTAAGGCGCTGTCCTACCAGTCGGCCTACGATTCGCTCGATCCCGCGGACGGCCCGTCCCGCGCGATCGCCGGGGACGTGTCCTTGGGCACCCTGTTGCCCAATGCCGAATCCCTGCTGCTCGCGCCGGCTCTGCTGCTCGGCTACGACGTGGTGATCCCCGATACCGAGGGACAGACCGCCGATTTCGCCGCCGGGCCGGAATACGGCAAGACCACTTTGGACTCGATCAGGGCGGTGACCAACGCCGGGAGCGCCGGAATCGGCGCGAAGACCCGGTTCGGCCTGATGGGGTACTCCGGCGGCGCCATCGCCACCGGCTGGGCGGCGGCACTCGCGCCGAGCTATGCCCCGGACGTCAACCGGAAACTGGTCGGTTTCGCCGAAGGCGGGGTGCTCGTCGACCCCGCGCACAACCTCAACTACGTCGGCGGCACACCCGTGTGGTCCGGCGTGATCCCGATGGCGCTCATCGGGGTGGCGCGCGGCTACGGCATCGATTTGAAGCCGTACGCCAGCGAATACGGGCGCAAGGTGCTCGACGAAACCGAACACGCGTCGATCGCCGAGGCACTGGGCCGGTATCCGGGGCTGAACTGGCAGAAATTGGTGAAACCCGAGTACGCGAATCCTGATTCCGTGCCGCCTTTCGTCGACGCGGTCAACCAGGTCAACCTCGGTTCCGCGGCCACGCCGTCGATTCCCGGTTTCGTCGGGCAGGGCAACAACGGTGCGCTGGAAGGCACCGTGACCAATCCTCCTGGCATCGGTGGCGGCGATGGCGTGATGGTGGCCGGCGACGTGCGTGCGATCGCGAAGCAGTACTGCGAAACGGGAAACACCGGCATCCAGTACACCCAGTACGACGCGCTCAGCCACACGAGCGCCCTGCCCGCGTGGGCCCCGTCCGCGATCTCGTGGATCGGCGACCGGTTCGCGGGCAAGGCCGCACCGTCGAATTGCGGGCAAATCCCGCCGGGCAATTCGCTCGCGCCGGAGCAACCCGTCGGCTGAACCGCCAGCGGGAGTACCCGGACCGCATCGTGGTCCGGGTACTCCCTTCGGTACCGCGTCAGCGGGGCTCGGCCGCGCAGGTCCGGTCGTGCGCCGGACGCCCTCCGGTGGTGAGGAACGTCGTCACCGTGTCACTCGCGCAGGTGTTCTCGGAGCCGAACAGGTAGACCCCGTGCCCGCCCTGGTCGACCGTCACCATCCGGGCCCGGTCGCCGAAGGCCGCCCGCAACTGCCGCGCTCCGGTCAACGGTGTCCCCGGGTCGCGCCGGTTCTGCGTCATCAGCACGTTCGACGGGCCGTTGCCGCTGACTCGCACCTTCGGATCGATCGGCTGCGACGGCCAGTACGCGCAGGCCCGGATGTTCGCCGCGGCCGCACCGTAACTCGGGTAGCGGATCCGGTCGATCGCCACGTCCCGCTGGTAACTCCGGACCGATTTCGACCAGCGGTTGCCCCCGCAGATCACGTAGAGGTGGCTGGAAAGCTCGTTGTCGGCGTCCGGCGCAGGCTCCGAACCGGCCGGGAGAGGCGGCAACGGCCGGTTCGCGGCGAGGGCCTGCCAGATACCGGCCGGCCGGCCGGCCGAAATTCCGATCCGGGTAGAGCAAGGCAAAAGTCGCCGACCGGAACAGGGCACCGTCGAATCCTTGGGACGGTGCCTTGTCCAGCCGGGTGGCCAGTCGGTCATACTTCGCACGCACCCGGGCCGGTGTGCTGCCCAATCCGTATTTCGGGTTCGCCGCGGCGAATTTCGCGAAGTCCGGGAACCGGTCCTCGAAGCCCCGTGCGAACAGCCGCCCGCCGAAGGAGTCCAGACCACCCGGCGCCAAGTTGCTGTCGAGCACGAACCGGTCGCTCTGCTGCGGGAACAGCGTGGTGTACACCGCACCCAGGTCCGTGCCCTACGAATAGCCGTCGTAGGAGATCGTGGATTCGCCCAATGCCACCCGGATCCGGTCCATGTCCCGTACGGTGTCCGCGGTCGTCACGTAAGGCAGCATCCAGGCCGATCTCGACGTTGCGCGCTGGCTGGCGACGGTCTTGATCTCCTCGGCTCGTTTCACCACATCCATGCCGTCACGCGCATACCGCGGGATTTTTCCCTTCGCCTGCTGTTCCGGAGTCAAATTGCAGGTCACCGGCGTACTGTGGCCCACTCCCCGTGGATCGAACCCGATCACGTCATAGGAATCCAGCACGCTCTGCGGTAATCCCAGTTTATTCATGACCGCCCGGAAAACCCAGGCCCAATCCGCCCGGACCGCCTTGGTTTGGTGAGCAGCACCCCATTTCACGATGCCCGGTACCGCTGTCGCAACGGCGGGAGCCGCGACCGCGGCCAGCGCGGCGGCGGCAACGAGTAACAAGGTTTTCCGCATCCGGTCTTCCTGCCAGCCGGGCCACTGGCCGGAAATCCGCGCCGGTTCGCACCCGGCGTTAGCGACGCCACCCCGCCGGCCACATCGTCCGCGAGCGTCGACCGCGGGTAGACCCAGGGCCAAGCCGGTCATTCCCCGAGGATGACCACGTCCGGGCCACGGCTGGGCACTTTCGCGTTCAGTCCGCCTGCGCACGAGCAGAACGTCGGCGTGCCACGTGGTGCCCGACGGCACCGGCAACCCCGGCCGCAACGACGATCGCGGTGCCAACCGGACTCAGGAACTTCGACAAACTCGGCGCGTCACTCGGGCCCAGCAACCACAGCGACAGGGGAACGAGATAAGCCGCGGCAAGCACCCCGGTCCACCATCCGGCGGCACGCAACCGCCGATCTCGCAAGGTCCCCACCACCACAAGCACAACCGGAATACCGGCGACGAACGCGAACTGCCCGAGAACGAGCACCGGAAAAGCCCAAACAGCAACAAGCACCCCCCACGAAGCACGACGGGTACGCCCAGACCCGGCAACATTCGGCTCGGTGGCCGGAGTAGTGGTCATGGTCTTCTCCTTCGAAGTGAATTTGCGGGATAAATCAGGACAAACTTTTTTTCCGGCTCCCCCACCGCCGCCCCCGCCGCACCAGCAACGACAAGCAAGCCACACAGCCACGTCCACCCCAACGAACGCCAGCACCCCGGACCACAACCGCGGCGGCTGCAACTCCGAGACTCCGAAGCGACCTGACCGCAGCCGGGGAATCAGGACCAGAGGCAACCAATTCCTCGGAAGCAACAGAATCACCAAAACTTCCAGAACTCTCATACCGTCCGGACCACAAAGGACTCTCGCAACGCCCCTTCAGGTGCGCTCAGCCCTCCCGCAGATCTGGGAACTGCAGGAGCCTCCGCAGCCCCTGAAATCCCATGATGCCCCGCTCTCGCATTGCCTCGGGATTACCCGAACGCCATAGCTTCTGCGATCCCCGATAAGCCTGGCCCCCGACCTCGTCAGGTTTCCAAAGCCGGTCTCGGGTCTCCGGTCTCCGGTCTCCGGTCTCCGGTCTCCGGTCTCCGGTCTCCGGTCTCCGGTCTCCGGTCTCCGGTCTCCGGTCTCCGGTCTCCGGTCTCCGGTCTCCGGTCTCCGGTCTCCGGTCTCGGGAAGCATGGTGTGCCCATTCGGGCGGTTTGCCGTCCGGATCGGTGGTTTCTCCGGCGGGCTAACGGTTTCCTATCTGGCAGGCGGGTCCCAGGGTCGGCTGCTCCCGGTCCGGGCGGGCCGCTTCGCCGGCGGGCGGGTTCCCGGATGGGCGAGGGTCAGGGACAGGTGCGCGCTTCGGCGGCGGTCTTGAGGTCGGCGAGCCAGAAGTCCAGGCCCGGGTAGAGGTTTTCGGCGGCGGTTTTCGGGTCGGCTTCAATCTGGGCGCCGGTCCAGCTTTCTTCGGTGCGGACCAGGGTGCCGCCGGGGACCTTGGTGAAGTTCCAGATGTGCGTGCCCTCGTCGATGCGCAGGCCTTCGCCGATGGCGGGACCGCTCCAGCGGATGCACTTGCCGGGAACCGCCTGGTGCACGGTCGAGGTGACGACCAGGGTGGTCGCCGGCGTCGACGGGGTTGCCGGCGCCGGAGTGGTCCAGCGGAACCGCGAACCGGGGCGCAGCGGACCAGGATCCAGCCGCTTCATGCTGGTGACAGACTTCTGCCAGGTCGGCCACCCCGCCACCCGAGTCTGCACGTTCCAGACGGTGCGCAGCGGCGCCTTGATCAGGATCTCGGTGCGATGGTGCAGCTTCGCGGCGGGGTCGGTGCCCTCGCCGAGGCAGGTGAGCGAAGCGGACTGCGCGGCCAGCCCCGGCCCCACGGACGAACCGGCAGTCACAGCACCCGCCGGCGCGACAACACCGACGAGCCCCGCAGCCACCAACGGAACGGCAACCGCCGCAGACCGCCACCACGAACGCCCACCGAACCCAACCGACCTAGCGGAACGGCCAGAACCAACCACTCCCACCGAACCGGCCGAACCCTCGGAACGGCCCGGCCCACCGAAACCGACGGGGTGAACCGATCCCGCCGCACTTTCCGCCCCCGGGGAACGGACCACGCCAACCAAACCGGCGACACCAACCGCCCCGACCGAACGATCCGGGCCACCAGCCACAGGAGCCGGGCCACCAGCCACAGGGGCAGGGGCAGGGGCAGGGGCAGGGGCAGGGGCAGGGGCAGGGGCAGGGGCAGGGGCAGGGGCAGGGGCAGGGGCAGGGGCAGGGGCACCGTCCGCATTAGCGGCAGCCATGGCCGGACAGGCAGCCGTGGCGCTCGCGCCAAGAGCGATCGCACCAAAGGTGGTCGCGCCAGGGACATTATCCATGCCGGGCGCGCCGAACGCGCCCCGCGCGCTAAACGCGGCCCGCACGTTGGACAGGCCGGGCACACCGACAGCACCGGGCAAGCCATGAGCGCTGGCAGCACTGGGCAGGTCGTGAGCGCCGGACAGGCCATCGTCACCGGACACGCCCCGTGCACCAAACACGCCAGCAGCACCGGACATGCCCCGGGCACCAAACACTCCGGCAGTACCGGACATGCCCCGGGCACCAGACACGCCGGCAGCACTGGCAGCACCCTGGATACCAGACACACCCTGGGTACCGACCGAGCCGGAGGCTGCGCCGGTCTCGATGTTCTCGGTCATCTCGTGTTCCCCTCGCTAGTGCTTCTCGCTGTAGTTAGACCTTATAACCACACAGCGCTGAAGGTCAATAGCAAAAGTGAGACCTTCTAACTACACTGCGAAGGCAACACCAACCGACCAGAAGGGAAGTGCCGGATGCCGGACACCGACGGGCGGAGTCCGCGGGAGCGTTATCGGGTTCAGGTTCGCGGGGAGATCAAGCAGCGGGCGTGGGAGCAGATCGCCACCGCGGGGGTGTCCGCGCTCTCGCTGAACGCGATCGCCAAGCAGCTGGGGATGAGCGGGCCTGCCCTGTACCGGTACTTCGCCAACCGCGACGAGCTGATCACCGCACTCGTCCGCGACGCGTACCGGAGTCTGGCCGACACGGTGCGGGACACCTTCGACAACGGTGCCGACCTCGGGAAGCTGGCGCACGTCATCCGGGACTGGGCACACACCGACCCCCAGCGGTACTTCCTCATCTACGGCACCCCGGTCCCCGGCTACCACGCGCCGGACGACACCACCGCGATCTCGAACGAGATACTCGCCGTACTGGTCGAAGCGTGCGGCCCGCTGCCGGACGAACCGGCGACCCCGTTCGACGACCACCTCGACCACCACCGCGCGTGGGCAGGCGATCTCCCGACCACCCAGACCCTGCACCGTGTGCTGTCCTTCTGGGCCCGTCTGCACGGCGTGCTCTCCCTCGAGCTCGCCGGCCACTTCGGCGGCATGCAGTTCGACCCCGGCCTGCTGATCGACGAGGAACTGAGCGAACTGCGCGCGCAGTGACCACCCGGGTCAGCGCGCCCAGTCCGGCACCCAGACCTCTCCACCGGCGCGGGCGCGATACCCGGCCGCCAGGTAGTCGAGGAACCCGGCCAGCACGGGGTGCGCGTTGTCCGCCCGCCAGATCACCGAAAGCGGGTAGACCGGCGTCGGATCGACGACCGGGATCCGCCGCAGGTCGTAGCTTTCCGGCCAGAGGTACCGCGAACCGTCGCCGACGAAAGTGGCAAGCCGGGCCGAACCGGCGAGTTCGGCAAGCAGTGCCTCGACACCGAAACTCGGTCCGACAGTTTCGATGGTGAGCCCGAATGCCTCGGCCAGGTCCGCGTAGTAGCCCCGCGGCTCGACCTCGGTGAGGCCCGGCATCCAGATCGGGTGGCCGGCAAGTTCGCCCGGCGTCACGCTGCCCGCGTTCGCCAGCGGATGCCGGGGACCTACCAGCACCTCATGCCGTTCGTCGATGACCCGCGCCGAGCGGAGCCCGCCGGGGACAGTGCCCGCGGAATCCCGCAACGAGCGGAACGTCGCGTCGAGCGCACCGGCACCCAGCTCGGCCAGCACGACCGCAGTGTCCACATTGGTCAGAGTGACGACGTCCAGTTCGATGTCCGGACGCTGCTGGTAGAACGCGTACAGCAGGTTGGCGGGCGTGATCCGCCGGTTCATCACGTCGATCCGCAGTGCCCGCCGTCCCGGTGTCACGGCCGCGGTGACCCGTTCCGCGGCGCGGAGGAGTTCGCGCGCGTGCGGCAGCAGGGCCTGCCCGTCGACGGACAACCGGACCCCGCGAGCCGTCCGCGCGAACAACCGGACGCCGAATTCCCGCTCCAGCGCGGCCACCCGCTTCGACGCGGCCTGCTGGGAAATGCCCAATTCGTCGGCCGCGGCCTGGAACTGCCCGGTCTCGGCGACGGTGAGGAAGGTCCGGACCGCATCGAGCTCCACGAGCCAGAACCTACCCGCACAACCCGGAGTTGTGACACGCCGCTCGGCCCGTTGTTGGCGGCCGCACGGGGCCGTCGGTTTCACTCCCCCGGCGACAAACGCGAGGGGGAAGCATGTCGAAGCTGGGACGGACCTTCGGATGGCTGTGGGCTGCCTACGCGATCAGCGCCTACGGCACCGGACTGGGCTTCGGCGCATTCTCGGTGATCGCCATCGAGGTCCTGCACGCCGGTTCGGCCGAGGTGGCGGCGCTGTCCGCGGCCGGGCTCGCGATCGGCGCGCTGCTGGCGGTCCCGCTCGGACCGTGGATGGAATTCCGGACGAAACGCCCGGTGCTGATCGCCATGGACATGGTCCGGTTCACCGCGATGGCCACGATTCCGTTCGCCTACTGGCTGGACGTGCTTACCTTCGCCCAGCTACTGGCAGTCTCCGTGGTCGCCGCGGCGGCGAAAATCGCGTTCACCGCGGCAAGCGGCGCCTACCTCAAGAGCATCGTGGCGGACGGCGGGCTTCTCGTGGCCACCAGCCGTTTCGAGTCCACCACCTGGTCGGCCACGGTCATCGGCCCGCCGCTGGGCGGTGCGGTCATCGGGGTGCTCGGCCCGGTGGCCACCGTCGCGCTCGACGCGCTGAGCTACCTCCTCTCGGCACTCGGCATCGTCGCGATCCGGGAACCCGAACGCCCGCCTGCCGCGAAGCCGGTGACGCCCCGGCGGTGGCAGGACCTCGTCGAAGGATGGCGTTACCTGCTCAGCCATCCGACGTTGCGCCGCTTCTTCTTCAACGCCCTGCTCGTGAACGCGCTGCTCATGGCCGCCCAGCCGGTGTTGTCGGTGCTGATGCTTTCGCAGCTGGGCTTCCCGGTCTGGCAGTACGGGCTGGCGTTCGCTGTTCCGTGCCTCGGCGGCCTGCTCGGATCGCGGCTCTCCCGCCGGATCACCGCACGCCACGGCGAACGGACCGTACTGCGCGTCTTCGGCACTCTCCGTGCCCTCTGGCCGCTCGGGCTCACGTTCGTCCGGCCGGGTCCGGCGGGGCTGGCGATCGTGATGGTCACCGAGTTCGTGCTGATCGCCTGTATCAGCGTCTTCCAGCCGGTTTTCGCCGCCTACCGGCTGAACCTGCTCGATCGGCACCGTCAGGCCAGGGTGCTCACCGCGTGGTCGATCACGGGCAGTCTCAGCACCGCGGTGCTGACGCTGGCCTGGGGACTACTGGCCCAGCTGACCGGCCCGCGCGCGGCCATCGCACTGGCCGGGGTGCTGTTGCTGGCCACGCCATTGCTGTTGCCCCGGTTGCGCGAGGATCTCAGTCCGGTCGCCGCTGGTCCGTCCCGCGCAGCAGAACATCGATGAGCACCTCGAAATCCGGCGTTACGGCCGGCTGGTGGTGCCGGTTCTGCTCGGCGGCGACCCAGCCCATGATGGCCGTGCTGTAGGCGTACCAGTACTGGCGCGCGAGCGCCTCATCCGCGCCGCCGAACCGGAACGCGGCGACCACGGCCTCCTCGACCGCCGTCGGCCCGGTGTGCCGGTGCGGCCCGGTGAGCAAGCGGACCGCGAAGCCGGGTACCTCGTGCAGCCCCTCGCGCAGGTCGCGGGCATAGCCGAGCAACCATTGCCGCCAGTTCTGCGCGGTGGGCAGATCCGGTGTGGTGATGCGGCGGGCGAGCTCGGCGGAGACGAGGTCGAGCAGGTGCTCGCGGTCGCGCACCCAGCGGTACAACGCGGACGGCGCCACGCCCAGTTCGGTGGCGACGGCCTGCATCGTCACCTGGTCCGGATCCCGGGGAAGGGCGGCCTCGACGATCGTCTCCAGGCTGAGCTTCGCGGGCCGGCCGCGTCGGGGTGCTGCCATCGGCGCACTGTAACGAGAAATTTAGTGAAGCGTCGTCACAAATATGTTAGGTTAGCCTCACCTGATGTGGAGGTGAGGCCGGTGCGCGCGGAACGGCTGGTGGTCGTCCTGGCCTGCGTGTGCGTGTTCGCGGTGATCCTGGACGCGACGATCGTGGCGGTCGCACTCCCGGACATCCGCGGCGAACTGGGCTTCGGCGAAGCCGGGATCGGCTGGGTGGTCAACGCCTACACGCTGGTGTTCGCCGGGTTCCAGCTGCTGGGTGGGCGGTGCGCCGACGTATACGGATTGCGCCGGATCCTGTACGCGGGGCTTGCGTTGTTCGGAATCGGCAGCGTGCTCGCCGGGCTGGCGCCGAGCCCGTGGCTGTTGCTCACGGCACGCGCGGTGCAGGGACTCGGCGGCGCACTGCTGGTGCCGACCGCGCTGACGTGCATCACCACCGTGATCCCGGACGGGGCGCGACGCGCGTCCGCGCTCGCCACGTGGAGCATGGTCGGCGCGGTCGGCGCGGCGTCCGGCACGGTGCTCGGTGGCGTGCTCACGCAGGCGGGTGGCTGGCGGTGGGTGTTCCTGATCAACGTGCCGATCGTGCTGCTCGCCGCGCTGCTGGTACGTCCGGCGTTGCCCGCGCGCAGCGACGGGGCACGGCGGCGCCTGGACCTCCCCGGCGCCCTGCTGGTGACGGCCGGGCTGACGTCGGTCGTCTACGCGATTTCCGGTTCCGGCGGGGCACTCGCCACCTGGCTGCCCGCCGTCGCCGGAGCGCTGTTGTTGGCGGCATTCCTCGGTTACGAACACCGCAGCCGGGAGCCGATGCTGCCGTTGCGGTTGTTCCGGGTGCGCACGGTCAGCGCGGCGAATCTGACCATGTTCGCCA
Source organism: Amycolatopsis ultiminotia (assembly GCF_039536925.1). NCBI lineage: Bacteria > Bacillati > Actinomycetota > Actinomycetes > Pseudonocardiales > Pseudonocardiaceae > Amycolatopsis > Amycolatopsis ultiminotia. The sequence goes on along the minus strand of NZ_BAAAZN010000018.1, from coordinate 100,397 downwards.
TCGGGCTGGCGTTCTTCGCCACGCCGATCCTGCTTTCCCTTTACCTGCAAGGGGTCCGGGGTTACTCACCACTGCAGGCCGGGCTGGCGTTCGCGCCGTCGTCGCTGCTGACGCTGACCGGCGGACGGCTGGCCGGACGGGTCACGCCGTCGTGGGGGGTGCGACGGACCTCGATCGCCGGCGCGCTGATCGCGACGGCCGGATTCGGGCTGCTCGCCGCCCTCACCGAGGCTCAGGCTTCTTATCTGCCCGGGATCGGGATCCCGGTGGCGGTGATCGGGTTCGGCATCGGGCTGGCGTTCACCCCGATCACGGTCGCGGCGACCCGCGGGGTCGAACCGGGTTACGCGGGGATCGCCGCCGGGCTGCTGAACACCACCCGGCAGACCAGCGGGGCGGCGGGCGTCGCGATCCTCACCTCGATCAGCATCGCGGTCGGCAACCACGCCGCGCACGGGTACGCGGTGGCGTTCGCGGTCACCTTCGGCTGCGCCGCAGCAGCCACCGCACTCGCCGTCCTGCTGCCCGGCAACCGCGCCGCCGGCAGCCCGGCGATGGCCGGCCGCTGAAGTCCGGCGATCGCGGGCTTCCGACTGCTCGCGATCCCGGCCGAAGCAAACACAATCGAACATAGCTGCACGCGTGCGCTGGGCGACGAAAGTCGTACGCCGCGTGGGTTAACGGCGAAAGTACGCGGGCCGTAAGCACACATCGGGTGGGCGGATCCGTTGATTCTTGTTGACTTATTCCGTTCGGAGTTGAAGCATTGGTGGTGACTTCCCGCCGGAGACAACGAGGTCCGCATGAGCCGAGAGTCCGCACCCCGTCCCGCGTTCGAACGGCAGCCGGCCCTGGGCCGCCGGCATTTCCTCGGAGGGCTCGCGCTCGCCGGCGCCGCGCTCGCGCTGCCCCGGCTCGGTGGTGCCGCCTCCGCGGCAACCGGGAAGACCGTCGCGGGCGGGCCGGATCCGGCGCGCGGCGGGTACTACGTGCCGAACCGGGATCCGCTGCGGGCGGTGCCGTTCCAGAAGCTCCCGCCCGGTTCGGTCCGTCCGCGCGGCTGGCTGGGCAAACAGCTCGACCTGCAGGTGCACGGGCTGTCCGGCCGCTATGACGAGGTCTCCGATTTCCTGGTGTACGAGGGCAACGGCTGGGTCGATCCGGCGAACGACGCGTGGGAGGAACTGCCGTACTGGCTGCGCGGACTGGGCGACCTCGGCTACGTCTCCGGTGACCAGGGCATTCTGGACAAGGCCGAACGCTGGCTGCGGGCAATCATGGCCACCCAGTCCGACGACGGCTGGTTCGGTCCTGCCGCGCTGCGCACGTCCCTGGAGGGCGGCCCGGATTTCTGGCCGGGGATGCCACTGCTGTCCGCACTGCGGTCGTGGCAGGAGTACTCCGGCGACGACGCCGTCGTCCCGTTCATGACCCGCTACTTCACCTTCCAGAACAGCCAGCCGGCCGAGGTGTTCAACCGGTCCTGGGGTGCGTTCCGCTGGGGCGACAACATCGACAGCGTTTACTGGCTCTACAACCGGACCGGCGATTCCTGGCTGCTGGACCTCGTGACGAAGATGCACCAGGGTTCGGCCGATTACACGTCCGGAATTCCCACCTGGCACAACGTGAATCTCGCGCAGGGCTTCCGGGAACCGTTGCAGTACTGGCTGCTCGCGGACGAGGACCGGTTCCGCGACGCAACTTACCGCAATTACCGAACCGTGATGTCGCAGTACGGGCAGTTCGCCGGCGGCGGGTTCGCCGGCGACGAGAACTGCCGCCCCGGATTCGGCGATCCACGGCAGGGCTTCGAGACCTGCGGAATCGTCGAGTTCATGCACAGCTTCGAAATGCTGACACGGTTCACCGCGGACACCGCGTGGGCCGACCGGTGCGAGGAGCTGGCGTTCAACCTGCTGCCCGCGGCCTACGACGCCGAAGAGCGCGGACTGCACTACATCACCAGCGCCAACAGCATCCAGCTCGACGACGGCGTCAAACACGGCCAGTTCCAGAACGCGTTCGCCATGCAGTCCTACAAACCCGGCGTGCACGAATACCGTTGCTGCCCGCACAACTACGGGATGGGCTGGCCGTACTTCACCGAAGAATTGTGGCTGGCCACCGGCGACGGCGGACTGGCCGCGGCGATGTATTCACCGAGCGAAGTGCGTGCCAAGGTCGGCGACGGCACAGAGGTCACCATCACCGAGGACACCGACTATCCCTTCGACGAGCAGATCAAGCTCACCGTCTCCACCCCGAATCCGGTAACTTTCCCGCTGTACCTGCGAATCCCGCACTGGGCCGAGGGCGCCACCGTGCAGCTGCCGGGAAAACCGGCCGCCCCGGCGACAGCAGGCGACTGGTCCAAAGCAGACCAGACGTGGCACGACGGGGACACCGTGACGCTGCAGCTGCCGATGCAGGTGTCGACCCGGCAGTGGACGGACAACCACGACGCAGTTTCGGTCGATCGCGGACCGATCACCTACTCGCTGGAGATCGGCGAAGAGGTGGAGCAGTTCGGCGGCACCGCGGACTGGCCCGCACTCGCCGTGCATCCCACCTCGCCGTGGAATTACGGGCTGCTCAGCGGGGCCGGATTCACGCTGAATCGGCAACCGATCGGCGACCACGACCCGTTCACCCACGAAGGCGCGCCGGTGCGGCTGTCCGCGCAGGCCAAGCGAATCGCCGAATGGGAGGCCGACAGCGAGGACGTGGTCGGCCTCCTGCAGCCGAGCCCCGCCCGGTCCGACGCCGGGGTCGAGACAGTCACGTTGATCCCGATGGGCGCGGCGCGGCTGCGGATCACCACGTTCCCGACCACTGTGGACGGGAGCGGCGGAAACCAGTGGCGCCGGCTGCCGCTCGTGCGCGCCTCGCACATCAACGACGGCGACTCGTACGAGGCTGTCCACGATGGACGGACGCCGTCCGGCTCCGGCGACCAGTCGGTACCACGGTTCACCTGGTGGGACCACCGCGGCGGAACCGAGTGGGTGGAATGGGATCTGCGCGAGGTGCAGACCGTCGGGCAGGCTTCGGTGTACTGGTACGACGACACCGGCGCTGGTGAATGCCGGACGCCCGCGTCGTGGCAGGTGCTGTGGCTGGACGGGGAAACCTGGCGCCCGGTCACCGGAGCCGGTCCTTATGGGACAGACCTCGACCGGGACAACGTGGTCCGCTTCGATCCGGTGCAGGCGCAGGTACTGCGGGTCGAAGCGGTACTGCAGGACGGTTTCTCCGGCGGAATCCTGGAGATGTCGTTCACCCAGTGACTGCGCGGTACTGCTCGGCGACGGCGGCGAACGCCGCCTTTGGTTCCCAGCGCAGATCCGGATACGTGCTGCCGTAACGGTTCTCGAGCACTTTGACGATACCCGGCCCGGCGAGGTCCAGATCGTCGCGCGGGTCGCCTCCCGGCCGGTGCGGGAAGTTGTAGAGCGCGAAGAGGAAGACGAAAGTGCTGTCGACACCTTCCTCTTCGTGGATCCGCAGCAGCTCGCTCAGGTACTCGGCCTGGCCGGCCTCGTCGCGTTCGTAGTCGCCGTCCAGCCGGACCGGATCGCCGGTTTCCCGGTCGTATTCGGCGATCTCCATGGACCGCGGTGCCACCTCCGGCGCGCCCCGCCATGCCGCTGAGCCGAAGCCGGTGACTGCGACCGGTTTGCCTTGTGCCACCAGGGATCGCACCCCGGCGCGGTACTGGCCGGCCACCTCGGCGGACCGGATCAGCTCCACCGACACGAAGTCGAACGGTGTCCAGTCGATCCGCTCGAACGGGATCGCCGCGTAGGTGATCTTGCCGTGGAACCGTTCGCGGATCACCGATACCGCCGTTGCGAGGAATTCGTCGAGGCGGGCAGCCACCTCGGCCAGCCGTTCGGCCCGCCGCTGCGGCACGCTCAGCAACCGAGCGACCCGCTCCGACGCGTCGGCACCGGGGAGGAATCCCGGGTTCATCACGCTCAGCTCGACCCCGGCGACGAACACGACCTCGGCACCGCCTGCCCGGATGCGTTCCGCGCGCGCCGCGCAGTCGGCGAACAACGCGAGCACCTCGTCCGTGGTCAGCTCCAGCGGATACGGCGAAAACCAGACCTCCAGCCCAAGGTCTGCCGCGCAGCGGGCGGCCAGCTCCAGCCGTTCCGGATCGCCGCCGATCAGCTGGACGGCGGTGCAGTGCAGATCGTCCCGGATGATCTGCAGCTCGCGCCGGACCACCTCCGGTTCGAAGTCCACCCGCGACGTCGCACCGTCGCGGACGAAACCCGTCTCGTACGTCATTCCCTTGGCCCGCATGGCTGTTCCCTTCGTCTTCGGCAGGTCCAAGCTTAAGCACTATTTTTGCGTGCACGCAAGTTTGCGTATACGCAAACTTGCTGTCAGGATGGCCGGGTGGGTTTGCGCGAACGGAAGAAACAGGCCACCCGGGAAGCACTGCAGGAGGCCGCACTGCGGCTGGCGATGGAACACGGCCCGGCGAACGTCCGAGTCGACGACATCGCCGAAGCAGCAGGGGTTTCGCCGCGGACGTACAACAACTACTTCTCGAGCCGCGAAGAGGCGATCGTCGCGGCCGTCACGACCGAGCGGGAGAGCCGGATCGCCGGCGCCGTGACCAGGAAACCCCCCGGCACCCCGCTCGCCGACGCCGTACGGGACGCGCTCGTGGAGCAGTACACCGACCCCGGCGAGCACCGCCGGGAAGCACTGCTGCTGATCACCACCGACCCCGCCCTGCGCTCGGCGTTCCTGAACAGCCCCGCCGCACTCGAACACCCACTGGCAGAAGCGATCGCCGAACGCCTCGGCACCACCGACACGCAGACCGCGCGGGTACTGGCCGCAGGCGTCGCGGCAGCCGTCCGCATCGCACTGGAGACCTGGATCCACCCACGCACCGACGGACTCGTGGTGGTCTCCGGGTCACTGCCGGACTTGCTGCGTACCGCCTTGGCGCCACTCGCACCCGCCCTGTCCGCCGCGGAGAACCAAACCCCCGAAGGCAGGTAGGCCCTGCTCGGGTGCGCTCAGCCGTGCCAACGCCTGCCGCCGATCCATCCGGCCACTCGCGCAGTCCGCTACCGCCCGCGCGACGCACCGCCACATCCGCGACCCGCCACCCACGCAACCCCTCCCGCTCACACGACCCGCCACCCACGCAACCCCTCCCGCTCACGCGACCCGCCACCCACGCAACCCCTCCCGCTCACACGACCTGCCACCCACGCAACCCCTCCGCTTGCGGCCGCCACGGTCGCTCGCGCGAGCCACTCCCTGGGTCCAGCCCGCAAACCCCCACGAAGGCCCCTGTCCCGGTGACCTCGCCGAGCCGCGCCCGGCAAGACGCGCCACTCTATTCACAAAGTTGTGAAGCATGTGTACCTTCTGAAGTACGCGTAGGACGTAGTGACCGAGGAGCAGGAATGACCCTTCACCCAGGACTTCCGCTGGAGCGCGGTGCCTGTCCGTTCGATCCGCCGCCTGCGTTGCGGGGACGGGCGGCAGTCGAGCCGCTCACCTATCCGGACGGCACCGAGGGCTGGCTGGTCACCGGCTACGACGAGGCTCGCGCGATTCTCGCGGACAAGCGGGTGTCTGCACGGTCGGAGCTGGCCCGGGTGCCGTTCGACCTCGGACCGATCCCGCCGCCGAAGCCGGCCGACCCCGGGGTGTTCACCGGGATGGACGATCCGCAGCACCACGAGTACCGCAAGGAACTGACCGGGGCGTTCACCGTGCGCCGGATGCGGCTGCTGGAGGCACGGGTGGCCGAGATCGTCGAGGAGCACCTGGACGCGATGGCCACCGCGGGCGGTCCGGTCGACCTGGTCACCGCGTTCGCGCGACCGGTGCCTGCGCTGGTGATCTGCGAACTGCTCGGCACCTCGTACGAGCGGCGCGACGAGTTCCAGGGCTACGCGGCCACGATGTTCGCTGCCGGCACCGAGGTCAGCGTCGACGAACGGTACGCCGCGGTGGCGGGTGTCGTCGCGTTCATCGCGGAGCAGGTCCAGGCCAAACGCCGGGCGCCGACCGACGACCTGCTCTCCGACCTCATCCGCGAGGGCAAGCTGAACGACGAGGAACTCGCCAATATCGGCATGATGCTGCTCGTCGCCGGGTTCGAGACCACGCGGAACATGCTCGCGCTCGGCACGTACGCGCTGCTGGAGAACCCGGACCAGCTCGCCAAGCTGAAGGCCGATCCCGACCTCGCCGCGAGCGCGGTCGAGGAGCTGATGCGCTACCTCAGCGTGATCCACATCGGACCGATCCGGACCGCGCTGGAGGACATCGAGCTCGGCGGCCGGACCATCAAAGCGGGCGACAGCATCACGGTGTCGGTCCCGATGGCCAACCGCGACCCGAAGCGCTACCCCGAGCCGGACGTGCTCGACCTCGAACGCAAGGCCGCAGGCCACGTCGGCTTCGGCCACGGCGTGCACCAGTGCCTCGGACAGCAGCTCGCCCGGGTGGAAATGCGGATCGCACTGGCCCGGCTGGTCACCCGCTTCCCCGACCTGCGCCTCGCCGTACCCGCCGCGGAGATCGTCGTGCCCGAGCAGGCATCCATCTACGGTCCGGTCAGCCTTCCGGTCGCCTGGGGGTGATCAGCGCAGGTCGCCCTGGAACTCGAGGTAGGACAGGCCGACCGCGGTGACGACCTGCGGGCACAGCTTGGCCCGGTCCTGTTCGGACGCTGGATTTCCCTTACCGGACAAGCCGAAACAGCCGAGGCCCGCGGTTGTCTCGACAGCCTTGTGCACGGTCTCGGCGTCGTCGATGATCTTCTTGGTCTGACTGTCCGGGAGATAGTCGCCCATGACCCGGACGACCGCGTCCGCGGTCTCGCCGAGTGCTTTCACCTGCGTGCCACAGGCGGTGTCGGCCGGGGAAACCCCGGACGGGCAGGCGTCGGTGAGCGGGTACGCGACGTGGTACTTCGCCTCGAAGATCCGGCGGAGGAAATCCCTGTCGTCGGCGGTCATCGGATGCGGCTGAGGCGAAGCGGCCGCGGAGGACGAGGCAGGCGCGGGGACACCGGCTTCCCCGCACCCGGCCGACAGCCCGAGACACAGCGCGGCAACCACCACGGCCAGCTTGCGTTCCATGAACCGAGTGTTGCCCACGAGACCGGGACCGGTCCCGACGACCACGCCGCCGAACCACCGCACAGGCGGACCCACCACCGAGGTCATCGGGACCGGCTCCCACCCGACCCCGAAAACCACCACGGCGCAAGCACAGCCGCCCCACAAGACCGGTCTCGTCACGAGCGCGGCCGCCAGTCCCCACGGTGCAGGCCAATTCCGCCGAACCCGCCAGCACCCCCGGGGCAACCCGTCCCGCCGGGTCGTCGGCTGGGGCGGTCTCGGTGGTCTTGACCCGGCCGGACGTCGTGTTAGCCTGTCGCCATGTCGTGCTTCGGGCGGGTCGTAGCCGGGCGCGTCGGCTGAACCAGGAGGCCGGCGTGCTGCGTCGGCGTTCGCTCGCCCTCTTTCGGGGACCTGGCCCGGTTTCGCCCGCTCCCGTTCCGGAGGAAGCCGCCATGTCATCCGCGCAGTCCACGACCTACCCCGCCACCCGGTCCGCGCTTCTCCTGCGCCGCCGGATCGCCGCCTACTTCACCGGTGGCATCGAGGAAATCCCCGCACTCGTCCGCGTCCTGCGCGAAACCGACCGCCACGTGCACGATCTCTCCGTCGACGTCCGCGACGGCGTCACCGAGAGCAGCATGGTCTGCGCCGTCCTGGTCGCCGCGGACGAGGTCGATCCGCTGCTCGAACGCCTCCGCCGGTTGCCCGCGGTGGTCTCGGCCGAACCGGTGTAGCCGGCTCACCCTGCGGTGAGGTAGCGGGTCAGCATGTCCACCATCTCGTTCTCGAACGAGTCGACGTCCGCCGGATCCGGCGCGGCGATCATCTTGTGCACCACCAGCTCTATCGTGGTGACCACGAGCCGCGCCGCGGTCGCGGTGTCCGCGACCCGGCTTTCCGGGTGGTGCTCCAGCAGGTTCTGCAGGAACTCGGTCCGCTCCCGCTCGAACCCTTCGACCCGCTCCAGCAGCTCCTGGGAACGGGGCGCCTCCTCGGCGATCACCCGCAGCAGCTGCGGATCGTCCAGGTGGTTTTCGATCGCGGCCCGGACGAAGCCGCGCAGGATGCCCTCCAGAGAACCGGGCAGTTCCTCCGACAGAGTGCGCTGGACCGCCGCCGCACCCACCTCGAGGTGCCGCGAGACGAGCTCGGCCAGTATGGCGTCCTTGTTCGGGTAGTACTGATACAGCGAACCGATCGAGATCCGCGCCCGTTCGGCGATGCGGTTCGTGGTGCCCGCGGCGTAGCCGTGCTCGGCGAAAACGTGAGCAGCCGCGGAGAGGATGCGCTCCCGCGTCCGCTCGGCACGCAGCTGCCGAGGCTGTTTACGTGCGCGAAGGCGGCGGTCCCCGGTGGTCATGGCGGCTCCTTGCGGTGTACCGGAAAGCGAGTGGCGGGAGAACCGAATAATTGCTCACAATAGTGTCATGACCTGGGCACAAAGACCAGCCATCGACAAGGGGAAAAGCATGACCGCAGCAGCCGCCGGCCCCCGGCGGGTCTCGCCGGACGAGGTCCGTGCGCGACTCGGCGAGCCGGAGCCGATGATCAAGGACAAGGTCCACGACCACATCGACGAGTACGCCCGGCGGTTCATCGCGCATTCGCCGTTCCTGACCATGGCCACCGCGGACGCGGCCGGCCGGGCAGATTGCTCACCCCGCGGTGATTACCCGGGATTCGCGAAGGTCCTCGACGAGCACACCATCGCGTTGCCCGATCGGCCGGGCAACAAGCTCGCCGACTCGTTCCGCAACCTCTCCGAGAACGACGGGATCGGGCTGCTGTTCCTGGTCCCCGGCATCCGGGAGGTGCTGCGGGTCAACGGCGCCGGCTACCCCACCGACGAACCCGACGTGCTCGCCCGGATGCAAACCGAGGCGAAGACACCGGAGCTGGCGATCGTGATCGAGGTGGCCGAGGTGTTCTTCCACTGCGGCCGCGCGCTCGTGCGGTCCCGGCTGTGGGATCCGGAGAGCCAGGCACTGGCCGACGAACTGCCTTCGGCCGGAGAGGTAGCCGCCGAGCAGATGGACGCCGACGTGCCACCGCAGCAACTGGACCAGCTTCTCGAATCCTCCTACCAACGGCTGTACTGACCTCGGAGAACCGGAATGCAGCACACGATTCTCGACCGCATCGAACCGATCGCGGAGGACGTCGTCTCGCTCGTCCTGCGCGGCGCAGACGGCCCGCTCGCGCCGTGGGAGCCGGGCGCACACCTCGATCTCGCGCCGCCGAACTGGCTGACCCGGCAGTACTCGCTGTGTGGCGATCCCGCCGATCGCGAGCGTTACCGCGTGGCGGTGCGCTACGACCGGCTCAGCCGCGGCGGCTCGGAGTACATCCACCGCTTCCTGCGCACCGGGCGTCCACTGCGTGTTTCCCTGCCCCGCAACAACTTCCCGCTGCTGCCGGCACGGGGTTACCTGTTCCTCGCCGGAGGCATCGGGATCACGCCGATGCTGGCAATGCTGCGGGCCGCCGGACCGGCCGGGACGCTGGTGTACCTGGGAAAGTCCGCGGCAACCATGCCGTTCGCCGTGGAACTCCAAGCGAGGTACGGAAATCGGGTGCGGATCGTGGAGACCGAGCGCGACGGACGGCCCGATTTCACCGCACTGGCCGCCGCACTGCCGTCGGACGCGCTGGTCTACTGCTGTGGTCCGGCCTCGATGATCGAGGCAGCCGAGGCCGCGTTCCCGGCCGATCGGCTGCACGTCGAGCGGTTCCAGCCGGTGGTGAGGACGTTTCCGCCGAACACCGCGTTCGACGTGGTCTGCGCCCGTTCCGGGGACACCGTGCGGGTCGAGGCGGACATGACCATGCTGGACGCGCTCAAGTTCGCCGGTCACCCGGTGCAGTCCGGCTGCCGGGAGGGCATCTGCGGCAGCTGCGAGCTTTCCGTCCTCAGTGGACAGCCGGAGCACCGCGACGACCTCGGTGCCGCACAGGGACGGATGTACCCGTGCGTTTCCCGGTCCACTTCGGACCGTCTCGTGGTGGACCTCTGACCTACCGGACGGCCGGCCTGCCGAACAGCGCTTCGGCGTTGCCGCGGTCAATGGCTTCCTGCCCGCCGGACTCGAAACAGGGGTAGGTTTCCAGGAAACCGTTGTAGTACTCGCCCGCGGCCTCGGGGGCAAACGGCCAGTCGCTGCCGTAGAGGACGTGTCCCGGCTCGGCGAAGGCAAGCAGCGAGGGCAACGCGCTGGGGCTGGCCGAAAGCGCGGTGTCGAAGTAGAACCGCTTGAAGTCGCGGATGAGCTCGTCGGCGTCCTGGTCGGGGTCGAGCGAAATCGAGGTGAGCCCGGAGAACCGGTATGCCGCATACGGCAGGAAACCTCCGCCGTGCGCAAGGATGATCCGGACGTTCGGGAACCGCCGCGGCACCCCGGCCAGCACCAGGTCGACCGCGGTGCGGGTGGTGTCGAAGATGAAGTCGACCAACGGTGCCGGCGCCCCTGGCAGCCACGCCATCGGCGGCTGCGCGGGATGCACGAAGACCACCGCGGCCCGCCGGTCGAGTTCCGCCCACAGCGGGGTGAAGTCCGGGTCGCCGAGATAGCGTCCGTGCACATTGGACACCAGCACGATCCCGTCGGCACCGAGCACGTCCAGCGCGTGCGTGGCCTCGGTCAGCGCACCGTCGACGTCCGGAAGCGGGATCGAGGCGAAGAGCCCGAAGCGGTCGGGCCGGTCCCGGACGATCTCCGCGCCGTCCTCGTTCACCTGCCGCGCCAGCTCACGCGCGGCACGGTCGTCGCCAGGATCGAAGTGCACGCCGGGCGCGGTGACGGACAGGACCCCGGTCGCGATCCCTTGCCGGTCCATCATCGCGACCGCCTCGGCCGGACTCCAGGACGGGACCGCCCAGCCACCCACGGTGTCCCCGCCGGCCGTGAGCGCACGGCTCCAGGCTGGCGGGACGAAGTGCTGGTGAACGTCGATCCGGGCGGGCGTCGGCATGGTCACTACCTCACTAAAGGTTCGCTTAGCAAATATTGCTCTGCTAGAGTAGCGCGCATGCGGCAGCAGTTCCCAGACCGAGTTCCGGACGCGACCGAGGAGGAATCACCGCATCCGGCCGCTTCGACAGCCGCCGGACAGGCACCCGTCGACAAGGCGGTCGACAAGGCGGTCGACAAGGCAGCGGTCGACGAGTCGACACCGGCAGCAGAAGCAGCGGCCGAAGCGCTGGCACAGGCGGCGGACCAGCTGTACTACGCGATGCGCCGGGCTCGGGCGTTGACCTCTGGCCAGGCGAGTGACGGGCTCTCGCTGGCGCAGCTCGCGTTGCTGGCCCCGCTGGCCGAGGCGCCGGGTGAACCGGGGCTCCCGGTCGGCAGGCTCGCCGCGGCCGCGGAGGTCGGCGTCTCCACCGCCACCCGCATGCTCAAGCAGCTCGAAGGCAAGGGCGTGCTGACCCGGCAGCGCTCTCCTGCCGACGAGCGCCAGGTCCTGATCCGCCTCACCGACGACGGCGCCGACCAACTCGCCGCAATGCAGGACATCCTGCGAGCCCGGCAACGTCGCGTGCTGCAGCACTACACCCCCACGGAACTGGGCACACTCACCGCCGACCTGCAGCGGCTTGCCGCCGTGATCTGGCGAGAATAAGAACCGAGCCACACACCCTGCCGGACGACGGACCGCTGGCCGGTACCCACCTCCCCGCACCCAACACCCGCCACCCCACCGGCAACCAACACCCGTCACCACGTACGCAACCAACACCCGCCACACACACCCGCCATCCCGCCACACCC
>NZ_BAAAZN010000018.1:0-88413 GCF_039536925.1 Amycolatopsis ultiminotia | reverse complement strand
AGCCACACACACCCGCCATCCCGCCACACCCAGCCACACACACCCGCCATCCCGCCACACCCAGCCACACACACCCGCCATCCCGCCACACCCAGCCACACACACCCGCCATCCCGCCACACCCAGCCACACACACCCGCCATCCCGCCACACCCAGCGTTCGCTCTCACCGCGACCCACACTCGCCGGACCCCACCGCGACCAGCGGCCGATACTTCGCGATACCCCCACCACGACCAACACTCGCCACCCGCCAGCGGCCGATACTCACCATCCTCACCGTGACCAACGCCCCACAATCGCCGCCCGCCGCGACCGCGACCAGCACCTGGCGCCCGATTGCGGCGAGCAGCCGTCACGCCCACCGTGACCAGTATTCGTCCTGCCACGGCCAACACTCGCCCACCGGCCGGTACTCACCACTCCACCGCCCCCGCTCGCCGTCCGACCACGACCTGCGCACGACACTCGATCGCGGCAGGCCTACGCGTGGATGGCCGGCCCGAGGCGTCACGGCGGTGGTGTCCACTGTGGATTTGTCGATGCGGGGACCGAGTGGGCTGTGACCGGCGTCCTGCGCACGGGAACTCCGCGACGGGTTAGGTTCGGCGGATGGAGCTGAGGCAGGTCGAGCACTTCCTCGCAGTGGTGCGGTATCGGGGGTTCACCCGTGCTGCGCAGGAGGTGCATGTCGTGCAGTCCGCGTTGAGTGCGTCGATCCGGAAGCTCGAGGCGGATCTCGGCGCGGAGCTGTTCGAGCGCACCACGCGCCAGGTCGCGTTGACCCCTGCGGGTGAGGCGCTGCTGCCGCTCGCGCGCCGGATCGTTGCCGACGTCGAGTCGGCTCGTGGCGAGGTCGCCGCGGTCACCGGGCTGGTTCGCGGGCGCGTGTCGATCGGCACCATCCAGACCTTGACCGTGGTCGACCTGCCGGGCCGCCTGCGCGCGTTCCGTGGCAGGCATCCGGCGATCCGCATCCACGTCCGCGAGGGCACCAGCCCGGTGCTGACCTCAGCGGTACTCGCCGGCGATCTCGAACTGTCCTATGTGGTCAGTCCGGACCCGCTGCCGGACGAGCTGACCGGCTTCGCACGATGGGAGCAGCGGCTGGTGCTGCTGACCCATCCCGGGCACCGGCTGGCCGGCAGGCGCCGGATCCGGCTCGCCGAACTGGCCGGCGAACCGTTCGTGGATTTCGCCGGAAGCGATCTGCAAGCCTTGGTGGAGCGAGCGTTCATCGCTGCCGGCGCCCGGCGCGAGCCGGTCTGCGAGGCCAGCCACGTCCCGCTGCTGGTCGACCTCGTGGCGGCCGGACTGGGCAGCACCATCGTGCCGGAGGCGGTGGCGCAGCGATCCGGGCTGCCGTTCGCGCGCCTCGTCGAGCCGGCCTTGAACAGGACGATTCACCTGGTCGGGCGCACCGCAAAGCTCACGAATCCGGCGGCAAGGGCACTGTTGACCGAGCTGCTGGCCTGACCGGCGGTTCCGCCGCCGGCGCCAGCACGAGCGCGAACCCGGCCAGCGCGAGGGCGAGGGCGAGCATGGTCAGCCCGGTGATCCCGGCGACGAACGCGAGCGCGAACACCCGTACCCCGAACCGCCGCAGCAACCGGATCAGATCGCTCGGCGGGGCATCGTCGTTCATACCGGGAGTATTCGGCACTTCCCGCCGGTGCGTCCAACACCGGTTTCCGATCGGATTCAGCGACCGAATCGATCAGCCTCACCATTCACCGGCGGATCCGGCGGCGGATCCGGCCGTGGATGCGGCACCGGCCGTTGCCGTGCCACCGGGTACCGCGCGAGTGGATGCGCCTCGTCCAGCCGATGCCGCGCCCGCCGTGGCGGTTCGTCGGCAGGCGTCCGCACCCGCCGATCGAGCGGCGGATCCGGCGGACGCGACCGGGCCGAGCGGCGCAGGAACAGCAGAGCCAGAACCGCGAACAGCGCGGCACCCGTCGCCAGGGGCCACCAGGCGTGCATGCGTCCTCCCGTCGTGGGTGGTCGCAGGCAAGGGTGCCCGGTCCGCTCGCACCAGCCCGGATGTCCACCCGCCCGGGTGACCCCGGAACGGGTTTCAGTGCAGTCCGTCACGCAATGCGGAAACCCGGTCCACCGCCGCGGTGAAGCTCTCCCCCGGCAGGGAGCCGTCGGAGAGACCGGCGGCGAGCGCGGACACCGCGTCGTCCCCCTGTGTCGTGTCCCGAGCCGAGGCGAGGATCAGATCCATCCCTGCCTTCGCGGCGAGCACGGCCCGGTTCCCGGTGTCACCGAAGTCCTTCAACGCTCCGGCCTCCAGCGCGTCGGTGATGGTCACCCCCTGGAACTTCTGCTGTTCGCGCAGTTCCTGCACGGCGGCAGGGGACAGCCCCGCCGGACGCGCCGCGTCGAGCGCCGGGTAGACCGCCCAGGAAAGCATCACGAGTTTCGCGCCGGCCTCGATCGCCGGCCCGTAGGGCGCTTCGTCCTTCGCCCGCAGCTCGGAGAGCGGCACGTTCAGCGTGACCGGTGCGACGTCGGTGTTGCCTCCCGCAGGCACCGCGCCGAGCCCCGGGAAGTGTTTCGCGGTGGCCGCCACGCCGGTGGCCTGCTGTGCGGTGATGAAGTCCCGGCCGAGCCGGCCAGCGGTCTGCGGGTCGTCGCTGTAGGAGCGGCCGAACTCGTCGATGAAGTTCCCCGGCTCGCGGTAGACGTCGAGCACCGGTGAGAGGTTCACGTTCATCCCGGCGCCGGACAGCGTGGTCCCGGCACCGGTACCCGCGTCCTTCGCCGCCGCGTCCGGATCCGCCGACTGGCCCACCTGCTTCTCGGAAAGCTCCGGCGCACCGGGCAGCCGCCGGACCTTGCCGCCCTCCTGGTCGGTCATCAGCAGCAGCGGCCTGCGCACCGGGCTCTGCGCGTTCGCGTCCCGCAGCTGCTGGACCACACCGGCGATCTGCTGGGCGTCGGAGACGTTCTCGCCGAAGAAGATCACCCCGGCCGCCTCACCGGCCCGGATCCGCTGCAACAGCTCGGCGGGCGGGGTCAGGCCGGGGTAGGAATAAATCACCCGCTGCCCGGCCAGCTGCCGGGGCGTCAGCCCGTCCGGGCCGGGCACCGCGGCGACGGTGCTCGCCGCACCCGCCAGCACCACCGCGGCCAGTGCCTGCAGTGTCGTCCTGCGCGTCATCCGTGTCATGGGACTCCCTCCAGTGGCCCACACGGTAACGCCTGCGCGCGACCGAGGGAAACTCCCGGCCGAAGCACGTCCGATGTCCGGAATACCCGGTCAGTCCGAAGTGGACATCACACCCAGTACGCCACCCGCGCGCGGTAGTTGCGCAGCACGGCCAGCGCCAGCGTCCAGCCCAGGATCGTCAGCACACCGGCCACCAGCCAGTGCGTCCAGGACTGCTGCTGCCCGACCAGCGGAGCGCGGATGATCTCCACGAAGTGGTACACCGGGTTGAGCTGCAACAGGTCCACCGCGATCGAACCGAAACCCTCGGTACTGCCTTCGTTCATCGCCCGCACCTGGTCCATCGACCACATGATCGGGGTGGCGTAGAAGAACATCGTGATGAAGCTCTGGATCACCGGCGGCACGTCGCGGAAGCGGGTGGACACCACGCCCAGCAGCAGGACCACCCACGCGCCGTTGAGCAGCAACAGCACCAGCCCCGGCACGGCCAGCACGATCTCCCAGCTCAGCCCGGGGTGCAGCAGCGCGCCCGGCCGGTCCACCAGGCGGTAGGGGTGGGAGAGCTTGCCGAAGAAGATCACCAGGATGACCACGTACACCACGAGGTTGTGCAGCAGATACAGCGCCTGCCGCCAGACCGTGCGCAGCGCGTACACCGAAACCGGCGCCGGGAGCTGTTTGATCATGCCCTCGTTTTCGATGAACGTCTGCGAACCCTCGACAATGCAGCCGTTCATGAAGTTCCAGAGGATCAGCCCGGTCGTGATACTCGGCAGCAGGGTGGAGATCGAAGTGCCGAACAGCGCCGAGTTCACCACTCCGAGCGCGAGTGCGGTGACCGCCATGCCCACGGTGATCCACAACGGACCGAGCGAGGAGCGCCGGTAGCGCTGTTTGATGTCCTGCCACGCCAGCAATGCCCACAGTTCCCGTGCGCGGACGCCGGCACCGAGATCGGCAAGCGCCCGGCGAAGGCTCTTCGGCGGCGCGTCGAGCTCGGGCGCGGTGGGCATGGCGCCAACGTAGCCGCGATCGCGAATCTTGGCCAATACCCGGCTACGGTGTGACCGTGAGCCATTTCCTGTCCCGCGTTCTCGCCGCACTCGACGACGGCGGAGACACCGTGCTGTTCCACCACGACGACACCACGATGACCTACCGCGCGGCGGCAGAGATGGTGTCCCGTATCCACGGTGGACTTTCCGGTCTTCGCGGTGCGGTGGCGATCGATGCTGCCAATCGGCCGGAGATCGTGCTCACCCAGCTCGCCGCGCAGCTGCAGGGACGGGAAGTACTGCTGATCGCCGCGTCGGCGAGCCACCCGGCCCGCGCCGCCGCACTGGAGACGACCGGCGCCACGCTGGTGACCGACACGGATTTTCCCACACTGGCCGCCGCTGCACCGTCCACTCCGGACACTCTGCCCGATTCGGTCACCGCGATCTTCCCCAGCGGCGGCACCACCGGCACACCCAAGCTGATCCGGCACCGCGGTATCTACGACGGGATGGCGCACATCTTCCGCCCGGACGGCACGCGCACCGCGCTCGTCACCGCGCCGCTCACGCACATGACCGGCAACGCCGCCGTCCTCGGGGCGATGCTTTGCGGGGACACTGTGGTACTGCACCGGAAGTTCGACGCGGAGGCGGTACTCGCCGATATCGAACGCCATCAGGTCACCACGCTCTCCCTCACGCCGGCAAGGCTGGCCGCGGTGCTGGACAGCCCTTCCTTGCGCCACACCGATCTTTCCAGTGTCCAGCAGCTTTCCCTCGGTGCCGCACCACTGCCGCCACGCCGGCTGGCCGAGGCGCTGTCGGTGTTCGGCCCGGTGGTCGGCCAGGGTTACGGGCTCACCGAGGCACCGATGATCGCCAGCATCTCCGCGGCCGAAGTGACCGACCGGCCCGAGCTGCTCGGCTCCGTCGGGCGGATCGTGCCCGGTATGCAAGCGCGGCTCGACGGTGGCGAGGTAGTCGTACGTGGACTGTCCATGATGGAGGGTTACCACGGCAGGCAGCCGATCGGCGACGGCTGGCTGCGCACCGGCGACCTCGGGCACTTCGACGACGAGGGCTACCTCTACCTGCACGACCGGCTCGACGACGTGATCGTCACCGGAGAGCACGGCACGAAAATCGCTTCGACCACCGTGGAACATTCACTGCTCGGTCATCCCCGCGTCCGCGCGGCCGCGGTATTCGCCGTGCCGGGCCCCGGCGGCGAAGGAGAGCTGGTGCACGCCGTGGTCGTCACCGACGCACCGGCCACGGTGCACGAACTGCGCGCACACGTCCGCGCGGATCTGGGCGGCGAGCACTTTGTTCCCTCCACTGTGGACTTCACGGACACGTTGCCGTTCACCGCAGTGGGCAAAGTGAACAAGCGCGCGCTCCGCGCCCCGTTCTGGCAAGGACTCCCCCGGCACATCGCTTGATCGGCCGCCCACGAATGCGGACCCGGCGCACCCGGGGCTCGATCACGGGCGTCCGTTTCGGCTAGAGTGGGCCACGGCGACGCGGAGGTGAGCCGGTGGAGGACCACCCACTCCGGGGCAACCCCGGGGAGCAGGACGACACGCAGGCACAGCGCCCCACGCGAGCGCGGCACGCTCCGCGTACAAGACCGCGCGGATGAACGGAGAAAGAGTCACCTCCGCGTCGCTCCTGGAACCGATGCCGGTGTGGCGCTGGCAGGTCGCGCGGTGGGCGACGTTCGACGAGTGCGCCGCCGGACTCGATCTCACGCCCGCTGAGCTGAGCTGGTTCGCCGACGCCCGCGGCTGGAACCGCCGGGCGCCCGGTCGGCTGCGGCACTACAGCTACCGCTGGGTCCCCACCGCGTCCGGCGGGGTGCGGCTGATCGAACGGCCGAAACCGCGGCTGGCCGAGCTGCAGCGCAGGGTTCGGCGGCACGTGCTCGACGCACTGCCGGTCCACGAAGCCGCGCACGGCTTCCGCCGTGAACGGTCCGTCCACACGTGCGCACAACCCCACGCCGGGCAACCGGTCGTGGTGCGGATGGATCTCGAAGGCTTCTTCCCGACGGTGTCCGCGACCCGGGTGCGTTCGCTGCTGGAGCTGGCCGGTTACCCGCCCGCGGCAACCGAGGCGCTCGCCGGGATCCTCACCACCCGCACACCGGCGGATGTACTGCGCGACGCGCCCGCACGGTCCCGGTTGCTGGGCCGGCTCGCCGGGACGCACCTGCCGCAGGGCGCGCCGTCTTCGCCGTCGGTCGCGAACGCGGTGACGCATCACCTCGACCGCCGGCTGTCCGGCTTGGCCACGAGCCTCGGCGCGGTCTACACCCGCTACGCCGACGATCTCGCCTTCTCCGGCGGCACCGGACTCGCGCTGCACCGGCTGCTGCCCGGCGTCCGCCGGATCGTCACCGACGAGGGGTTCCGCCTCCGCGACGACAAGACTTCGGTCACCCCCGCGTACCGGCAGCAGCGGGTGGCGGGACTCGTGGTGAACGCGGCACCCGCCGTCGCCCGCGCGCAGTACGACGAATTGCGCGCCGTACTGCACAACTGTGTACGCACCGGCCCGGCAGCGCAGAATCGCCGCGGCCATGCCGACTTTCACGCGCATCTGCTCGGCCGGATCGCCTGGGTCGCCGCCACGAATACCGCACGCGGCGCGAAGCTCACCGCCTTGTTCCGCCGGATCGAGTGGAGCTGAGCTCAGTTCCAGGGGCCGAGCCGCTGTTCGAGATCCGCCCACCATCCGCTGGGCGCCGCTTCGCGGGCCTGGATCGAACCCGCCCTTCGCGCCAGATCGAACCGGTTCTCGCGCCGGGCGTAGGCCAGCAGCGCGTCGTACTGGGCGCGCGGCAGCCACCCTTGCTCGCGGCCTGCCTCCAGCCACATCAGCTGGTGCACGAGCTCCACACTGCCCTTGTCCAGCCTGCGCAGCCGCCGTGTGAACCGTTTCGTCGCTTCGGAATCGCCCTCCCGCACGGCCCGGCACGCCAGCAGCAACGTCGTCGCGGCGAGCACGTCGGAGCGGTGCACCCCGCCTTCCGCCGCGAGGTGCTCGGCCAGCTGGTAACTGCGCTTGCCCCGGCCCTGGCGCATCGCCTGCGCCAGCGCGTACCGCTGGCGCGAAAGGTAATCGGCCCGGACCACACTCCCCGAATCGTGCACCACGTCCCCTCCCCGCGACCGGCACCGTGCCGGCCACTGTCCCTACCCGATGCTCCGACAGAGTGACAGATCCTGTGAAGCAACTCCCCATTTCCCCGATAACGCTACTGCCGGTCCCACCCGGTCCACCCACCCGGGCGAAGATCGACAACCCCAGTATGCCCGTACTTGCGCCCGATTCCCCGAAATTCCGGCAGCGAGCCGTCTTTCCGATCTGCGGACCCCCAGCGGCCGTCGAGGCGCAACCCCCGACACCGAACCGGATTCCGCAGCAATCCGCCGACGACGCTGCGAATGTCATTGCCAGCCACGGGATTCACGCCCACCACGCAAAGTCCCGGCGAACGACGTGTAGGTACCGGTGAGTAGACAGCAGAAAAGCTCCGCGCCGACGGTGCGATGGGCAACGCGGAGCGTGAGTACCCGGGCTACCGACTGAGAACTGCGCCTTTTGCCGACGCCCTGGAGCGGGACACCTGCGGTGCAGCCCGCGTGCATGGCAGGTCGTCGATTCAAGCTGTGGCACGCTCCGGCGTACAAGAGGTTGGCGAGTAGTGCACCGTGCCGACAGCGCTTCCCTGGCAGCGCCCGCCAATCGACGTGTGAAGTCCCTGGGACGTTGCCACCGCGTCAGGTCAGCCCGGCCGGACCTTCCGCGCGCTCCGCACCGGAAGCGCGCCGAGCCCAACCCGGCAGGTTCACCGGGCAGCCCTCGATCAGCACGCCTCATCGACGTTCACCCGGGCAAGGACGTTCACCGGGCAAGCCTGGTCGCCGCCCTCGGCACATCCCGATCGGCACTTCCGCGGCCACCGGCACTGAGAGGAGTGCGTCACCCACCCTCGTGGGACGCATTCCTCCGCAACTGCACTGCGGCTCCTCGGTGGCCGGATCTGTGCCCGGGGGCCGGATGTCAGGCGACCTCGGTGCGGCTCCCGCCGTTCGTGTGCAGGCCCAGCATGTCGAGCAGCTGTGCGCACTCCTCGGCATTCTTGGCCCGCGAGGCCACGGCCAGCGCGGCCTTGCGGCGGCGGGCTTCCTGTCCCGCGGTGTCGACTTCGTCGGTGACGAGGTCCGGCGCCGGATGCAGTCCGGTGGTCAGGTCACGCATGGTGGCTCCTCCCCGCTCGGCGGCGACGCGAGGTCTTCCCGCGCGCCGTGCTACTCCTACAACGGCGGTCCGGCACCGGATGTTCCGATGACCCCGATCACGCCGCACCCTCGAAGCGCCGACCGGATGTCCCGTCGTTCCCGGCCTACCCGCGCGTTCCCCGGTCAAAACGCCGTCCTTTGTGGACTTCCGGGATGCGGATGAACCGTTCCGTCCATTCGAGTGGCGTGACTGGCATCACTCACCTGGGTGGTTCACCATGCACGCTGTGGATACAGCCGGGCACTCTGTGCGCACTGCCCTCGTCGGGCTGACTGTCCTCTCGCTGGGGATCGTCGTGGCGCTGCACGCGCGGGACCTGCCGGTGATCGGCGACGGCACCGGGTACGCCGCCGAGTTCAGCGAAGCGGCCGGGCTCGATGTGGGCAACGAGGTGCGCATCGCCGGGGTCAAGGTCGGCCGGGTGTCCGCGATCGCGCTCGACGGCTCGTCGGTGCGTGTTTCGTTCCGGGTGTCGGGTGCCTGGCTCGGCGACGCCACCACCGCCTCGATCCGGCTGAAGACCGTGCTCGGCCAGAAGTACCTCGCACTCGACCCGACGGGCAACGGCCGGCTCGACCCTGGCGTGCCGATCCCGCGCGCCCGCACGACGGTCCCCTACGACGTACTACCGGCCTTCCGGCAGCTGTCCGAGACGGTGGGCCAGATCGACACCACCCGGCTGTCACGCAGCTTCCAGGCAATCGCGGGCACGTTCGCGCGAACCCCGGCCGACGTGCGCACCGCACTCGAGGGTCTTTCCCGGCTCGCCGACACCGTCGCCAGCCGCGACGCCCAGCTCACCCACCTGCTGGCCGCCACGCGCACCGTCTCCGGCACCCTCGCAGGCCGCGACGCCGAGCTGGCCCGTCTGCTCGCCGACGGCAACCGCCTGCTCGATGAGGTGCAACGCCGGGCATCGGCCGTTTCCGCGCTGCTCGACGGCTCCCGCCGGCTGGCCACCGAACTGTCCGGCCTGATCTCCGACAACGACGCCGGCCTGACCCCGGTGCTCACCGAGCTCGACCGGCTCACCGCGACGCTGCAGCGCAACCAGGACTCCCTCGCACAGGGGATCCGGGCGCTCACGCCGCTGGTGCGCTTCGCCACCAACCTCGCGGGCAACGGCCACTGGATCGACGGCTACCTGTGCGGGCTGATGCCGCCCGCGCTCGGAGCAGTCGACGAACCGGGCTGCTTTCCCGGGTAGCGGTCTCAGTCCCGCAGTCCGGGCCCGCCGGTGATCCGCACGGTGACCTGGTTGTCGTTGTAGGTGTAGGCCTCGAAGCGGTACTCCAGCCCGGCCTTCTCGACGTGCTCGTTCCATGCCCGGTACTCGTGCCGCTGCCAGCCGGGGAAGTTGAAGAACTCGTCGAAGTGCACGATGCTGCCCACCCGCAACCGCGGGCCGACCTGGTCCAGCACGGTCTTCGCGGAGCTGTAGAGGTCACTGTCCACGTGCAGGAAGTCCACCGTCCCCGGGTGGTTGCCGAGGAAGCCGGGGAGGCTGTCCGAGAACAGGCCCACCACCAGCTCGGCACCGGGGACGTCGGGCAGGTCGTCGCGGGCGAAGGCACCCGCGGGCATACCGTTGAGCCACGCCTCGGGCAGCCCGTCGAACGAGTCGAAGCCGTACACCCCGCTCCCGCCGCGCGCGGCGGCGATCGTCCGCAGTGTGTTCCCCGACGCGACCCCGAATTCCAGCGCCATCCCACCGCTGGGCGCGAGTGACAGGGCGTACTGCAGCGTGTCCTTCGGACTGCCGAAATGCTTCGCGCCGATGAGGTTTTCCCGCGCGAAGACGTTGCTCTCCAGCGCCGCGTCCTGGTCCCCGGCGTACACGATGTCGCGGCGGCTGCGGATCTCGAATTCCACCACCCGGTCGAGCAGCCGGTCACCCTGACGGACGATCTCCGCCTGCAGATCCTCGCGCGTCCGGCGGAGTTCCTGCTCCAGTTCACCCAGCCGTGCGGGGTAGGGATCGTGCAACCGGGTGGCCGCCCTGCGCAGTGCCAAGCCGGCCTGCCGGCGCACCGCGGAGCCCAGAGTCCTTGCCGTAAAACGATCTTGGCGGTTCTGGTTCATCACGGGACGATAACCGACCACCGGGGCGCACCCCGCAGCACCCGGTCTACCCGGGAGTAGGCCCGCACCGTCCACTGTGTACCGCATCCGGGCGGCGCCCGATCGTCATCCGGCGCACCCGTGCTCGCCGCCTCCCGGCAACGTGTCCACCGCACCATGTCCGGCGTGACGATCATGACGAGCAGGCTC
Source organism: Amycolatopsis ultiminotia (assembly GCF_039536925.1). NCBI lineage: Bacteria > Bacillati > Actinomycetota > Actinomycetes > Pseudonocardiales > Pseudonocardiaceae > Amycolatopsis > Amycolatopsis ultiminotia. The sequence continues at coordinate 77,655 of NZ_BAAAZN010000018.1, read as the reverse complement.
TGGTGGGCCTGGCAGACGGTGCGGTCCGCGGCGCTGGCCTACTACCGCAGGCGAGCGGCGGGCTGAGCGCTCAGCGTTCCTGGCCGTCGCCGCCCTGTTCGGCGAGGAACCGCTCGAACTGGGTGCCCAGTTCGTCCGCGGTGGGCATGTGCTCCTGCGATTCGGCGAGCAGGCTGTGCCCGGACGCGGCGACGAACGTGTCGTACTGCCGTTCCAGCGCGTGCACCACGTCGGCGACCTCGTCGGATTCGGCCACCTGGCGGTCGATCTCCACGGTGGCCGCCTTGGCCGCCTCCCGCAGCTGCTCGTCCGGCAGGCGCAGCCCGCTGGTCTTGCCGATCGTCTCGAGCACCCGCAGCGCCGCCGACGGATACGCCGACTGGGCGAGGTAGTGCGGCACGTGCGCGGCGTAACCCAGCGCGTCGTGCCCCCATTCGCCGAGGCGCAATTCCAGCAGCGCAGCCGCACTGCCGGGCACCTGCATCCGGTTGGGCAGCGGCTGGTGCTCGCCGATCAGGTCCTCGCGGGTGGCGTGTGCGGTGACGCCGAGCGGACGGGTGTGCGGTGCGCCCATCGGAATCCCGTGGAAGCCGACGGCCAGCCGCACGCCCCAGCGCTCGATCAGCTGCCGGACGGCGGCGGCGAAGCGTTCCCACTCGCGGTCCGGCTCCGGGCCGGACAGCAGCAGGAACGGCGTGCCGTCCGCGTCGTGCAGCAGGCGGACGGCGAGCTCGGGCGATTCGTAGTCCGCCCAGTGGTCCACCTCGAAGGTCATCGAGGGCCGCCGCGAGCGGTAGTCGATCAGCCGATCAACGTCGAACCGCGCGATCACGCGGTTCTCCACCTCGCCGATCAGGTGCTCGGTGACGAGCCGACCGGTCGAACCGGCGTCCATGAAACCCTCGAAGAAGTGCAGGAGCACGGCTCCGTCCAGGTCGGGGACGTCCGAGTCCACCTCGTACAGTTCCTCGGGATCGAATCCCACCGGATCCTCCTGCTGATCGCTGTCGTGCACGGACGTACCGACGTACAACGCGCCGCGCCGGCGATTCCATCCCGTCCGCGGCGCAAATAGTAACGCGCCGCATCCGGCCCGGTCCCTGGATCAGGGGATCGTGACACTTGTCGTGGCCACGATCACCGCTTTTCGGGCACGCTGAGCAGGTGACCGGAAAAGAAACCACCACGTTGCGGCTGCGTCTTCGCCCACCCGAACACCGGGTGAGCCGGAAGGCGATCGGTCATTGGGCGGCGTCGGCAGGGGTGCTCTGGCTGCTGCTGATCGCGCTGCAGACGGTGGTGGTCACGACCGCCGACGATCCGCCGTCGTGGCTGTCGGTCACGCTCGTGCTCTGCTGCGTGCTCGGCCCGCTGCACCTGCTCGTGATGCCGCAGTGGCGCTACCGCGTGCACCGCTGGGAGGTGACCGCGGAGGCGGTCTACACCCAGTCCGGCTGGCTCAAGCAGGAATGGCGGATCGCGCCGATCTCGCGGATCCAGACCGTCGACGTCGAACGGGGACCGCTCGAGCAGCTGTTCGGGCTCTCCCGGATCACCGTGACCACGGCGTCCGCCGCGGGGCCGTTGCGAATTTCCGGCCTCGACCACGACCGGGCGGTGGCACTGGCCGACGAGCTGACCCACACCACCCAGGCCGCCCGCGAGGACGCGACGTGAGCGTCCCCGCACCCTCCGTGCCGGTCGCCGCGGAGGGCAGCGACCAGGCCCCGTGGCACCGGCTCGACCGGCGGATGCTGCTGATCCGCCCGGTACTCGACCTGGTCCGTTCGCTGCCGGTGCTGGTCGGCGCGCTGTTCCTCGGGCACGACAGCTACTGGCAGTGGATCGGTCTGGTCGCCACCGCGGTGACCGTGGCAACCGGCATCTCGCACTGTCTCACCTCGCGCTACCGCATCACCGCAACGCAGGTCGAATGGCGCACCGGGCTGGTGCTGCGCAAGCAACGCGCAGTCCCGCGCGACCGGATCCGCACCGTGGACGTGGTGTCGGAACCGAAACACCGGCTGTTCTCCCTTGCCGCGGTACGAATCGGCACCGGACGGCATTCGCAGGGCAAGGGGCCGGGCAAGGACGAACTGGTCCTCGACGCCGTCACCCAGGCGGCGGCGGGCCGGCTGCGGACCCTGTTGCTGCACCGGAACGCGGCAGAGGCACCGGCCGGCGCGGCCGCCGGGGCACCGGCCGAGCCGGAGGCGGTCGCCGAATCGGTCATCGCCACCGTCGACAAGCGCTGGCTCCGGTACGCGCCGTTCACGCTGTCCGGCCTCGCCGTGGTCGCCGCGGTCCTCGGCGCCACCTACCACTTCGCGCACGAACTGCACCTCGATCCGGTCCGCTTCGGGCCGGTCCGCGCGCTCACCGAACGCGCGCTGGCCCAGCCGGTGTGGCTCATCGTGCTGGTCGCCGCGGCCGGCCTGCTGGTGCTGGTGTCGGTGCTGTCGGTGGGCGGGTACGTGCTGTCTTTCTGGAACTTCCGGCTCAGCCGCGAACCCGGCGGCACGCTGCACATCCGGCGCGGTCTGGTGACCACACGTTCGGTGTCGATCGAGGAAGAGCGGCTGCGTGGGGTGGAGGTGAAGGAACCGTTGCCGCTGCGGGTGGTCGGTGGTGCCAAATGCGTTGCGGTGGCCGCGGGCCTGCGCGAGGGCAAGGGCGCCGACCGTGGCGGTGGTCTGCTGCTGCCGCCGGCCCCGGCCGTGCGGGTGCGCGAGGTGGCCGCCGAAGTGCTCGGGGAAGACGTCGCGAACGCACCGCTCGTCCGGCATCCGCGGCAGGCCGGAGTCCGTCGGCTGACCCGTGCGACGGGGAGCGTACTGCTGCTCGCCGCGGCGCTGTTCCTGTTCGCACGGCTCGCCGTGCTCCCGGAGTGGCCGTGGCAGGCGGCGCTCGTGCTGGTGCCGTTCGCGGTGCTCGTCGGACTCGACCGCTACCGCACGCTCGGGCACACCGTGGCCGGCCGGTACCTCGTCACGCGCTCGGGTTCGCTGGCCCGTGCGACGGTCGCGGTGCGGCGCGACCGGCTGACCGGGATCGTCCTCGAACGGTCCCTGTTCCAGCGGCGGGCGGGACTGGTGACCGTGATCGCGCCGATCGCGGCAGGCCGTGGCCACTACCGCGTGCTCGACGTCGGCGAGGACACCGGCCTCGCGCTCGCGGACGCCGCGGTACCCGGCCTGCTCACCCCGTTTCTGGTCCCGGAAACCCGTTGACCTGTGGTAATTTACTGACTCGTTCGCCGCATCGAACCGTTCGCTCGCTCGAAGAGGTTTCCAGATGCCGGATGCTTCGCTTCCCGTCCCGGGGCCTCGCCGCACGCCCGGCGCGAGCAGTTCGCGCAAAGTGCTGCAGGTGCTGCTGTCGTTTTCCGAACGCCGGTGGGAGGCGAGCGTGGCGGAGCTGGCCGAGGTGATCGGCAGCCCGGTCGCCACCACCTACCGGTACGTGCAGCTGCTGAAGGAACTTCAGTTGCTCGAGGAGTCCCGTTCGGGGCGCTACCACGTGACGAGCCGGGTGATGCCGCTCGCGCGCGCCGCCGGGCTGGCCAACGACCTGGCACGGATCGCGCGGCCGGCAATGGAGGAGGCGGCACACGAACTGGGTGAGACGATCCTGCTGTTCCAGCACTTCGGGGAGCTCGCCGTATGCGCCGACCGGGTGGAATGCGATCGCGCGATGCGGTTCACCTTCCAGCCGGGCCATTCGATCCCGCTCGGTTCGGGCGCAACCGGGAAGATGCTGCTGGCGCTGTTGCCCGACGGCGAGCGGGAACAGCAGGTGGCCCGGATTTCCCGCGAGCGCGGCATCGAGCTGCGCGACGAGCTGAAGCAGGCACGGGCGAGCCGTTATGCGCAGAGCTGGGGCGAGATCGAGGAAGGCGTCTGGGCCTGTTCGGTACCGGTGGACGCGGACCGCCTGCGCCCGAGTGTGCTCAGCCTGGTCGGACCGGCGATCCGGATCGGTGCCGTGGCGCGGGAACGGGCGATCACCGCGCTGCGCTCGTACGCGGAACGGATCCGGAAATCGGTTTCGGAGTATTCGCTGTAGCCGGTAGGAAAAGCAGGTGATCCGTCTCGCCACGTCCGCCGACCTGCCGTTGCTGACCGCGCTCGAACGTGCGGCCGGCGCACCGTTCCGCGACGTGGGGATGGCCGCGATCGCCGACGACACCCCGGCTTCCCCCGGGGAGCTGGCGGTCTTCCAGACCGACGGCCGCTGCTGGGTGTACGCGGAGCACGGGCGCCCGGTCGGCTATGCGGTGGCTGCCGAAGTGGACGGATTCGGCCACGTGGAACAGGTCTCGGTGCTGCCGAGCCACGCCCGGCGCGGTCTGGGCAGGCAGCTGATCGAGACCGTCGACGAGTGGGCGGCCGCGCGCGGGCGGCCAGGACTCACCCTCACCACGTTCGTCGAGGTCCCGTGGAACGGGCCGTACTACGAACGCCTCGGCTTCCGGCGGCTGCCGGTGGAGGCGCAGGGCCCCGGACTACGCGCGATCCGCGAGGCCGAAATCGCCCGCGGACTGGACCGATGGCCGCGAGCGGCATTCGTGCGGCTTCGCAGACGTCGAGGCTGAGTGCGCGCAGCTTGCCGAAGACCACGTCGTTCACCGAGCCGGGCGTGGGGAGACGACGGCGGGAGCGGCCCCCGGTGACCGGTTGCGGACAGCGCCGGCTGCGGTTCGGCGGACCCGGAGTGGCACGTCGTTCGAACACATGTTCTACTGGTCGGGCCGGTCCCGGAGGGGGAAGCTCCGCGGGCCGGCCCCGATTCCCAGGAGGCAGTGTGGCGGTCAAGATCACCCACCTGGCGAGCGGACAGCAGGTCCGGTTCGCCAACGCCGACGGAGCCCGCCGGTACGCCGAGATCATCGGCGGCGGCGTGGACAAGTGGCGATTCACCGTGGTACCCGCGGACAGCGAAGCGCGAGCGGCGCCGCGCGGGGTCGTCAACGTCCCGGTGTGGCGAGTGGCTTCCCGGTGACCGCCGGATTCTCCGGGACCACGGCTTTCCGCGAGGGCACCGCGCCACCGGGCGGCTTCCGGAGACCGCCGGGTTCTCCGGAAGCACGGCTTTCCCGGAGAACCCGCCGCCGGGTGGCACCCGGAGCACTGTTGCCACGCCGCCGATCGGGCTGGTCCGGGGAAGGAGCCGGCACCGGGCAGCACGATCCTGCTGACGTGTCCGGGCGATCGATCCGGACCGGGACTGCCCCAGCTCTTGGCGAGCGGCTCGGCATTCGACGGGAACCGGACCGCCGTCGCGCCCGCCGAACGGACCGAGGTGCCCGAACCCGGCCTGGATTTCGAATCCGGGCAGACCGCTCTGCTCCGGACCGCCGAGAACGTTCCCCGAACGCAGCACCACCGGAGAACCCCTTGGCGCGCCTGGGATGTCGGCTACGCACGCGGCTGCACTCCGGAGCCCACTGCTGACCGCCAGGCAAACGCCGGGCGAACACCTTCTCTGTTTCCGGCCGGGTGGCCGCTTTCGCCAGGGCCGGACGGAGTAGCGCCGCGGCCGGTGTATTGCCCCCATCTCCGGCGCTGTGGTCAACTCTTGCCGGCAAAGCCGCTCGCGAAGATCGCGGCGGCGAAAGGGGATCGTTGTGTTGACTGTGCACCGGCGCGGCCGGAAGTGCGTCACCGTCGCGTTGGCCGTCGCCGGGCTGGGGCTCTCTGCCGCCACCGCGCACGCGGCGCCGGACGCCGACGCGTGGCCGGGTGGTTCCGACGTCGCGAACGCCGACAGCTCAGGCGTCTTCGGTGAGAACCTCAGCGGCCTCGCGTTCTCGAGCCCCACTGCGGTGTGGGCGGTGAAAAACGGTCCCGGCACGCTCTACCACCTCGTGCCCGACGGGTCGAACTGGCGTCCCGATCCCGCCGAGGGCACCGCATTGCACTACCCCGGCGGAAAGGGCGACCCGGACGCCGAAGGCGTTGTCGAGACCCCCGAAGGAATCTTCACCGCAACCGAGCGCGACAACGACCACGGCGACGTCAGCAAACCGGGAGTGCTCCGCTACGCCGAGCCCGGCACCGCCGAGGCACTCGACGCGACCGCCGAATGGGAGCTGACCGACGACCTCCCCAAGGTGGACAGCAACGAGGGCCTCGAAGGCATCGCCTGGATTCCGGACACCGACCTCACCGCGCACGGATTCCACGACGAGCACACGAAAGCGGCCTACGATCCGGCCAGTTACCCCGGGCACGGCAGCGGTCTGTACTTCGTCGGCCTCGAGGCCGACGGCACCGTTTACGCCTACGCGCTCGATCAGTCCGGCGGCGGTTACACCCGTGTCGCCACCATCCCGAGCGGCCTGCCCGCGGTGATGGACCTGGAGTACGAACCGCGGACCGGGCACTTGTGGGCCGCCTGCGACGACACCTGCAAGGGCCACACCACCACCCTCGACATCGACGCCGACGGCACCTTCACCGCAGGCGCGGAGTACGACCGCCCCTCCGGAATGCCGGACTACAACAACGAAGGGTTCGCGATCGCACCCCAGTCCGCCTGCGCGAACGGAAACGCCGCCGTCCTGTGGTCCGACGACGCCAACGACGACGACCACGCACTGCGCAGCGGAACCCTGCCCTGCCAGGGGTGACCGGTCACTCCACTGTGGACACCAATGCGTCCAGTGCACGGGGAATCGCCGACGCCAGCAGGTCCAGCTCCGGCTCGTCGGCGATCAGCGGGGGCGACAGCACGATACCCTTGGCCACCGGCCGCACGATCACCCCTTCCGCGAGCAGGAGCCGGTACAGCCGGTCGGCGGCGCCGGGGTGCGCCTGCAGCACGTCCGGCGTAAGTTCCACTGCAGCCAGAAAACCAAGGCCCGCACGGACTTCCGCGACGGCGGCGTGCCCGTCGGCGCCGGACAGCGCGTCGGCCAGTGGCTTCTCCAGGGTGCGCCCGCGGGGGATCAAATCGTCGCGTTCGTAGATGTCCAAAGTGGCGTTCGCCGCCGCGCAGGCCACCGGATGCCCGGCGTACGTCGCGCCGTGGCGGAGCACCGGCGCACCCGGGCGGCCGGTGAAGAACGGTTCCGCGACGTGCGGCGCGACCAGTAGCGCGCCGAGCGGGATCGTGCCGCCGGTGATGCCCTTCGCGGTGGTCACCAGGTCCGGGCGCACCGGCCAGCGGTCGATGCCGAACCAGGTGCCGAGCCTGCCGAAGCCGCAGATCACGCAGTCCGCGACGAACAGCACCTCGTGCTGCCGGCAGATCTCCGCGACCGCCTCCACATAACCGTCCGGCGGAAGCAGCACGCCACCCGCCCCGATCACCGGTTCACAGAAGAACGCCGCGACCCGCTCGGGGCCAACGCGCCGGATCTCCGCGTCCAGCGCCGCGGGGCTGTCGTAGGCCACGTGGGAGAACTCGCCCGGTAGCGGGCCGAATCCCTCGGCATTGACGGCGATCCCGCCCACTGCGGTGCCGAATCCGTGCGTGCCGTGGTAACCCTGGGTCCTGCCGATCACGTGTGTCTTGTTCGGACGTCCAGTGTGGACGAAGTAGGCACGCGCGATCTTCACCGCGGTGTCCACCACGTCGCCGCCACCGGAACCGAGGAACACCTTCGAGCCGGGGATCGGGGCCAGTTCGGACAGTCGCGAAGCCAGCCGCAGCGCGGGTTCGTTCGCCGTGCGGGCGAACAGGTGGTACGCGTCGAGCTTCTCCAGCTGCGCGGTCACCGCCCTGGTGATCTCCGGGCGGCCGTGCCCGAGGTTCGCGTACCAGAGCGAAGCGGTGGCGTCGAAGTAGCGGTTCCCGGTCTCGTCCCACACGTACGATCCCTCGCCACGGGTCACCACGAACCGGTCGCCGTCCACCGCGCCCATGTCCGCGAACGGGTGCCACAACGGATTCGGTTGCCGATCGGCCATATCTCCTCCTTCGAACGGTTCAGGAACGTGCCAGGAACCCGGCGATCTCCTCGGCCGAGTAGCCCAGTTCGGCCAGCACCTCGGCGGTGTGCTGGCCGAGCGTGGGTGGGGCGGACGTCGGCCGGGGCTGGGTTTCCGAGGCCTTGACCGGAAATCCGGTGCCGAGGTAGGTGCCGACGGTCGGATGCGGCAGCCGGACCACCTGATCGCGTTCGGCGGCCCACGGGTCGGCGTAGACGTCGTCAATATCGTTGATCGGCGCGGCCGGGATGCTCGCCTCGTCGAGCGCCTTCATCCAGTCGGCGGCAGTGCGGGTCAGGAAAACCTCGCCGAGCTGGGCGTTCAGCTCGTCGCGGTTCGCCGCGCGGGCGGCGTTGGTGACGAACTTCGGGTCCTCGGCGATGTCCAGGTCCAGCACCCGGCACAGCGCGCGCCACAGCTTTTCGCTGCCCGCCGCGACGATCAGCCAGCCATCGGCGGTGTGGTAGGCCTGGTACGGCACGATGCTCGGATGCGCCGACCCCATCCGGCGCGGCCGCGGCTGGTCGTAGAAGCTCGCCCCCGCGGCGTACACATGCCAGGCGAGCTGCGCGTCGAGCAGCGAGACGTCGAGGTACTGGCCGCGACCGGTGGTGTGCCGGGCCTGCAGGGCCATCAGCACGCCGATGATCGCCCAGGTGCCCGCGTTCAGATCGGCCACCGGGAGACCCACCTTGGCCGGCGCGCCGTCCGGTTCACCGGTCAGCCCCATCACGCCGCCGAGCGCCTGCGCCACGAGGTCGTAGCCGGGCCGATCGCGGTACCGCCCGGTCTGGCCGAACCCGGTGATCGACACGTGGATCAGCCGCGGGTTGAGCTCCGCCAGCTCGGCGTAGGAAAGTCCCCAGCGCTCCAGCGTGCCCGGCCGGTAGTTCTCGACCAGCACGTCCGCACGGGCCACGAGCCTGCGCACCACCTCCCGGCCGGGTTCGGTCTTGAGATCGAGCACGATCCCGCGCTTGTTCCGGTTGGCGGCCAGGAAGTACACCGCCTCCTCGCCGTCCCCCACGAACGGCGGCCCCCACAGCCGCGTGTCGTCCCCGTGCCCCGGCGGCTCGACCTTGACCACCTCCGCCCCCATCTCGCCGAGGTACTGCGTGCAGTACGGCCCGGCAAGAATGCGGGACAGATCGACGACCTGGATGCCGTCGAGCGGACGGGGCTGGGACATCGGTCTCCTAGGGGCGGCACTCCGGCCGGGCCGGCCGGGATCGCGTCAGTCGGGGTCGGGTCGGGCAGGCCGGAGTCGGGTTGGCAGGGATCGGATCGGTCGGGGCGGGCCGTCGGGGTCGGGCGGGCTGGAGCCGGGCAGGCCGGAGTCGGGTTGGCAGGGATCGGATCGGTCGGCGCGGGCCGTCGGGGTCGGGCGGGCTGGAGTCGGGCTGGTCGAGGCGGGCCGTCGGGGGCAGGTCGGTCTGGTCGAGGCGGATTGGCCGGGTCGGGCGAGGCAGGATCGGGTTGGCCGGACCAGGTTGGCCGGACCAGGTTGGCCGGACCAGGTTGGCCGGACCAGGTTGGCCGGACCAGGTTGGCCGGACCAGGTTGGCCGGACCAGGTTGGCCGGACCAGGTTGGCCGGACCAGGTTGGCGGGATCGGGTTGGCGGGACCTGGTTGGCGGGATCGGGTTGGGCAGGGATCGGGTTGGTCGGGGGCGTCGTTTTCCGGTGGCCGGGACGTGGTTTCCCGGCTCCCCCTTTCTACCTGCCCGGCGGGCTAATACCTACCAACAGCCGCTTGACGCTCGTGCGCTCCGTGATGTTGATTGTTGATCGGTTCTGTGCAGAGTCGCACATTCTTGGAGGAACGCATGCGTCGTCTCGGGGGACTTACCGCCGTCGTCGCCCTTGCCGCCGGTGTCGGCACCGGGCTCACCGGGAGCGCCGGGGCCGTCGGAACGGCCGGGCCGGATGCCGGAGGGAGCACCGAAGCGCCGGTCGCCGTGGCGCAGTCCACTGCGCAGACGCCGCCGATGGGATGGAACAGCTGGAACAAGTTCGGCTGCGACATCGACGAAAACCTGATCAGGGAAACCGCCGACGCGCTCGTCAGCAGCGGTCTCGAGGACGCCGGCTACCAGTACGTGAACATCGACGACTGCTGGGCCGAGCAGAACCGCAACGCCGAAGGCAGGTTCGAGCCCAACCACGAACGTTTCCCGCACGGCATCAAGGCACTCGCCGACTACGTGCACGGCAAGGGCCTGAAACTCGGCATCTACACCAGCGCCGGCACGATGACCTGCGCCAACACCATGCCGGGCGCACTCGACCACGAGGACGTGGACGCACAGACCTTCGCCGACTGGGGCGTGGACTACCTCAAGTACGACAACTGCAACAACCAGGATCGCCCGGCGGTCGAGCGCTACCGCAAGATGGGTGACGCGATCAAGAAGACCGGTCGTCCGATGGTCTATGCGCTGTGTGAATGGGGCGAGAACCAGCCGTGGCTGTGGGGCCGGGACGCGGGCGCGCAGCTGTGGCGCACCACCGGTGACATCAGCGACAACTGGGCCAGTATGACCGAGATCCTCGACCGGCAGGTCGGGCTCGAGAAGTACGCGGGCCCCGATGGCTGGAACGACCCGGACATGCTCGAGGTCGGCAACGGCGGCATGAGCGACACCGAATACCGCGCGCACTTCTCGTTGTGGGCACTGCTGAACGCGCCGCTGCTGGCAGGCAACGATCTGCGGTCGATGCCCCCGGAAACCACGGCGATCCTGGAGAACAAGGACATCGTCGCACTCGACCAGGACTGGGCGGGCGTGCAGGGACACCGGGTTCGCGACGACGGGGACACCGAGGTCTGGACCAAGCCGATGTCCGACGGATCGGCCGCGGCGGTGCTGTTCAACCGCGGGAATTCCGCCGCCACGATAACCGCCACTGCTGCCGAACTGGGCCTCTCCTCGTCGGGCTACCGCGTGCGGGACCTGTGGTCCGGCGCCGAGACCGAGACCACCGGCACGCTGGAGGCGAACGTGCCGAGCCACGGCGCCGCGGTTTTCCGGGTGTGGCCGGCAACGGCGCCCGTCGCAGCCGCGCCGGCCTCTTCGTCGTACCCGGCGGGGCACGGCAACGCGAGGTGACCCCGAAACCGGTGCATCCCGGCGATTCGCCTACGTTGTCCGCGATGGTCGCCGACGGCAACAACACCGACTCGGCCGCCTGCTGATCTCGCGTCCGGTCGCTCAGGCGCGGGCAAGCAGTTCGCCGTGCGGGATCACGAGCCAGCCGTCCGGATCGGCGGCCCAGTCCCGCCACGCCCGGGAAATCTCCGCGAGGTCGGCTTCGGTGGCCAGCCCCCGTTCGAGTGCCATCTTCCCGACCGCGGAGTGGATCCGCTCGGCCCACATCCCGCCCCAGGCCGCACGTTCCTCGGGGGTGGCGTAGCACCAGACCGAAGCCGACGGCGTGACCTCGGTGAACCCGGCCTCGTGCGCCCAGGCCAGCAACCGCCTGCCGGCATCGGGTTCGGCGTCGTTGCCGTGCGCCACGGCACGGTAGAGCCCGAGCCACCGGTCGAGCCGCTCGTCCCCCGGCCACCAGGTGAACGCTGCGTAGTCGGCGTCGCGGACCGCCACCACCCCGCCCGGCCGCGTCACCCGCCGCATCTCGCGCAGCGCGGCCACCGGATCGGAGAGGTGCTGGAGCACCTGGTGGGCATGGGTGACGTCGTAACTGTCGTCGGGATCGGAGAGCCGGTAGGCGTCGTCGACGGCGAATTCCACCGCCACCCCGCGCTCGTCGGCGTTTTTCCTGGCCGCGGGCAGTGCCGCGTCAGTGATCTCGATGCCCCGCACCCGCCCCGGCGCAACCGCCTCGGCGAGGTCGACGGTGATGCTGCCCGGCCCGCACCCCACGTCGAGCAGGTCCAGTCCCGGCCGCAGCACCGGCAGGAGGTAGGCCGCCGAACTCGCCGCGGTGCGGGCCCCGTGACTGCGCACGACGACCTCGCCGTGCCCGTGGGTGTACACGTCCCTGGGCGGCACCGCACTCACCCCTTCTCACTTTCTGAGACAGTTGGTTCGTATAGTGGAATACTACGGGAGTCGAGAAACGAACGTAAGAGCACGCCGGTCGTGACCGGCGGAGTGTGCGCGAGACCGGTCGAGCAACCGGACGGGCTCGGCGGCGGGCAACCCGGCGGCGAGGGCGGTGCCGGCCTCCGGCGGGATCGGCAGATCGGCGGTGCCGTGCACGACCAGAGCCGGGGCAGTGATCTCGGCGAGGCGATCGGCGACGCTGTCTGCGCCCATCAGCACACCCACGGCACGGGCGAGCCGGTTGCGCTCGGATACGGGCCAGCCAGTGTCCGGTTTGGCCGGCGCCGGCGCCGTTCGAGTACCGCAGCAGCGGTCTCCTCGACCGCACCGGCCGCGAAGCCGTCCCGGATCTGCGCCATCTGCGCCAAAGCCGGTCCAGGGAACGCGTCGGCGGCGGTGTCGATGAGGGCCAGGCTCGTGATGCGCCCCGGAGCCAGTAGCGCTGCCCGCAACGCGGTGAACCCGCCCTGGGAATGGCCGACGAAATGCGCCGCGGGTACGTCGAGGGTGTCAAGGACGTCGAGTGCATCTCGCGCCGCGTCCCAGTAAGTGAAGGGCAGGCCGTCGTCTTCGGTGGCCCCGTGCAACCGGAAATCGAACCGGATGCACCGGTAGCCGCTCAGTGTCTCGACGATTCCGTCCCACATGGTCGCGTCCATGAGGTTGCCGTGCAGACAGAGGATCGCGGGGCCGCGGCCACCGGAGTCGACGACGTACCTGCTGCGGAGGGAATTCGTGGTCATCCTGCTCCTGTCTGGTTGATTACCCCATTCCACCGTGGTGAAAGTGCCGGTGAGCCGCAGGCCGGTCCGCGCAGGACTTCCACGTCGTCGACGCATCCCGCTTACGCGGCGTGCTGGTGATGTTCACGGCCGCGGCGCTGGCGCACGGCACCCGGGTGGCCGCGTTCGCCGACGACGTCGCGCGGGCGCGTCACTGGCCGGTCGACCCGCACGACGCGCTTCTCAAGACCGCGTTGCGGCAATTGGCATTGTTGCTCGCCGTTCCGTCCTCTAAGGACGATTTCGCAGACGCACTCCGGCGAGAATCATCGACCGGGCAGTGCGCGAAGCCCTTGGCATGAGCGCAAAACGTTTCCTCGACGAACGAATCGCACTCGAAGCCCGCAGGCGGCTGGTCACCACCGACAGCAGCGTCGCCACGATCGCCCGCGAACTCGGCTTCACCGAGGCGACCAACTTCGTGAAGTTCTACCGCCGGCTGACCGGCACAACCCCGACCGCGACACGGCCCGCGCCGTCGTGATCGTCAGGCACTTTGCTTGCGGTACCACCGGGGTGAGGTGTTCAGCGGCGGCTTCAGCTTCGCGCGCACCACCAGCACGTTCGGTTCGTCGGACTCGACGAACTCGCTCAGCAGCCTGCGGAACGCGCGGCCGAAGCCGGACACCCGGTCCGCGTGCACACCGAACGAGCGGGCCAGTCCGACGAAATCCGGGCTGTCCCAGTCGACCCCGCGGTGCGGCAGGCCTTCCTGGTCCTGGTCGTAGCGCAGCATTCCGTAGCCACCGTCGTCCACCACGACCACCGTCACCGGCAGCTGTTCCTCGGCCAGCGTCGCCAGATCGCCTACCGCGTAAAGGAATCCGCCGTCTCCGGTAACGCACAGCACCCGGCCGCCGCGGACCGCCTCGGCCGCCGCACCGGCGCCGAGCGAGGCCGGGAAACCATAGCCGAGGGTGCCCCAGCCCATCGGGTAGGCCAGCCGGCGCGGACCGCGGACCCGGTGGAATCCGCCGACCCAGTAGCCTGCCACGCACATGTCCGTGACCAGCGTGGCATCCTCCGGCAGCACTTCCTCCAAAGTGGACAGGAAGTCGGCGGCCTGCGGTTCCTCGTCGCGGATGCGCCTGCGCACCCGGCGGCCGATGCCCGCCAGCCGCGCGGTGAGCTCGTCCAGCCCCGGCCGGGACTGCGGGTGCAGTGATTCGACGACCCGGCGGGCGTCGCCGACGAGCGTGATGTCCGGGCGGTAGTTCTTGGCCGCGTCCCCGGCGTCCACGTTCACCGCGATCAGCTTCGGCGGTGCGGGCATCAGCCAGTTCTGCGTCATCAGGCCGTCGAAGTCGGTGCCGATGGCGAGCACCACGTCGGCCTCGTCCCACAGCTGCCCGACCTCCGGCGCGTGCACCGGATTCGGTGCCAGGCAAGGGTGTTCGATCGGCAGCAGGCCGCGCGCACCGAACGTGGTGAGCACCGGCGCGGCGAGCCGCTCGGCGAGGTCGCCGATCGCCTCGCCCGCCTCGGCACGCAGTGCGCCGCCCCCGGCCCAGATCAGCGGGCGGCGGGCGGTGGAGAGCAGGTCCGCGGCCCTGGCGAGATCCGGCAGGTCCAGCACGCGCTCGGCGGGCGGCGCGGGCGGTTCCCGCGGCGGCGTGACCTCACGCAGGTAATCGGTCGGAATGCCAAGGTAGACCGGACCGGTCTGCGGCTGCAGCGCCAGCCGGGCGGCGCGGTGCACGGTGGTGCCGATCTGATCCGCGCGGTGCACGGTGAACCCGGCCTTGGTCACCGGGGCGAACATCGCCTGCTGGTCCGACGTCTCGTGCAGCACCCCGCGGACCACACCGGGACGGCGCAACGTGGACGGGATGTCCGTGGCCACCACGAGCACCGGCGCCGCGGACGCCATCGCCTCGCCCACCGCGCCGAGCGTGTTCGCCGCGCCGGGACCGGTGGTCACCAGCGCGACGCCGAGTTTCCCGGTCCTGCGGGCATAACCGTCCGCGGCATACCCGGCGGTCTGTTCGTGCCGGACACCGACGACGCGGATCCCGGTCTCCGCCAACGCCTCCCACAGCGGCAGGTTGTGCACGCCAGGCAGGCCGAACACCACCTCGGTCCCGAGAGCCGTGAGCGCGTCCACAAGCTGCTGAGCTCCAGTCCGTCCTGCCACGTCCGCGATGGTATCCGCCGCGGGTAAGCGCCTGCAGACACGTCACCGGACACTGCCTGTCATCGGCAGCCGCGCAGGTGCCGCCGTCCGGCAGCCCCGACCGGAGAACCGCCTTCGAACAGTGGCGGAACACCTTGTCGCGGTCCGGCCGGTGCCGAGCCGGACGCGCCTTGCCTGCAATCCGGACCGGCGGCGGCAGCAGGTCACGCGGCTGATCCTCGGAGATCGCCCCGGCGTATTCGCCCGCTCCGGTTTCAGGTTCTTCGCCACGGGCCATACTCGCCAGAGTGGAACGGGAACGCCGAGGTTTCCCGTGCGTAGACTCGGACCGGGGCAGCGACGCCCCCAGCTCGCGGAAGGGTGGCCGGAATGCCGTTGATGCCCGTGACCGACTCGATGTTCCTGATGGTCGAGACCCGCGAGCACCCGATGCACGTCGGCGGGTTGCAGCTGTTCCGCAAACCCGACGGCGCAGGCGAGAACTACCTGCACGACCTGCGGCGTTCGCTGCTGGATTCGGACAACATGCGCAGTGTGTTCCGGCGGCGGCCCAGCAGGCCGGTGAACACCATGGGTCACCTGCGCTGGTCCGACGACACCGAGCTGGAACTGGACTACCACTTCCGGCATTCCGCGCTGCCGCAGCCGGGCCGCATCCGGGAGCTGCTGGAACTGACCTCGCGCTGGCACAGCACCCTGCTCGACCGGCACCGTCCGTTGTGGGAAACCCACCTCATCGAAGGGCTGCGCGACGGCCGGTTCGCGCTGTATTCGAAGATCCACCACTCGCTGATGGACGGCGTCTCCGCACTGCGGCACCTGCAGGGCACGCTGTCGGACGATCCGGCCGACCTGGACTGCCCGCCCCCGTGGGGCACCCGGAGCGAGGGCGGGGGCAGCCGCAACGGCCGGGCGGCCGGTTCGCTTCTGGACACGGCGGGCAAAACGTTCGGGCAGGTCGCGGGAATCGCACCCGCTGCGGCAAAGGTGGCGCGCGAGGCGTTCCGCGAGCACCGGCTGACGCTGCCGATGCAGGCCCCGCGAACGATGCTGAACGTGCCGATCGGCGGCGCGCGCCGGTTCGCCGCACAGTCGTGGCCGCTGCAGCGGGTGCGCGCGATCGCCGCCGCGTCTGGTGCAACGCGCAACGACGTCGTGCTCGCGATGTGCGCCGGCGCGCTGCGGGACTACCTCATCGAGCAGAGCGCGTTGCCGGACGCGCCGCTCGTCGCCATGGTGCCGGTGTCGCTACGGCAGCGCGACACCGGCGAAGCGAGCGGCAACAACATCGGCGCGCTGCTGTGCAACCTCGCCACCGACCTGGCCGATCCTGCCGACCGGCTGGCCGAGATCTCCACGTCGATGTCCAATGGGAAGAAGCTGTTCTCGCAGCTGTCGCCGTTGCAGACGCTGTTGCTGTCCGGGCTCAACGTGGCCCAGCTCGGCGTTTCCCCGATCCCCGGCGTCGTGTCCAATACGCGGCCGCCGTTCAACCTGGTGATCTCCAACGTCCCGGGCCCGCGCTCGCAGATGTACTGGAACGGCGCAGCGCTCGACGGCATCTACCCGGCATCGGTCCTGCTCGACGGCCAGGCGCTCAACATCACCCTGACCAGCAACGCGGACAACCTAGACTTCGGCATCACCGGATGCCGCCGCAGCGTCCCGCACCTGCAGCGGATCCTGACCCACCTGGACACCGCACTGGCCGAACTGGAGGGCGTGAGCGGAGTGCGCTGACCCCTACCCAGCCAACGGCTACAGCCGGCGGCTGCGGCTTCCGGCTAACGACTGCGGCTGGCGGCTTTTGACCGACGGCTTCCGGCTGACCCCATCGGGCTGACGGCTCCGGCTTCCGGCTTTCGACCGGCGGCTTCCGGCTAACGACTGCGGCTGGCGGCTCCGGCTTCCGATTGGCTGCTTCCTGCCGACCCCATCCGGATGGCGGCTGCGACTTCCGACTGACCCCGTCCGGCTGGCGGCTCCAGCTAACGGCTGCGGCTGGTGCTTCCGGCTGGCGTCTCCGGCTGGTGGCTTCCGGCTTCCGATTGGCTGCTTCCGGCCGGCCCCATCCTGCTGGTGGGTTCCGACTGGCGGCTTCTGGCCAGTGGCTCCGGCTGGCGGTTTTCACCTTCCGGCGGGCGGCTCCGGTCCGCACCGGCCGGTATTTCCGTTGCCGTGGAGTGCTTCAGCAACGTCCTTTGTGGAGCTTCCGGTTACCGCCCGACCGGCCGCACCGCGAGGAAGTTGACCGCATTGCCACTCAACACGAGCTCGCTGTCACCGTTGAACACCTCCACCAGGGTGCGCACGAGCCCACGATCGGGTTTCGACCGGGAAAGCCGCGCCTCGGTCACGGTGGCCCGCAGCCACAGCCGATCCCCCGGCCGCACCGGCCGCGGCCAGCGCAGCTCGTCGATGCCGGGACTGCCGAGACTCGCCACCGACGAGAGGTAGTGCTCGGCGAACATCCGCATCATCAGGCCGCAGGTGTGCCAGCCACTCGCAATGAGCCCGCCGAACGGCCCAGCCTCCGCCGCAACCGGATCGACGTGGAAACTCTGCGGATCGAACTGCCGGGCGAACTCGACAATCTCCTCCCGGGTAACCGCGACGTCCCCGAACTCATACACCGCCCCGAACGGATAGTCCTCAAACCAGCGATCATCAATCGGCGCGCTGAACTCGGTCATACCCGCCAGCGTGCCACACCAACACCCCCACCCACCCCAACACCTCACCCACAACCCACCCAGCACAACCGGCCCACTCACCCCAACCCACCCGATGCGACCGGCCCACCCGGCACGCGCCACCCAATGCGACCGGCCCACCCGACCCGCTCCAGCCGGAACGACCGGCCCACTCGACCCGCTCCAGCCGGAACGGCCCGCCCACTCAACACAACCCACCCGATGCGAACGGCCCACCCGGCACGCTCCACCCGGCACGACCGGGCCACTCGTCTCGCCTCCCCAGGGCACGACCGGCCCGCTCGACCCGACCCACCAGATCCGACCGGGCCACCCGACGCGCTCCACCTGGTGCGATCGGCCCGCTTGTCCCGGCACCCGGTCCGAACGGCCCACTCGTCCCGCCTTCCGGGCACGAGAGGCCCACTCAACGCGACCCCACCCGACGCGACCGGGCCGCTTGGCCCGCTCCACCCGGCACCACCAGGCCACTCGGCCCGGTCCGAACGGGTGCGGGTGGTCTGCTCGTCCGGGTTGTTGTGGGCTTGCGTGGCATCGCGGCTCGCGCGGGAGGGGTGGCGCGGGCACGTCGGGGCGGCGCCGCCCCGTTGCGCGGCTGGGGGGCGGTGCAGCGCTCGGTCGCCGGTCCGTCGATTCGGCCGGAAAGCGTTGCCGGTCAGGCAGAAGCGGGGCCGGGCTGGTGGGCGGTCGGGTGCCGACGGGGTCAGCGGCCTGCCCAGGGGTGTACTTCCTCCAGCAGCTTCGCCACGGCCAGTACCAGGTCGTCCGAATGGCGCGGGCCGACGATCTGCACTCCCACCGGCAGGCCCGCCGACGTGCGGCCCGCCGGGACGCTGATGGCCGGTTGCTGGGTCATGTTGAACGGGTAGGTGAACGGCGTCCACTCCGGCCACTCGCTCAGTCCGCTGCCCGGCGGCACGTCGTGGCCTGCCTCGAACGGGGGGATCGGGATGGTCGGCGTGATCAGCACGTCGTAGCGGGTGTGGAACTCGCCCATCCGGATGCCGAGTGCGGCGCGTTCCGCGGAGGCGTCGAGGTAGTCGCTCGCCGAGTAGGTGTGGCCCTTCTCCCATACGCGCCGCAACCCGGGGTCGACGCGGTCTTCGCTGCCCTCCGGGAACGAGTCGAGCATCTTCGCCGCGCCGGTGGACCACAGCACGTCGAAGGCGGGCTTCGGGTCGCTGAAGCCCGGATCGGTCTCCTCGATCTGCAGACCGGCGTCGTCGAGAGCGCGGACCGCGGCCGCGACGAGCGCAGCCACCTCGGGATCCACGTCCACGTACCCGAGCGTCGGCGAGTAGGCCGCGATCAGCCCGCGCACATCACGGCGCACGGCTTCGCGGTAGGTGCCTGCCGGCGGGGCCAGACCGGCCGGGTCGCGGTGGTCGGGGGTGGCGAGCACGTCGAGCAGCAGCGCGATGTCGTCCACGCTGCGCGCCATCGGTCCGGCGTGCGAAAGCGGCCCGAACGGGCTCGCCGGGAACAGCGGAATCCGGCCGTGCGTCGGCTTCAGCCCGACGATCCCGCAGAACGACGCGGGGATCCGCACCGAACCGCCGCCGTCGGTACCCACCGACAGTTCGCCCATGCCCGCGGCGACCGCCGCGGCGCTGCCGCCGCTGGATCCACCCGCGGTCTTGCCGGGGTCGACCGGATTGCGGGTGATGCCGGCGAGCGCGCTGTCGGTGACGCCCTTCCACGCGATCTCCGGCGTGGTCGTCTTGCCGAGCACGACGAGGCCCGCCTCGCGCATCCGCGCCATCACCGGGCTGTCCACGTCCCACGGCTGGTCCACGGGGATGCTGGTCGATCCGCGCAGCGTCGGCCAGCCCTGGGTGAGGAACATGTCCTTGATGGACGAGGGAACGCCGTCGAGCCAGCCGATCGGATTACCGTCCCGCCACCGGAGCTCGGACTGTTTCGCCTGTTCGAGCGCACGGTCGGCGTCGACGAGGCAGTAGGCGTTGAGCTCGCCGTCCCGGTCCTCGATGGCCTTCAGCGCGTTCTGCGTCGACTCCACCGGGGACAGTTCCCCGGTGGCGTAGGCGGCGACGAGCTCGCTGGCGGTCAGTTCCCGGTCGCTCATCCGGCGGCTCCCTGCGATTCGGACGGCACGTATCCGAGCCGTTTGTCCACGACGTTCTGCAGCGGCTCCCCCGCGGTCCATCGCCGGAAGTTCGCCGCGAACACCTCTACCAGGGTGCGCCGCCAGCCCGCGAAGTCCCCCGACATGTGCGGGGAGACCAGCACGTCCGGCAGCGTCCAGAGTGGACTGTCCGGAGGCAGCGGCTCGGTCTCGAACACGTCCAGCGCGGCGCCCGCGAGCTGTCCGCCGCGCAACGCCGCGACCAGGTCGGAGGTGACCACCAGCTCACCGCGCCCGACGTTGACGAACCGCGCGGACGGCTTCATCGCGGCGAACGCCCCGGCGTCGAACATCCCCTTGGTCTGCTCGGTGAGCGGCGCGACCGCGACCACGTAGTCGTACTCGCCCAGGTACCGCGGCAGTTCGGCGGAATCGTGCACCTCGCCGAAGTCGGCGTCACCGGTGCGGGCCCGGCGGCCTGCGCCGGAGACCCGCATCCCGGCCGCGCGCAACAGCCGCGCGGTGGCCCGCCCGATCGGCCCGGTACCGATCACGAGCACCTCGCGTCCGGCGATCCGCTCGCTTTCCCGGTGTCGCCATGTACCTGCCCGCTGCAGGTCCAGCGACCGGGCGAAATCCTTGGCGAACGCGAGCACGACACCGAGCACGTACTCGGCGATGGCGTCGTCGAACACGCCGCGCGAGTTCGTGAGCACCACGTCGCTGTCGCGCAGCTCCGGGAACAGCACCGGGTCCACGCCGGCACTGGCGATGTGCAGCCAGCGCAGCCGATCCGCCGCGGCCCACGCGCCGGGGACGGCGGTGGAGAGGAAGTCGTAGACGAAAAGCGCGTCGGCTCCGGCCAATGCTTCCGGGAGCCCACGCGCATCCGTGTAACGAACCACCGCCGCCGCCTCGACAGCAGCCATGTCCGGTGGCAGGTTCGCCCCGCAGAGCACCGCAAGGACAGGGATTTCCGAGGCGATCACATTGACACGGTAAAAGTGGCTCGTATGATTGTCAACAATCCGAGGAACGACCCCCGGAGCACCGGACGTGTCACCGCACAGGCGTATTCCGG
Organism: Amycolatopsis ultiminotia; assembly: GCF_039536925.1. Classification (NCBI taxonomy): domain Bacteria; kingdom Bacillati; phylum Actinomycetota; class Actinomycetes; order Pseudonocardiales; family Pseudonocardiaceae; genus Amycolatopsis; species Amycolatopsis ultiminotia. The sequence goes on along the minus strand of NZ_BAAAZN010000018.1, from coordinate 56,857 downwards.
AGGCTGAGCCTTGGATCTGGACTTCCTCGCGTTCGACGGCCCGCTTGCCCAGCGGGGCATCGGCGTGATCGCCCCCTTCGACCTGGCATTGGAGCGCGAACTATGGCGCTGGGTGCCGATGGAGGTGTCCCTGCACCTCGCCCGCACCCCGTACGAACCGGTCCCGGTGAGCATGGAGATGGCACAGCTGGTGAGCGACAGCCGGCACCTCGCCGCCGCCACGCGCGACGTGCTGCACGTGGAGCCCGAAGTGGTCGCGTACCTGTGCACCTCGGGCAGCTTCGTGAACGGCGTCGCCTACGAGCACTCCCTCACCAAAGCCATCTGCGACGCGGGCGCGCCGGACGCGGTGACCACCTCCGGCGCGCTCGCCGAAGTGCTGCAGCAGCTGAACCTGCACCGGGTCTCCGTGCTCACCCCCTACGACGCCGACCTCACCGGCAAACTCCACGGCTTCCTCGCCGAACTCGGCGTGCAGACGGTGGCCAGCGACCACCTCGGCCTCGGCGGCGGCATCTGGAAGGTCAGCTACCGCACCATCGCCGAGCGGATCCTCGCCGCCGACCACAGTGCGGCCGAGGCCATTTTCGTCAGCTGTACCAACCTCCCCACGTTCGACCTGATCGAGCCACTGGAGAAGGCGCTGGGCAAACCGGTGCTGACGGCCAACCAGCTGACCATGTGGGCGTGCCTGCGCCGGATGCAGCTGCCGATCGTCGGGCCCGGCCAGTGGCTGCGGGAGGTCTCTTGACCCACCTCGATAACATTGTCGACAATTTGCGTATCCCGGAGGTTTCGTGACCACGATCGGCTTCATCTATCCCGACCACGCGGCCGAGGACGACTACCCGCTCGCGGAGCAGCTGCTCGGAGGTTCGGAGGCAGCCGAGGGCGACATCCGGCTGCCGGTCGCCCACATCTACGGCACCGACCTGCACGCCGTGCCGGAGCTGCTGGACCTCGGCAGTGCGTCCCGGCTCGCCGACGGCGCCGGGCTGCTCGCCAAACACACGCCGGACGCGGTGGTCTGGGCGTGTACCTCCGGCAGCTTCGTGTACGGCTGGGACGGCGCCCGCGATCAGGCCGACCGGCTGGCCACGGCCGCGGGCGTGCCTGCGTCGAGCACGTCGTTCGCTTTTGTGCATGCAGCGCAGGCGCTGGAGGTGAAACGGGTCGCCGTGGCCGCCAGCTACCCGGACGACGTGGCCCGGCTGTTCGTGGAGTTCCTCGCCGCGGGCGGGGTCGAAGTGCTGAGCATGTCGAGCGCGGACATCGACACCGCGGCAGAGGTCGGCAAGCTGTCGCCGGAGGCCGTCGTGGACCTCGCCGTGAGCCACGACCACCCGGACGCGGACGCGCTGCTCGTGCCGGACACCGCGATGCGCACGCTGGGCGAGATCACCGACATCGAGGCGAAGCTGGGCAAACCGGTGCTCACCGCGAACCAGGTGACCATCTGGGAAGGGCTTCGACTGACCGGCACGACCCGGATGGTGCGCTCGCTCGGCGCGCTCTTCCGGGCCGGGAGGTGATCGATGGTCGCCCTGCCCGGCATCGAACCGGTCAACCGCGAGTCGACCGCCACCGTGATCGCGCGCCAGCTGCGGGAGGCGATCATGAACGGCGTCCTTCCGCCGGGCACGCAGCTCGGGGAGACGGATCTGGCCGCCCGGTTCCAGGTTTCGCGTGGCCCGCTGCGAGAGGCGATGCAACACCTCGTTTCGGAGGGGCTGCTGCGCAGTGAACGGCACCGCGGCCTGTTCGTGATCGACCTCGAACCGGCCGACGTGTACGACATCTATCTCGCCCGGACCTCGGTGGAGCGCACCGCGCTGCTGCGGGTCCTGCGCCGCGGTGATCGCGAGGAAGTGGCGGGAGTGCTGGAACAGGCAGTGGCCGACATGGCCACCGCCGCGGACGACGACGATCCCTCCGCACTGTCCACTGCGGACCTGCGCTTCCACGAGGCGCTGATCGACGCCTCCGGCAGCAAACGCCTGGTACGCATGGCCCGCACGCTGCTGATCGAAACGCGTATGTGCCTGACGCTGCTGCAGAGCACGTACCAGCGCGTGGAGGAGCGGGTGCTCGAGCACACGCAGATCATCGAGGCGCTGCGAACCGGCGACGAGGCGACCGCACTGCACTTGCTGGACGCGCACATGGAGGACGCGATCAGCCGCCTGATACCGGGCACGAGCCTGCAGAACGGCGGCACACCGGCGACGTGACCCGGCAACCCGGCGGCGAGCACAAACGCGCGGCCGCGATTGCGGCTCGGGCGGCGACGGGGCCCGCGGGTACGTCTGCCGCGTGATGCGCGGGGCAGGGAACAGCAGGGCCAGACGCGGCAGGAACAGGCGCAGCAGGGCCAGGCGCTGCGGGACCGGGCGTGACAAAGCCACACGCCGCAAGACCGGGCGCGGCAGAGTCACACGCCGCACGAACAAGCGCAGCAAGGCAAGACGCCGCGGGACCAGGCGTGACAAAGCCACACGCCGGGGGAACGGGCGCGGCAGAGCCAAACGCGACACAGCCAAGCGCCGCACGAACGAGCGCGGCAAGGCAAGGCACCGCGGGGCCGGGCGCGGCAAGGCCACACGCCGGGGGAACGGGCGTGGTAAGACCAGGCGTTGCAAGATCGGCTGCGGCGGGGGCAGACGCCATAGTGCCGAGCGCGACGGCGCAAAGTGCGGCAGAGCGGGTTGAGCGGTGGCAAGAATCGGTCGCTGGCTCGCGGATCTCGTGGGTGTTCGGCGGGGCGACGGCGCTGGCGGGGGCGTCGTGTATAGCGAATGCACCTGACCGCGGACGACTGCGGCTGATCGTCCGGCAAACCGTGGCGGCACTGCGAACCGCACGAGTCGTGGGAGCGGTGGGAAACCCGTGATTCCCACGAACCGTTCGGGCTGCACGGACCCGCTGAGCCCTGCGGACCCAACGAGCCCTGCGAACCTGGCAAGCCCCGCGAAACCCGGGAACCCCTCGAATCCGGCGAGACCCGCGAGACCCGCGAGCCCGGCGAAACTCGCGAGACCTGCGAGCCCGGCGAGACCTGCGAGACCCGCGAAACCCGCGAAACCCGCGAAAGAGCGTGCTGCGGAAGCTGCCGGTACTTGCTTGTGGCGTCGGCGGGGTATGGGTGTCCTGTGCGGGAGGGGCCGAGGCCTTGCCCACCGGATTTCGGCCTGCCAAGTCCTTGCCCGCCAAGGAAAACGGTGTCGTTCAGGCATGGTCTCGCTCCCCCAGTACCGGCTGGCCGCCTTGGCCCGAGCGGTAGTCCGGGGACCACGGGTAGATGCCATCGGCATCCGGGTGGACCAGTTGCAGCGCGCGGATTTGCGGGCCGTACAGGGCCACCGCGAAGTGCAGGTGCACGGCGGGGGCGGTCAGTGCCACCGCTTCGGGGGCGGGGCGGCCCGGCAGTTCCAGTCGTTCGCCCGGTTCGGGCGGGCCCGCGCTGAGCACCCGCTCGACCGCCGCCGACAGCAGCATCGCGGCCGGATGCGGGGCGAGGCCGGTGACGACCAGCTCGGGCAGGCCTTGTGCGGTCAGCCCCAGGGTGTACGCCCACGGCGGGCGGGCGCCCGTGCCCAGCACGCCCTGCACACACCAGCCGTACTCCTGGATCCGTTCCAGCACCTCGTTCAGGTACTGCCCGGCGGATCTCTCCGGTTCCTCGCACATCCGGCACATCGGCGTTCTCCTCCCCCGGGACCCGCGGTGGGTCCCGGGGGAGAGTGAAGCGCGCGGTACCGACGAAAAATCAGCGGAGCGAAGTGGCCACCGCGGTGCCGAGCGCAGTTGTGGTAGCGGTGCCGCCCAGGTCGGGGGTGCGCGTGGCGCCGGCCCTCAGCACCTCGTCGACGGAGGTGCGGATTGCCTGTGCGGCAACGGTTTCTCCCAGGTGTTCGAGCAGCATTGCACCGGCCAGGATCTGCGCCACCGGGTTCGCGATGCCCTGTCCGGCGATGTCCGGGGCACTGCCGTGCACGGCCTCGAACATCGACGGGAATTCACCTGATGGGTTGATGTTGCCGGACGGGGCCATGCCCAGTCCGCCGGTGACTGCGGCCGCGAGATCGCTCAGGATGTCGCCGAACAGGTTCGAACCCACGACCACGTCGATCCGGTCCGGCGCCTGCACCATCCTGGCCGCGAGGGCGTCCACATGGCACTGTTCGGCGGGCACGTCCGGGTACTGCGCACCGATCTCGGCGAAGATCTCGTCCCAGTACGGCATCGAGTGGATCAGCCCGTTGGACTTCGTCGCCGACGTGACGTGCCCGGACCGCGTGCGGGCCAGTTCGAAGGCGTACCGGATGATCCGCTGCACGCCGGTCCGGGTGAACACCGACTCCTGCAGCACGAACTCGTCCGGCTGCCCGGAATTGTGCCGTCCGCCGATCGCCGAGTACTCGCCCTCGGAGTTCTCCCGGACGATCACCATCTCCAGCTCGTCCGGCGTCCGCCCGGCCAGCGCCGAGGTGGTGCCCGGCAGCAGCCGCACCGGACGCAGGTTCACGTACTGCTGGAACGCCCGCCGCAGCGGGATCAGCAGGCCCCACAGCGAAACGTGGTCCGGCACCCCGGGGAAGCCGACCGCACCGAGCAGGATGCCGTCGAACTCCGACAACTGCGCGACACCGTCCTCGGGCATCATCGCGCCGGTCTTGGCGTACCGCTCACAGCTCCAGTCGAATTCCGTCCACGCCAAGGAGAAACCGTACTTCGCGCCGGCCGCGTCGAGCACCTTGCGTGCCTCGACCGTGACGTCGACTCCGATCCCGTCGCCGGGGATCGCGGCAATCCGGTGGTTCACAGGCTCACCGCGATGTACTTGGTTTCGAGGAATTCGTCGATGCCGACGGTGCCGCCCTCCCGGCCGAGGCCGGACTGTTTGATCCCGCCGAACGGCGCCGCCGGATTGGACACGACGCCCTGGTTGAGCCCGATCATCCCGGCCTCCAGCCGCTCCGAGACGCGTAGCGCCCGCTTCAGATCACTGGTGTAGAGGTAGGAAACCAAGCCGTACTCGGTGTCGTTGGCCTTCCCGATCGCCTCGTCCTCGCTGTCGAACGGCGTGATCGGCGCGACCGGGCCGAAGATCTCCTCGGCTGCCAGCCGGGCGTCGGCAGGCACGTCGGTGAGCACCGTGGCCGGGTAGAAGTGCCCCGGCCCGTCCACCGGCTCGCCCCCGGTCAGCACCCGCGCACCCCGGTCGGCGGCGTCCTTGACCAGCGTGGTCACCTTCTCGACCGCGGCCTCGTCGATCAGCGGGCCGACGACCACGCCGTCCTCGGTGCCGCGGCCCATCGGCAGCGCCTGCATCCGCTCGGTGAGCCGGCGGGAGAACTCCTCGACGACGCCGCGCTGCACGTAGAACCGGTTGGCCGCGGTGCACGCCTCACCGATGTTGCGCATCTTCGCCTGCATCGCGCCTTCGACCGCGGCGTCCAGGTCCGCGTCCTCGAACACCAGGAACGGGGCGTTGCCGCCAAGCTCCATCGACGTGCGAAGCACCTTCTCCGCGCACTGTTCCAGCAACTTGCGGCCGACCGCGGTAGATCCGGTGAAGGACAGCTTGCGCGCGCGCCCGTCCCGGATCAGCGGCTCCATCACGCCACCGGCGTCGGTGGTGGTGACCACGTTCAGCACGCCCTCGGGCAGTCCTGCCTCGGCGAGGATCCCGGCGAGCGCCAGCATCGACAGCGGCGTCTGCGCGGCAGGCTTGATCACCATCGTGCAGCCCGCGGCGACGGCAGGGCCGATCTTGCGTGTACCCATCGCCATCGGGAAGTTCCACGGGGTGATCAGCAGCGTCGGGCCCACCGGCTGACGGGTGACAAGGAAGCGGCCGGAGCCGTTGGGCGCCACCGCGTACCCGCCGTCGATGCGCACCGCCTCTTCGGCGAACCAGCGGAAGAACTCGGCCGCGTAGGTGATTTCCCCGGCGGCTTCGGCAAGCGGTTTGCCCATCTCCAGTGTCATCAGCAGGGCAAGCTCGTCGCGGCGTTCGAGCAGCTTCTCGTACGCCCGGCGGAGGATCTCCCCCCGCTCACGAGGCGCGACGGCCGCCCAGCTCTCCTGTGCCGCGACGGCCGCGTCGAGCGCCGCCAAGCCGTCTTCGGCCGCGGCGTCGGCGACCTGGCACAGCACCGCGCCGGTCGACGGGTCCTGCACGTCGAAGGCCCGCCCGCTGCGGGCCGGCACCCACTTGCCGCCGACGAAGAGGTCCTTGCCGACCGCGCCGACCACACCGTCCTCGGTGATCACACTCATCCGGATCGCTCCCGTTCCTGGTTGTCCCGAGGCCATGCTATGGATATTGTCAACAATCGACAACCGTGAACCAGAACTAGGAGCGCGCCGCATGGCACAGCTTTCCCCGCTGCTCAAGCAGGCAACGCCCGTTGTCGTCGACCACGGTGAAGGGGTTTACCTCTACGACGTGGACGGAAAACGTCACCTCGACTTCACCGCGGGGATCGGCGTGACCAGTACCGGCCACTGTCACCCGCGCGTGGTCGAGGCCGCGCGGGCGCAGATCGGCAAACTCGTGCACGGGCAGTACACGACCGTGATGCACCAGCCGCTGCTGGAGCTGACCGAGAAGCTCGGCGAGGTGCTCCCGGCCGGGCTCGATTCGCTGTTCTACTCCAACTCCGGCAGCGAGGCCGTGGAGGCCGCGCTGCGGCTCGCCCGCCAGGCGACGAAGCGGCCGAACGTGATCGTCTTCCAGGGCGGGTTCCACGGCCGCACGGTCGCCGCCGCCTCGATGACCACGTCCGGCACCCGGTTCAGCACCGGCATCTCGCCGCTAATGGCGGGTGTGCACGTGGCCCCGTTCCCGTACGCCTACCACTACGGCTGGGACACCGAGACCGCCACGAAGTTCGCGCTGCGCGAGCTGGACTACCTGTTCCAGACGGTGTCCGCGCCGGGCGAGACCGCGGCCTTCTTCGTCGAGCCGGTACTCGGCGAAGGCGGCTACGTGCCGGCGAACACCGAATTCCTGGCCGGGTTGCGCGAGCGCGCGGACCGGCACGGCATCCTCCTGGTGCTCGACGAGGTGCAGACCGGCTTCGGCCGCACCGGCAAGTTCTGGGGCCACGACCACTTTGACGTCTCCCCCGACATCGTGCTGATCGCGAAGGGCCTTGCCAGCGGCTTCCCGCTTTCGGGTATCGCGGCGTCGCAGGAATTGATGGCGAAGGCGTACCCGGGTTCACAGGGCGGTACGTACGGCGGCAACGCGGTGTCCTGCGCGGCCGCAATCGCGACGCTCGACGTGATCCGCGAAGAGGGCTTGGTCGACAACGCTGCCGAGCGCGGCCGTCAGCTGCTCGAAGGCGCGCGGGTGATCGCCGACAAGACGCCCGCCATCGGCGAGGTACGCGGTCTCGGCCTTCTCGTGGGTACGGAATTCACCACTGCGGACGGCGAGCCGGACACAGCGACCGCGCAGGCTGCACAGCAGGCCGCTGCGCGCAACGGCCTGCTGCTGCTCACCTGTGGCGCGTACTCGAACGTCGTGCGCATGGTGCCGCCGTTGGTGGTCAACGCCGAGCAGGTCGACGAAGCGCTGCGGATCTGGGGCGAGGTCGTCGCTTCCGTCACGGCTGGGAGCTGAGCCATGGCGCGGTACATCACCATCACCCTCGACAAGCGAGGGGTCTCCTGCCGCGCCCGGCTGCTCGACGACGAGGCGCCCCGCACCTGCAAGGCGGTGTGGGACGCGCTCCCGCAGAGCAGTTCGGCCTACCACGCGAAGTACGCGCGGAACGAGGTATACACCCTCGTACCGCCCTTCGCCGATCCCAAACCGGGCCGGGAAAACCCGACGATCACCCCGATTCCGGGTGATGTCGTGTACTTCGGGTTCGAGGCGTGGGAGATCGGCAATCCGGCGTACGGCTACGACGACGACAGCGAGGCGCACAGCGACCAGGGCGCCACGGATCTGGCGATCTTCTACGGCCGCAACAACCTTCTCATCAACGGAGACGCAGGCTGGGTACCCGGCAACGTCTTCGCGACCATCGAGGAGGGGCTGCCCGAGATCGCCGCCGCAGCGCAGGATCTGTGGCTCCGCGGCGTCGAGGGCGAGACGCTTTCGTTCGCAAGGGCGGAATGAGCCGCCGGCGGCCGGGTCTCCGCAGCCGGACGCGGAGACCCGGTTGCCGTCCGGCGGTCGGGGAAAGCGGCACGGTCCGGTGACGCCCGGATCACGGCAAGTGAGGGCGCGTCCTCGCCGTGCTGCGCGACGGACCGGCATTGATCACCCGGGCGTGTGAACCTGGCTCACTCACCTTTCGTGTCGCCCCGTTCACCGGTTCGAGACGACACGACGCCCAGTTGTCGCAACCAGGTTCTGCTACCCACGGTGAGCAACCCGGCCAGCCGCTACCAACGGTGGTGCTCCGTCCACCGTGCCACCCCCACCGTCGAACACGAAAGCCTTACGCGTTTAGCATGGGAAGATTCCGGAGTTCTCCCGGACGCGGGAAACGGCTTTTGACACCTCTGTCCTGCCAGTGCAAATCTGCATTCGCTCCTCGCGAGAGCACAACTGAAGACAATCCGAACAAGGAGCCCCTCACATGCAGATGTTCACCCAGCACGTGCACCACGGCCACGACATCATCTCCAGCGCACTGGCCCACCTGGCGCACGTGCTCGGCTGGCTCGTCTGACCGGCACCGAGGATTAACCCGAGGGGGTCGGCCTGTTGGCGCGGGCCGGCCCCTTTCCGGATTTCCCGCCCATTCCGCCGTGGCCGCGAAAAAGGCGGTCCGGCGTTTCCCGAAATGCTTTTCACTGCTTTCCGCATCGGCCGCCCGAGTCGTTACCCCAGGTCACCGGCGCCGCAGCGGGGAACTCGGAACGTCTTCATGGTCACCCTCCCGGCGGAGGGACTAGGCTCGGACCGTCACGTTCGGGTGCACCGTGGAGGGACAGGCAGTGGCGCAGAAGGACGAGGCCGGGACGCGGCTGGCCGGCATCGTCGGTACCGGGAACCTGCTGACCGGTGAAGCGATCTCCGACGACTACGCGCACGACGAAGCACTGAGCGCGCCCCCGCAGAAGCCCGGTTACGTGGCAAAGCCCGCCACCGCCGAGGAAGTCGCCGAACTGCTGAAAGCCGCCGCCGAGGCGGGAGTCCCGGTGACCGCCCGTGGGTCCGGCAGCGGCCTGTCCGCGGGAGCACGGCCGGTGGACGGCGGACTCCTGGTCTCCTTCGAGCGGATGAACGCCGTTCTCGAGATCGACACCGGCAACCACGTCGCCGTGGTCCAGCCCGGGGTCACGCTGGCCGAACTGGAGGCGGCGACCGCGGACCACGGCCTCACCTACCCGGTCTACCCCGGCGAACTGAGCGCGAGCGTCGGCGGCACCGTCGGCACGAACGCCGGGGGCATGCGCGCGATCCGCTACGGCGTGACCCGCAGCAATGTGGTGGGCCTGCAGGCGGTCCTGCCCAGCGGCGAGGTCGTCCGCACCGGCGGTCGCACGTCGAAGATCTCCACCGGCTACGACCTCACCCAGCTGATCATCGGCTCGGAAGGCACCCTCGCGCTGGTCACCGAGGTGATCCTGAAACTGCACCCCCGGCTGCCGCACGGCGCCACGGTGCTCGCCCCGTTCGACGACTTCGACCAGGTGATGGCGGCGGTACCGCGGATCGTCGCGAGCGGGCTGGCGCCGCACATCCTCGAGTACATCGACAACCTGACCATGGCCGCGATGGTCTACAACGACAAGCTGGAACTCGGCGTACCGGAACAGATCCGCGAACGGACCCAGGCCTATCTGGCGGTGGCGCTGGAAAACCGGGTGGCCGAGCGGGTCGACGAGGACGTCGAGGCGCTCGGCGAGCTGCTCACCGAACTCGGCGCCACCGACGCGTACGTGCTGGACGGCGGAGCCGCGCGCAAGCTCATCGCGGCCAGGGAAAAGGCCTTCTGGAACGCAAAAGCGGCCGGCGCGGACGACGTGATCGACGTAGTGGTCCCGCGGACTGCGATGCCCGCGTTCCTCACCAGGGCCCGCGAGCTGGCGCTGGCCGCGGGCGGCGGCGCGATCGGCTGCGGGCACGCCGGTGACGGCAACGTGCACCTGGCGATCTTCTGTACGGACCCGGACACCCGAAGCCGGCTGCTGACCGACATCTTCGGCTACGCCATGGAGCTCGGTGGCGCGATCTCCGGCGAGCACGGACTCGGCCGCACCAAGACGAAGTACCACGAGAAGCTGACCGATCCGGCGAAACTCGCGCTGCTGCGCCGGCTCAAGGACAGCTTCGACCCGGCAGGCATCCTCAACCCCGGCGTCCTGTTCGCCTGAGCCTGGAAAGTGAGCACAGTGAGCACGATGAACGGTGCCCAGTCCCTGATCCGCACGCTCGTCGACAGCGGTGTCGAGGTGTGCTTCTCCAACCCCGGGACGTCGGAGATGCACTTCGTCGCCGCGCTCGACTCCGTGCCGGAGATGCGCGGTGTGCTGGCGCTCTTCGAGGGCGTGGTGACCGGGGCGGCCGACGGCTACGCGCGGATCACCGGCAAACCCGCGGCCACGCTGCTGCACCTCGGCCCCGGCCTCGGCAACGGCCTGGCGAACCTGCACAACACGCGGCGTGCGCACACCCCGGTGGTCAACGTGATCGGCGACCACGCCACGTACCACAAACCGCTCGACGCACCGCTGGAATCGGACATCGACGCGTTGACCGGCTGGCTCGAAGGCTGGTCGCGGCGGTCCGGGCACACCAAGGACGTCGGCGCGGACGCGGCGGCGGCCGTCGCGGCCGCGCAGGACGCGCCCGGCCGGATCGCGTCGCTGATCCTGCCGGCCGACGCTTCCTGGGGCGAGGGCGGTGAAACGTGCGCGCCGATCCCGCCCCGCGCCCCGCAGCCGGTGGACGCGACGACGGTGAAGGCGGTCGCGGAGGCGCTGCGCAGCGGCGAACCCGTGGCGCTGCTGATCGGCGGGGACGCCTGCCACGAAGCGGGGTTGCTGGCAACCAGCCGGATCGCACAGGCGACCGGCGCGAAGGCGTTCACCGAGACGTTCCCGGCGCGGCTCGAACGCGGTGCCGGGCTGCCGAACATCGAACGGCTCGGCTATCTGGCCGAACAGGCGAAGTACCAGCTGGACGGCGTGCGGCACCTGATCATCGCGGGCACGAGGGCGCCGGTGTCCTTCTTCGCCTACCCCGGAACCCCGAGCGAGCTCACCCCCGATGGCGCGCAGGTGCACGTGCTCGCCACGCCCGGCCAGGACGTGACCACCGCACTCGGCGAAGTCGCCGCGCTGGTCGCCGCAGACACCGAACCGGCGCTGCAGGAGGCAACCCGGCCGGCGGTGCCGAGCGGTCCGCTCACCCCGCAGAACTGGGTGGACGCGATCGGCGCGCTGCTGCCGGAGAACGCGGTGATCGTCGACGAGACCAACACTTCCGGTCTGCTGCTGCCCGCCGCCACCGCGGGCGCACCGCGCCACGACGTGCTCACGCTCACCGGCGGCGCCATCGGCTACGGCATGCCGGTGGCCGTCGGAGCCGCCGTTGCCGCACCACGGCGGCCGGTGATCAACCTGGAGTCCGACGGCAGCGCGATGTACACCATCTCGGCCCTGTGGACGCAGGCGCGGGAAAACCTCGACGTCACCACCGTGGTGCTCAACAACAACGCGTACGCGATCCTGCGGATGGAGCTGCAGCGCGTCGGCGCGGCCGGTGACGGCCCGCGGGCAAAGGATCTGCTCGACCTCGGCAGGCCGGACCTCGACTTCGTGAAGATCGCCGAGGGCATGGGCGTACCGGCTACCCGCGCGACCACCGCCGAGGAACTGGCCGAGCAGTTCGCCCGCGCGGTGGCCGAACCCGGTCCGCACCTGATCGATGCGGCCGTCCCGCCCTTGCTCTGACTCAGACCGGGGCGAGTTCCCTGGTGGTGGCCCGGACCCGGGGCACCACCAGGGTGAGCGCCGTTCCGGCGAGCGCGGCCACCGCAGCCACCGCGAAGGCGGCGCGGAATCCGGTCAGCGAAGGCACGGTCAGCGTGCCCACCGTCAGGGTCAGGTGCGTGAGCATGGTGGCCATCACGGCGCTGGAGGTCGACGTGCCGACCGAGCGCATGAGGGCATTGAGACCGTTGGCGGAAGCAGTTTCGGTGACCGGCACCGCGCCCATGATCAGTGCCGGCATCGCCGCGTACGCGATGCCGACCCCGGCGCCGATGATCACCGACGCGGCAACCAGCTCGAGCGCGTTGTCCATCAGCAGGATCGCGAACAGGTAGCCGAGCGCGATCACCGAGGTACCGGTGATCAACGTGGTCCGTGCGCCGTAGCGGTTGGTCAGCCGAGCCGAAACCGGGGACAGCAGCATCATCACGATCCCGTTCGGGGCGAGACACAGTCCTGCCCCGACCATGGTCAGGCCGAGGCCGTATCCGGTCGCCGCCGGCGCCTGCAGCAGCTGCGGGAACGACAAAGACATGGCGTACATGGAAAACCCGACCAGGATCGACGCCAGGTTCGTGAACAGCACCGGCCGTCGCGCGGACACCCGAAGGTCGACCAGCGGATCCCGGCGGCGCAGCTGGTACCAGCCCCATCCGGCGAACACCACCACCGCCGTCACCGCGAAGCCGAGGGTGGCCCCGCTGCCCCAGCCCCATTCGGCGCCCTTCACGATCGGCAGCAGCAGGCAGGTGAGTCCCACGACGAGACCGAGCGCACCGAGGTAGTCGAACGGAGCAGGCGTGCGCACCGGCGATTCCGGTACATAGCGAAGGATCAGCGACGCACAGCCGACGCCGAGCGCGGCCGAACCCCAGAAAAGCACGTGCCAGTCGGTGTTTTCCGCGACCACGGCAGCGAGCGGCAACCCGATCGCGCTGCCGACCCCGAGCGTCGCGCTCATCAGCGCGATCGCGCCGCTCACGCGTTCGCGCGGCAGTTCGTCCCGCATGATGCTGATCCCGAGCGGGATCACCCCCATCGCAAGACCCTGCATGCCGCGGCCTGCCACCATCAGCATGAGCGAACTGGTGAGCGCCGAGAGCACGGACCCGGCCACCAGCACGCCAAGGCTGGCGAGCAGCACCCGGCGTTTGCCGTAGAGGTCACCGAGCCTGCCGCTCACCGGCGTGACGACCGCCCCGGCGAGCAAGGTGACCGTGACGACCCACGACGCGTCCGTCGGCGTGGCGCCCAGCAGCCGGGGGAAGGCCGGGATCAACGGTACGACGAGCGTCTGCATGAACGACGCGACCAGCCCGCACGAAGCGAGCACCACAATGATCGCCCGCCCACCCCGCTGCGCCACGGCGCCCCCTGCCCGGTCGATTCAGCCCGTACGCGGTACGAAACGCACGTTACCGGGCGAGCCGCCCGGATCGGCGGCTTCGTGATCTACCAGACTTGCCGGACTGACCCGAACGGATCGCAATTGCTCCGGACGGAGCAGTCAGGGATTCAGAGCCACCGCTTCACCCCACCGTGCCCGGAGCAGGTCCCCGAACGATGCCGGCTATAGCTGTAGCTGCCGTCTTTGCACTGCGCAGTCGCCCCGACCGGGTCCGACGACGGACGATGCACGCACACGCCGGACGAATTACGGTAATAGTCGGCGTCGCATTCAGCGGTGGTGGTCTTTTTCGGGACAGTGGTTTCGGGTGCCGTCGGCGTTCCCGGTTTCGCGGCGGCGGCCTTGGTCTTGGGCGCGGCCTTGGTCTTGGGCACGGTCTTGGTCTTGGGCACGGCCTTGGTCTTGGGCACGGCCTTGGTCTTGGGCGCGGCCTTGGTCTTGGGCGCGGCCTTCGGCGTGGCTGGCTTGGATACCGCGGGGTCGGGCACCGTTGTCCCCGGCGCCACGGTCTCCACCGGCGTCGCCGAGGTAACCGGCGAGCTGCTCGTGGCCGAGGCCACGCCGGAGTCCTCGGCCGGCGGCGCGCCTACCCCGCACCCGGCGACCAGCGCTCCCGCCGCCAGTGCCATTCCCAGCTTCCGCAGCATTCACGGCCTCCTCGCAGAAAGCAATTTCGCGAGGTAGTCGAAAAATCGCCGAACGCCGTTACGGCCGTTGCCGAATAAACAAATCGACAGCAAAACCGTTGCCCGGCAACCGGTCAGGTAGGCGGTTGTGGGGAGAGCGCGAAATCTAGGCTGCCGCCGTGGTCGAGGAAGGACGCGTCCAGTTTCCAGTCGTGCAGTGGCTTACCGTCGCGTCGAACGGTCTGTACGTACTTCCCGTCGCCATTGCCGGTGATCGTGTAGACCGCGCCGCCGCCGGAATGCACTGTCGCGGACGGGAAGAGCGGGCTGGACAGCAGCAGTTCCGCCGAACCCGGTGTCCGCGGGTAGATGCCCAGTGCGCTGAAGACGTACCAGGCCGACATCGTGCCGAGGTCGTCGTTGCCGGGCAGCCCGGACGGGCCGGTGGTGTAGACCGTGTCCACGATCTCCCGCACGGTCTCCTGCGTCTGCCACGGCCGGCCGAGTTCGTTGTACAGCCACGGCGCGTGGATGTCGGGTTCGTTCGTGGGGTCGTACTTCAACGGTCCACCGTCGCGCAGCTGCCAGTTGCCTTCCGCGTCGTGGAAGAATTCGTCGAGCCGCTTCGCCGCGGCTTCCTTGCCGCCCAAGGCTTCTGCCAGCCCGGAGACGTCCTGTGGCACCAGCCACGTGTACGCAGCCGCGCTGCCCTGTGCGAAACCGTGGTCACTCGCGGGGTCGAACGGCGTCACCCACGAACCGTCGACGTTGCGCGCTTGCATGTAGCCGGTCTCGGGGTTGAAGACGTTGCGCCAGTAGCCGCCTCGCGCGGACAGTTCGGCAGCTTCCTTGGTCCGGCCCAATTGCGCTGCCCACTGGCCCAGCGAGTAGTCCGCGATCGAGTCTTCCAGCGTCTCGGCGGCACCGCCCCAGCAGTGACACACGTCGTTGGGCGCGTAGTGCGATTCCAGGTACTGCGCCAGATTCGGCCGCTGGCCCACGCACTGGCCGGGACATCCGCCGTCCTGCAGTCCTTCCGGCCGCGGCACGGTGGCCTGCGCGTACAGCGAATCGAACGCGCCGCGGTAGTCGAAATTGCGCACACCCATGGCGTAGAAGGTGGCCAGTGTCGCCGCGGTCGGGTCGCCGGTCATCACGTGCGTGGCCCCGTTGACGTGCACCCAGCGGTCCCACACGCCGTCGTTCTGCTTGGCGTAGTTGAACAGCGACTGCGCGAAGTTCCCCGCCACGCGCGGTTCCAGCAGCGCCAGCAGCTGCACTTGGGCACGGTACTGATCCCAGCCGGAGAAGTTGCTGTACTGCGCGTCCTGCCCCGGTTCGAGCCGGTGCGGCTGCCGATCCATACCGAGGTACTGGCCGTCGACGTCGCTGACCAGGTTCGGCTGCTGCAACGAGTGGTACAGCGCGGTGTAGAAGACGGTGCGCTGATCGGCCGAGCCACCGCCGATGCGCACCCGGTCGAGTTCGGTGTTCCACTTCCGTCGGGTGGCCGCGGCCACGCTGTCCACAGTGGAGCCTGAGGGCTGTTCGGATCGCAGGTTCGCTTCCGCACCGGCAAGCGAGACGTAGGAGATGCCGATCCGCATCGTCACCCGGCTGCCGGGGGCGAAGCCGACCCAGCCGCCGGAACCCCGCCCGGCCCGGTCCGCGCCGGTGGCGTAACCCTCGCCGCCGGTCTGGTCCAGCCCGCCCGGCTGGAGCGTGTTGTCCCGCCACGTTCCGGTCGCCGCGAACGGCTGGTCGAACTCCGCGGTGAAGTACAGCCGGTAGTAACTCTTGCGGTTGTTCTCCCCGCCGTTGGCGCGACGGCCGCAGAACGCGCCGGTGAGCACCGAACCGGTGACCCGCCGGTGCGCCGGGTCCAGGTGGGTTTCCGCGTCCTCGCTGCCGTTGAGGGAGTTCGACGTGCGGAACAGCAGGTTGGCCGGCTTGCCCGCGGGAAAGGCCAAGCTGCCGATCGCGGTGCGGTCGGACGCGGCGACGTCGGTGCGCACCCCGTCGGCAAGGCCGAGCCGGTAACGCCCCGGCGTCGCCTGCTCGTCGGCGTGGGCAAAGTCGCTGGCGTACACGGCATCCTTGGTGTCCGCAGTCGGCGACGACGTGACGTCACCGGCGAACGGCAGGATCGGCACGTCGCCCGCCGCACCCGGATTGCAGCCGGCACCGTTGACGTGGGTGAGGCTGAACCCGCGCAACCGCGTGGTGTCGTACTGGTAGCCGTTGGCCGCACCGGTACTGGTCTGGTCACCCGCAGTACTGGTCGGACTCCAGGCAAGCATCCCGAACGGCGCGGTCGCCCCCGGATAGGTGTTGCCGTCCCCCGCAGACCCGATGAGCGGATCGACCAACCCGGCCGAATCAAGCGGATCAGCCGATGACAACGTTGTCGGAACCCCGGAAGAGGCAACCAGAACGGCGGCGAAAACCACCGCAAGACGACGGCGCATGGCCAAGACCATAGCCCGGTCCCGTGACGCCGGGAAGAACTCGCGCCGAACAGCGGGGCTGGTTCAGCCGTCTGCCTTGGCTTTGATCGCGCGCAGCATTCGGCGCAGGAGGAACACGTGGGCGCCGGTTCCGAAGACGAGCAGGCGGTATCCGGGGCCGGTGATCCCCGGGAAATCCGCGCTGCTCTCCGCGCGCACCAGGGTGCGCCGGTCTGCGACCGGCTCGAGGCGGAAAGTCAGCTGGTACTCGGAAAAGTGGTGTTGCCCGCGCAGGATCAGCGCGACGCCGGGGCGTGCGGTCACCACCCGGAAACCGGGCACTGTCGCGCCCTCGGCGAGTGGCCTCGGTCCGGTCGTCCGCCAATCGGTACACCGCACCGCCCACGCGTAGGCCGTGGCGAACGGGCCGGTGAAAGCGTGGGCCACGGTGTCCGCGACGGCTCGCCACGCCACCTCGGCGTCAGCGTTCACGGTGATCCGGTGTTCGTCCAAGACCGGCAGCTCGGCACCCGGCATGGCCGCCTCCTCTGGGAAAAAGCCGCCCCCGTGGGAAGGGTCCCACGGGGGCGGCGGCAAGCCGAGTGGCTATTCGTAGATCTCCCCCTTGGCTGCCTTCGCCACCAGTGACGCCGGTGGTTCGAAGTGGCTGCCGTACTGGGCGGCCAGTTCCCTGGCTCGGTCGACGAAGCCCTGCAGACCTCCGGAGTACTGGTTGATGTACTGGATCACCCCACCGGTCCACGGCGGGAAGCCGATGCCGAAGATCGAGCCGATGTTCGCGTCCGCCACCGTGGTCAGGACGCCCTCGTCGAAGCACTTCACCGTTTCCAGTGCTTCGGCGAAGAGCATGCGCTCCTTGAGGTCTTCGAGCGGCACGTCGCCGGTGCCGGACTTGAACGCGTCCCGCAGGCCCGGCCACAGGCCGGTGCGCTTGCCGTTCTCGTCGTACTCGTAGAAGCCCGCCCCGGTCGAACGGCCCTTGCGGTCGTACTCGTCGAGCATCCGGTCGATCACGGCCTCCGACGCATGCGGCGTCCAGGTGCCGCCCGCGGCCTCGACCGCGTCCCGGGTTTCCTTGCGGATCTTGCGGGGCAGGGTCAGCGTCAGCTCGTCCATCAGCTGCAGCGGCGGCGCCGGGTAGCCTGCCTGCGAACCGGCCTGCTCGATGGTCGCAGGCTCCACGCCTTCGCCCAGTGCGGCAACGGCCTCGTTGATGAACGTGCCGATCACGCGCGAGGTGAAGAAACCGCGGCTGTCGTTGACCACGATCGGGGTCTTGCGGATCTGCAACGTGTAGTCGAAGACCTTCGCGAGCGTCGCCGGCGAGGTCTTCTCCCCGCAGATGATCTCGACCAGCGGCATCTTGTCCACCGGCGAGAAGAAGTGGATCCCGATGAAGTCCTGCTGCCGCTGCACGCCCTCGGCGAGCGTGGTGATCGGCAGGGTCGAGGTGTTGGACCCGAGCACCGCGTCGGAGTTGACGACGCCCTCGATCTCGCCGAACACCTTGTGCTTCAGCTCGACGCTCTCGAACACCGCCTCGATCACGAAGTCGACGCCGGCGAAGTCGGCCGCATCGGCGGTCGGCTTGATCCGCGCCAGCAGCTCGTCGGACTTCTCCTTCGTGGTCTTGCCGCGGGAAAGGGCCTTCTCCTCGATCTTGGCCGCGTAACCCTTGCCCTTTTCGGCCGCCTCCGGCGAGACGTCCTTGAGCACGACGTCGATACCCGCCTTCGCCGAGACGTAGGCGATCGCGGCACCCATCATCCCGGCGCCGAGCACACCCACCTTTTTGGCGGTGTACTTGTCGAAGCCGTCCGGACGCGAGCCGCCGGAGTTGATCGTCTGCAGGTCGAAGAAGAACGCCTTGGTCATGTTCTTCGAGATCTGCCCGGTGGCCAGGCTGACGAAGTAGCGCGTCTCGACCGTGATCGCGGTGTCGAAGTCGACCTGCGCGCCCTCGATGGCCGCGGCCAGGATCGCCCGCGGTGCCGGCATCGGCGCACCCTTGAGCTGCTTGCGCAGGTTGGCCGGGAACGCGGGCAGGTTCGCCGCGAAGCTCGGGTTCGACGGGGTACCGCCGGGGATCTTGTAACCCTTGACGTCCCACGGCTGCACGCCGGCCTCGGGGTTGGCCTTGATCCACGCCTTGGCGGCGGGCACCAGCTCCTCGACGGTGTCCACGACCTCGTGCACCAGGCCCAGTTCCAGCGCCTTGCGCGGTTTGTGCCGCTGGCCCTGCAGCAGCACGTTCAGCAGCGCGGTCTGGATGCCGAGCAGCCGCACCGTGCGGACCACGCCGCCACCGCCGGGCAGCAGGCCGAGGGTGACCTCGGGCAGGCCGATCTGGCTGCCCTTCGCGTCGGCCGCGATCCGGTGGTGCGTCGCGAGCGCGATCTCCAGCCCGCCGCCGAGTGCGGCGCCGTTGATCGCCGCGACGACCGGCTTGCCCAGCTGCTCCAGCCGGCGCAGCTGGGACTTCATCTCGCCGCTGGACTGGGTCAGCTCGGCCGCGTGCTCCGGCTTCGCCTGGATCAGGTCGTTCAGATCGCCGCCGGCGAAGAAGGTCTTCTTCGCCGACGTGATCACCACACCGGTGAGATCGTCCTTCTCCGCTTCGAGGCGGTCGACGATCGCGCCGAGCGACTCGCGGAACGCGGCGTTCATCGTGTTGGCCGACTGGTCCGGGTCGTCCAGCGTCAGCGTGACGATGCCGTCGGCGTCTTTGTCCCAGCGGATGGTCTTGCTCTCAGCCATGTTGTCTTCCCTCACACCCGCTCGATGATGGTCGCGACACCCATGCCGCCGCCGATGCACAGCGTCACCAGCGCACGGCGCGCCTGCCGGCGTTCCAGCTCGTCGACGACGGTGCCGACGAGCATCGCGCCGGTCGCGCCGAGCGGGTGGCCCATGGCGATGGCGCCGCCGTTGACGTTCACCTTCTCCTCGGGCAGGTGCAGGTCCTTCACCCACTTCAGGACGACGGACGCGAACGCCTCGTTGAGCTCCCACAGGTCGATGTCGTCCGGGGTCAGGCCCGCGGTCTTGAGCACCTTCTCGGTGGCAGGCGTGGGACCGGTGAGCATGATCGTGGGCTCGGAGCCGATGGCGGCGGTCGCGACGATGCGCGCACGCGGCGTGAGCCCGAAGGTCTTGCCCGCCTGCTCGCTGCCGACGAGCACGATGGCGGAGCCGTCGACGATGCCGGAGGAGTTGCCGCCGGTGTGCACGTGGTCGATCTTCTCGACCTGGTGGTACTTCTGGAGCGCGACGGCGTCGAAACCGCCCATCTCGCCGATCGTGGTGAACGCGGGCTTGAGCTTCGCCAGCCCCTCCACCGTGCTGCCGGGGCGGCGGTGCTCGTCGTGGTCGAGGATCGTGACGCCGTTGAGGTCCTTGACCGGCACCACGGACTTCGCGAAGTAGCCACCCGACCAGGCCGCCTCGGCCTTCTCCTGCGAGCGGACCGCGAACCGGTCGACGTCCTCGCGGGAGAAGCCCTCCATGGTGGCGATCAGGTCGGCACCGATGCCCTGCGGCGCGATGTAGTGGTCGTAGGCGGTGGTCGGGTCCATGAACAGCGCACCGCCGTCGGACCCCATCGGCACCCGCGACATGGACTCCACACCGCCCGCGATGATCAGCTGGTCCCAGCCGGAGCGCACCTTCTGGGCCGCGGTGTTGGTGGCCTCGAGGCCGGACGCGCAGAACCGGTTGAGCTGCACCCCGGCGACGGTCTCGGGCAGGCCGGCCACGATCGCGGCCGTGCGCGCGATGTCCGCGCCCTGCTCGCCGACCGGGGACACGACGCCGAGCACGATGTCGTCGATCGCCTTCGGATCGAGGTTCGGGTGGCGGACCTTGAGCTCCTCGATCAGGCCGACCACCAGGTCGACCGGCTTGGTGCCGTGCAGGGCACCGCCCTTGTTCTTGCCCCGGGGCGTGCGCAACGCCTCGTAGATGTAGGCCTCGCTACTCACTGAACACTCCTCCGCGAAGCGGCATGGTTGGACACTGCGGTGTATCTCCAGACCGAGCATACCGGCCAGTTGATGCTAATGACCATTAACATAAGCCCGGAGAACCCCATGGTGTCAATGGGTTGCTCGTGTTCTGATTCACGCTATGGTCGGTTCACCATGAGTACGCATCCCGCTCGCGCGTCGCGGCCACGCGACCGCAAGGCCCAGCTCGCCGCGGTGGCGGCCGAGCTGTTTCGCGCACGGGGCTACCACGGCGTCTCGGTCATCGAGATCGCCACCGCGGCCGGCGTCACCGGACCGGCGCTGTACCGGCATTTCGCCGACAAGCAGGCGATTCTGACCTACGTCGTACTCGGCGGCATCGACGAGATGGAATCGGTCACAGCGACCGCGCTCGCCGATTCCGCACCCCCGTCCGAGCAGCTGCACGCCCTGCTCACCGGCCTGGCCACACAGGCGGTCGAACGGCGGGAGATCGCCGCGCTGTGGCGCTGGGAGGGTCCGCATCTGCCCCGCGAACAGCGGCGGCAGATCCGCCGCCGGTCCGGCGCCGTGCTGGAGGCGTGGACGAAGGCGATCCTCGCGCGCCGGCCGGAGCTGGCCGCAGAAGACGCCGAGCTGCTCTGCTGGGCGGCGTTGTCGGTGTTCGGCAGCGTCGCCGTGCACCACACGTCGGTGGCGCGGAAGCGGTTCATCCCGCTGCTGGTCGAACTCGCGCACACCGTGCTGGACGCCACACTCCCGGAGAGCACCCCGGCGCCGGCAGTGACCGGCAGTCTGGGCACGCCGTCGCGGCGTGCCCAGGTGCTGGCCGCCGCCACCGCCTTGTTCGGCGAACGCGGGTTCCACGCAGTCAGCATGGAGGACATCGGCGCCGCGGCGGGCATTGCCGGCCCCAGCGTGTACCGGCATTTCCCCAGCAAGGCCGCGCTGATGGTGGCCATCGGCCACCGCGCGGCCGACCGGCTCACCCTGGCCGCCGAGCAGGCGCTGCGCGCACCCGACGAACGAACCGCGCTGGCCCGGCTCGCCACGTCTTACGTGCACACCCTGCTGCACAGTCCAGAGCTGCTGGTCTCGTTCGGCGCCGACCGGGCAACCATGCCCGACCGCGACAAGGCCGACCTGCTGCGGGTCCAGCGCGATTACGTGGCGCAGTGGGTCACCCTGCTCGGTGCCGTGTTCCCGGACCTGCCCGCCCGGGAGGCGAAGATCCGCGCGCACGCCGCGCTCACCATCGCCAACGACCTCAGCCGCACCGGCCGCGTCAAAACCCGCCCGGACCTGGAGACGGAGCTGTCCGCGCTGCTGCATGCGGTGCTCGGCCTCGGCTGAGCCGCACACTGCACGCACCGCACCGGTCCCCGCCGGTGTGGCCCGCACTGGCGCGTTCGGCCGCCACACGTTAACCTACTCGTCAGTAGGTAAGCGACGGAGAGGGCGACATGGCTGCGCCAAGGAAACGAGACGCGATGGGCATCGGCCTAGCCGCGCTCACCCGGCTGGCCGGGAGCAAGGTGCTCGACCGGGCCGGACTGCGCGAACCGGTGCAGAACCTGGTCAAGACCGGTACCCGCAACGGTTTCCGGGCGGCCGGGGCGGCGACCCGGTCGTTCACCTCGGTCCAGCGCCGCGGCAAGCCCGCGCGGCTGGCGCCGGCCGCGGACACCGGGCTGTTCGACCTCACCCCGAACGAGGAGCAGCAGCTCATCGTGGAGACGGTGGACGAGTTCGCCGCCGAGCAGCTGCGGCCCGCCGCGGGAGACGCCGACACGAAACTCGAAGCCCCCGAAGGCCTGTTGAGCCGCGCGGCCGAGCTGGGCATCAGCCTGGTCGGCATCCCCGAGGAGCTGGGCGGCGCCGGCACCGAACGGTCCGTCGTCACCAACGCGCTGGTCGCCGAGTCGCTCGCACACGGTGACCTCGGGCTGGCCGTCGCGGTACTGGCGCCGTCCGCGGTGAGCACCGCGCTGGTCGTCTGGGGCGACGAGCAGCAGCAGGCCGACTACGTGCCCGCGTTCACCGGCGAGCAGGTGCCTGCCGCGGCGCTCGCGCTGCTCGAGCGCACGCCGCTGTTCGACCCGTTCAAGCCGGCCACCAAGGCCAAGCGCACGCCGAAGGGCTACCAGCTCGACGGCGTGAAGTCGCTCGTGCCGCGGGCGGCGAAGGCGGAACTGTTCATCGTGTCGGCCGAGCTGGAAGGCCGCGGACCGGCGCTGTTCCTGGTGGAATCGTCCAATGCGGGCGTGACGATCGAGTCCGAACCCGCGATGGGCCTGCGTGGCGCGGCCACCGGCAAGCTGCACCTGGAGAAGGTCGCCCTGCCCGCGGGAGCACTGCTCGGCGGTGGCAAGGCAGATGTTTTCGCCGACGTGGTAAGGCTTTCCCGGCTCGGCTGGGCCGCGCTGGCGGCCGGGGTCGGCAAGGCCGTGCTGGACTACGTGGTGCCGTACGTGAACGAACGGACCGCGTTCGGCGAGCCGATCAGCCACCGGCAGGCGGTGGCCTTCTCGGTGGCCGACATGGCGATCGAGCTGGAGGGCCTGCGGCTGGTCACGTTGCGCGCGGCGGCACGGGCCGAACAGGGCAAGGACTATGCGCGGGAAGCCGCGCTGGCCAGGAAACTCGCCGCCGACAAGGGCATGCAGATCGGCAACGCGGGGGTGCAGCTGCTCGGCGGGCACGGTTTCGTCAAGGAACACCCGGTGGAGCGCTGGTACCGCGATCTGCGGGCGATCGGTGTGGCCGAAGGTGCCGTCCTCCTCTGAGGACTTCTGCGGAAGGGCTAGTCATGATCAACCTGGAAGTCCCGAAGAAGGCCGGCGCGCTGATCAACCAGGCGTACCAGGCCGCGGCCGAGGTGTTCCGGCCGATCTCCCGCAAGTACGACCGCGCGGAGCACACCTATCCGTCCGAACTGGACATGTTCGCCGCGTTGCTGGACGGGCTCAACTCCTCCGGCGAGGGCGGCGCGGGCGCTGCCGGCGTCCGCCGGTCCGGAAAGGACGATGCGGACAAGGGAAACCGCAACGGCGCCAACCTGAACGTGGTGCTCGGCACGATCGAGATGTGCTGGGGCGACGTCGGCCTGCTGCTGTCCATGCCGCGTCAGGGCCTCGGCAACGCGGCGATCGGCTCGGTCGCCACGGACGAGCAGCTGGAGCGGTTCAAGGGCCTGTGGGCCGCGATGGCGATCACCGAACCGGACTGCGGATCGGACTCCGCGGCGATCACCACGACGGCCACTGTGGACGGTGACGACTACATCCTCAACGGCGAGAAGATCTTCGTGACCTCCGGCCAGCGCGCCGATGCCGTGGTGGTGTGGGCGACGCTCGACCGGTCCAAGGGACGATCGGCGATCAAGTCGTTCGTGGTGGAGAAGGGCACCCCTGGCTTCGAGGTGGTGCGCGTGGAACACAAGCTGGGCATCCGCGCCTCGGACACCGCCGTGCTGCGCTTCGAAAACTGCCGCGTGCCGCGGGAGAACCTGCTGGGCACACCGGAAATCGACACGGCAAAGGGCTTCGCGGGGGTCATGCAGACCTTCGACAACACCCGCCCCCTGGTGGCCGCGATGGCGATCGGCGTGGCCCGTGCGGCGCTGGAGGAGACCCGCCGCATCCTCACCGAATCCGGCGTGCGGATCGACTACGACCGCCCAGCCCAGACCCAGCACGCCGCGGCCGCGACGTTCCTGCAACTGGAAGCCGACTACGAAGCGGCCTACCTGCTGACCCTGGAATCGGCCTGGATGGCGGACAACCGCAAACCGAACTCCCTGCAGGCATCGATGGCCAAGGCCAAGGCCGGCCGCACAGTCGTGGAGACCACCCTGAAGTGCGTCGAACTGGCCGGCGCCTACGGCTACACGGAAGAATCACTGCTGGAGAAGTGGTCCCGGGACGCGAAGATCCTCGACATTTTCGAAGGCACTCAGCAGATCCAGCAGCTGATCGTGGCCCGTCGGGTGCTCGGGAAGACTTCGGCGCAGTTGAAGTAGCTGGGGTGTAACGGAAAGCCGCCCGGTCGCTCCGCTGCAGAGCTGCCGCGACCGGGCGGCTTTCGTTTCCGCGGTCCGGGCCGGTGCGGGCAGCGGCCCGGCGCTCTTGGCTTCGTGCTCGCTTGTGGCGGGGTCGTGGGTAACCGATCGTCTTTCTGCGCGTCGCGGAGAACGAGCTGTCGGGTGGGGTCAGAAACCGTCGCACGAGGCGGTGGCGAAATTGCCCGACGCGGTGGCGGTTTTGGCTTCCTTTCCGTCGACCACGACCTTGCAGGTGACGTCGCCGCCGTTCATGCCGGTGGTGACGGTCAGCGTGCCCCCTTTGCCGAAGCCCTTGGCGGTGATGTCTTTCGACCAGGGCAGGGTCTTCGGTTGTTCCTGGCTGGTGGAAGCACCGCCCTCGCCGAGCGTGGTGTAGGTGACCGAGGCGCCCTTCGCGGTGCCGGTCACCTCGTAGTGCACCGTTACCGCGCGGTTCACGTCGTCGACGGCTTTCGTGACCGCCGCGGCCCACACAATGGCGATTACCAAGCCGACAACGGAAAGCACAAGACCGGCGATGGCGATGCCCTTGTTCGTGGCCTTGCGGGAACGGAGCCGGGCGATCCCCAGCGCGGCGAAGACGATGCCGAGAATCACCAGCGGCCAGGCGATGACACCGATGATCGGGATGAACGAGAAGATCAGGCCGAGCAGCCCGAGCACGAACCCGGTGGTACCGAGACCGTTCTTCGGTTGCGGCGGTTGCGGCGGTTGCGGCGTGTGCTGGTGTGGCGAATAACCGGTGGTGGACATGGCGGCCTTTCGTCCGTGACGGGTGCACGAACTGGTCGCCCCGGCCGCCGAGTTCGTTACGCGGGCAGGTTCCGGATATCGGATTGGTCTCGGCGTGAAACGATTCCGTGCCGCGGTCCGATCTTTCCGGCACGGCCGACCTGCCCCGCGAACGACAGCCCGGGACTGTTCTTACGGAAACCGTCCCGGCACGCCGCGGCGAATCCGGCCCAGCCGGCTCGGATGGCGCCTCCGCGCGTCGGCCAGCTCCACGGACCGGTCCGGCCGCTCAGCCCGTCCGCTCGTCCAGGAACTCGTCGAGGTACCGCCAGGTCGTGCCGCGTGCCCGGCGGCCGGTCAGTACTCCGAGGTGGCCGCCGGGGGCGGTGCGGAAGGTCACCGACCGGGCGTTGTCCAGCAGTTGCACCACCCGCTCCACCGAGGCCTGCGGCGCGATGGTGTCGTTCTCGCCTGCGACGACGAGCATCGGGGTCTTCACCTCGGACAGGGCGATCTTGCGGCCGTTGAGGTCCACGGTGCCCTCGGCCAGGTCGTTGGTGCGGAACAGGCGGTGGTAGAGCTGGCCGAACGTGCGCCCGGGATAGGCGTACATGTTGTCCATGAAGTGGTCCACCGCCTCGATCTGGGCGAGGTAGTCGCGATCGTCGAGGTTCCGCAGGATCGCCAGCGGTTTGGTGATCTCCTTGGAGATCCCGGTGGCCCTGAACACCCTGCTGACCAAATAGGACGGTGCACCGCCGAACGCGCGGTACACCGGGGTCAGCAGGTGCCCGCCGGTGAGGTCGACCAGCGGGCGGAACGGGGCGACGATCGGGATCGCGGTGAAGTCCACCGGCGAGCCGATCGCGGTGATCGATTCGATCGGCAGGTCCGGCTGGTCGGCGTTGACCAGCATGGCGAAGATCCCGCCGAGCGACCAGGACACCAGGTGCACGCCCTGGCCGCCGGTGTCCTCGCTGACCTTGCGGATCGCCCGCGGCAGCACCTCGTCGATCCAGTGCTCGATGCCGAGGCGCCGGTCGGAGAACGCGACCATGCCGTAGTCCACGAGGTAGACCCGTCGCCCGGCGTCCACCAGGTGCTCGACCAGACTGCACCCGCGGCGCAGGTCGAAGCACAACGCGGGCGCAGCCAGCGGCGGCACGAGCAGGACCGGCGGTCCGGACGCCTCGGCCGCACCGTGCGTCATCCGGTACAGCGAGCGATTCGGGCCCTGGTCGATCAGCACCCGCGGCATCGGCCGGAGGTCGGCGACCCCACCCTGGAACACCTTGCCCACGACGTTGGCCGCGGCAGCAGCCAGCCGTGCCGGTGGGGAAACCATGTCGTGCCTCCTGGAACTCGTCGTCCCCGGCATCTTGCCGTGCCGGCGGGCACGGGTCCACCACGCCACCCGCGACGGCTACTCCCGATGTTCCGCTGCCGGGGCACTGCGAGCGGCGCGGCTCTCGTACTCCGTCCGTTCCGGCGAGTGCACGGCCGAGGCCAGCAACTGGTCACCGCCCAGCACCCGCACGAACCATTCGGACACCGCACGCGGGAACAACCGGGTGATCCGTCCGGTGAAATCGAGTGCTTTCGGGACGAACACGTCGAATTTCGGGTAGCGCAGCGCGGCGGCGATCGCACCCGCCACCTCCTCCGGCGTGACCGACTTGAACAAGCGCGCCTCCCCCAGCCCGGACGCCATTTCCGTGCGCACCACCCCCGGCATCACGCAGGACACGTCGACCCCGCTGCCCCGCAGCTCCAGATGCACCGCCTCGGACAAACCGACCACGGCGTGCTTGCTCGCGCAGTAGGTGGCCGCCCCGGGGAAACCGGACTTTCCGGCCATCGACGCGACGTTCACGATATGCCCGCTCCGCCGCGGTTTCATCCGGCGCATCGCCTGCCGGGTGCCGTGTACGACCGCATGCAGGTTGAGCTCCAGTACGCGGCGGGTGGTCGCGTCGTCCTCCTCCTCGAGCAGTGCGAGTGGCATGATGCCGGCGTTGTTGATCAGCACGTCGATCGGGCCGAGGCGGCGTTCGATCTCGTCGAGAAAGGCGGTGAACGCGTCCGTGTCGGTCACGTCCAGCGG
The DNA here is from genome assembly GCF_039536925.1 of Amycolatopsis ultiminotia. Taxonomy (NCBI): domain Bacteria; kingdom Bacillati; phylum Actinomycetota; class Actinomycetes; order Pseudonocardiales; family Pseudonocardiaceae; genus Amycolatopsis; species Amycolatopsis ultiminotia. The sequence continues at coordinate 29,524 of NZ_BAAAZN010000018.1, read as the reverse complement.
GAGGCCGAGCACTTCGGGCCCCAGTTCGCCTGCGGTCTTCTCGACCCGGACCCGGTCGAGATCGCCGAGTGCCACGCGGGCGCCGAGCCGGTGCAGCACGGTGGCAGTGGCCGCCCCGATGCCCTGGGCCCCGCCGGTGATGACGACGACCTTTCCCTCGAGTGAACGCGGTTGCCTGGGCACGGCTCCTCCTCCGGTTGCGCCACTGTTGTCGCAGCGTCAATGGTATGCGCAGGAGCACTCGCGCACGCCGGCCGCGAGCCGCCGGCCGGCGTGATCGGTCCGGCCGGCGTGATCGGTCCGGCCGCCGCGGTCGAAGTACCTCCGCCGGCTCAGGCCGCGCCGACGCCGAGGTGGCGGGCGATCAGCATCCGCTGCACCTCGCTCGTGCCCTCGCCGATCTCCAGGATTTTCGCGTCCCGGTAGAAGCGGCTCACCGGGTATTCGTTCATGAAGCCGTAGCCGCCGAAGATCTGGGTGGCGTCGCGGGCGTTGTCCATCGCCGCATTGGAGGCGACCAGCTTCGCGATCGACGCTTCCTTCTGGAACGTCTCGCCGCGCAGCATCTTCGACGCCGCCTGGTAGTACGCCAGCCGGGCGGTGTGCGTGCGCACCTCCATGTCCGCGATCTTGAACTGGATCGCCTGGTACTCACCGATCCGGTGGCCGAACGCAACCCGGTCCTGCACGTACTTCAGGCATTCGTCCACACAGCCCTGGGCGAGCCCCACGCTCACCGCGGCGATCGCCACCCGTCCTTCGTTCAGGATGGACAGGAACTGCGCGAAACCCCGGCCGCGGCTGCCGACCAGGTTGTCCGCAGGCACCCGGACATCCGAAAAGGACAGTTCATGGGTGTCCGAGCAGTTCCAGCCGACCTTCGAGTACTTCGGTGCCACCGCGAAGCCCGGCGTGCCGGAGGGCACGATGATCGCGGAGATCTCCTTGCGGCCGTTCTCCATCACGTCGGTCACCGCGGTGACCGTGACCAGCCGGGTGATGTCGGTGCCGGAGTTGGTGATGAACGCCTTGCTGCCGTTGATCACCCATTCGGCACCGTCGAGCCTGCCACGGGTACGGGTGGCGCCCGCGTCCGAGCCGCCGCCCGGTTCGGTGAGTCCGAAGCCGCCGAGCGCCTCCCCCGAGCACAACGCGGGTAGCCAGGTCTGCTTCTGTTCCTGCGTGCCGAAGCGGTAGATCGGCATCGCGCCGAGTGAAACGCCTGCCTCCAGGGTGATCGCGACGGACGAGTCCACCCTGGCCAGTTCCTCCAGCGCCAGGCACAGCGCGAAGTAGTCCCCGCCCATCCCGCCGAACTCCTCCGGGAACGGCAACCCGAACAGGCCCATCGAACCCATCTTGGCGACCAGGTCGTACGGGAATTCCTCGTTCTCGTACAACGGCCCGATCACCGGCGCGACCTCAGCCTGCGCGAAGTCCTCGACCGTCTTGCGGAGCGCCTCGTATTCCTCGTCCAGCCGGAAGTCGATCACTGCTTCTCCTCTGCTGCGCTCACCACGGCCAGCGTCTCGTCCAGCGCGACCTGCTGGCCGGCGCGGGCGGACAGGGCACTCACCACACCGTCGATCGGTGCGGTCACGGTGTGTTCCATCTTCATCGCCTCGACGACCAGCAACGGTGTCCCGGCATGCACCACGTCGCCCTCGGCGACCTTCACCACCAGCACAGTGCCCGGCATCGGGCTCTTCACCGGCCCGGCGCCCGCGGCCGCACCCCGCGCGGCCAAGGTGACTTCCTGGTCGGCGAACGCGAACGCCCGGCCCTCGCGGGAAAGCCAGACCGTCCTTTCCGGACCGTCCGCACGCCGGTACCGCTCGATGCCGCCTGCGCCGCGCACCGCCAGCAGATCCCCCGCACGACGGGCGGAGACCTCGACCGGCTCGGCGTCGTCCACCCGGACCGAAGCCGCCGACGGCGTTCCGCTGATCCGGACGACGGCCTGGGTTTCCCCGGTGCGCAGGCGGAAAGTGACCCCGCCCGAGCTGCCGAGCCGCCAGCCGGAGGGCACGTCCCACGGATCCACCACGGCCCCCGAGGGCTGCAGCGAAAGCAACCGGTCCACCGCCGCGGCCACGAAGAACGCCGCTGGCACTTCGGAGGAGACCAATTCGGACAGTCGCCGGTCGACCAGTTCGGTGTCCAGCTGCCCGTCCCGCACGTCCTGGTCGGCGAGCAGTGCACGGAGGAACGCAAGGTTCGTGCCGACGCCGAGCAGTGCCGTGTCGGCCAAAGCCCGATCGAGCTTGCGCAACGCGGCCGCACGGTCCGGACCGTAGGCGATCACCTTGGCCAGCATCGGGTCGTAGTTCGAGCCGATCACCGCGCCGTCGGTCATCCACGAATCCACCCGCACGCCCGCACCGGAGGGCTCGTGCACGGCCAGCACGGTGCCCCCGGTCGGGATGAAGCCCCGTGCGGGATCTTCGGCGTACACCCGGGCCTCGATCGCGTGCCCGTCGAGGCGCACGTCCTCCTGCTTCAGCGTGAGCGGTTCGCCCGCCGCCACGCGCACCTGCCAGGCGACCAGGTCCAGTCCGGTCACCATCTCCGTGACCGGGTGCTCCACCTGCAGCCGGGTGTTCATCTCCATGAAGAAGAACTCGCCCGGATCCCGTGCGGACATGATGAATTCGACGGTGCCCGCCCCGACGTAGCCGACCGACCGAGCGGCCTCGGCGGCCGCGGCCCCCATTTTCGCCCTGGTGGCCTCGTCCAGCAGCACCGACGGCGCTTCCTCGATGATCTTCTGGTGCCGCCGCTGCAGGCTGCACTCGCGTTCACCGAGATGCAGCACCGTGCCGTGCGCATCCGCCAGCACCTGGATCTCGATGTGCCGCGGCGTGGTCACGAACCGCTCCATCAGCAGCGTGTCATCGCCGAACGAGCCCTTGGCCTCCCGACGCGCGGACTCCACCGCAGCGTCCAGTTCGGACTCTTCGTGCACCAGGCGCATACCCTTGCCGCCACCACCGGCGGACGGTTTCAGCAGCAGTGGATACCCGACCCGCGCGGCCGCCGCGGCGAACCCGCCGTCCGGTATGTCCACATCGGACGCTCCGGGCACGACAGGGACGCCGGCTGCGGACACCGTGGCCTTGGCGCGGATCTTGTCACCCATCTTCTCGATCGCATCCGGCGGCGGCCCGATGAACACCAGGCCGGCTTCCGCACAGGCACGGGCGAATCCGGAGTTCTCCGCCAGGAAGCCGTAGCCGGGGTGCACCGCCTGCGCACCGGTCTCCCGCGCGGCCGCGACGATGGCCGGAATCGACAAATAGCTTTTCGCCGCTTCGGCCGGGCCGATGCGGACCGCGGTGTCCGCTTCACGCACGTGCTTCGCGTCCGCGTCCGCGTCGCTGTACACCGCGACGGACCGGACGCCGAGCGCCCGCAGCGAGCGGATGACGCGCACCGCGATCTCGCCGCGGTTGGCGACCAGAACGGTGTCGAACAAATCAGCGCTGAACATGTTCATTCACATCCGGAAGACGCCGTAGTTGACCTCGGGCAGTGGCGCGTTCGCCGCGGCGGAGAGGGCGAGACCGAGCACCGTGCGGGTGTCCGCCGGATCGATCACGCCGTCGTCCCACAATCGCGCGGTGGAATAGTACGGACTGCCCTGTTCCTCGTACTGCACGCGAATGGGATCCTTGAACGTCTCTTCGTCCGCTGTGGACCACTGTTCGCCACGGCCCTCGATCGCGTCGCGGCGCACAGTGGACAGCACGGACGCCGCCTGTTCCCCGCCCATCACGGAGATCCGCGCGTTCGGCCACATCCAGAGGAACCGCGGCGAGTACGCCCGGCCGCACATCGAATAGTTCCCGGCACCGAACGAGCCGCCGATGATCACGGTGAACTTCGGCACCCTGGCGCACGCAACGGCGGTGACCATCTTGGCGCCGTGCTTGGCGATACCGCCCGCTTCGTAGGCCTGCCCGACCATGAAGCCGGTGATGTTCTGCAGGAACACCAACGGAATCGACCGGCGGTCGCAGAGCTCGATGAAGTGCGCGCCCTTCATCGCGGATTCGGCGAACAGCACGCCGTTGTTCGCGATGATGCCGACCGGATGGCCGTGGATGTGCGCGAATCCGGTGACGAGCGTGGCCCCGTATTCCTTTTTGAATTCGGAGAACCGGCTGCCGTCCACCACCCGCGCGATCACTTCGCGCACGTCGTACGGTGTCCGCGAGTCGGTGGGCACCACGCCGTACAGCTCACGCGGATCGGCCGACGGCTCCGCGACCGGCAGCACCTCCCACGGCCGCGGGGCGCGCGGACCGAGCGTGGACACGATGTCCCGGACGATGCGCAGCGCGTGTGCGTCGTCGTCGGCCAGGTGGTCGGTGACGCCCGACTGGCGGGAGTGCACGTCGCCGCCGCCCAGCTCCTCGGCGGTGACGACCTCGCCGGTCGCCGCCTTCACCAGCGGCGGACCGCCGAGGAAGATCGTGCCCTGGTTGCGCACGATCACCGCTTCGTCGCTCATCGCCGGCACGTACGCGCCCCCTGCAGTGCATGAGCCGAGCACCGCGGCGATCTGCGGGATCCCCCGCGCGGACATGGTCGCCTGGTTGTAGAAGATGCGGCCGAAATGCTCACGATCCGGGAACACCTCGTCCTGCCGCGGCAGGAACGCGCCACCGGAGTCGACCAGGTAGATGCACGGCAAGTTGTTGTGCAGCGCGACTTCCTGCGCACGCAGGTGCTTCTTCACGGTCATCGGGTAGTACGTGCCGCCCTTGACCGTGGCGTCGTTGGCCACGATCACGCACTCCCTGCCGGAGACCCGCCCGATCCCGGCGATGATGCCCGCCGAGGGCGCCTCGTCGTCGTACAGCCCGGTCGCGGCGAGCGGCGAGAGCTCGAGGAACGGCGAACCCGGGTCGAGCAGGGTGTCCACCCGCTCGCGCGGCAGCAGCTTGCCACGCTCGACGTGCCGCGTCCGCGATTTCTCCGGCCCGCCCAGCCGCGCCGCGGCCAGCCGCTTGCGCAGGTCCTCGACGAGTTCGCCGTGCGAGGTGACGCTGCGGGTGAAGAGATCGCTGTTCGGGTCCGCGGAACTGCGCAGTACCGGCGTGTCCATGACTCCCCGTCGAGACGTTAGCGGTCGTTAACTCGCCTCTCGATGTTAGTGGTCGTTAACCTGCCTGTCCAGTCCGGCCCGGTCTCCGTGCACCCAGGCCGGAGTGCTTCGATCTCAACAGGAGGCGAAGCAGGGGCCGCCGGGCCGGGCCGGGTTCGAGTCCTCGGTCACGCCTTCATCGTCTCGGCCGGGGCAACCGGAAGTCTCAGCCGGAGACGGCGTCGGAGATCCAGGGGGCGACCGGGAGATCACGCTCCAGGCATTCCACCGACAGCCGGATGGTCCAGCGCAGCGCCTGCAGCACCAGGCTGTCGACCTCGTTCGGGGCAGCGCTGGCGAGGGCGATCTCCACCTGCTCACGGGCGGCGGAGGTGTTGCCGTGCACCTCGGCGAGCAGGGTGCGCACAGCGGTACGCACCGGCGGGTCGGCCTGGTCGATCGAGACCTCTTCGCCGTCTTCATCGAAGACCTGGACCTTGACCGGGGCAGCACCACCGTCGCCGAGGGTGGACACCATCGCACTGCACTCGCCGAAGAGCAGCAGCATGAGCGACTTCGTCTCCTCCGAACGCACGTCCGGCTCGTCGGACGAGGGAGTGACCTCCTCGAGCGCCTCGGCGTCCTCGCCGAGGCTGATGGCGACGAGCGCGCGCTGCGCCTTCTCGACGAGCCACTGCTCGTCCTCGCTCCGGTCCGGGGTCACGTGCCCATCAAACACCAGCACCGGCGCTTGTGGGGATACCCCGGATCCGGCTGCTCATCCGGCCGCGGAAAGCGCACCGAGTGCGAGCCGGCACAGCAGATCGACGAGCTCCTCATCACCGAGATGGCGGTTGTAGGGGGTTGAATTGATCAAGCCGAACACGGCGTGTGCGGCCGAGCGCGCCTGCCGCTCGCCGAGCCCCGGCACCGCGGCGCGGATCGCCTGTACCCACACCTCGACGTACTGCCGCTGCAGTGCGCGCACCTGTCTGCGGTCGCTGTCGGTGAGGTTGGCCAGGTTGCGCTCCTGCACGGTGATCAGTGCCGGATGGTCGAGTGCGAAGTCGACGTGGAACCGGACCAGCGCGGCCAGCAGCTCCGCCGGCGTGCCGCCCGCCTCGGCCCTGGCCGTGCCGCCCTCGAGCAGGTAGTGGCTGATCGAGCCGAGCATCTCCCCGAGTATCGCGTCCTTGCTGCGGAAGTGCCGGTACAGCGCGGGTCCGGAGATGCCGACCGCGGCGCCGATGTCGTCGATCCCCACACCGTGGAAGCCGTGATGGGCGAACAGTTCGGCGGCGGCGGCCATGATCTGTTCACGCCTGTTCGCCTTCTCGCCGCGCACGAGTGGGGTGGGATTCGCCGGCATCCGGCAATAGTAGGGCGGCAGGTTAGCGAACGCTCACATCCGGTGCGACTTCCTGCTTGAGCCAAGTGGAGGCACCTGGGGTTTCTGGGGTGCCGGGTGGGGATTGCACCTGGTATTGCTTTACCCCGTCAAGCTGTCACGACAGGAGTGACCCAATGGCTGCTGCCACTCGTCCACCTTCACGAAACATCCTTCGGATGTGCGCGGCCCTGGGGGTCGCTCTACTCGCTTCACTCGGCTTCGCGAACACCGCGAGCGCCGCACCGGCCAGCTACGTCGCACTCGGCGACTCCTACTCCTCCGGAGTGGGCGCCGGGAGTTACGGGGACTCGGGCAACTGCAAGCGCAGTGCGAACGCCTACGGCCAGCTGTGGGCCAACGCCCACTCCGGCACCACGTTCACCTTCCTCGCCTGCTCCGGCGCGAAGACCGGGGACGTGCTGAACCAGATCGATTCGATGCCTTCGGACGCCTCGCTGGTCACGCTGACCGTCGGCGGCAACGACGCCGGCTTCACCGACGTCATCACCACCTGCACCCTCAACGGCGACCAGGCCTGCACCGACCGGGTGAACACGGCGAAGACCTACGTACAGGACACCCTGCCGGCGTTGCTGGACAAGGTCTACGCGGCGGTCAAGTCCAAGGCGCCCGACGCGAAGCTCGTGGTGCTGTCCTACCCGCGCTTCTACACCGTGCCGGGTTCCTGCGACGTCGGGCTGAGCGACGCGAAGCGTTCCGCGATCAACTCCGGCGCAGACACGCTGGCCTCGGTCCTCTCGTCGCGGTCCGCCGCGGCGGGCGCGCAGTTCGTGGACGTCCGCTCGGACTTCGACGGCCACAACATCTGCTCGTCGGCCAGTGACTACCTGCACAGCCTGACCTACCCGGTCGACGAGTCCTACCACCCGACCGCGGCCGGACAGCGCGGCGGTTACTACACGCCGTTGACCTCCGCGATCGGCTGACTCCCACGGAAGACCGGGGGCGTCCCAGCCGAGCTGGGCGCCCCCTTTCCGGTGCCGGGGCTCAGTTCAGCAGGCCCTTCACGAGCGAGGCGAGCTGCCCGGTTTCGAGAAGGAAGGAGTCGTGCCCGTAGGGGGAGTTCACCAGCGCAGCCCCGGTCCCGGTGCCCGCGGCGATCTCCTCCGCCTGATACGGCGGGTACAGCCGGTCGCTGGACACACCGGCGACCACCGCACGCGCGGTGATCCGGCCCAGTGCGGCGGGCACCCCGCCACGGTCGCGGCCCACGTCGTGGGTGTTCATCGATTCGGTGAGCACCACGTAGGAACCCGCGTCGAATCGGCGGGCGAGCTTGTCCGCGTGGTGGTCCAGATAGGACTCGACGGCGAACCGGCCGCCACGCAGCGGGTCTTCGCCGTCCTGCGGAAGACCACCGAACCGGCGGGCCAGTTCGTCCTCGCTGCGGTAGGTCACGTGCGCAATCCGGCGCGCCACGCCAAGTCCGCGATGCGGGCCCTCGCCGGGGGCCGCCGAGTAGTAGTCGCCGCCGTGCCAGCCCGGATCGGCCTGGATCGCGTGCAGCTGCGGTGCGGCCCAGGCGATCTGCTCCGCCGAAGCCCGCGCGGTCGAGGCCACCACGAGCATCGAGGCAACCCGTTCGGGCAGCGAGACCGCCCATTCGAGGGCACGCATGCCCCCCATCGACCCTCCTGCCACCGCCGCCCAGCGTTCGATGCCGAGCGCATCGGCCAGCGCCGCCTCGACCGCGACCTGGTCGCGGACCGTCACCGACGGGAACCGGCTGCCCCACGGGCGGCCGTCCGGATCGGGGGAAGCGGGACCGGTGGAACCCTGGCAGCCACCGAGCACATTGGGCACGACGACGAACAGCGCATCGGTGTCGAAGGCCTTGCCCGGCCCGATCAGGCCGTCCCACCAGCCGGGGCTGGGGTGGGCGGGACCGGCCGGACCGGCCGCGTGGCTGTCGCCGGTGAGTGCATGCTCGATCAGCACGGCGTTGGACGCGTCCGGGGCGAGCGTGCCCCAGGTCTCGTACGCGAGGGTGTATCCGGGCAGCGAACCACCGGCCTCCAGCGCCAGTGCGCCGGGGCCGGTGAACCACTGCCTCCGCCCGGTGGGGTCCCCGGCCCGCCACGCACCGGTGGCGGGCACGGGTTCCGTACCGGGATCCGTCACAGTTCCGCCTTGGCGGCCCGGAAGCCCGCCTCCAGGTCGGCCTTGAGGTCCTCGATCCCTTCCAGCCCGACGGCGAGCCGCACCAGGCCGGGCGTGACACCGCTGGCCGCCTGCTCCTCGGGGCTGAGCTGGCTGTGCGTGGTGGACGCCGGGTGCACGATCAGGCTCCGCACGTCGCCGATGTTCACCAGCTGGCTGTGCAGTTCGGTGCCGTCGACGAACTTGCGGCCTGCGTCCACCCCGCCGCGCAGGTCGAACGACAGCACCGCGCCCGCGCCGCGCGGCAGGTACTTCTGCGCGGCCGCGTGGTACGGGCTGGAGGGCAGGCCCGCGTAGTAGACCTTCTCGACCTCGTCGCGCTGCTCCAGCCACTCGGCCAGTGCCTGGGCGTTGGAAACGTGCCGTTCCAGCCGCAGCGACAGGGTTTCGATGCCCTGCAGGATCAGGAAGCTGTTGAGCGGAGCGATCGCCGCGCCGGTGTCGCGCAGGATCTGCACCCGTGCCTTCGCGGCGTACGCGCCGGGGCCGAGCGCCTCCCAGTACTTGAGACCGTGGTAGCTCGGGTCGGCCTCGTTGAAGCCGGGGAACCGGGCCGGGTCCTTGCCGAAGTCGAAGGTGCCGCCGTCGACGAGCAGACCGGCGACGGTGGTGCCGTGGCCGCCGAGGTACTTCGTGGCCGAGTGCACGACGATGTCCGCGCCGTGCTCGATCGGGCGTACGAGGTACGGCGTGGGCACGGTGTTGTCCACGACCAGCGGGACACCCGACTCGTGCGCGGCGTCCGCGACCGCGCGGATGTCGAGCACGTTGCTGCCCGGGTTCGCCAGCGTCTCGGCGAAGAACAGCTTGGTGTTCGGCCGGACCGCGGCACGCCACTGCTCGATGTCGTCCTGGTCGTCGACGAAGCTGACCTCGATGCCGAGCTTCGGCAGCGTGTAGTGGAACAGGTTGTAGGTGCCGCCGTAGAGCGAGGGGCTGGAGACGAAGTGGTCACCGGCGTTGGCCAGGTTCAGGATCGCCGCCGTGGTCGCCGCGGAACCGGACGCGAACGCCAGTGCCGCGACCCCGCCCTCGAGCGCTGCGACGCGCTGCTCCAGCACGTCCTGCGTGGGGTTGTTGATGCGCGTGTAGATGTTGCCCGGCTCGGCGAGGCTGAACAGGTCGGCCCCGTGCTGGGTATCCCGGAAGACGTAGGAGGTGGTCTGGTAGATCGGGGTCGCGCGGGCGCCGGTGGCCGGGTCGGGCGCCGCTCCCGAGTGGATCTGCTTGGTCTCGAACGACCACGCCGAGGTCTCTTCCGGCATCGGTTTCTCCTTGTGGGTCAATGGGATCAGCCGGGATCGGCTCCGTCGGCGACGCTATCCGGGTCTGATTTGCCACCCAAATGCTCCCACGAGGTGGGAGAAAGCGTCCCTCGGACGGGTGGTGCCCGCGAGTGGCGGAACCGCCGCGGTCTTCTACCGTTCCGGGAGTACCCGGAGAGCGGAGGTCGGCGGTGGTCTCGGTGCGCAGTGTGGTGGACCGGGTCGGGCCCACGTTGCTGCACGCGCTCCAGTTGCCGTCGGACAGCCCCGCGGTCGGCGACGTGGTGATCGCCGAGGCCGGCACCAGGTCCCCGGCCACGTCCGGGATCGCGGCCGGGGACCTGGTGCTGGGCGTGGCCACGGTGGAACCGGCCGACGCCGCCCAGCTCGTCCGGATGAGCGCAGAGCAAGGCGCGGCGGCAGTGCTGCTGAAGCCGCCGCTGGCTGCAAAGCAACCGGTGCGGCGCGCGGCGAAAACGGCAGGGATCGCGTTGATCCAGGTACACGCGGCGACCTCGTGGGCCCAGCTCGTATGGCTGCTGCGCACGGTGCTCGACGCACTGGCCGACGAATCCGACGCACTCGAGGAAGGCGGCGATCCCGGCTCCGGCGACCTGTTCCGGCTCGCCGACGCCGTCGCCTCGGTGGTCGACGCCCCGGTCACCATCGAGGACACCAATTCCCGGGTGCTCGCCTACTCCGCACGCCAGGACCTCACCGACCCGGCCCGCGTGGCGACCATCATGGGCCGCCGCATCCCGGACGACGTGCTTGCCCGGTTCCGGTCCCGTGGGGTGTTCCGGGAGCTTTCGCGCGGACGGCAGACGATCTTCGTGCCTGCCCAGCGCGACGGCACGCTGCCGCGGCTGATCGTGCCCATCCGGATGGGCGGCGAATTACTGGGTTCGATGTGGGCGGTGGTGGCGGGTCCGGTACCGGAGGAACGCGCAGCGGCGTTCGCCGACTCCGCCCCGGTAGTCGCCCTGCACCTGCTGCGGCGGCGGGCGCACACCGACGCGCAGCGCCGCGCATCCGCCGAACTGCTGCGTGCCGTGCTCGAAGGCCGGGCCGCGCCGCGCCGCGCGGTCGCCGAGCTGGACCTGTCCGACGAACCGCACCGGGTCGTGGTCATCGAGGTGACCGGTGGCGACGGCCGGGACGCCGAGGGATTGCGGCTGGCCCTGCTGGAACGGATTTCGCAGGGTGTCGGCAGGCGTCCGGTCGCGACGGAGCTGGGCGGGGTGCTGTACGCCGTGGTGCCCGACCGCGCCGGCCCCGGCGGCTGGCCCGAGCTGCGCGACGCACTGCGCGCACAACCGGCGTCCCGTCGCGGTGGCGTGCCCCGCGCAGCGGCCGGCGCGCCCAGTGTCATCGCCGAGCTGGCGGCTTCCCGTGCCCAAGCCGACGAAGCGATCGGCCTGCTGCGCGCCGGATTGGCGAAGGGCCGCGTCGTGGCGTACGACGAGGCGTGGACCGCACTGGTGCTGCACCGCGCGGCCACCGGGGCGGTCGCGGCGCGGGTCGCGGACCTCGGTCCGCTGAGCGTGCTGCGCGCACACGACGAGGCGGGCAAAACCGGTTACGTCGACACGCTCTACGAATGGCTGCGCCATCCCGGCGACCCGCGCGCCGCCGCGGAACAGCTCCGCATCCACCCGAACACCTTGCGGTACCGGATGAAACGGCTCCTCGAACAGGTTCCGCTCGACCTCGACGATCCGGACGTGCGGCTCGCCCTGCTCACCCAGCTGGTGGCGCTTCGCTGGAGCTGACCGCATAGCTCAGGTCGACGGCCCGCAGCACCGTCGGCGCGAGCCGGATCCAGACCGTGCCCCGTTCGGCCGGATCGTCGTGCAGATACCGGAAAAACCTCGGGTCCCAACGGGATTCGTCGGGTCCGAGGTAACGCACGAGCTTCCGGCGTCCGCGCGGCACGTCGAACGGGCGCAGCTGCGCGGAACCACTCGCCACAACCTGGCGCACCAGCCCGGTGGCCGGATCGCAGACGTCCACGGTGAGCGCGAGCCGCGGCGACGCACGCACCCGCTCGGGCAGCCGCGACCACGGTCCACTGAGGACCCAGAATGCGCCGTCTTCCCAGAGGTACCACGTTGGCCGCACCGTCGGGCCGTCCGTCGCCACGCGCGCGGTGAGCGGACGGGCGAGAAACTCGTCGACGTCGAAGTCGCTCACGCGATCAGCAGCGTCTTGCCGATCGTGCCACGGGATTCCATGGCCGCGTGCGCGTCCGCCGCGCGTTCCAACGGGAAACGCTGGCCGATCACCGGGATGAGCTGCCCGGCGGCGGCCGCTTCGAGTGCGGCTTCGGTGAAGCCGCGCAACGCCGCGGGGTCGCCGATCGAGCGGACGAGCCGGACGCCGCGTGCCTGAGCGTCCTCTTCGGACACATCCGTCCACGAACCACTCGAGAGCCCGTAGATCGCCATCCGGCCGCCGGGGCGCAGCAGGGAGAACGCGGCGGTGCCCACCCGTCCGCCGACCCCGTCGAACACCACGTCGACCTCGCCCGCCTCCTCCGGCCAGACCGGGTCGGTGTAATCAACGGCCAGATCAGCACCGAGGTCCCTGGCCCGCGCGAGCTTCTCCGGCCCGCCGGCCGCGGCGACCACCTCGGCGCCCGCCGCCTTCGCCAGTTGCACCAGCAGGCTGCCGACGCCACCCGCGGCAGCCTCCACCAGCACCCGATCCCCCGGCGCCACCGCGGTCGCGTGGACGAGCCCGGTGGCCGTCCGGCCGTCCGCGAGCAGCGCCACCGCCGCGTCGAGGCTCAGTGCGTCGGGCACCGGGAACACCCGTGCCGCATCGACCACCACCCGCTGGGCGTATCCGCCGCGGCCACCGGTGGCGGTGACCACCCGGTGGCCGACCAGCGCCGGATCGACCTCCGCCCCGGCCCGGCTGATCACCCCGCCGACGCCGTTGCCGGGCACCATCGGCAGATCCGCCGCAAACGGACCGGACCCGGTCGCCCGGAACTGCGTCTCGACGAACGTGACGTTCGCGAAGGCCACCTCGATCAGCACCTGCCCCGGACCGGGCACCGGATCCGGCGCTTCCCCCGCCACCAGCACCCCTGGCCCGCCGAACTCCTTCAGCCACACCGCGCGCATGTACGCCCTCCGCCTCGTCTCCGCCGGCGCACAGCCAACTACCTCGAGTACGGTCGAGGTCAAGGGCACTGTTCTGCGGACACTACGAAACCGCGGCAAAACTGTGTCCGGAGCACGATGACACCGCCTTCCGGGTACATCACCGTGAGTGGCAGCACCTCGAACCACACCCGCCAGGAGGCCGCCGTGCGCATCGCCGTTCCCCGTGAAATCAAGAGGCACGAATACCGGGTCGCACTGACCCCGGCCGGAGTACACGAACTGGTGGGCCGCGGACACGACGTCTTCGTCGAAACCGAGGCAGGTGCGGGTTCGTCGATCACCGACGCGGAGTACGTGGCCGCGGGTGCGAAGGTGCTGTCCACGGCGGCGGAAACCTGGGCCGAGGGCGAACTGGTGCTGAAGGTGAAGGAACCGATCGCCGAGGAGTACCCGCATCTCCGGCGCGACCAGGTGCTGTTCACCTACCTGCACATCGCCGCGGACCGGCCGCTGACCGACGCGCTGCGGTCCGCCGGGACCACCGCGATCGCGTACGAGACGGTGCAGAAGCCGAACGGCGCACTGCCGCTGCTGGCGCCGATGTCGGAGGTGGCGGGCAGGCTGGCACCGCAGGTGGGCGCGTTCTCGCTGATGAAGCCGAGTGGCGGCCGGGGCGTGCTGCCGGGCGGCATCCCCGGCGTGCACCCGGCACGGGTCGTGGTGATCGGCGGCGGTGTGGCGGGCCTGAACGCCGCGCGGGTGGCGCTGGGGCTGGGTTCGGACGTCGAGATCCTGGACACCAACGTCGACCGGCTGCGGCAGATCGACAACGACTTCGGCGGCCGGATCCGCACAGTGACCTCGAACCGGCTGTCAGTCGAGGAAGCAGTGCTGGAAGCCGACCTGGTCGTAGGTGCGGTGCTGGTACCGGGCGCGAAGGCGCCGAAGCTGGTATCGAACGACCTCGTGTCACGCATGAAGCCAGGCAGCGTGCTGGTGGACATCGCGATCGACCAGGGCGGCTGCTTCGCGGACTCCCGTCCGACGACGCACGACGAACCGACCTACCGCGTACACGACTCGGTGTTCTACTGCGTGGCCAACATGCCCGGCGCGGTGCCGCGTACGTCGACCTACGGCCTTACGAACGTGACGCTGCCGTACGCCGTGCAGCTGGCCGACCACGGCTGGCAGGCCGCACTGCGCGCAGACCCGGCCCTGGCGTCCGGCCTGAACACGCACGCAGGCAACCTCACGAACGCCCCCGTGGGCGAGGCCCACGGCATCGCCTCAACCCCGGTCGAAACTGTACTGGCGTAAGCACATCGACCAACCGTCCCCGGACGAGAACCACGTCGCAGTTCCGAAGCGGCCCGGTTCCCGTCCGGGGACGTTGCTGCGCGCACCCGCGTTGCGAGAACGATGCGCCCGTCACCGCCCCGGGCAGGCACCGCCAACGGTCACCGGCCAGCCCAAGTCCCGCCTCGAACGTCACCATGCTGGTTCAGACCCGCACCGCAGGGGCTCCGGGGGCTCGGCCCCGGGACAACACCCGCCCCGCTTGACAACGGGAAGCGCAAAGCGCGAACAAGAGGGGCCGAAAGTGGGGCGACCCGCTCAACCAGCCTGGGGGTCACTGGGAGCGGGCCGCCGGGTACCAGCTTAGGTAATAAAGCGCCGCGGCGCCTCCCCGGGGTGGGCTTCGGTACGCCAGCAGCGGTTCACCGACTGAACGCGCAACTAGTGAACTCCCCCTGTGCACCGAACAAAACCCGTCGTCAGGCCGGGTGCGGGTGGGCACCGTCCGCGGGGCCGACAGCGGCCGGACGTGATGAAGGTCGCTCGTACGGAGCACTCGGCAAGGGTGGTCCGACCTGGGCGGGAAGGGATGAAGGGGACCGTCGCGGCTTCGGCCGGGAATAAATTGTCGGTCCTTCTCCCTAGGTTTGCTATGTGACCACCACAGCGACGCCTGCGCGTCAAGACCGTCCAGTCACCGGGACGGCGCCCCGGCCGGCCGGTTGGGTGCGCCGTCTGTCGGCTGCCTGCTGGGAGCACCGCGGCGTCGTCCTGCTGGCCATGACGGCGGCGGTCTTCAGCGTCGCGGTGCAGGCGGCGAGTCCGCTGCTGGTGCGTTCGGCGGTGGACGACGCGGTGGCCGGGCACACCGCGCAGCTCACCGGGATCGCGGTCACGCTGGTGGCGTTGCAGGTGGTGGCGTTCGGTTCGGCGTTCCTGCGCCGGTACGTCGGCGGCAGGCTCGCGCTGGACGTCCAGCACGATCTGCGCAACCGGGTGTTCAAGGCGGTTTCCCGGCTCGACGGTGGCAAGCAGGACGCATTGCGCACCGGGCAGGTGGTCTCGCGCGCGATTTCGGATCTGCAGCTGGTCACCGGGCTGCTCATGCAGGTGCCGTTGTCCGCGGGTTCGGTGATCTTCGCGGGGCTGGCACTGGGCGCGATGCTGTGGATGTCGCCGTTGCTGACGTTGATCGCGCTGATCGTCGCGCCTGCGGTCGGCATCGTGGTGACGCTGAGCAGGCGACGGCTGTTCCCGGCCACCTGGTCGGCACAGCAGCGGGCGGCCGATGTCGCGCAGCACGTGGAGGAGACCGTCACCGGGGTGCGCGTGGTGAAGGGCTTCGGGCAGGAGGGGCGCGAGGTCTCCCGGCTGGAACGCACGGCGCGGAGGCTGTTCTCGGAGCGGCTGCGTGCGGCGAAGCTGTCCGCGCTGCCCACGGCGACCACGTCGGCGTTGCCGGCGGCCGGGCAGGTCGCGGTGCTGGCGATCGGCGGCATGCTGGCGCTCAACGGGCAGATCAGCCTCGGCACGTTCCTCGCCTTCGCCACCTACCTCGCGACGTTGATCGGGCCGGCACGGCTGCTTTCCGGGCTGGTCGTGCAGGCGCAGCTGACGCGGGCCGGTGCGGAGCGGGTGTACGAGCTGATCGACGCGCAACCCGAGGTCGTCGACAGTCCGGACGCGCAGCCGTTGCCCACCGGCCCGCTCGGGGTGGAGCTGGCGGACGTGCGCTTCGGCTACACCCGCAGTGATCCGGTGCTCGACGGGCTCACGCTCACCGCGCATCCGGGCGAGACGCTTGCGCTGGTGGGCACGGCGGGGTCCGGCAAGTCCACGATCTCCATGCTGCTGCCCAGGTTCTACGACGTGCACGAGGGTTCGGTGCGAGTCGGCGGGCTCGATGTGCGCGACGTTCCGCGCAAGCAGCTGCGGCAGTCCATCGGCGTGGTTTTCGAAGAAGCGTTCCTGTTCTCCTCCTCGATCCGTGACAACATCGCCTACGGGCGGCCGGATGCCAGTGACGAGGAGGTCTTCGCCGCGGCCCGTGCCGCAGAGGCCGACGGGTTCATCCGCGCGCTCCCCGACGGCTACGCCACCGAGGTGGGCGAGCGCGGGCTCACGCTGTCCGGCGGGCAACGGCAGCGGCTCGGCCTCGCCAGGGCGCTGCTCACCGATCCCCGGGTGCTGATCCTGGACGACGCCACGTCCGCGATCGACACCGTCACCGAGGCCGCGATCCACGAAACACTGCGCGCGGTCACCGCGCGGCGCACCACCTTGCTCGTCGCGCACCGCCGTTCCACGCTCCAGCTGGCCGACCGGATCGCCGTGCTCGACCAGGGCCGGGTGGTCGACGTCGGCACCGAAGAGGAGCTGCAGGCGCGCTGCGCGCTGTTCGGTGAGCTGGTCGCCGGTCCCGGCGACGACGCCGAGCGGCCGCACCGCCACGGCGACCTGGTGCCCGGCGCGGACGGCCGTACGCCCGCGCTGTGGCCGGATTCGGGCGAGCGCGACGAGGTCGACGCGCTCGTCGAAGCAGCACAGACGCGGGGTGGCAGTCCCGGCGGTGGTTCGGGGTTCGCCGGCGCGGGTGCCGACGTGCCACCAACCCCGGAACTGCTGGCGGGCGTGCGCAAGCTGCCGCCCGCCACGGACCGGCCCCGGCTGTCCGATGTGGACGTGACGGCACCCGATCCGGGGTTCCGGCTGTCCCGGCTGCTGCGGCCGGTGCGCGGGCCGCTGATCGCGGTGATCGCGCTGGTCGCAGCCGATGCGCTGGCCTCGCTCGCGCTGCCCGCGCTGTACCAGCGAGGGGTCGACCACGGCGTGCTGCCGGGGGTGCCGAGCGTGGTGTGGACGCTGGCCGCGGTCGGCGCGCTGGTCGTCGCGGCCGACTGGTTCGTGGTACGCGGGCAGACCCGGCTCACCGCGCGGGTCGGCGAGACCGTTCTCTACTCGCTGCGCGTACGCAGCTACGCCCACCTGCAGCGGCTCGGTCTGGACTACTACGAGCGCGAGCTTTCCGGGAAGATCATGACCCGGATGACCACGGACGTCGACGCGTTGTCCACGTTCCTGCAGACCGGTCTCGCCACCGCCGTGGTGAGCGCGCTGACGCTGGTGGGCATCGCGGTCGCGTTGCTGGTCACCGATGTCGCGCTGGCCGGGTACGCGCTCGCCATGCTGCCCATCCTGCTCGTCGCCACGCTGGTGTTTCGCCGGGTCGCTTCGCGCGCCTACCGCGAGGCGCGCGAGAAGGTGAGCGTGGTCAACGCCGACATGCAGGAGAACGTCAGCGGGCTTCGGGTCGCCCAGGCGTACACGCGCGAAGAGCGGTCCGCCGCGGCGTTCGCAACGCGCAGCGACGAGTACCGGCGCTCACGGTTGCGTGCCCAGCGATACATCGCGACGTACTTCCCGCTGGTGTCACTGCTTTCGGACCTGGCGACCACGACGGTGCTGGTGGTCGGGGCACATCGCGTCGCGGGCGGCACCCTCGAGGCCGGTGTGCTGCTCGGGTTCCTGCTTTACCTGCAACAGTTCTTCTCGCCGATCCAGCAGCTGTCGTCGGTGTTCGACGGGTACCAGCAGGCACGCGTCGGGCTGAGCCGGATCGGGGAGCTGCTGCGCACCCCCACGTCGGTACCTGCCGCGCAGCAGCCGGTCGCACTGCCCGCGCACCTGTCCGGGGAGGTGCGGTTCAAGGACGTCGGGTTCTCCTACGCCGGCGCCGGGCTGCCCGCGCTGGAACATCTGACGCTCGACGTGTCGCCGGGCGAGACGGTCGCGCTGGTCGGCGCGACCGGCGCGGGCAAGTCCACCGCGGTCAAACTGGTCGCGAGGTACTACGACAGCACCGACGGCGCGGTGCTGATCGACGGCGTCGACGTCCGCGAGTACGACCTGCCGGGGCTGCGAGCGCGGATGGGGGTCGTGCCGCAGGAGGCGCACCTGTTCGCGGGCACGGTGGCCGACAACGTCCGCTACGGCCGTCCGGAGGCCACCGACGCCGAGGTGGAGGAAGCCGTCCGGTCGGTCGGTGCGCTGGAGGGCGTGGCCGCGCTGCGATCCGGATTCCACCAGCCGGTGGGCGAACGCGGCCGGTCCCTGTCGGCGGGGCAACGACAACTGGTCGCGCTGGCGCGGGCGGAACTGGTCGACCCGGACGTCCTGCTGCTCGACGAGGCCACCGCCGCACTGGACCCGGCGACGGAGGCCGCGGTGCTCCGCGCAACCGAACGCCTTGCCCGCCGCCGCACCACCTTCGTGGTCGCCCACCGCCTGGCGACCGCGGCGAAGGCCGACCGGATCGTGGTGCTCGACCACGGCCGGATCGCCGAACAGGGCACCCACGAAGAACTCCTCGAGGCAAACGGCCACTACGCCCGGCTGTGGGCACTGGGCTGACCGTCCCGAGCCGATCCGGTCAACGCCGGCGGCGGCGGGCCGGGGTCAGCCGCGTACGGGAGTTCGCGCCAGCGCAGTTCACCCCAGCCGGCGGCGGTCACGTCGGCGGGGTCTGCCCAGCGGGTCGTGCCGGGGCGGACGTGGGTGTCCGGGCCGATGGACCAGTCCGGGGCGGCGGGCTCGACGTGGTCGAACTCCTCGATACCGGCCGGGGTGCGCCACACCGCCGTGCAGGAATCGCACATCAGCACGAGTTCGCCGTCCTCGGTGACCAACGGCCGGATCAGGCCCTGGTCCCAGAACGACGGACATTCGACCAGCCACATCGCACGCACCACCCGTCGGCCGCTCGCGGCGCACAGCCGGTGTGGGCCGCATCCTCCCGGCAGTGCACCCGGCCGGCGTGAACGGGTGCCGCACGTCCGGCCAACCCGGCACCAACGTTGCCCGAAGAGGCCGTGTCCGGGCCCGGCCGCGCCCGGCCTGCGAACACTTGATCGAGTCAGTGATCGATCCCCTAGTGCGCCACGCCTCACACAAGGCAGTTCCATCACACGGCAGTCACAGAGGGGGTTAGCCTGGTAGGCGCATTAGCACAGACAAGATCGAGACGGATAGAGGCGAGCCCAAGCCGTGTCCAGCAGCAGCCCTGCGTCACAGTTCGGCCCCAACGAGTGGCTGGTCGAGGAAATGTACGACCAGTTCCTTGCGGACCCCTCCTCAGTCGATGCCGCATGGCACGACTTCTTCGCGGACTACAAGCCGACGCAGGCGGCGCAGGCGAAGGCCGACTCCGCCCGGCAAAACGCGCCCACCGACGCCACGAGCAGCGAAAACGGTCACGTCACCGAGCCGTCGGCGCAGGCGGTCCGCAACGCGCAGTCGACCGCGAAGCAGACCACGCCGGCACCGGCCGCCCCGAAGGCCACGCCGGCACCGGCGAAGCCGGCCGCCAAGGCCGAGACCGCGAAGCCGGCCGGCACCGCGCCGGCCAAGACCGCGAGCGCGGCACCGGCCAAGGCGGACACCGCGAAGAGCAGCGCGGCCAAGAAGGACACCGCACCGGCGGCGAAGGAAGAGCCGGAGTCGAAGCAGCTGCGAGGCGCCGCAGCGGCGATCGCGAAGAACATGGACGCGTCGTTGTCCGTGCCCACCGCGACCAGTGTCCGCGCGGTCCCGGCGAAGCTGATGGCGGACAACCGCATCGTCATCAACAACCACCTCAAGCGCACCCGTGGCGGCAAGATCTCCTTCACCCACCTCATCGGCTACGCCATGGTGCGGGCGCTGAAGGACTTCCCGAACATGAACCGGCACTACCAGCTGGTCGACGGGAAGCCGTTCGCGGTCACCCCGGAGCACGTGAACTTCGGCCTCGCCATCGACATGAAGGGCAAGGACGGCGGCCGCACCCTCGTGGTGGCCTCGGTCAAGGCCGTCGAGGACCTGACCTTCATGCAGTTCTGGCAGGCCTACGAGGACATCATCAAGAAGGCCCGCACCAACAAGCTCACCGCGGACGACTTCTCCGGCACCACCATCTCGCTGACCAACCCCGGCGGCATCGGCACCAACCACTCGGTGCCGCGGCTGCAGGCAGGCCAGGGCGCGATCATCGGTGTCGGCGCGATGCAGTACCCGGCCGCGTTCGAGGGCACCAGCGAGAAGACGCTGATCGACCTCGCGGTCAGCAAGATCATGACGCTGACCTCGACCTATGACCACCGCATCATCCAGGGCGCGGAGTCCGGCGAGTACCTCAAGCGGATCCACGAACTCCTGCTCGGCGAGGACGGCTTCTACGACGACGTCTTCACCAGCCTGCGGCTGCCGTACGAGCCGATCCGCTGGGTCGCCGACCTGCCGGACGGCCCGGTCGACAAGACCGCGCGCGTGATCGAGCTGATCGAGGCGTTCCGCATGCGCGGGCACCTGATGGCCGACACCGATCCGCTGAACTACCGCCAGCGCAGCCACCACGACCTCGACGTGCTCTCGCACAGCCTCACCCTGTGGGACCTCGACCGCGAGTTCCCGGTCGGCGGTTTCGCCGGCCAGGAGCGGATGAAGCTGCGCGACATCCTCGGCGTGCTGCGCAACTCCTACTGCCGCACGGTCGGCATCGAATACACGCACATCCTCGACCCCGAGGAACGGCGCTGGATCCAGGAGCGGGTCGAGATCCCGCACGAGAAGCCGGACCCCGCGGTGCAGAAGTACGTGCTCTCCAAGCTCAACGCGGCCGAGGCGTTCGAGACCTTCCTGCAGACCAAGTACGTCGGCCAGAAGCGGTTCTCCCTCGAAGGCGGTGAGACCGCGATCCCGCTGCTGGACACGCTGCTGGACAAGGCGGCCGAGCACGAGCTGGACGAGGTCGTCATCGGCATGCCGCACCGTGGCCGGCTCAACGTGCTGGCCAACATCGTCGGCAAGCCGATCAGCCAGATCTTCCAGGAGTTCGAGGGCAATCTCGACCCCGGCCAGGCACACGGCTCCGGCGACGTGAAGTACCACCTCGGCGCCGAGGGCAAGTACTTCCGGATGTTCGGCGACGGTGAGACCAAGGTGTCGCTCACCGCGAACCCGTCGCATCTGGAGACCGTCGACCCGGTGCTCGAGGGCATCGTCCGCGCGAAGCAGGACATCCTCGACAAGGGCGGCGAGGGCTACACCGTGCTGCCGGTGCTGATGCACGGCGACGCGGCCTTCGCCGGACAGGGCGTGGTCGCCGAGACGCTGAACCTCGCGCTGCTGCGCGGGTACCGCACCGGCGGCACCGTGCACGTGATCGTGAACAACCAGGTCGGCTTCACCACCGCGCCGGAGCACTCGCGCTCCAGCCAGTACGCCACCGACGTGGCGAAGATGATCGGCTCGCCGATCTTCCACGTCAACGGCGACGACCCGGAGGCCGCGCACTGGGTGGCCAAGCTGGCCGTGGAGTACCGCCAGGCGTTCCACAAGGACGTGGTGATCGACCTGATCTGCTACCGCCGCCGCGGGCACAACGAGGGCGACGACCCGTCGATGACGCAGCCGGCAATGTACGACATCATCGACACCAAGCGCTCGGTCCGGAAGGGCTACACCGAATCGCTGATCGGCCGCGGCGACATCTCCGTGGAAGAGGCCGAGGCCGCGCTGCGCGACTTCTCCAGCCAGCTCGAACACGTCTTCAACGAGGTGCGCGAACTGGAGAAGCACCCGGCGAAGGCGAGCCCCTCGGTGGAGGAAGAGCAGCAGATCCCGGCCAAGGTCACCACCGCGGTCTCGCAGGACGTCGTCGAGCACATCGGCAACGCCTTCGTGGACCTGCCCGAGGGCTTCACCCCGCACCCGCGGGTCAAGCCGGTGATGGAACGCCGGCACAAGATGTCCCGGGAAGGCGGCATCGACTGGGCGTTCGGCGAGCTGCTCGCGTTCGGATCGCTGGCGCTGGAAGGCCGCCTCGTGCGGCTGTCCGGCCAGGACTCCCGGCGCGGCACCTTCACCCAGCGCCACTCGGTCTACATCGACCGCCGCACCGGACAGGAGTACTCACCGCTGCAGCACCTGGCCGAAGACCAGGGCCGCGTGATGATCTACGACTCCGCACTGTCGGAGTACGCCGCGGTCGGCTTCGAGTACGGCTACTCCGTGGCCAACTCGGAATCGCTGGTCATGTGGGAGGCGCAGTTCGGCGACTTCGTCAACGGCGCGCAAAGCGTCATCGACGAGTACATCTCCTCCGGTGAGGCCAAATGGGGCCAGCGCTCGGACGTGGTGCTGCTGCTGCCGCACGGCCACGAAGGTCAGGGCCCGGACCACACCTCCGGCCGTATCGAGCGCTTCCTCTCGCTGTGCGCGGAAGCCTCGATGACCGTGGCGGTGCCGTCCACCCCGGCGAACTACTTCCACCTGCTGCGCCGGCACGCCCTGGACGGCATCCAGCGTCCGCTGATCGTCTTCACGCCGAAGTCGATGCTGCGGAACAAGGCGGCCACCTCGGACGTCGCGGACTTCACCGGGCAGAGCCGGTTCCTGTCGGTCATCGACGACCCCGCCGTCGACCCGGCCAAGGTTCGCAAGGTGCTGCTGACCTCGGGCAAGCTGTACTGGGAACTGCTGGCCGAGCAGACCAGGCGCGAGGCGAACGACGTCGCGATCGTGCGGATCGAGCAGTACTACCCGCTGCCCAAGAAGAAGCTGCTGGCCGCGCTCGATCGCTACCCGAACGCGCAGCAGGTCGCCTGGGTCCAGGAAGAGCCGGAAAACCAGGGTGCCTGGCCGTTCTTCGGGCTCAACCTGCCGCGCAAGTTCCCGGAGGTCTTCGCCGGTCTCGAGGTCGTGGCGCGCCGCCCGATGGCCGCCCCGTCGGCCGGTTCGTCCAAGGTGCACGAGGTGGAGCAGAAGGCGCTGATCGCGAAGGCGTTCGACTGAGCACCGGGTAACCGAAGGCAGAGGCCGCCACGGGTTCGCCCGCGGCGGCCTCCGCCGTTTCCGGGCATTGCCAAGTGTCGGATGGCTTCAGTTCCGGGTGGTGTCGCTGCCCGACGGCGCCACTTCGAGACGGCGCCGATGCACAGTAGGGCTCAGCCTGGTTCGACCCGGAACACCGCGATGCGCTCCGCGGCCGCCACGACAGCGTCTGCGGTCGGTGCGGCCGTCATCCCGACGGTCACGTAGCGGTCGGCCACGTCGGGCGGACACGTCAGGATCATCTCGCGCAGGATCGGCCGTCGTTGTTCGATTGGCAGCTCGACGAGCCGGACCTCGCTCGACCGGCGCCCGCGCGCCAGCGTGCCGCCGCCCGCGGCCCGCGCGTTGGCCACCCAGTCGGCCTTCGGGAAGACCTGGATCAGGTACTGCGTCCCGCCGAGGTGGACGAGCTCGATCGGGAACGTCCGCGGCTTGCCGCTGTGCCGTCCGGTGACGGTCAGCATCCGCATCTCGCCGAACACGATGCCGACCCGTTGCAACCCGGCGAGCACCTGGTTCAGCAGGTTGATCCTGCGCCGGTAGCCGGCTGCCTCGGTGCGCATGGCGAGGTTCCTAGCCCGCAACCCTCGCGGGCGCTTCGCGGGAATCTCGTTTTCCTCGTCGCGGGGACTGCGCGAGACTGGCGTTCATGCTGATCCGCCAAGCCGACGATGCCGACGCACCCGCGATCCACGCGCTGCACACCGCCGCCTTCCGTCCGCACAATCCGGACGTGTCCGGTGAGCTCCCGGAAGCCCGGCTCGTCGACGAGCTGCGCGGCGACGGGGACCTGATTCCGGCGCTGTCGCTGGTCGCGGTCCGGGCCGGGCAGATCGTCGGACACTCCTGCGCCAGCCCCGCCCGGCTCGGCGACGACCCGGAGTCCGCGATCGGCTTCGGCCCGCTGGGCGTGCTACCCGACCGGCAACGCTCCGGCGTCGGCTCGGCACTGGTACACGCGACGGTCGGCGCTGCCAACGCACTCGGCAAGTCACTGGTGGTCCTGCTCGGCAACCCGGCGTACTACTCCCGTTTCGGCTTCGTGCTGGCCGGCACGCTGGGCATCACACCACCGGTACCGGACTGGGCACCGCACTTCCAGGCTCTCCCGCTGGCCGCCTACACCCAGCGCAACCGCGGCGAATTCCGCTACTCCCCGGCGTTCGACCGGCTCTAGCGGCACCCGGCCGTCCGGTCGGTATGCCGGCCCGGCCGGCAGTTCGGTCGCCCGAAACCAACCGACGTGCGCCAGGCTGTCAGCTGCTGCATGGTCGGGTACGAACGGCGGGCCCCGGGCCCGGTCGCCGCGAACGCGCCCACTTCGGAGGCAAGTCCGGCTGCCTCGGCGAGATCAAGACCGATCGAAAGGCCGTAGCCGATCGCGCCGGCGAACGCATCGCCACTGCCGGTGGTGTCGACGGCCCTTACCGGCACCGCGGAAATACGGGTGTACTCGCCGGATTCGAAGAGAACGGATCCACGGGATCCCAGTGTCACGATGGCGCGGCGGATGCCCCTTCGCCGGAGGGTGGCCGCGGTCTCCGCCCAGGAACCCGTGAGATCCGGGGTTGCGGTGCCGGACAGCAACCGAGTCAGCTCGTGATGATTGACGATGACCACGAAACAGTCACGAAGGAGGTCCTCGGTCACCGGTCGGTAGGGCGAAAGATTGAGCACCACTTTCGCGCCGTTCGCCGCGGCCCGGCGAGCGCAGGCGGCGACCGTTTCGGCGGAGATCTCCAGAGCGAGGAGAACGACCTCCGCCTCCGCAACCGCAGCGTCGACCTCGTCGGTCGCGGTCAGCCTCGCATTGGCACCTTGCACGACGACGATGGCGTTCTCACCGGCGTCGTCGACGCTGATGAAGGCCGAACCGGTCGGTTCGTCCTGACACACGAGCACCCGGTCCGAGGCGATCCCGAGGTCCCGGAGGTCGTCCTTGACCGCACGCGCCGGGCCGTCGGCGCCGACCATCGCGACGAACTCCACGTCGCCGCCGAGCAGACGTGCGGCAGCAGCCTGGTTGAAGGACTTTCCGCCCACGCTGGTGTGCACGGACCCGGCCAGGACGGTTTCTCCCGGCTGCGGAATCGCCGGAACGCGCAGGTAATGATCGAGGTTCACCGAACCGATGCCGGCAATTCGACCGGTGCTCAACGGGTACTCGCATTCTGGGGAACCGTCGCCTCTGCGGAAACGGGGCGGGGGATCGTGAACGACATAGCAAAAGCGCAGGCAAGGAACACCGCGCTGCCGATCGCGGCGGCGACATACCCGGCGGCGGGTGCCGAGGGAGAGGGCGCCGCGGTGGCTTGAACCGCGTAGATGACCAGGAAGCTGAGACCGGCGCCGACGTTGAACGCCCCGGTGTTCAGCCCGGGGAGGGAGCCCGGCCGGTCGTGCGGGCTGAGCACGATCCCGAGCCCGTTGAGCATGATGTTCGCCATGCCGGCGTAGGTGACCCCGACCCAGACGGCGGCGACGAACAGGAACGCCGTGGAGTTGCCGTGCACGCCGAAGGCCAGCGCAAGCATTCCCGCGGCAGCGCCGGCGAGGCCCAGCCGCAGCATGCTCTTGTAACCGAAGCCGGCAGCGAGCCGTCCGGCGATCGGTCCCATCAGCAATCCGGCGACCGCGTAGGGCGTCAGGACGAGCGCCGAGACCGCTTCGGCGTCGAGGCGGAAACCGAGCGCGCCGTCCTGCGCGAGGGCGGGCAGAATGCCGTTCATCATGGCGAAAACGCCGCCAAGAGTCAGTGCGGTCGTGCTGACCAGCGCCCAGGTGGAGCGTTCTCGAAGCTGGGCGATCGGGACCAAGGGAGCCCGGTGGCGTCCCCCGACGATCCAGAACACCGCGAAGGCCACGGCTGCGAGCACGGCAGTTCCGGTGGCGATGAACCAGTTCGCGTTGCCGAGCTTGCCCATCTCGTTGACGGCGATCAGAGCCGCACCGACGGCGACGACGAGCAGAACCGTTCCGCCGACGTCCAGGCGCCGCCGGTCGGCACCGAAGGACTCCGGGGTCAGCAAACCGACCAGGACCGCCGCGACGACGGCGACCGCGGCCATGGTCCAGAAGATCGAGTGAAACCCGTGCTGGGTGACGAGATAGCCACCGAGCAGTGCGTCGAATCCGGCGATCCCGCCGTTGACCGCGGTCACCACTCCCATGAGCGTCCCGTACTTCTTCGGCTCAGGTACCTCGACGCGCACCATCACCAGCGCGATCGGGATCACCGGCCCGGATGCACCCTGGATGATCCGGCCGGCGAAGAGCATCTCTACGTCGGTCGAGAGCGCGGCGAGCACACACCCCACGGCCATCAGCACCAGCGCGCCGCAGAGCACCCGACGCCGTCCGGCGATGTCCGCCAGCCGGGGGAGGAAAAGCGCGAACATGGCAGCGGCGGTGAAGAACGCGGTTTGCGTATTCGCCACGGCACCGGCACTGACGTTCAATTGATGCTGAATTGACACGAGGGCGGGGCTGAGCATACTTGCGTTCAACTGGAAAGCCAGACATGCGGAAAGCAGTGCCACCATCAGTGTCGTGACCGAAGATCTGGACCGAGTTTGGCTCACGGACATCGTTTCCAGCCTCTCTGGTTGGTTCTGCAATGTGCTAGACTTATCCGACGTGGTCTCGGAATTGACGGTGGGGTAATGGCGGTTTCACTTCGGGATGTTGCCGACGCCGCGGGCGTCTCGATTGCAACCGCATCGCGGGCGCTCGGCGGAAAGGGCCGGGTGTCGGAAGCATCGATGCGGCTCGTCCGGGAGACCGCGGATCGTCTCGGCTACCGGGTGAACACCCTGGGCAAGGCCCTGCGTGAAGGTTCGGACGGCGTTGTCGGAATCGTCGTTCCCATGGTCAGCAATCCGTTCTACGCATCCCTTGTCCACGAGTTCGAGGACCAGCTTTCCCGACGTAACCTGAAATTGCTCATCGCGGACTCGCACGGTGAACTCGACCGCGAGGTGGAACGCCTCGAAGCGCTGGCCAGCCGGAGAGTCCGGGGCATATTCGTGGTCCCGGCGTACTTCGACCGCTCGCGGCCCACCATTACGAAGATCGCCCGGCAGCTGCCACTGGTGCAGGTCGACCGCCGGGTCAAGGACGATTCGACGCTGACCTTCGTCGGCGTGGACAACGCGGATGGGATCGGGCAGGTACTGCGGCACGTTTTCGAACAAGGTGCCAAAACCGTCGTATTCGTCGGCGCGGACAACCGGACCTCGGTCGGCCGGGAGCGCAAAAAGGCGTTCACGACGGGCGTGGAAGAACTCGGCCTCGTGGCGCAGCGGCCGATCATCGACCGGTACCTGTTCGAGTTCGGCCTTTCGGCGGCGAACCAGTTGATGCGCCGCGCCGAACTGCCGGACGCGGTGATCGCGGGCGACGATCTCATCGCCACCGGCCTCCTTTCCGGGTTCGTCCGGCGGGAGATGTCGGTTCCCGGAGATGTGCTGATCACCGGTTTCGACGGCACGATCCTCGCCGACATCTGCAATCCGACCCTCACCACGGTGCAGCAGCCGATGGCGAAGATCGCCGAAGTCGCAGTCGCCCAGCTGATGCAGCAGATCGACGATGCCGGCGAGACCGGATCGCACGTGCGGCTTCGCACGACGCTGCGCGAGGGCGGTTCGACGGCACGCCTGCCCACGAGAACGGTTCCCCGCAGCACTACTTGAGAGCTGCGACGGCCTCGCGGATCAACTGCCAGAATTTGGGCACATCCAACGTGATCGCGATGTCCGCATTCGGTTCCTTGCCGAGCATGTCGTGCAGGTCGACCGCGGTGGCCCCGGCAGTGAACTCGCCCTTGGTCTCGACATCGACGTGGCTGCGCTGAACGGTGGCAACGGCCCGGTCGATCGCGATCGCCACCGTGATCGGGTCGTGTAACGGCCCCTCCGGCATCCCTTCGACCGCTTCGTAGGTGCTGCAGAAGAAGCGGAGCAGTTCGACCCCGAACGCACTCGTTTCGTTCCCGATCGCCCCGATCGACTCGAGCACTTCCTTCGTGATCAGTGCCTGGTGCGAGATGTTCAGCCCGACCATCGTGACGGGAAGTCCGGACCCGAACACGAGATCGGCCGCCTCCGGGTCCACCCAGGCGTTGAACTCGGGATAGGCACCCACGTTCCCACGACCCGTCGAGCCGCCCATCCAGATGATTTCCTTGATCTTCCCGCGAAGATCGGCTCGCTGCTGCAGCAGCATCGCGATGTTGGTGAGCGGCCCCGTCGGGATCAGGGTGACCGGCTCCGCCGCGTTCTCGAGGATGTCCGAGATCAGTTCGATCGCACTGCGCTCGTCCAGCGGAACCGTGGGCGTCGGCAGCTCCGGACCGCCGAGCGCGTTGGCACCGTGGATCCAGGTCGCCGGAGTGAGCTCGCGGCGCAGCGGCCGGTCGGCCCCGGCGGCGATGGGCACGCCCGTCACGCCGGCCACGGTGAGCGCGACCCGCGCGTTGTTCGTCGTGTGCTCCAGGCGGCCGTTCCCGCCGACCGTCGTGACGCCGAGCAGGTCGATCGCCGGCGTCCCGGCAGCGAGCCAGAGGGCGAAGACGTCGTCGTGCCCGGGATCGCAGTCGATGATGACCGGAGTAGCCATGGCGCTCCTTTGCGAGTGTGTAAACGTTTCCATCCTGGTGTGGAAACGATTACACTCACCGGGTGGACCTGTCAAGAGCTGTGCCGGACACTCCGGCCGGGACGGCAAGCACGCTGACTCGCGTAGTGGCGACCGACCGGTGCCCGATCCGGCCGGCTACCGAGGTCGCCTGGTCAGGGGGTACCTGGTTGTTCTCCCCGCTGAGGTTGGGTTTGCCACCGAGTGCAGTGTGGCCGAGATGGTGCTGGCAGGTGGGCAACCACGTCGGGTCGACATGCGCGGTTTCCCTGCTCCTCTCGAGCAGGAATCCCCGGCAGGCCAGCCGGAAACGGTCATCCACGGCATTGTGCAGACAGCCGTAGCCCGATCTTGGGCTCGGCGCCCACCACCGTGGTCAGTACACCTAAGGCGTGTCTGGCAAAGGTTTCTGCTGGCGGTTGAGATGCTGCCGGGTGTGTCGCGGTTTCAGTTGCTGTCAGACGATCGGTGGACCTTGATCGAAGACCTGCCGCCGGTCCGCACCGGTAAACAAGGCCGACCGTTCTCCGATGCCCGATCGATGGTCGAAGGGACCATCTACCGGTATCGATGCGGGATCGCCTGACGGGACGTGCCGGCGGTATTCGGTCCGTGGCAGACGATCTGGACCTGGCACCGGCGGATGGCCGGCGACGGAACCGGGGACACCGTGCTGCAACGC
>NZ_BAAAZN010000017.1:179199-204920 GCF_039536925.1 Amycolatopsis ultiminotia | reverse complement strand
CCCGCGACGACAAGGCCTACTCCTCGAACGCGACCCGCGGACATCCGCGCAACCACGGCATCACCGCTGTGCTACCCGAACCTGCCGATCAAGCAGGGCACCGCAGACACCACGGTTCCCGCGGCGGCCGGCCACCCGCCTTCGACCCGGTCGACTACCACCGCCCCAACGCCGTCGAACACCGCCTCACCCTGCTCAAGCAATGACAAGGCCTGGCTACCCGCTACGACAAACTCGCCATCATCTACCGACCAACGGTCATCCTCCACACCGTGGCCGCTTAGACCAAGACATTGTCAGTGCACCTAGGCCTTGAGGCCGTTGTGTGCCAGGAAGTCGTCCGCGATGTCGAGGGGGTTGCGCTTCTCCTCGGTGAACTGGACGTTCAGCTCGGTCAGCTGTTCGGTGGTCAGCGCTGCGGAGACGCGGTTGAGCGCGGCGGTCTCGCGTGGGTCCAGCACGCCCTTCGCGGCCAGTGGCACGATGTTCTGTGCCGGGAACATGTGCTTGTCGTCCTCGAGCGGGGCGAAACCGTTGGCCGCGATGGTGGAGGAGGTACTGAACAGGTCGGCCACCTGCACCTCGCCCGACTTCAGCGCGGCCACGGTCACCGGGCCGCCGGTGTCGGTGGTGCGGATCTCCTTGAACTCGCAGCCGTAGAGCTGCTTGATCCGGTCCTTCCACCGGCTGCTCCACTGCCCCGGCCCGCCCATCACCAGGTCCTTGCAACGCGGGCCGAGATCGGAGAACGTCCGCACGCCGGAGTCGGCGAGCTTTCGGCCCACCACGAGCAGGTCCTTGTCCTCCGCCGGGGACTGGTCCAGCACCTCGAACCCGGCGGGCAGCTTCTGCTTCAGCTGCGCGTAGACGTCCTGCGACGTGGTCTGCTCGGCGTTCTTGTCGAAGTACCGCAACAGGTTTCCGCTGTAGTCCGGCACCACGGACAACGATTTGTCCTGCAGCGCCTTCACCACGACCTCGCGGCTGCCGACCGGCGGACGCACGGTGACGTTGCCGGCACCCGCGTTGCGCAGCGCACCGGCGTAGATCTGGGCCAGCAGCAGGCTTTCCCCGACGTCGGACGCACCGATGATGAGGTCGCCCGAATTACCGCCCTCACCGCCGCCCGCGAGCGGGTTGCCGCACGCCGACACCAGCAGGGCAAGCCCCGCCACGAGTACTCCCAGCCGCTTCACGCCACGCCTCCCGCGGACACCGCCCGGCCGGATGCCGCCTTCGCGGCCAGCCGGACTCCCTTCGGCACCAGCGCTCGTTGCACCGCGGCGAGCAGCAGGTCGAACACGATCGCCAGCAAGGCGGTCAGTATCGCGCCGGCGACCACCTTGGTGTAGTCCAAAATGGCCAGTCCGTCGAACAGGAACCGGCCGAGCCCGCCGAGCCCGATGTAGGCGGCCACCGCCGCGGTCGCGATCAGCTGCAGCACGGCGTTGCGGATCCCGCCGAGCACCAGCGGCAGCGCGATCGGCACCTCCACCTGCCACAGCCGCTGCCAGCCGGTCATGCCGATACCCTGCGCGGCGTCCACCACGTCGTGTTCGGCCGCGAGCAGTCCGGCGTAGGTACCCGCGAGCACCGGCGGGATCGCCAGCACCACGAGCCCGATCACGGTGGCCGTGGTGCTCTCGGTGAAGAGCAGGAACAGGAACGTGATCAGCCCCAGCGTCGGCAGCGCGCGGATCGCATTGCCTGCGCTGACCAGCACCACCCCGCCGCGTCCGGTGTGCCCCACGAACAGGCCCAGCGGGACCGCGATCACCAGCGCGATGACGAGGGCGAGCAGCACGTAGCCCACGTGCTCGCCCAGCCGTGCGCCGATCCCGTCCGCGCCCTGCCAGTTCGCGGCCGTGGTGAACCAGCCGAAGACGTCGCCGATCATCCGGCCGTCACCTCCGCTCCGGCCGTGGTACGGCTCGCGCGCTCCCAGGGGGTGAGGAGATTGCGCAGCTGCACCAGCAGCAAGTCGACGACGAGTGCGAGCAGCAGGGTGAGCACGATGCTCACCACGATCGGCGAGAAGTACTCACGCTGGAACCCGTCGGTGAACAGCACGCCGAGCCCGCCGGTACCGATCAGCGCGCCGACGCTCACCAGGCTGATATTGCTCACCGCCGCCACCCGCACGCCCGCGGCCAGCACCGGCACCGAAAGCGGCAGCTCCACCCCGAAGAACCGGCGCGGCCCGCGGTAGCCGATCGCCGTCGCGGCCGCGACGATGTGCGGCGGCACCGCGTCCAGTGCGTCCAGCACCGGCCGCACCAGCAGCGCGGTGGTGTAGATGGTGAGCGCGACGATCACGTTCACGCTGTCCAGGATCTTGGTGCCGATGATGCCGGGGATCACCACGAACAACGCGAGCGACGGGATCGTGTACAGCAGGTTCGACAGCACCAGCAGCACACTGCGCACCGCCCGGCTGCGGTGCCCGAGCCAGCCGAGCAGGATCGCCAGCACGATCCCGAGCACCAGCGGTACCAGCGCGAGGTAGATGTGCTCGCCGAGGTCGCCGAGTAGCTCGCCGCGGTTGTTCGCACTGGACAGATAGCGGCCGAGCTCGTCGAAGAAGCCACCCATCAGGACCCCTGCGGGGAAGCCTCGATCACGTCCAGGACCTGGTGTGCGACCACCGTGCCGAGCACCCGCAGCTGCTCGTCCACGACCACGCCGAGACTGGCGGGCGAGGACAGTGCGGCATCCAGCGCACCACGGATCGGCGTGCCCTGGATGTAGAGCGATCCGCCCGCCACGAGGTCGGTTTCGGTCAGCGAACCGTCCACAGTGGAGCCGGGTGGCAGCCAGCCGCGCGGCTGCTTGTCGTTGTTCACCGCGAGCAGCCAGCCCTGCGACGGACTGTCCACTGTGCTGCCGACCTCGACGGTGTGCACCGGCGAGACCTCCACGCCGGCCGCGGAGAGGAAGGACAGCCCGCGGTAGCCGCGGTCGCGGCCGACGAAGGAGGCGACGAAATCGTCCACCGGTTGGCGCAGCACCTCCGACGGGGTGCCGTACTGGGCCAGCTTCCCGCCGACGCGCATCACCGCGACCTTGTCCCCGAGCCGGACCGCCTCGTCGATGTCGTGCGTGACGAACACGATGGTCTTGCCCAGCTGGGACTGCAGCCGCAACAGCTCGTCCTGCAGCCCTTCGCGGACGATCGGGTCGACCGCGGAGAACGGCTCGTCCATCAGCAGCACCGGCGAATCGGCGGCGAGCGCGCGGGCGACACCGACGCGCTGCTGCTGCCCGCCGGACAGCTGCGCCGGGTACCGCTTGCCGAGCCCTTCGGGCAGGCCGACCGTTTCCAGCAGCTCGCCCGCTCGCGCGCGGGCCTTGCGCTTGTCCCATCCGGACAGCAGCGGCACGGTGGCGACGTTGTCCAGCACTGTCCGGTGTGGAAAGAGCCCGGCGTGCTGGATCACGTAGCCGATCCCGCGGCGCAGTACCGCCGGATCGCGCGCGGCCACGTCCTCGCCGTCCAGCAGTACGCTGCCGGCGGTGGGCTCGACCATCCGGTTGATCATGCGCAGCGAGGTCGTCTTGCCGCAGCCGGAGGGGCCGACGAAGACGGTGATCGTGCCGTCCTCCACCGTGAGGGAGAGCCCGTCGACGGCGACGGTGCCATCCGGATACCGTTTGGTGACGTCGCGAAACTCGATTGTCACAGACTTCTCCCTCGATCGGACGCAGCAACGACCGTAGCCGAATCGGCAACCCTTGGCAGCGTGTCCCACAAACTGGCGAGCTAGGCTCGGCCACCGTGACCGCTCTCGACGACGTGCTCGCCGCGCACGGTGCCGCGGTCCGCCCGCTGTACCAGGTGCTCGGTCTGCTGCGCACCGGCCCGCACGAACTCGCCGACCTGGTGCGGCTGACCGGCGCGCCGCGCCGCAGTGTGGAGGACGTGCTGGCCGCGCTGGAGGCGGATCTGGAGCGGTCCGCCGCGGGAGTCCGGATCACCCCGCGGGCGTGCCCCGCCTACCGGACCTACGCGTTGCCGGAGCTGCCCGATCCGCTCGACGCCGCGGTGGCCGCGCGGCCGGAGTTGCTCGCCGCGCTGGCCGAGCGGATCGCCGCCGTGCCGCCGCCGCTGGCCGCCCTCGATCACGTACAGGCCACGCCGGAGACGATCCTGCGGCGCGCGCTGTGGCTGGATTCGCGGTACGACTTGCGCCGCACCCCGGTGCTTTTCCTCGGCGACCACGACCTGACGTCGCTGGCCGTGCACGCGGTGTGCCCGCAGGCACAGCTGAGCGTGGTGGATCTCGACGAGCGCGTTCTGTCCTACCTGGACGCAACGAGCGAACGCGCGATCCGCACCGTGCACACCGATCTGCGCGTCGGGCTCCCGCCGTCGGTGACCGGCACCGCGGACCTCGTGTTCAGCGATCCGCCGTACACGCCGGAAGGGATGGGGCTGTTCGCGGCACGAGCGGTGCAGGCGCTGCGGGAGCCGACCCTCGGCCGGATCCTGCTCGCCTACGGCTACAGCCCGCGGCACCCGGCGCTGGGCGCGCAGGTGCAACGTTCACTCGCGACACTCGGCCTGACCTTCGAAGCGATCCTGCCGGACTTCAACCGCTACACCGGTGCGCAGGCGATCGGCGGTGCGGCCGACCTGTACGTGTGCCAGCCGACCGCGAAAGCGAAGAAAGCCGGCGGACGCAAGGGAAACTCCACGATCTACACCCGCGGTCCGCAGTCGGTGGAAGCGCCGGGGACCAAGCCCGCGCTGCTGGCCGCCGTGCGCGAGATCGCCGCCGAGGGCGGGCTCGCGCTGGAGACCCGTCCGGTCGGCTGGGCGAGTTCGGGCCCGGAGGGCGACGCGGTCGCGATGGACCTCTCCGGCGACCCCGGCCCGTGGTTGCTGCGCACCCTGCTGGGTACCAACGCGCGACGGCTGGCCCTGCTGGTCCCGAACAACCACCCCGACCTCGGCGACGCGCAGGCCCAGGCCGCGCTCACCGGCCTGGTGTCGGCCAAGTACCGGTTGCGCCTGTTGCGCAGCACGCCGGACAACCGGCACGCGGTGGTGGTGGCCGATCTGGTCGAGCATCCCTCGGACCTGCTGACCCGCGGGCACGCCCGGCTCGCCAATGCGGTGCTGGACGCCCCGCCGGACCTGGCGGATCTCCGGCTCGTCGACGTGCCACGGCACCGGCTGGCCGAACTCCTGCCCGGCTGAGGACCGCGTGCGGCGGGCCGGAACGGACCTGACCGCGCGAAAGGGCTCCCCGGCTGAGCACCGGGGAGCCCTTTAATGGGGATCGCTCAGCCGGCGACGCCGTCCTGCTCGGCCGCCTTCGCGACGGCCGCGGCCACCTCCGGTGCGACGCGCGGGTCGAGCGGGCTCGGCACGATCCGGTCGCGGCCGAGGTCGTCGGACGCCACCGCGACGATCGCGTCCGCCGCGGCCAGCTTCATGTTCTCGGTGATCGCCCGCGCACCGGCGTCGAGCGCCCCGCGGAACACACCGGGGAAGGCCAGCACGTTGTTGATCTGGTTGGGGAAGTCACTGCGCCCGGTGGCGACGATCGCGGCGTGCCGCGCGGCGTCGTCCGGATGCACCTCCGGGTCCGGATTGGACAGTGCGAACACGATCGCGTCGTCCGCCATGGTGGACAGCAGCTCCGGCTCGATCGTCGCACCGGACAGCCCGAGGAACACGTCGGCGCCGCGCAGCGCCTCGGCGAGCCCGCCGGTGTGGCCCGCCTTGTTGGTGGTCTCCGCGAGCTGCTGCTTGATCGGGTTCAGTCCCTCCCGCCCGGTGTGCAGGATGCCGCGCGAATCGAGCACGGTCACGTCGGCCACCCCGGCCGCGAGCAGGATCCGGGCGCAGGCCACCCCTGCCGCACCCGCACCGGAGATGACCA
This sequence comes from Amycolatopsis ultiminotia, assembly GCF_039536925.1. Taxonomy (NCBI): domain Bacteria; kingdom Bacillati; phylum Actinomycetota; class Actinomycetes; order Pseudonocardiales; family Pseudonocardiaceae; genus Amycolatopsis; species Amycolatopsis ultiminotia. Next base: position 199,032 of record NZ_BAAAZN010000017.1, on the reverse strand, counting down.
CGCGCTCGCCCGCGATGTCGCGGTCGAGCACCAGGTTCGCCCCGCGCAGCGCGGCGAGCGTGACGATCGCGGTGCCGTGCTGGTCGTCGTGCATGACCGGGCAGTCGAGCGCTTCCTTGAGCTTGTCCTCCAGCTCGAAGCACCGCGGTGCGGAGATGTCCTCCAGGTTGACCGCGCCGAACGACGGGCGCAGCCGCACCAGCGTCTCGACGATCTCGTCGACGTCGGTGGTGTCGAGCACCAGCGGGATCGAGTCGAGGCCGCCGAAGGTCTTGAACAGCACCGACTTGCCCTCCATCACCGGCAGCGAGGCGCTCGCGCCGATGTCCCCGAGGCCGAGCACCGCGGTACCGTCGCTGACCACCGCGACGAGCCGGTCGGCCCAGGTGTAGCGCTTCGCCTTGGCGGCGTCCTCGGCGATCGCGCGGCTCACCTTCGCCACGCCGGGCGTGTAGGCGATCGAGAGGTCACGCGGGTCGGCGATCGGCCGGGTGGCCGCGACGGCGAGCTTGCCGCCCTCGTGCCCGGTGAAGATCTCGGCGTCGGTCACCGCGGCGGCGGTAGTGCTGCCGGCTTGGTCGGTCATCGGGTTTCCTGTCGTCGTCTCCGGGGTCCGCCCCGAAGGAATGACGGAATTCGGCGGGTGGATCTGGGTCATGCGAAACACTCCTGGGACTGCGAGCGGGGGACCATCCGGTACGGGCGAAGGCGCACCCGGCCCCGATGGAACTAGTCCTCCGTACGGCAGCCCAGCGCGGTAGCGCCGGCCTGTCGGCGAGGCGTCACGGCAGCCATCCGATCCGTGGGGTGTGGCGATGGCCGCGGACGCTGCGGTCCGGCAATCATGACAGGCGAGGACCGGGTCGCGACCCCTCGGTGCGGTTCACGTCACAGATTCCGCGGGTTGCGCCACCACAACCCCTACTCCCAAGACGTCCGTCCGGTTTCGGAACGCGGTTTTCCCTGGCACGGAACCGATTCAGCAATCCCGGACCGCGGCGTCCGCGGGTCGAAAAGCACTCGATATGGTGAGCTCATGGACTTCCGCCCGCTCGAGGTCGCCGACGCCTACGTATTCACCCCGCGGGTGTTCCCGGACGACCGCGGTCTGTTCGTCGCGCCGTTCCAGGAGGAGGCGCTGGTCCGCGCGACCGGGCATCCGCTGCGGGTCGGCCAGACCAACCACAGCGTCTCCCGGCGCGGGGTCATCCGCGGTGTCCACTTCGCCGACACCCCACCCGGCCAGTCGAAGTACCTCTACTGCCCGGCGGGCTCCCTGCTGGACGTGGTGGTGGACCTGCGGGTCGGCTCGCCGACGTTCGGCCGCTGGGATTCGGTGCTGATCGACGCACGGGAGTTCAACGCGGTCTACGTCGCCGAAGGGCTGGGGCACGCCTTCGTGGCCCTCGAGGACAACACCGTGATGACGTACCTGTGCTCGGAGCCCTACAACCCGTCCGGCGAGCACGGCGTCGACCCGCTCGACCCGGAGCTCGGCCTGCCGTGGCCGAACGAGCTCACCCCCGTCGTGTCTGAAAAGGACCGCACCGCGCCGAGCCTCGCGCAAGCCCGTGACCAGGGATTGCTGCCGCTCTACGAGGACTGCGCCGGCTATTACGAGAAGCTGCGCTCGGCCCGGCACTGAGCACTCACCCCACGGCGTCCTCGGCGAGCACCCGTTCGATATTGCGCTCGGCCAGCGCGGTGATCGTCACGAACGGGTTCACCCCGGTGCTGCCGGGGATCAGCGATCCGTCGGTGACGTAGAGGTTGCGGTAACCCTTCACGCGCCCGTAGCCGTCGGTCGCCTCGCCGAGCACCAGCCCGCCGAGCGGGTGGTAGGTGAACCGGTTCTCGAACGGCCGGGTGTCGCCGAACAGGTCGTGCCGGTAGATCGTGGAGTTCGCCGAGTTGATCTTGTCGAACAGTGCTTTCGCGGCATCGACGGACGGCTGGCCCTGTGCGGCGGTCCACTGCAACTTCGCCGAATCACTGCCGGGATCGTAGGTGAAGTGGCCGCGTTCGGGGTTTTTCGTGATCGCCAAGTACAGGCTCACCCAGGTTTCGAGCCCGGCGGGCACCGGCGCGATCTCCGCGAACACCGGGTGCACCGGATCGTGCCAGTTGTCGATGCCGAGCGCGGGCATCCCGGACTGCAGGCTGCCCGTGGTGTCCCAGACGTGGTTGGCGCGGCCGAGCATCACGTTGCCGTTGGTGCCCCAGCCCTGTCCGACCGCCTCGGGCAGCCTCGGCAGCCGTCCGGTTTCGCGGGCACGCAGCAGCAGTTCGGTCGAGCCGAGGCTGCCCGCACCGAGGAAGAGGTGCTTCGTGGTCACGTGCTTGGTCGCCAGCACCGTGCCGTGGGGATCGATTTCGCGGACGACGAGGGTGTAGGAACCATCGGGCTGCTGGATGATCTCGCGGACCTCGTGCAGCGTCTGGATGGTCACGTGCCCGGTGCCGAGCGCGGCGGAGAGGTAGCTCCGGTCCAGCGAGCGCTTGCCGTGGTTGTTGCCGTAGATCACCTCGGAGGCGAGTGCGGACCGCTCGACCGTGCCCGCTTCTTCCTGCTCGAGGTAGCCGAAATCGTAGACGCTCGGCACGAACGTGGTCTGGAACCCGGCCTTTTCCGCGGCTTTCCGGGAAACCCGCGCGTACTGGTAGGAACGGCAGGTCTCGAACCAGTTCGGGTCGACCCGGTTCATGCCCAGTGCCGTGTTGGCGCGCGGGAAGTACTTGCCGTACATCTCGTCCGCATCGACCTGCGGCAGGATTTCCTCGAAGTACGACCGTTTCGGGGTCACCGCCATCGCGCCGTTCACCAGCGAGCCACCGCCGACACCGCGGCCGAGGTACACCGACATGTCGCCGAAGTTCACCCGATCGAGGACACCGGCGTAGGGATCGATGTCGCGGTTGGCGATGTCCAGCCACAGGAACGACGCGAGCGGCGCCTCGGTGCGGTTCTTGAACCACATCGCCCGCCGGTCCGGATTGAGCATCTGGCAGAAGACCTTGCCGTCCGGACCCGGGTCGTGCCACAACTGGCCCATTTCGAGCATCAGCGTGGAAACACCCGCCTCACCGAGCCGCAGCGCGGTGGCCGCCGCGCCGTACCCGGTGCCGATCACCACCGCCGGGGAGTACTCCGGCAACGGCGTCGCAGCCCGTGCGGAATTCGCCGAAATACTGGTCAACCCGAACGTGGCAGCGGTGTTCAACGCGGCAAGGCCGAGGAATCGGCGACGGCTCAGAGAGGGCATGAACGGCAATCCTGACTACGGGTTCGCGGGCTGACAAGACCAGAGTTGAAGAATTTTCGCATTTGCCTGGTAGCCGGCGCCGGTTTCACCCGGCCGGGCCAACCGGACAGCGGCCACCCGGAAACCGTTGCCACGACGGGAAGTTCCACAAAGCGGAAGTAGTCACCAGAGCGAGCAACTCCGCCCACGGAAGCCATTGCCGCGACACACCGCCCCTCTCGACGAGAAGCCGTCACCACCACAGACCGCCCCTCTCGACGAGAAGCCGTCACCGCGGCGAGCCCACTCCCCTCGACGAGAAGCCGTCACCACCGCAAGCCCACTCCACTCAACGGAAGCCACAGCGGACCGCCCTCGGCATGGAAGCCGCCACCGCAGCAGTCCGCCCCTCGACGCGACAGTCGCCGTCGCAGCGAGCTGATCGCCGCAGCGAGAAGCCGTTGCCGCGCTAGGGCTTGCGAGGGGTGATCCAGATCGTGATCGTGGCGGTGACCACCGTGGCGCCGCGTGCGTCGATGATCCGCACCGGCACCGGGAGGTCGAAGCCGTCGTCGCCGAAGGCCGGGATCTCCGGCAGTTCGGCGACCGCGCGCAGACCGGTTTCCGCTTTCGCGACATAACTCACTTCCATCCCCTTGGGCAGCCACCGGTGCGAGGCCGGAACAGTGGCCTCGGCCAGCATGCCCATGGCGATTTCGGCGAGATTGCAGGCGGCGATCGCGTGAAAGGTGCCGATGTGGTTGTGCACACCCCACCACTTCGGCGCGGTCACCGAACAGTGCCCTGCACGCAGCTCCCGCACCGTCGGCAGCACCGTGCCGAAGTACGGCACACGCAAGCACATCGCGGCGGAAAACAGCTGCTTACCACCGGGTTTGCCAACCAGGCCGCGCCACAGCGGGTAGGTCGAGAGCAACGCCATCCAGCACCTCCCAGTGAAGTTACTCACGAGTAGACAAGCACACCGGTCACCCGACCGGCAAACCGGGGCACGGCTATATTCGGCCTCGTGGCACATCAGCTCTTTCTTCTCCGGCACGGCCAGACCGAGTGGTCGGTCAACGGCAGGCACACCGGGCACACCGACATCCCGCTCACCGCGGCGGGCGAGGAGCAGGCTCGCGCAGCGGGCGGCACCCTCCGCACGCTGCTCGGCGGGCCGAAGCTCGTGCTGTCCAGCCCACGCGGCCGCGCGCTGCGCACTGCGGAGCTGGCCGGCCTGCGCGTCGACGAAGTCACCGACGACCTGGCCGAATGGGATTACGGCGACTACGAGGGCGTGACCACCTCGGCCATCCGCGAAACGGTGCCCGGCTGGACCATCTGGACCCATCCGGTACCCGGCGGGGAAAGCGCGGCGGACGTCGGTGCCCGCGCGGACAAGCTGCTCGACCGGGCCCGCAGCGAAATCGAGAACGGCGACGTGGTCCTGGTCGGCCACGGGCACTTCAGCCGGGTGCTCGTGGCACGCTGGATCGGCCTGCCCGCCGAGGCCGGTGTCCACTTCGGACTCGACCCGGCCGGGCTCGCGGTACTCGGCGACGAACGCGGCGAACCGCAGGTCGAGCATCTGAACCTGCTGCCCGCGCTGGAGGCTTGAGGTGTCCGACCCGCGGGTGCGGCGGATCCGGTCCGACGACGTCGACGCCGTGGTCGAGCTGGTCCACGCACTGGCCGACTACGAACGTGCGCCGGAGGAATGCCACCTCACCGCGGCACAGTTGCGTACCGCGCTGTTCTCGCCCGCTCCCGCGCTGTTCGGCCATGTGGCCGAAGTGGACGGTGCGATCGGCGGTTTCGCCTTGTGGTTCCTCAACTTCTCCACCTGGCGCGGCACGCACGGCATCCACCTCGAAGACCTCTTCGTCCACGAGAAGCTACGCGGATCCGGTCTCGGCAAGGCACTGCTGGCGGCACTGGCGGAGGAGTGCGTGGCCCGCGACTACCAGCGGCTGGAGTGGTCGGTCCTGGACTGGAACCCGGCCATCGGGTTCTACCGCGCACTGGGCGCCCTGCCCCAGGACGGCTGGTCGGTGTACCGGCTGACCGACGAACCACTGCGCGCTCTGGCCAAGGAAGCCTGAGCCGAGCCAGCTCATTCCGTCGCCGACGAACTAGCCGCACATTCGCACCCAGTCCGGCTGCGCACCCGCACCGCACTTCCTGCTGGCCCGCGGCACCCAGCCCGGCTGCGCACCGGCACGGCACCTCCTGCCGACCCGCCGCACCCGACTGACCCGCTGCGAGCCCGCACCGCACCTCGGCTGACCCGCCGCGTCGCCCGACTGATCCGAAGCACCCGCCCCGCGCCCAGCGGGTCCGGCACACCCGCGCCGTACTCCGGCTGCTTCCGCTACGTACCCGGGGCGCACACCCGGATGCCGCGCCGCGCCAGGCTGGGTCCGTCCGGGCCGCCGTTACCGGTCGGCCGTGACGAATCCCGGCCTTACTTGCGCTCGCGGCCTTCCCGTTCCGCGCGCCTGCCCGCCAGCCCGCCGCGTTCGGCGGCTTCTTCCTCGGTCTCGTCCTCGCGCATGCCGAGTGCCCACGCGCGAGCCGGGCGGCGGAACAGCAGTACCAGTGCGGCAATCCCGAACAGCCCGATCGGCGCGCCCCACAGTGGTTGACCGGACGGACCGAGGATGTACCAGCCCACGCCGATGAGCAGCAGCGCGACCACCACCCCCGGGGACCGCGCCCAGGTGCGGCCGAGCAGCAGCCCGATCGACGCGGCGAGGAAGGCCAGCGCCAGCACCGCGTAGGTGCTGAACTCGGCCCAGATGTTGTTCCCCGGCCGCGGTGGCGTGCCGAGTCCCTCGACCAGGATCACCACGCCGAGGACCAGCAGCCCGAGACCGGGCAGTCCGGTGAACAGCCCGGCGAGGCGGACCTCGATCGGCGTCGGCGGCGGGTTCTCGGGCAACGACACGGGCGCGGCCTTTCAGCTGCTTTGCGGGAGCACAGGCACCCGACCAGGGCGGGTCACAATACGTGAGCACTTTCGATGGTATGCCACCCGGTCGGCCGTTTTCGCGCGGCGGCGGCCAGGTAAAAATCGGGGTGTCGTCGATGAGCGGGCGGTCGGCCCGGGTGCACTTGTCACGATGCACAGAGTCGCCGTGGGCAAAGGAGGACCGCCCGCCACAGGGTCACCGGTAACCGTGCCGAGGACGGCACTCGCGGCCGCTGAGCTTCGCGTCACCTTGTGCCGCCGGAGGTTCTCCTGTCCGGCGAGCGTCACCTACTCTGCGGTAGTGCGCGCCATCCTCGTCGTGAACCCCCAGGCCACCTCGACCACCCCGGGTGGCCGGGACGTGCTGGCGCACGCGCTCGCCAGCCAGGTCAAGCTCGACGTCGTGGAGACCGACTACCGCGGCCACGCGATGGCCGTGGCGAGGGCGGCCGCGCGCGACGGCATCGACCTGGTCGTGGCGCACGGCGGCGACGGCACGGTGAACGAGGTCGTCAACGGGCTGCTCTCGGATTCCGGCGGGTCCCCGGATGAGGCCGGCGCGGTGCCGACGCTCGGCGTCGTGCCCGGTGGGTCGGCCAACGTGTTCGCCCGTGCGCTCGGACTGCCTGCCGATCCGGTCGAGGCCACCCACCGGCTGCTCACTGCGCTGGAGACCGACCGGCGCCGCCGGGTCGGGCTCGGCAGGGCCGACCGGCACTGGTTCACCTTCAACGCCGGACTCGGCTGGGACGCCGACGTCGTCGGCAGGGTCGCGAAGCGCCGGGGCAAGCAGACCACCGCGGGCCTCTACCTGCGGGCCGCGGTCCGCTCCTACTTCCGCCCGCCACTCGGCCGTCCCACGCTGACCGTGCGGATCCCCGGCGAGGAGCCCGCGGAGGTGGTGACCGCCTTCGTCTCCAACACCGATCCGTGGAGCTACCTCGGCGAACGTGCGGTGCACCTCAACTCGGGCTGCTCGTTCGACACCGGACTCGGCCTGTTCGCGCTGAGCGGTCTGAGCTTGCCCACCGTGTGCACGCATGTACGGCAAGCTCTGCTCACCGACAGCGACCAGCACGGACGCAGGCTGATGCGCCGGGACGATCTGCCGCTGGTCCGCATCGATGCAGCTCAACCGGTACATTTCCAGGTCGACGGCGACCTCGTGGGGCAACGGACGCGAGTGGAATTCCAGAGCGTGCCGGATGCACTCACGGTAATTGCGTGATCGAACGACCACTGATCGCCCCCGGCAAAGTGCCTTCTGCCGTTCGTCGACGCAGAACCTCCGCTCACCGCATCGGCCTTCCGTCCTGCGGCCCGTTTCGGACAGAAACCGCAGGTCAGGGGCATAGCTCGGCCGGGTGAGCTGACTCACCGATCTTCCGGAAACCCTTGTCGAACGCGGTGCTTCGTGAAAGCATTCACAAGCACCCAAAAACACGACCGCCATGACGACTGTGGCGCGGCCCTCCCGCGTCACTGTGAAGGAGCTCACGAACATGGACTGGCGCCACGACGCGTCCTGCCGAGACGAGGACCCCGAGCTGTTCTTCCCGGTGGGAACCAGCGGTCCGGCTCTGCTGCAGGTCTCCGAGGCAAAGGCCGTGTGCCACCGCTGCACCGTCGCCTCCGACTGCCTGGCCTGGGCTCTGGCCAGCGGCCAGGACGCAGGCGTGTGGGGCGGCATGAGCGAGGACGAGCGACGCGCGCTCAAGCGCCGCCGTACGCACATCGGCACGCGGACCACCGCCTGAGCCTCCCCGGCTCAGCACCACCCGAAACCGGTAGCAACACACGTTCGCCCGGCGGGCACTTCTGCGCCCGCGCCGCATTTGGCGACACATATCCGGTTTCAGCGTAACAATCGAGACGGGTCACCCCGCACCCGGGTGCCGTCTCATCAGGACTTCCCAGTCCTCCCGCGGAACAACGTCGAACGGGCCGGTACCACTTCGGTACCGGCCCTTCGTCGTGTCCGATGTGGATCGTTCCACTTCGGACACATCCGTCGTTCAGAGCCGACGGGACAACGGGATCCGCAGTGCAGCCTCGGTTCCTGGCACGCGGTTGCCTTCGTCGTCCGTGCGGATCTTGCGCAGGGACAGCGATCCGCGCAGTTCCGATTCCACGAGGGTGCGCACGATCTGCAGACCCAGCCCGTCACTGCGTTCCAGGGAGAACCCGGACGGCAGACCGCGGCCGTTGTCCCGGATGAGCACGTCGAGCCAGCGCGCCGACCGTTCCACGATCAGCTCCACCTTGCCCGGCCGTCCTTGCGGGAAGGCGTGTTCGATGGCGTTCTGCACGAGTTCGGCGAGCACCATCACCAGCGGCGTCGCGATCTCCGCCACCACGACCCCGAACGAGCCCTTGCGCGTGAGGCCCACCTGCGATTCCGCGGTGGCCACCTCACCGACCATCGGCAGCACGTTGTCCAGGAGCTTGTCCAGGTCGACGCGTTCGTCCACGGAGATGGACAACGCCTCGTGCACCATCGCGATCGACGACACCCGCCGCACCGATTCACCCAGCGCCAGCCGCGCCTCGTCGCTCGTGGTGCGCCGCGACTGCAACCGCAACAGGGCGGCCACGGTCTGCAGGTTGTTCTTCACGCGGTGGTGGATCTCGCGGATCGTGGCGTCCTTCGACAGCAGCGCCCGGTCCCGGCGTTTGACCTCGGTGACGTCCCGCACCAGGACCAGCGCGCCCGCGGGCTGCCCGGCCGGGCGCAGCGGCAGCGCGCGGAACAGCACCACCGCGCCGAGCTTCGAATCGGCCTCGGTGCGGGTGGAGGGTTTGCCGTCGAGTGCCTCGATGATCCGGTGCGACACCTCGGTGGCATCGAACGGATCCCGGATCAGCGACCGGGTCAGCGGCGCCAGCCGCTGCCCGACCAGATCCGCCTCGTGCCCCATCCGGTGGTAGGCGGACAGTCCGTTGGGACTGGCGAACACCACGGTCCCGCTCGCATCGAGCCGGACCAGGCCGTCCCCGACCCGCGGGCTGGTGTGCGTGTCGGCCTCGTTGCCGCTCGCCGGCGGGAAGGTGCCGTCCACGATCATCTGGCACAGGTCGCCGGCACTGCCGAGGTAGGCGATCTCCAACGGGCTCGGCACGCGGGGCGCGGCGAGGTTCGTTTCGCGGCTGAGCACCGCGATCACCTCGCCGCCGAAGCTCACCGGCACCGCCTCACGCCGCATCGGCAGATCGCGGTACCAGTGCGGATCCTCCTCGCGGCCGATCTTCATCTCGCGCATCGCCTTGGCCAGCTGCGGGTGTTCGTCGACGGTGAACCGGGTGCCGACCACGTCCTCCGGGTGCGCGGTGGGTGCGGTGGTGGGCCGGGCGTGCGCGACGCACACGAAATCGCCGCCGTCGAGCTGGAGTTCCTCCGCGACCGGAACCCACAGCAGGAAATCGGCGAACGAGAGGTCGGCGAGCAACTGCCACTCCGCGACGACGGTCTGCAGGTGGTCGGCCGCCTCGCCGGGCAGGCCGGTGTTCTCGGCAAGCAGGTCGGAGAGCGTGGACACGGCTAACTGTCCCTTCCCGGTACGGGCAGGCTGCTGCGATCGGTCATCCCGGTGTCCTCCTCGGCTCGTCCCCTCCGAGCCTACGGCGCAGAGCACGGGCGCCGCCGGTCAGGCCGGGCCCGCATGACACACTGGAGCGGTTGACCCGAGCCCGGCCGGTGCTTCGCACCCCGCACCCGGGCCACGCAGCGCACACCGAGGAGAGAAGCATGTCGAAACGCGCCCGCAAGCGTCGCGACCGCAAGAAGAACGGCGCCAACCACGGCAAGAAGCCCAACGCCTGAGCTCGCGCCCGGACACGACACGGCCCCCGCACCGCATCGGTACGGGGGCCGTCGTCGTCTTGGGCTACTCGCCGGTGCGCTGCTCGACGGTGATCTCGGTGCGCTCCACGGTGACGCCACCCTGGGTGGCCACGGTCTGCCGGATCGAGGCGCGCAGCCTGCTCTTCAGCTCCGCCGGGGCGTGCTCGCCGCCGCACTTGCGGGCCAGCAGCTGCTTGAGCTGCCCGTCGATGCCGTACTCCTCGAGGCAGGGCGGACAGTCCTCGATGTGCCGGCGCAGCTCCGCGTCGCGCTGCGGGCTGCACTCGCTGTCCAGCAGCAGGTAGATCTCGGCCAGCGCGTCCTCACACCGGATCTTGGCCTCCGGCGAGTCCTCCGTGCTCATCGCTTCGCCACCTCCTCGCGGCCCCCGCGGATGAAGCCGCGCTCACGCGCGACGTCGGCCAGCAGGTCGCGCAGCTGGGCGCGGCCACGGTGCAGCCGGGACATCACGGTACCGATCGGCGTGTCCATGATCTCGGCGATCTCCTTGTACGCGAAGCCCTCGACGTCGGCAAGGTAGACCGCCAGCCGGAACTCCTCGGGAAGCTTCTGCAGCGCTGCCTTGACGTCGGTGTCGGGCAGGTTGTCCATCGCCTCGACCTCGGCCGAACGCAGCCCGGCGGAGGTGTGGCTCTCCGCCCGCGCGATCTGCCAGTCGGAGATCTCCTCCGTCGGCTGCTGCACCGGCTGCCGCTGACGTTTGCGGTAGCCGTTGATGTAGGTGTTGGTGAGGATGCGGTACATCCACGCCTTGAGGTTCGTGCCGGCCTTGAAGGACGCGAACGCCGCGTAGGCCTTCAGGTAGGTCTCCTGGACCAGGTCCTCGGCATCGGAGGGGTTGCGGGTCATCCGCATCGCAGCCGAATACAGCTGGTCGAGCAGGGGCATCGCGTCGCGCTCGAAGCGCTCGGCAAGCTCCAGCTCGTCGGCCGCCGTCTCCGGCGCGGAGTTGGGGGTGCTCGGCAAACCGTTCCCTTCCCGTTCGGCGTCGATGCGCGGACGCGCATACGGCGCCTCCGAGTTTACGCGCGGACCGGTGAAGCCTGCCCGGGGACGGCTCCGGTTGGGGCGGGAAGTAGTGAGCGTGGTGGTCACGATGTGTTCAACAGCAGGTGGCGGCAGCGCATTCCCATCCCGTTTCCTAGACTCGAGCACCATGGCGGGCAAGGGAACACCGGCGACGGCGCTGCTCACGAAACAGCAGGTGGCGCACACCGTGCACGCCTACGACCACGATCCGCGCGCGGAGTCCTACGGCCTGGAGGCGGTCGAGGCACTGGGCCTGGAGCAGGCAAGGGTGTTCAAGACCCTGGTCGCGGACGTCGACGGCACTCACCGTCGGTGTGGTCCCGGTGACCGGCCAGCTGGACCTCAAAGCACTGGCCGCCGCCACGGGCGGCAAACGGGCGAAAATGGCCGACCCGTCCGCCGCCCAGCGAGCGACCGGCTACGTCCTCGGCGGCATCTCCCCCCTAGGCCACCGCACCCGGCTACCGGTGGTCCTGGACGCCTCAGCCGAAACCTTCCCGACGATCTACTGCTCAGCCGGCCGCAGGGGCCTCGAAGTCGAACTCGCCCCCACCGACCTGGCCCGCCTGACGAACGCCGTGGTAGCGCCCATCGCAACCCACTGAGCCTTGGGGGTGGCTGGGTCTCGAAGGTTGGCTGGGGCTCGGGGGTTGGTCGGGTCCCGAAGGTCAGCCGGGTTCCGAAGGTCGGTCGGATTCCGGAGGTTGGCTAGATCCCGAAGATCGGCCGGGTCCCGAAGGTCAGCCGGGTTCCGAAGGTCGGTCGGATTCCGGAGGTTGGCTAGGTCCCGGAGATCGGCCGGGTCTCCGGACGTTAGCCAGGTTCCGAAGGTCGGTCGGATTCCGGAGGTTGGCTAGGTCCCGGAGATCGGCGGGGCCTCCGGACGTTAGCGGGGTCCCGGAGACCGGCCGGGTCCCAGAGGCTCGCCCAGATCCCACAGGTCAGCTGGGCTCCGGAGGTCAGCCCGGGTCCCACAAGTCGGCCGGGTCCCGGAGGCTCGCCCAGATCCCGAGGTCTTGCATGCGGAGCGCGCGTCGCCCAGGTCGTGAAGGTCGGCTCGGTCCCGCAGTACGCTCCGCGTACCAGCGGGCGGCTGAAGCCCGAAGGTCGCCCAGTCCCGCAGGCAGGCGAGCCCCGGCAGCCACCTAGGTTCCGGCAGCGGCCGGAGTCCGGAAGCCGCCAGGGTCCCAGCGCCACCCTGGCCTCGGAGGACGCAAAACGGTTGGGTTCCGGGGTCTGGACGGCGGTGGGCTTCGGGATGGTGCCGGGTTCGGGCGAGCCGCTGGTTTCTGAAGGTCGACCAGCCCAGCGTATCCGGCAGCATCGGTCCCGTGCCCGAGTCGGCGGGTGTTGTCCACCGGGTCGCCGGGTTGTGGACAACCCTGGGTAGCGCACGCCGACCTGCGGCACCGTCCGGTCGAGTTATCCACAATGGCTCACCAGTGCGGCCGTAGTACCCGTCCCAGCCATTCCGTCGCTGCGCGGGCCACTGTGTCCAGATCGGAGGACAGGCTGTGGTCACCGCCGACCGTCACGATCTCGTGGTGCGGGGACGGGGCGGGGCGGCCGAACGGGTCGCGCTCGCCCTGGATCACCAGTGCCGGGACGGTCACCGCGTCGAGCTCGGGCTGGCGGGTCTTCTCCGGGCGGCCCGGTGGGTGTTCCGGGAACGCCAGGCACAGCACCGCGACCGCCTGGCCCTCCGCGGACGTGCGGCACGCCACCCGTGCGCCCGACGACCGGCCGCCGAACACCAGAGGCAGCGCGTCGAAACGGGAAGACAGCTCGTCGGCGACGGTGAGCCACGCCGAGTCCAGTTGCTTGGCCGGGGCGGGTGCGCGCCGGCCGGCCACCCGGTACGGCTGCTCGACGAGCGCCACGTGCACCCCCGCCGCCTTCGCCGCGCCGGTGACCGCCACCAGGTCCTTCGCTCCGATACCGCCGCCCGCGCCGTGGCCGAGCAGCAGTACCGCGCCACCGTCCTTCGCGCAGTGCAGCTCGGCACGCGCGGTGCCGTATCCGGTGGCGATCTCCAGCGTGGTCATGGCTTCGGCAGGTCGAACAACGAGTCCACCGCCTGGCCGTCGTCGGCCCGCTGCAGCAGCTCGGGTCCGTTGTTGCGGACGTTGTTCACCAGATTCGACACCGGGCGCAGTTCGAGTGACTCGACGATCGGCGGCGGCGTCGGCACGAGCAGTTCGTCCACTTCGGACCGGTCCGGGTCGAGCCAGCCCGTCCAGGCCTCGCGCGGCACGATCAGCGGCATCCGGTGGTGCACGTCGGTGAGCTGGCCCTCGGCATCGGTGGTGATGATCGAGAAGGTGATCAGCGGGTCGGCGTCCGCATCGTCCTTGGGCCGCCAGCTCTCCCAGATCCCGCCGAACGCGATCGATGCGCCGGACGGGTCGTTCATGTAGAACGGCTCCTTCTCCTTGCCCGTGCGGCGCCACTCGAACCAGCCGTCGGCAGGCACCAGGCACCGCCGTGCGGCGAGCGCGCGCTTGAACGCGGGCTTTTCCTTCGCCGTCTCCGCACGGGTGTTGATCATCCGCGAGCCGACCGACACGTCCTTGGCCCAGAACGGCACGAGGCCCCAGCGCATGATCCGCAGCGACCGTTGCGCGGGCTCCTCTTCGAGTACCTGGCCCTCGGCATCGCGCGGATGCCGCTGCACCACCGTGACGACGTTCTTCGTGGGCGCGACGTTGTGATCCGCCCTGGCCCTGCCCTCGGTCAGGTCGACTGCGGCGAACTCTTCCACGAGCTTCGCCGGGTCCTTGGTCGCGGCGTAACGGCCGCACATGCCAACCTCCTCGAAGGTGCCTCGCCGGCCATCGTCGCACGCTGACCGGGCGGCGCGCGACCGGCGTGGGATCATTCGACCAGGCAGGACTACCGGGAGGACGTGGGCGGTTTGGCGCGAGGCGACTGGAGACGGCTGGACGAATCCGACGTGCGGATCCGTCCCGGCAAGGGTTCCAGGCCCCGCAGCAAACGCAGGCCGGAGCACGCGGACGCGGTCACCGCGATGGTCGTCGGCAAGGACCGCGGGCGCTGGACGTGCGCGGTGGACGCCGATCCGGACCGCATCGTCACCGCGATGCGGGCACGCGAGATGGGCCGGGTTTCGGTGGTCGTCGGGGACGTGGTCGCGCTGGTCGGCGACGTTTCGGGGAAGCCGGACACGCTCGCCCGGATCATCCGCGTCGAGGAGCGCAGCAGTGTGCTGCGCCGTACCGCCGACGACACCGATCCGCATGAGCGAGTGGTGGTGGCCAACGCCGCACAGTTGCTCATCGTCACCTCGCTGGCCGATCCGCCCCCGCGCCCCGGATTCATCGACCGTTGCCTGGTCGCCTGCTATGCGGGCGGGCTGGCACCGGTGCTGTGCCTGACCAAGGCGGACCTGGCAAGCCCGGACGAGCTGCTCACCGGTTACGCGGGCCTCGACGTGCCGACCGTCGTCACCCGCCACGACGAAGCCCCCGACGGGCTCGCACAGCGGCTGGAAGACCGGGTGACGGCGCTGGTCGGGCACTCCGGCGTCGGTAAGTCCACGCTGGTCAACCGGCTGGTGCCGGACGCCGAACTGGCCACCGGCGACGTGAGCTCGGTGGGCAAGGGACGGCACACGTCGGTGGCGGCGGTCGCGTTGCCGCTGCCCGGCAGTGGCTGGGTGATCGACACCCCGGGGGTGCGCTCGTTCGGCCTGGCGCACGTGACCGCGGACGACATCGTCGAGGCGTTCGAGGAGTTCGCCGAAGCCGCCGAGGAATGCCCGTCGAACTGCGGGCACCTCGGCCCGCCGGAGGATCCGGGCTGCGCGCTGGACGACGTCGTCCGCCAGACCCCCGCGGACGCCGACCGGCTGGCCTCGCTGCGCCGGCTGCTGGTGTCCCGCGCGGGCGGCGCGGAGTCCTGATCCACCGGTGCCGCTTCCGGAGGGAACCCGCTCGCGCCGGGCGGCGTCCCATCGGCACCGGCCCGGCCGCCGCGGTATCACCCGAACGGGCGTAACCGTTACGGTGGCCTGGCACTACCACGGTTGCAGAACGGACACCCGACCGACCTTCCCAGGGGGACACATGCGCAAGACCACCACCTTCGCCGTCGCGGCGGGTGCCGCGCTGGCGCTCGCATTGACCGGATGTGGCTCGAAGACCGAGAACGGCACCGCCTCCCCGGCAGGCCAGGCACAGGACCAGTCCGGCAGCGGGCTCGCCGCACCGTTCGGCGACGCGCTCAAGCTGGCCGACGCAGCCAAGCAGGGCACCGCGAAGTCGAAGTCGGCCAAGATCTCGATGGACATGTCGATGGGCGGCAAGGCGGTGACCGCGAAGGGCGCGATGAGCTTCGACGGCCAGGACCCGAAGTTCACCCTCACCATGGACAGCCCGGACGGCAGCACCGACATGCGCTACGTCGACAAGACGATCTACATGAAGGTGCCTGCCGAACAGGCTGCGCAGTTCGGTACCGACAAGCCGTGGCTGAAGATCTCCCCGGACGCCACGGACCCGCTTTCGCAGACCTTCAGCCAGTCGATGTCGCAGGCGTCGAAGCAGAGTGACCCGACGCAGATCCTCGACCAGGTTGCCAAGGCGGGCCGGATCATCGGCTCCGACCAGACCCAGCTGGGCGGCCGGCAGGTCAACCACTACCGGGTCGAACTGGACGTCAACAAGGCGGTCGACCAGTTCACCGGCAACCTCCCCGCGGAGGTCAAGAGCAAGGTGACGCAGATGCTGGCGGGCAAGGACATCAAGATCCCTGCCGAGCTGTGGCTCGACAAGGACCAGCTGCCGGTGCAGGTCACCATGGACGAATCGGCGCTGATGCAGGCCATGGGCGCCGGTGCGCAGGGCGCGGGCAAGGTCACCGTGAAGTACACCGACTGGGGTGCCCCGGTGGACGTCGCCGCGCCGCCCGCCGACCAGGTCGGCGATTTCAGCGAGATCGTGAAGAAGCTCGGCCACTGAGCCGGGCCGCTGCCACGGGCCCCGAGCCACCCGGCTCGGGGCCCGTTTTCGCGTTTACTGCCGGTAGTCCGCGTTCCCCCGAACGGGGCGACCGCGCGTGCTGTGTTTTCGTAAGGACGCTTTCGGCCGGTCAGAGGGGGTTTCCGGATGCGCAGGACGGCCGTGGTGTGCGCCGCGCTGGTGGCCGCGGCCGGATGCTCCGGTGGAGAGTCGCACCGGTTCGCCGACGCGCAGGCGCTGGCCGACGCCGCCTCCGCCGCGACGCTGGCCGGGCACTCCGCGAGGTTCACCACCGACGTCACCACCGGGACGTTCGTGTCGCACGGACAGGGGCAAGCACGCTTCGACCGCGCCGGTACGTCACTGACGATGACCACGGACTACGTCGGCGAACCGCTCGAACTGCGGCTCGTCGACCGTGCCCTGTACGCGAAAGTGCCGGACGGCGCGCGGGACCAGGTGACCGGCGGCAAGCCGTGGGTGCAGGTGTCGCCGGACGGCAACGATCCGTTCTCGCAGGTCCTCGGCGGCAGCCTGACCCAGCTGGCCGAGCAGAACGACCCCGGGCGCACGCTCACCCAGGTGCGCACGGCGGGGACCCTCGCCGCCAGTGAGGACACCCGGTTCGGAAACACCCCGGCCGAGCACTACCACCTGACCGTCGACCTGGCGAAGCTCGGTTCCGAGCTGCCCGCGGGCCTGCCGGCGGACGCGATGGCCCGTCTGGCCGGCCGCGGCACGACCGTCCCGCTGGAGCTGTGGCTCGACCAGCAGCACCGGCCGTTGCAGCTGGTACTGGACCTGTCGCCGGTGCTGCAGGCCGCCGGTGAGCCCGGCGATGCCCGGATCACCGCGCGGTATTCCGGCTGGGGCACGCCGGTCACCGTCGCCGTCCCGCCGGCCGGCGAAGTGGGCACGCTCACCGGCGGCTGATCGCTGTCACGTCCGGTCGCGCTGTCCCGTCCACCCCGGGAGAACCCGAGAGGAGCAGGACATGCGAGTGATGGTGATCGGCGCGACGGGCGTACTGGGGGTCCCCGCCGTGCAGCAGCTGTTGACGGAGGGGCACGAGGTCAGCGGGCTGGTACGGGCGGAATCGCGAACGCGTGCAGTACGGGAGACCGGCGCGAAGCCGGTGCCCGGTGACGTGTTCGACCTGGACGCCCTCACCGCCGCGCTGCGCGGGCACGACGCCGTGCTGAACCTGGCCACGCGGATCCCCGCGGTGAAACGCGCGGCCTTCCGTTCCGCGTGGGCCGAGAACGACCGGCTGCGCACTTCGGGCACGCAAACACTCGCCGCGGCGATACGTCGCGTTGACGAGGTGGGAATCGTGGTGCAGGAAGGCATTTCCCTCGCCTACGCGGACGGCGGTGAGTCCGAATTGGACGAAGAAGCCCCGTTGGACGCCCGCTTCCCTACCGCCACTTCAGTCGTCGGGCACGCGAACATCGCCGCGCTGGAAGCAGACGGCCGAACCGCGGTCCGGTTGCGCATCGCCACCCTGGTCGGCGACGACGCGATGACGAAGGCACAACTGGCCGCAGCCCGCCACGGAGCCCCGCTCATCACCGGCCGCCGAACCGCCTGGACGACCGCCGTCCACCCGGACGACGCGGCCGCCGCAGCGGTAGCCGCCCTCCGCGCCCCGAGCGGAACCTACAACGTCGGCGCAACCCCGGTCCGGAAACAACAACTCGGCGAGGCAATGGCCGCCGCCGCAGGAATACCGCACCCCCGCGCACTGCCCCAGTGGGCAGCGAGCCTCTTCGGCCCGATGTCGGTACTGGCCCGCTCGCAACGGATCATCTCGACCCGCCTGACCGAAGCAACCGGATGGCAACCAAACCACCGAACCCCGGGACCGGAGTGGTTCTGAGACCGGCGGCTTTTCTGTACGCGGAACGTCCTCCCACCCCGAGCGACGGTCCGATGCAGCGCCATCCAGCCCGATGCCGCATCGCCCCACTGCGGCGCGGCCCGGCCCAGCGCGACCCCGGTATGGCACGGCCGTGCAGCGCAACCCGGCGTGGGCAACCCGGCACGGCTTAGCCCGGCCCGGTGCCGCATCGGCCCAATGCAGCGCGACCTGGTGCGCCATCGCCCGATGCGCCCCGGGTTCAATCCAGCGCGACCCGGTAGGGCCGGTGCGACGCGGCCGCGCAACGCGACCCCGTGTGGCACCAATGCGGCGCGGCCCGCCGCGACACGGCCGTGCAGCGCGACCCGGCGCGGGGCAGCCCGGCACGGTGCACATCGCCCGATACGGCGCGGCCCGGCCATGGTACGAGCCAGGCCGGGCATGGCGCGGACGTGCTGTGAGGCAACCACCCGGCACGTTCGAGGGCCTTTGACATCAGCCAGGACGACCGGGCACTGACCGGATGTGGCAAGCGCCAGACATGGTGCGCACTGGCACTGGCACTGGCACTGGCACTGGCACTGGCACTGGCACTGGCACTGGCACTGGCACTGGCAGGAGCATGCCGCACAGCAGCCGACCGGCGCGAGCCAGGCAACCTGGCACGAGCCGATCGACCGGAAGCCATGTCCAGCCACCCGAAGCGAATGGGCCATCCGCCGGCCCCGCACACTCACGCCGCGAGCCGACTCGACCACAACAGGACGAGCCGGAACCTCACCGCCCAACGAGCCATTGGTCGGCGGCACCCCACCCCACATCGTCACCAGCGCACCAACACCGCGCCGGCCCCCGGTACGAAGCGCCCTCTCGCCCCGCGACGACAGTCCCCCGCGCACCACCGCTACCGCACGACAGTCCCCCGCGCACCGTCAGTACGGCGCCAAAGTCCCCCTCGCACCTAACCGCTACGACACCAACGTCCCCAGCGCACCACCGCCACGGCACGACAGTCCCCCACGCACCACCGCTACCGCACGACAGTCCCCCACGCACCACCGCTACCGCACGACAGTCCCCCACGCACCACCGCTACCGCACGACAGCCCCCCACGCACCGCCAGTACGGCGCCAAAGTCCCCCTCGCACCTAACCGCTACGGCACCAATGTCCCCGGCGCACCACCGCCACGGCACGACAGTCCCCGTCGCACGGCCGCTACCGACCAATGCGGCGCACGACAGTCCCGCTCGCGCCGTGGCCGAGCGCGAGGGTCCCCACCGCACCGGCCACCGGCCACCGGCCACCGGCCACCGACCAACAGCACCGCGCGATAGTCCCCCTCGTCTCGCGGGACTCCGACCGGCACCACAGCACGCTCCGCGTACAAGAGTCCCGCTCGCATCGGACGCGGCACGAGAGTCCCCGGCAGTCCAGAAGCCCTCACCCAGCCCGGCAACACGACCCAGCCACGGGCAAGCTTCTACCGCATCCCACCGATCGCATCTCCAGAGACCGGCAACCCACCTGCCGCATCTCCAACCTCACCTACCGACGACGCACCTGCCGCGGCCGCAATCCCATCGCCCGGCGAGCCACCTACCGCATCCGCAACCCAGTCCCATCGACCGGCGATCGAGCTACCGCAACGCCAGACACCGGCGACTTGCCTGCCGCAGCCCCGGACTCACCTCGTCTAGCGGCAACTCACGTATCGCATCCGCAGCCCCACCGACCGGCAACTCACCTACCACATCCCCAGCCCCACCGACCGGCAACTCACCTACCACATCCCCAGCCCCACCGACCGGCAACTCACCTACCACATCCCCAGCCCCACCGACCGGCAACTCACCTACCACATCCCCAGCCCCACCGACCGGCAA